>JADFZK010000021.1 GCA_015232565.1 Candidatus Omnitrophota bacterium
TTTGACGGGGCGGAGCTTTTTTCTCTTGACACAAGCCTTCTAATGGGTGACCCAGAGGTCTTTTTCTGGCACCGTCAAAGCAGCCAGGAAGTATTTAACAAGGCGAGTTGAGTCCAATACTAATTGGTCCGAAGAAACTCTGGAATTTCCGCGGTCAAGAATGAAATCCATAAGCAAAGGGTTAACTGGGTCAATTTTCACCCCTTTCAAAGATGGAGGATCAAACGCAGGACTAAGGCCGATTCGAAGGCCCGGTTGCGGCAGATAAAATTCCTGGGCATTAGCATAGCGGGCTGGCGCAATTCCGCTGGTCAGTAAAAATGCCGAAATAACAACGGATGCTGTAATCTTTCGCCATATAAAGTGGTTGACTACTTTCAAATATCTCATAACGATCCCCAGAGCTATGTGCCTGTTGAAAGTATAAAATATTATTAGTAGTTGTGCCAATTTATCTGCTGATCAATACTCCCGAATTAAATCCGCACCAGGGTGACCAGGTAATAACCCAGCGCGGCCAGGGACAGGCCGAGTGCATTGCTTAGCGCCACGTACAATAAGGCCGGACGCCAGGCGCCGCCGTGGATCAGCGCTATGGTTTCAATGCCAAAAGCAGAGAACGTGGTAAATCCGCCCAGGACTCCGGCAAAAAGAAAAGCGCTGGCCAAGAATGGCAGGTTAACGCGTCCGCTTAACGCCCAAAGCACCCCGATGATAAAACAACCGGCCAGATTAACCGTCAAGGTGCCGAATGGGAAATTGCCGGGCACCGCGCGCTGTACCGCGCCGGAAAGGCAAAACCGCAAAACCGAACCGATACCGCCACCCAGAAAGACCACCAGGAGCTTATCCATTGCTCACCTTTCCAGACACCGCGGGCTGTTCGAATTCGGATTCGGTCATTGATTTGGTCATTTATCCCTTTTATTTTCAAGACGTTTTATTTCACGATCAAAATCATTTTCAAATAAACGATCCTGAACAATACGATATTTCTCGAACTCGCTTTCAGCATGTGCTTTGGCAATCTGAGCTGTTATCTTCCCGCTGTCTTTCAGAATGTCTCTGTCTGCGACCTGTAAGAACATATCCAGACGCTTTGACCAATCTTCCATTGTCATTGGCATTCTTCGGCGCGCCCGATCTTCGGCCAAATCCAGATACGCGTTAACAATTCGTCCCAGCGATTCTATTTCGTCTTTACTCAAATAATTCTTCGCCACAATCACATCACTCTTTAATACCTTGCCATCGGGGCTTTTTTCCCATGCCGTTAATCCCATGTGCTTCTTGCGGCTGTCTGCCCGCCTTACAATCAATTCCGCGGCCGTATGTCCGTGAATCGCAAAATGCAATTTATTTTGCACCCTCGCAAAAAAATCCTGGGTGATAGAAGACCGGGGGTCATAATCCATGCTGGTAGAGTAAATATCCGTGATCTTTTGATAGAACCGCCGCTCACTCAAGCGTATTTCGCGGATTTCCTCCAATACCCTTTCGTAGTAGTCCTCGCCAAGAAAAGCGCCATTCTCCAGCCGCTTCTTATCCAACACATACCCTTTTATTGCGAAGTCTTTCAAAACACGGGTTGCCCACTGCCGGAATTGCGTGGCACGCAAAGAGTTCACCCGATATCCAACTGAAATAATCATGTCCAGATTATAGAAATTCGTATGGTACTTCTTGCCATCCGCGGCAGTTATTAGGAATTTCCGAACAACTGACTTATCGTCGACTTCCTTGCTTGAAATAGTATTCTTAAGATGCTCGTTAATTGTCGGGATAGCGACATCAAACAATTCAGCCATTAATTTTTGTGTCAGCCAGATCGTTTCGTCTTCATACCGCGCTTCAATGCTTTTATCGCCCGATTGACCTGTAAAGATCAAGAATTCCGCGGTGCTGTTACGTATTTGCAAACTTTTTTCTTTCATAAACTTTTAACCCAGAAAAAATTAATGCCATTTAATCATGACTTGTTCGACTTCGGATTCGGTGATGCTTTCATAATGAAAGTACTATATCCAACGGTTGATAATTAAATATTTAGTAAATATCAGCACCCCCAACTGAAAGAAATCCACCACAAGTCACGGTCGCAACAACTATCCATTGCTCACCTTTCCGGACACCGCGGCCTCGCTGACCTTCTTGCGGCGGAATTTACGGGCGATAACGCGCAGGCCATCGGCCTCCGCCACTTCACCGCCTGCGCTCTCGTCCAAGCCATGCGCCGAACACCAGTCGGCGAATTTTCCTTCCATGCTCCCCTGATACGACAGGCCGACCTGTTGGGCCACAGCCGCCATTGGCACACCGCCGCCCACGATCCAGCCGCCCGCGAACGGGTGGATATGCGTCGGCAAACGATCGAATTCATCCTCGATCTCGCCCACCAGCTCTTCAATAATATCTTCCAGCGCCACCATGGCCACCAGGCGGTCATGCTTGCCGCTGACCAGCATGATATGCAGCTTCTCTTTGATCATCATCTCGAGGGCCTGCGAAATACTGGATTCGCCGCTGACCGTCTTTATAGGGCGCACGATCCCCCGCACCGAAGGATCCTCGGGATTGAGCTTGAGCGCGGAAATAATATCCTTAAAATTCACATAGCCCGCTACCGTTTGCAAATCGCCGGCCTTTTCCAGCACCGGGAAACGGGTGTGCATATCCATATGCGCCCGGATCAAGGCCTGCGATAACGAATTGCCGATATCCACCATCGACACATCTTTCAGGGGAATAGCGATCTCGCGTACCTGCCGGGAAGAAAGCGTGGCCGCCGCCAGCAGGATCTTCTCCTGATGCGAACCGATCAGCCGCGCGGTCCGCGCCAGCGCCGCCGCGGCCTGTAATTCATGCAAGCCGGGATCGTCTTCGGTATTGCGGGTATTGCGCCCCTGGCCGGTCTTGACTATGATCCACTTTACGATCCGTTCGAACAAGCGCACCACCGGGTGCATTAACAAAAACAGCCGCCGCATCATGGGCGAAAATTGCAAGCAAACCCGCTCGCGGTTGTTCAGCGCGATCATCTTCGGCACCAGCTCGGCGAAAATAGTGCTCACCGCGCTGAGCGGCAGCACAAAAACCAGCAGGGACAATATATCCGCTGCGGCCTTAGGCAAATTCCATTTATCTACCAAAACCGGCGCCAGCATATCGGACACGCTTAAGCCCCCCGTGGCGGCCGCCACCGCGCCCACGATCGCGATCCCCAGCTGAACCACCGCCAGGCTCGCCTCCATATTGCTTTTCATAAAATGCGCATCTTCGGCGCCCTTGACTTTACGCCCCATCAATACATGGATCCGCGCCAGCGAAATGGAAGCCAGCGCCATTTCATAAGCGGCAAAAATGCCGTTAAAGAACAACATCAGAAGAATAAGAAAGAATTCAATGATAAGCGTCATAATTTAAGTAAACAAACCTTTCAGCCGCGGGTCATTGTCCAGCAGATCCGACAACTCATCGATCCGCCCCGGCTCGGAAAGAATAGTGTAAAAATCGTCCTTGACCGTCGGCGCCATCCGCAGGGCCGTCAGCCACTCGGCCCGCGAGAACGGTTCGTCCTTAATGGCCTGCCAGAAACCGGTCGTGTCAAACAAAGCGGCGATGCGCGCTTCCCCCCGCCCCTGTAAATGGCTTACCATATATGTGGCCAGCCCGACCTGCAGGCCATGCAGGCGTGGTTTCCGGGCGATCAGGTCCAGCGCATGCGAGATCAAATGTTCACTGCCGCTGGCCGGCCGCGACGAGCCGCAGATCCCCATGGCTATGCCGTTAAGCATCAAGGCGGTCGCCAGCAACCGCATGCCCTCCAGGTCATGGTCGGGCTTGGCCATTAACTGGAACACCGTGGCATCCGAAAGCAAAGCCGCAAAATCGTCCACCTGGGTGCCGTGCTTGCGAAAAGCCAGCTTCCAGTCGTAAACCGAAGTTATTTTAGCCACCGAATCGCCCACCCCGGCCAGCCAAAGGACCCGCGGCGCGCTTAAACAAACCGCGGTATCCACGACCACCCCATAGGGCATCGCCGACGGGAACGAACGCCTTTTCCCCGTGAACTCCAGGCTGGACTGCGGACTGCAGAAACCGTCATTAGACAAGGAAGTGGGCGCCGCGATATACGGCACCCGGGCCAGAAAAGAAACATATTTGGCTACATCCAAAGCTTTTCCGCCGCCGATCCCGATGATGGCCTGGGCCTTGGCGGGAAAAGTCATAAAGATCTCCTGCGCGTGCTCAAAACTGGACGAGCCCACCTCTACCCGCCCGAGCACCGCGATCTTCTCGCCGGCCAGGGACTGGTCCAGGCGCTTTACCAGCGCGCGGTCGAGGTCCTTGTTATAGAGCAGGACCACACGGTCGAAGCGGCTGCGGGCGGCATAAACACCCAGGCGGTCCAGCGCGCCGGGCTTGATACGTACCAGCGTGGGGATATCGATCGAGGTGTTTCTCATAAGCCGCTACCTTCTTTCAGCAAATGTTCGCCCACTTCCGACCAGCGCTCGAAAGGAATAAAGCCTTCATTGATCTCGTGCAATTTCTTGGCCAGCCAGGCCTTGGCAAAACGCCGCTCGGGCGCCACCAGCAACGCCGGGGCCAGGTCGGGACGGCCATCACCGGCAAAAGCCACGCGTTCATAACTGTTAAGCGCAGCGCGCACCACCGCCACCTTGTTAACACCCAGGTCAGGCGAAAGGAAAGGCGACTCCCCGGGCAAGCGCATTAACAGGCCTTGCTCGGGAAAATATTCACCCGGGTTGGAATACACCGCGATATTCACGTTCTTTTCGGCCAGCAAACGGCGAATATACCACTCGCAACCCGCCGACGCCACCGTCACGCCCCAGCCCGCCGCTTTTAAACGTTCCACCGTAACCGCGATAGCCGGATCGATATCCATCCGGCGGATGATCTCCAGCAGGTCAGCTTCGGGCGCACGGATACCGGCGAAGATCAGGCGCAAAGCCTCAAAATGGGTTAACTGCCCGGCCTCGTACTGATGCCAGTACCCGCCGGAAATATTCGGAAAGCGCTGGCACACCAGGTCGTAAAAATCCAACCGGGTGATAGTGCCGTCGAAGTCTGAGACCAACATGTATTTGTTTTGAGGAAGTGTCATTTTCATATCCACAATCCTGGCAAAAAGCCGTTTAAACCGATTGTTTCCGGCGGCTAGATTCCTCCGCCAAGTCGAGGGCGGCCAGAGTCAGGGCCAGGACCACCAGGGCCAGCAGGCGCTGATCAAAGTCCAGCCTCTGAATAAACAGTTTTTCCTTGAGATAAAGCCCGATGATCCCGATACCGGCCCAGATAAAAACCTTGTGCTCCTTACTGCGCCGTAACCGCTCAAGACTGAAGGGCCAGCGCTCGCCGGGAACGTAAGGCGTCAAGCGCGGAATAATGGACGGTACCGCTTTTTTATAAGCCCGATAATCATCCTGATACATGGACTCCAGCAAATATTCTTCCTTACGAATAGTACGAATATAAGCCGCGGTGAAAGCCATTAAAGCTACCATACCCACCAGATAGATCTGCACCAGCAGGACCGCACCCAACAGAATGAACAGGGTGCCCAAATACAACGGGTTACGCACGAAAGCATAAGGGCCGCAAGTGGTCAATTTTTCTGTCTTAACCGCATAGCTATTAGACCACAAACGCAAAAAGATGCCCGGCACCATAAAGCACAACCCCGAAATTATCGACGCTTCAGTAACCCGGGCGAACACCGCCACAAAGATAGCCAACGGGTAAAGAATAGCAAAACGCAACCTGAACAAACGCTTAACACGGTCCTTTATGTTCACAAATCCCCTCTCTTGATAACTTTGCTAGTATAGTGTCTCTGACGCTTCTTTATATTTGCAGAGCATTGGGAAATCGAAAATTGACCGCAATGGAGCTTAATGTTTTATTATTTCTCTATTTTCGATTGCTCCATTGCTCCAGTGTGGTGATTTAAAAGTAAAAAGAGATATGAATCACCACACTAGGGCCTGGGAACGAACTTGATCACCGACTGACTGCCAAACTCTTTAACCATAACACAATCATAGCGGCCTTTAATTGAGTCACAAACATCCACCCGATCCTTACGCTCCAGCACTGCCAGAACATTCGTCCGACCTTGCAAATAGCCGAACAACTTATCGGTTGAAGCAATGAAAGGTATAGGATGCGCGCTAAAGAAAGCCCCGCCGCCCAACTTTAAGACCCCGACCTCGGCGCCGGAATAATAGCGCACCCCGCGCACCATCATCTTGGAACACAAAACCCGTTCGGCAGTCGGATGCTCCGCCTTGATATACTCCCCCGCCTTGCGGCTGCACGCAAAATCTTCCACATACGGCGCAAAGCCCAGCACTGTAAAGAACAAAAAGGCCATGTTAAAAGCCGCCGCGTAAGGGAACCACCGTATCCGTCGGGACACCAGCCGGAACTGCACGATAATGATCACAAAGAAGGCCGCCATCACTAAAAGTATCACCAACAGTACGGAGCGCTCGATGGGCAAATGCAATATATTCGCCCGCACATACCATTCCGGCCAGTCGGGCTGGCCCAGATACTGCGAATACCGGAACGCCGCCTCGGTGATCGCGAAAGGCAAAGCCAAAAAAGCCGCCAGGGTAACAAACACCATGACCCGGGCTTTCTTGATGGAACCGGCAAAAAGCTCGCGTAAATAATCCCCGGTCAAAATAGCCACGGCCGGGAACACCGGGAATATATAGCTTACCAGCTTGGAATGCGCAAACTGCACCTGGGCGAACCCCGCCATTATCCAGCAGGCCAAAAACCAGTAGAACGGAGAAGACGCTTTATCCTTAAGTTTCCTGAACAAAAGGCCGAAAGACGCCGCGGTAAAGAATGTCCAGGGAAAAGCGCACACCAGGATCGTGCCGGGATAAAAATACCATTTGTCATTGTGCGCATGTTCAGCCTCGGCAAGCCGGCGGATATGGTCGTTAACCCAGAATTCATCAATGAATACCCTGCCGAACTGCGCGGTCATTAGCGCATACCACGGCACCGCTATCAGGATAAACAGGCCGGCGCCCAGCGCCGAAGCCCGGCACCACAAGAAACCAAGCTCCTTGCGCAGGAACAGGAACAACAAGACCGCACCCAAAGGCATGGTCAGCCCCAGCAAACCCTTGGTCAGCACTGCCAGCGCGGCAAAAACATAGAACAAAACAATTCCCGCCGGCTTCCACCGCCGTTCGTGATAACCAAGATAGAACGCCCCCAGAGCAAAACCGATCAGGACGCTAAAGATCATGTCGATAAAAACCGTACGCGCCAGGCCAATATAAAGAGCGCCCGACATCAGCACAAATGCACACCAAAAGGCCTTCTTACGATCATTGAATACGCGCGCACAAAGCAGATAAACCCCCAGCACGCCGAGCAAAGCAAAGAAAGCCGGAAAGAAACGAGCTGCAAAAGCGGTGGTGCCAAACACCAGAAACGCCGCGCGAATAAGCCAGTAACCTAAGATCGGTTTCTCAAACTGCGGCTGGCCAAAAAGATACGGCACCAGCCAGGTATTCTTTTCGGCCATCTCTTTGGCCGTACCGGCGTAAAATACTTCGTCGGGATTCGTGAGGCTCACCACCTGGTTGCCCACAATGAACAACAAGGCCGACAGCAAAAGCAATGTGAGTATCTGCTTCAGATCTTTATTGATTGGCATTTGATGGTCCTGTTTTCAAGTTGTTCATTTCTGAACAGCCGCAACCTTATGTTTGGCAAACTCGTCCTTAAGCGACACCGTGCGATTAAAAACCAGCCGACCCGAAGCCGAATCCGGATCCACGCAAAAATAACCCAGGCGCTCAAACTGGTAAACAGCCCCCGGACGGGCCGCTAGCAAGGAAGGCTCGGCTTTAGCGTCGGCCACCACTTTTAACGAATAAGGGTTAAGGCTGTCTTTATAATCACCGCCCGCTTTGACATCGGAGGGATCCGGTGCTGTGAACAACTTTTCATACAGCCGCACTTCCACGCCCGCCGCTTTTTCGGCGCTAACCCAGTGGATAGTGGCCTTGACCTTGCGGCCATCCGGCGAATTACCGCCCCGGGTAGCCGGGTCGTAAGTACAACGCAGCTCAATGATATTACCCTGATCGTCCTTCACCACGCTCTCGCACTTAAGAAAATAGGCATACCGCAGGCGCACCTCGCGCCCGGGGGTAAGGCGAAAGAAATCCTTGGAGGCGACTTCACGAAAATCTTCCCGCTCAATGAACAACTCCCGGCCAAAAGGCACTTTGCGCGTGCCGGCGGAAGGGTCTTCCGGATTATTCACGCCATCGAGCTCCTCGCTCTGCCCGACCGGATAATTCTCGATAACCACCTTTACCGGATCCAGCACCGCCATTACCCGGGGAGCAGTTTTATTAAGATCCTCACGAACACAAAATTCCAACAGAGAAAGATCAATAGTATTCTCCACCTTGCCCACGCCAATGCGCTGACAGAATTCGCGGATGCTGGCCGCCGGATACCCCCGCCGGCGCATACCGGAGATTGTAGGCATCCGGGGGTCGTCCCAGCCGCTGACATTCTTTTTCTGCACCAATTCGAGCAACCGGCGTTTGCTCATCATGGTGTAGGTCATATTTAAACGAGCAAACTCGTATTGATGCGGCCAGGGGCGCGGCAGGTCCAGGCTTTCCAGGATCCAGTCGTACAAAGGCCGGTGGACTTCGAATTCCAGGGTACAGATACTATGCGTAATGCCCTCAATATAATCGCTCAGGCAGTGCGCGAAATCGTACAAAGGATAAATACACCACTTGTTGCCGGCATGATGATGCTCCACATGGCGGATACGGTACAAAAGCGGGTCGCGCAACCACACATTGGGGGCGGCCATATTGATCCGGGCGCGTAAAGTACGCGCGCCATTGGGAAACTCCCCGGCTTTCATCCGCCGGAAAAGGTCCAGGCTCTCGGAGCTGGAACGGCCGCGGAACGGGCTTTCCTTGCCGGGCTTATCCGGGGCGCCGCGAAAAGCATCGGTATCCTCGGCGCTCAGGTCGCACACATAGGCTTTATCTTTTTTGATCAACTCCTCGGCCAGCTCGTAAAGCCGGTCAAAATAATCACTGGCAAAGAACGGCGCGCCGTCTTTTAAACCCAGGCAATGATCCGCCCAGCCGGCGATCAGCCAGTTAACGTCGCCGGTAATTGAATCCACATACTCCACCTCTTCTTTGGCCGGATTGGTATCGTCCATCCGCAGGTTGCACCGTCCCTGGTTCTCCCGGGCAATGCCGAAATTAAGGCAGATCGATTTGGCGTGGCCGATATGCAGGTAGCCGTTGGGCTCGGGCGGAAAGCGGGTCACGATCCCGGCGGGAAACTTCTGCTCGCGCACATGCCCCGTCACAATAGCCCGGATGAAATCCTGCGGTTTGTTCTCTGAAGCATTATCCATGATCATCCTTTTCTTTATCCCTCACCACCAAATTTATTCCAGCGTTTCCTGCACGGTATACAATGGCCGGTGTTTGACATCGTCGCCGATCCGGGCCACATATTCACCGATCAGGCCAATAGCCAGCAATTGAATGCCGCCAATAAAAAGAATAGCGATCATCAATGACGACCAGCCCTGCACGGTCAATTGGGTGAACAACTTTATATATATGGTGGCCAGAATACCCAGGAAAGCTAAAAAAGAAATACCCGCCCCCGCAATGGACGCCACCCGCAAAGGCGCAAACGAAAAAGAGATCACCGCATCCAGCGCAAAGTTGCCCATCTTCCAAATACTGAACTTGGTCTGTCCGGCCTGCCGGGCCTGGCGCACATAACCCACCGCGTAGCGCCGGAAACCCATCCAGGCGATCAAGCCCCGGATGAAACGATGCCGTTCTTCCATGGAATTAATGATATCCACCACCTTGCGGTCCAACAAATAGAAATCGCCGGAATCCACCGCTATATCCACCTTGGCCGCGGCCCGGATCAGGCGGTAAAAAACATGCGCGGTCCATTTTTTGAACCAGGTCTCGCCTTTCCGTTCGGTGCGCCGGCCATAAACCACCTCGTTGCCCTCACGCCAGCGTTTGATGAATTCGGGAATGACCGCCGGCGGATCCTGCAAGTCGGAATCCAGCACCACCACCGCCTTGCCGCGCGCCGCCCGTATGCCGGCAGTGATCGCCAGCTGGTGCCCAAAGTTCCGGGCCAGGCGAATGACCCGCACCGCTTGCGGATCCTCCTGGCGTATGCGCGCCAAAGCCAGGAAAGAATTATCCCGACTGCCATCGTCCACAAAGATTATCTCATGGTCAATTTCCCCCGACCGGCAAACTCGTTTGAGCTCACGATAAAAAGAATCGATCCCGGCCTCTTCGTTAAACACGGGAGAAACAATGGATATTTCGACCTGGTCTTTCATATCTTTCTGGCCCTCTGCTGCATCAACATATAATTTTGCATCTTTCTCATCAGATCAATAGCAAAGCCGCCCATGAATATCCAGGCCTTGCGGTTGCCGCATTCCACCACTTCCAGCACTTTATCATTAGGGTGCAGTGGATAGGGCCTTTCTTTACTGCCCTGGTCGATATCCATGGTGGTATAGATCGTGCGGCGCACATCCAGCGCTTCCAGCCCGGGATAAGCCCGCACTCCGCCGTAAACGCAAGGGAACCCATAGATCACCACGTCCCGACCGTTATTGGCCCGGACATACCCAAAGGCCGGAACAGCCAGTTTCTGGGCGGCAATAAAAGGGGCCACCACCGTAGCGGCTCCGGCATACTTATCCTCTACCACCCGAGCCAGTTTCTGGTACAGCCTTAAGTCATTGCGGTACTGCAGGTTTTCTTCCAGCAGGACATAATCCGGCGGAATATACGTGTTATTCACGCCATACGAATTGAATTGCACCGTTAATAGCGTAATAACCAAGACCGCCACCTGCCAGCCCCGTTGCGGCACCAACCGGGTAAAAGTCCAGAACAGGCTGAACAGCAGGAAGGGATAAACCGCCACCCGATAGCGCGGCGCCAGCACCATGAAATTCAGGAACAGCAGGAACCACATCCCGGCAAAAACCAGCATAACACGGTTCGCCCGCCAGGAAGTTTTATCAACAGCAAAACAAGCCGTCCAGGGTCCGGACACCCGCCGCCGCAAAACCCAGGCGGCCGCCAGAACCGCAATATTGGCCAGATAAAACCAGGTAATAGCAAAGATCTTGAGCGAAGGCCAGCCGGCGAACGGCGCGATCATGGTACCGGTGGTGTGCTGGTCGCCCAGCCAATACTTCACTCCCACCGAAAGGCCGCAAAGAGCCAACAAGGCAATACTCCACCAGATCCAAGCGGCCCGACGTTCATACCGGCCTTCCCGGCGGATCTCCAAGAGGGCGATAACAACGAATCCGGCACAGGCGAATATTCCCGCACCCTTGAAAGCCAAAGACAATAAAGCCGCCACGCCCGCTTTATGGATCTGACCGCGGGTCAAGGCCCAGGCCGCGGCCATGGCAAAGAACAGGCACGGCAACTCCATGTTGATCGCTTCCAACTGGGTCTGAAAGATCGGCCAGGACAGGATCACGGCCGCCAACAACCCGGCAGATTCGCTGCAAAATATCTGGCGGGCAACCGACCGCACCCAGGCCGCCACTGCCGCGGCCATGGCAAAGAACACCAGATGGTTAACCACCAGGAAGACCGGCATCGATGAGAACGCTTTATACATCAAGGCCAGGTAGGTGGGAAAAGCCGAGGTAAAATAAACCCGCGGGCCGCCAGCGGCGTAACCCGGCTCACGCAAAAGCCCGGCATAATCAAAGTTATTCTGGGCCAGCCACCAGCCTTCCGCAAAAGGCCCGCCCACCGAATCCCCGTAAGGCGGGAACAATAACACATTCCATTTGGTAAGGATCAGGAAGCCCAGCATCAGCCAGAAGAAGCCGTGCGTGGAAATATTCTTTAAGGCCCCTAAAGTGATCAGTATCAGCATTAAACCGCTGATAACCTGCACTGCCGGGCCCCACAATAACTCTTCTCCCCGCCCCAGGTAAAAGTCCAGGCTTTGCGGGCCGGAGACTCCGGTAAACAGGTTAAGCAGGGTAAACTGCCCGTGCACGAATAAAGACTGGATATAAGCCGGAACCAGGAACTGCACAGCATAAAACAAAGCCAGCAAGCCTGCCGCGGCAAAGAAAAATAGGGGTTTCTTCATATTTGGAAGGTTAATATATATCAATACAGCAGAGGGCACAATAAATAATTGGGGCAAAAATCGTTATCGCCATTGTCAAGGCCCTGCTGACGGGAATCTATTTAGTTGGGGCATGGCTTGCTGAACTATTCGTACCGCAGGGCTTCGATGGGATTCAGGTCGGCGGCGCGCATGGCTGGGCGCAGGCCGAAAATAATGCCCACGGCGATAGAGAAAGTGGTGGCCATAAGAATAGAAGCCACAGAAACACTGGTCGACCAGCCCGCTACGGCCGATAAAAGCGCGGCGGCCGAGATGCCCAGAACGATCCCAATCAACCCGCCGGTAACGGTCATGAGCACCGCCTCGATCAGGAACTGCGCGATAATATCCGAGCGGCGAGCGCCGATAGCCTTGCGCAAACCGATCTCGCGGGTCCGCTCGGTGACCGACACCAGCATAATGTTCATGATCCCGATCCCGCCCACCAAGAGTGAGATGGCCGCGATCGAACCCAGTAAAAGCGTCATGGTCTGGGTGGTGCTTTCCAAAGTGGCCTGGATCTCGGCCATATTGCGGATCTGAAAAGAGTCTGCCTTGTCTTTCTCCAGCTTTTGCCGTTTTATGATCAGGGCCCGAATGGCTTCCTGGGCTTCATCCATCAAAGCCGGATCGGCCACTTCGGCATCGATCGAATCCACATACTGCTTGCCGAGTAAACGGTACATGGCCGTGGTCACCGGGACCACCACCACATCATCGTCGTCGTGCCAGCCGGTGGCGCCTTTCTCCGGCAAGACGCCAATAACCTTAAAGCTGACCCGATTGATCCGGATATCCCGGCCTACAGGATCGTCCTCACCGAACAATTGGCGCACCACTGTCATGCCCACCAGCGCCACCCGCTGGCGCATACGCAATTCTTCCTCACCGAAAAAGCGCCCCGCTGTTGGCACCGCGGCCCGCATTTCGGCATAATCCACGCCGGTGCCCTGCACCTGGGTGCTCCAGTTCTTGTCGGCGGCCACCAGCTGGACCCGGCCGGAAACCGTGGCCGAAGCGCGCCGGATCTCCGGCAGACGGGCCATGGCCTCGGCATCGGCAATAGTGAACCGCGTAACCGCTCCCGCACCCAGGGAAACTCCGCCCGCCTGGGAAGAGCCGGGCCTGACCATTAATAAATTTGAACCCAGCGACGACAGCCTTTTGGCGATCGAGTCCCGGGCGCCCTGCCCCAAAGCCAACATGGCAATGACCGCCGCCACACCGATAAGGATGCCCAGCATGGACAAGAACGATCGCATACGATTGGAAAGAATGGCATGTATCGACTGCTGCAAATGATCCGCCAAAGCGGCCCGTCCCGAAACAGCCAGGCCGGACCCCGCTAAACCGGCGCTTGCCGCGGGCTTAACTTCACGAAGCCTGGGCTCTCCCGCAATGGCCGCAACCAGCGCTCCCGTTGCCGACCGGACTTCATCCGAGACAATTTTCCCGTCCCTCATAAAAATAATTCTTTTGGCATGCTCGGCCACTTCCCGCTCATGAGTAACCATTACAATGGTCTTGCCTTCGGCATTAAGCTTTTTCAGGATCACCATGATCTCGGCTTCGCTCTTGGTATCCAGATTCCCGGTGGGCTCATCCGCAAAAATGATCAGCGGGTCATTCACCAGTGACCTGGCAATGGCCACCCGTTGACGCTCTCCGCCGGAAAGTTCATTGGGCTGATGTCCAGCTCTCTCTGCCAGGCCCACCGCCTTAAGCCGGTCGAAAGCCCGCGCTTTCTGCTCCTGCCGTCCAGCATAGGTTAAAGGCAGAGCCACATTTTCCAGCGCGGTCAGCCGAGGCAATAAATGGAATTGCTGAAATACAAAACCCGCGGTCTGGTTGCGCATTACCGCCAACTGATCGTCGGAAAGGCCGCTGATATCACTGCCGTTCAGAAAATACGATCCGGTATCGGGCCGATCAAGAAACCCCAAAACATGCAGCATCGTGGACTTGCCAGACCCTGACGGGCCCATGATAGCCACAAAATCCCCGCGCTCTATGGTAAGCGACACATTCTGCAAAGCGCGCACTTGCTCGGCGCCCATCTGGTATGTTTTGCTGACGTTCCTTAACTCGATCATCATTAGCCTGTTCTTATGTGGTCATTGTTAAAGAATAGAGCCGCTACTGCTTCTATGCCGGGCCGACATCCCCTAACGGGGACTGGAGCAAGGTCGGCCCCTACGAAAACGATTTAATCTCTAGATCCCCTAAACACACTTTAACACTAACTGACTGGGGCAATTAATGCGCGGCGCGGTTTTGACCGCGAGCGCCACCCCCGGGCGGCGAAGGCATGAACGGATTGCTCCCGCTTCTTGCCGCGGTTTTACCCGAAGCGTTCACCGCCACCACCTGCAAGATCCGGTCCTCAATAGTTATGCCGCCGAGCACCTGCACATTCTCGCCATCGGAAACACCCAGCTGAACTTCCCGGCTCACCGGTTTCTTTCCGCCGGCACGCGGGCCCTTATGCGTTCCATCGCCCTTTCCCTGGCCCAGCAAAACATAGCTCTTGCCATTCTCGGTCTTGACCAGTTTTTGCGGGATCAGCAGAATCCCCTTTACGCTCGACTGAACTATTTTGACATTAGCGCTCATCCCCGAACGGAAAACTTCGGGCACCATGGCAGGCACAATATCTACCGTATAAATTGTTACGTTGCTGACGGTCTTGGACTCGTAAGAAATATGATCCACCTGGGCAGACGCCTCCACCCCGGGATAAGCGTCCAGGGTTATAACCGCCGACTGGCCCAGTTTTACTTTACCGATATCGGTCTCATCAACCTGGGCCTTTACTATCAGCCGGTCGGAAAGCACCAGCACCGCGTCGGCCTGGGTAACGGTCTGTCCCGGCTCAACGGCCCTCACAATAACCACGCCGGAGATCGGCGCCAGCAGAGGCGTGGGCTTATAAACTTCTTCCCAGTTCTTCCTGGTATCATCTCCCTGCAAACGGGCCGCGTCCATTAAGGCGGCCCGGTCGGTGGAGCTCATCAGAGCCAGCACATCGCCCACCTTGACCACCTGGCCTTCCTCGACCATGATCTGTTCAATGCGCCCGCTCACCGGCGGCTTTATTTCCAGCCGGTTCTGCGGCAAAACCGTGCCGGTGGCGGTAATGGCGCTTTCAATATTGCCAATAAAAGGGGCGACCCGCTTGTACGCCGGAGCTTTCTTTGCACTTTTGCCAAAGAAAAACCAGCCTCCGGCGATAACCAGCACCAGCCCTGCCGCAATTATAATATTTCGTTTATTCATCGACCGTCTCCCCTTTAGCCTGCAGCCATCCGGCCTCAGACAGCAATGCATTGGTTTTCGCCTGTAATAAAGCTTTCTGGTTACGCACCAGGTCATCCTCGATTATGGTCCAGTCATTGAATGTTGTCAGGCCCGACTTGTACTGCGCTTCCACGATCTCGGCCCGCTGTTGGGCGGCCTGAAAAAACTTTTCCTGAACCTTAACCTGGTCCACATCATTAAGCCATTGCGTCCAGGCTTGCGCCAGGGTCAGGATGACTCCGTCGCGGCCACTGCGTTCATCGGCCTGCGACTGCCGGTAATTGGCTTGCGATTTTGCCAGCGCGGCCTGTTGCTGTCCGCCCTGAAAGATAGGAAAAGAAACACTTATTCCGGCCGACCAGCTGTCGGTGCGGGGCGGCCAGGAGGCATCCCCTCTCTGCCCGCCGCCATCGGCGTATATTTGTGGAAAGAAATCAGCCCGGGCCGACTTAAGCCCCAGGCGCGCGGCTTCTTTCTGGGTAACCAGTTCCCGTAATAATGGTGTGCTCTCCACCAGCTTCTCAAATTCCGGTTTGCTCCGATCGATCTCGCCCACCGTCAAGTCGCCAGTCACCGTAAAAGCCGTAAAAGCGCTACGCCCCAGTTCTTTGGTAAGCCGCCGCTGATAAAGCTCGATGTTCCGCTCGGCCTCCACCAGGTCCAGCTCCGCCTGGGCGGCATTGGCCTCGGCGGTCAGCAAGGACCCCTTGTGTTCCCGGCCGCCCTTGTATTGCAGAGCCACCATGTCCATATTCTGTTTCCGGCGGACCAGGATATTCCTGGCGACGCCCAGATTTTCCTGCGCGCTCAACAACCCCACGAAAGCCGTCCATAAATTCAACCGGACATTAGAGGAAACCACATCGTAAGCGAACTCGGCGGACTTAACCCTTTCCTGGGCAGCGGCCAGGTCATTGGCCGATTTAAAACCGTCAAAAAGCAACTGCCGTCCGCTGACCCCGTAAGAATACGCCTCGGCTATTTTCCGGCCCGCGGCCTTGGACTTTCCGGCATTACCCGAAGCTGATATCTGCGGCAGCAGGGCACTGCGGGCCAGGCCCTTGTCGGCCAGGGCCGCGTTAAACTGTTCCCGGGCCGACTGCAGTTCAGGCTGGGCCCGACGGGCTTCCTGCAGGCAGGTCTGCCAGTCGAGCGTCTCCGCCGAAACCACACCCGCCGAAAAAAACAGGCCCAACACCAACACTGCGGTTCTTTTCATAAATCTTTCACCTATTTAAGATACATAGCCTGCAACTGCGCAACTTTAGGGAACTCGGGATAAAACTCGCCCTGGGGCCCGATAAATCCATCCGCCGACCTTTTAATGACCACTGTAACATACTTACCCTTTTTATCGGGGATATTCACTGTGAAATCCTGCGAAACCGGCTCGGGCACCGAATTTACCGCCACGATCGTAGGTTCCACCACCACCGGCGCCGGCGGCTGAACCACCCGGTACCCCTGCGGGATCTGGGTATAATAAACCCCATTGAACGAATAATACGTCTGCCCGTCGATCATTACCCGGTGCCAGCCCTCGGGGATCTGATAGACCACGATCCCCTCCGGAGGCGGCACCACCACATATTCCCGCACGCTATGCGTATAAAACAACCCGGAATTATAGTAATACCGGCGCCCGCCAAAACCGATCTCAATAAAGCCATGCGGCAATTCCACCGCCAGCCGTCCCGCCGGATATCGCTCATGGCGCGGATACCCCCGGTCGTGCCCGCGGCCGCCCCACCAGGCATCAGCCGGAGCCGAGAAGAATAACGAAACGCCCATTGCAAACATCACCAGAAATACTATCAGCCCATTCTTGTTGCTCTTCATAACCCGCCTGCGCTTTCTTTGTTCTGATTTAACGAACAGAGCCGTCATTCGCTCGCGGCTTCGTGCCCCTTGCCTTTGGCGCCCTTTTTGTTCTCCGCTTTACGATTGAACCCTTTTCTGTCCGGCGCCATCTTCTGGAACTGGGCAAATTGTTCGGGCGTTAATAACTTGCGGATCTCAAGTATGGCCGCCAGATGATCGTCTTCCCTTTTGCTCATGATAGCCTTCAACTCATTATGGATCGCCGTAACCTTCCTGATATCCAGCTCCGGGCTTTCCAGCGCGGTCTTTAATTCCAGCCGCTTGGCCGAGATCTTCTCCCGGGAACTCTCGAACTCCGCTTTACGTTGCGCGCGATTCTTGTCGAGCTGAGCCTTTTGTTCCTTGGTCAACTTGAGCTGTTCGGCCAGATCGGCAAAATGCCCCTTGCTTTTCTCTTCCATCTTTTTTTCACTAACCGGGCTTTCCGCAGGAGCCTGTGCCCACGCCGCCGGAGCCATTAAGGCCACCGCCATAATTCCGCATAGTAAAACTTTGCTTTTCTGTGTGATCGTGTTCATGAGTTCTCCTTCTCTTCCAGGAAATACGTTTCTATTGTTGTGCCGTAATCCGCCATATCACGGCTTTTATCCGCCACACTATCCGCCACTTGCGCCAGAAACAAAACCCGTTCATTTTGAGCCAGTTGTAAACGCTTGTCTTCCATCATAACACCAAATACCAGCCAGCCAGCCAGAATACCGGCCAAAGCCCCCGCCGGCACCAGGACTGGCCAGTTTAATGCAGCCAGCGCCTCACGCAAATCCTGCCACCAACTGTGTTCGGCCCGGGCCAGCTGTTCTTCCCGCTCCTGCCGGATCCGGCTCATAACTGCCTGAGTAACCGTTACCGGCATCTTTTCCCGCGTCAGAACGTCAAAAGGCTCAAGCAAGTCTTTACGCGCGGTCAGCAAGAATTCAGCACAAGACGGACACCCGGCCAAATGAGCCGTCAACTCTGCCCCAGCCTTAGCCGGCCGCTCGTCCAGACAGTCAGTCAGAATAATATCCCGGGCTTGTTCACAATTCATCGGCCATCACCTCTTTCTTTATGGACAACATCTTTTCCCGGGCCCGCTTAAGCCGCGAGCGTACCGAGTTAATGTCTATCCCCAGCGCACCGGCGATCTCCTCGTAAGTCAAGCCTTCTACATTACGAAGGACTATACAGGCGCGTTGTTCGGCCGTTAGTTCACCCAGCAGGCGGTCCACAACACCCTGGGCATATTCTTTTTCGGCCACCGCGGGCACCTCACCGGGCTGGGCGGTGGAATGCAAGTCTTCATTATATTCAACCGAGCGGTCCTTCATGCCAGCCACCCTCTTTATATAATTCAGCGCCGTATTGACCGTTATACGATACACCCAGGTCTTAAAACTCGCGCGCCACTGAAACTCCTTTAACTTCCGAAAGATCAGCAGAAATACTTCCTGGGAAACTTCCTCGGCGTCTTGCCGGTTACGCACCATCCGCAGGCTTACATTGAACACAAAATCACCACAGCCCTTGAGTATGCCCTCAAACGCCTCCGTAGACCCCAGCGCCGCGCGCTTTATAAGCTCATCTTCAATATCTTGCATACCCAACATCGCTCTCTATCGGTTAGACACATGACAAGAAGAAAAAGTTACGCCCAAGATCATTTTAACCCGGATAATGCATTAGCGCATAAACAACACGAACACAGCCGGGTAACCTCGGCTAAGATAAAACCCGAACATGTTAACACATATTGGGTTTTATCAGCCGACCCCTCTTCGAGGGCCAGGGCCTTCGGGCGGATTTTGCTATTGCAAAATCCGGGTTTAAACAAAATAACCCGAATGTTTATCCTTCTTTAAGGATTAAAACACCCGGGTTATATATAAATAAAGACCGCAAACCGTATATGCCGCAAATACAATATTCCACTGCTCACCACTAACGCACAGTTGTCTCTTGCTTAATGCGATCGGCCAGGAAGGTTTTCAACAGCGATTGATAAGGCACATCCCGCTTGTTGGCCAGAACGCGCAGTTTATCCAGCATGTATACCGGCAGTCTTAAAGAAATGCTCCGGCAAGTGGGCTTAAGATTGGGAAAAGTCACCCGCCGGGCTTTGGACCAGTCCACGTATTCGGTGGTGTCGTGGGTCATCCAGAAATCGGCCCATTCCTGGGTACTGTTAAACTTGGGGGTTGGTTTGAGTTTTCTCATACACTTCCTTTTCTTTCCTGTTCATTGCCCGAGCAGAAATAATGCGAATATATAACTCTCTTATCGTAAAGGCCACCACCAAATGCCGGCCTTCTTCGATTATCCCAAAAGCCAGAAATCGCAGTTCATGTTCCGAATGCGGCTCATCATCAAAGAAAACCGGGTTGATAAAAAATACCTGCTCGGCTTCCTGCCGGGCGACCCGGTGTTTCAGCCAGCTCTTGAGGCTGTTTCCCTGGTCCCATTGAAAGCCCGTGCAACCACTCAATGCGCGCTCGATATCCATTTATTATGTATATCACCAGAATATACATTAGTCAACTTCCACGAAAAAAGAAAAGCCCCTGCGGTCATGGGGGCATGAGCGCAGGGGCCGGGAAGTACGCCGTGATCTTATAAAACCGTATTTATTCAGCCGCAGATCTTGTTACTTAACCAGCCCTATAAATGATAAAAGCTGATCTCCTGAAACCGTCTTAACTATAACAGGCACGAAGCCATCCGCATTCATATTACCGACAGACTGTTGCAAAGGAACCGCAAACCCCTGGCCTTCACGTTGAATATTCATATTAACCATCGCCGGATCAAGATCAATACCCCCCAGAGCATCCGCTGGTGATACAATCTGCCCCCCATCCACTGTCTTCATTGTTTCCGGGACCACAACCCTGAAATCTTTAACATGCTCCTGGTTTAACGCTTCAATAACACCCCTTAAAACACGATCCCTGTTCTGAAGCTCCAAATACGTCTTATCTTCCGCTGGCAACACCCATCCTTTTGCCGCAACAGACATAACCGCACGGATCACCGGATAGAATCCGACCGGCCCCCATCTCTCTTTGGTAAATCCATCACTAAAAGGATCCGAAGTCGCCGCCATATGCTGCGTCCTTACCAGTCCCGCTTCCATAAACCTTTCGATTTGCAGGTCATTCGCCTCAAATAATGTCCCTAAAAGGATCCTCAACGTAATCCGGTCTTGATGAATCCGCCTCGATTGCTCATAGATCTGATCCAGCGCGGGGTGAAGATTGGCATGCATTTGCGTCCGTGCCTGCACCCAACGCCTGTGCGTCATAACCCCGTCAAAAACCAGAAACGCCTCACCCGTTTTCTTATCTTCTTCAACAGAAAACCGATCGCTTCCAAAACGACCCGGATGTTGCTGTTGAAATGCTTTTATATCTGCCCGGTACTGTTCCCGTGAAGCGCTTGCAATTTTCACTCTTCCCATAAAAGGGAACTCTCCCTGATCGGTAATACTATCACCGGTTATAACAACAATATGCCCATGGGTCCGCGCATCTTCCAACATACCTTTCAGGAAATTCTTTTTCGATACGCCACCAAAAGATATATTCAAATACCCTGGGCCGGCACGTGACGTGAAAGAGATAGGATTCGCTTGCTGATCCTGAAAACCTCCCTGCTCACGAGCATGACGCAGAAATGTCTCAAAATGAGCATTGGTCCCGCTCCAGAAAGCCCTATTCAGCACCAAATCCTGCAAGCCGCTCACCCTGTCATCATGTTGCCGCTGCTCATCAAGCGGATCACCAGAAAGCGACGCATACGTTCCCGAACTTTCCTTTAAATTAACAAGCAGAATAGCCGCATAAAGCTGTTCCTCTGATGTTAAGGGCTCGTGGTTATTGGCCGAGAACAATTTTCTTTCTGCGGCCGGCTTGCTTGCCATCACCAGAGAAAATCGCTCTTTCCATCTCCAGGCTTCCGGTGTCACTGCCTCCTGCCGAACATTCTTTAACATCATTGCAAACACCTGAACTACCGAAACCTGAAAAGTAAGAAGCTTTTCAGCGGCCTGCGGCGTTAACATATCCGGAAGATCTTCAGGGACCAGGTGCAATCCCGTAATAAACTCCTGGATCTCCCGCTTTTCCCGCCCCCTGACATCCGCATCTTCACCAGCCCCTGCTAATGTTAATGGTGTTTCTTCCAGGAACAACTGCCTTAGATATGCTTTAACACTGGCCTCCCAAACAAGAATACGATTGACTTTATCTTCTGTGACACCCTTCTTCTTGATGATACTTGAAGCCGCAACCCATTGACCATCTTCATATCGTACATTGGCAATGATCGGTCTTAAACTAATACGGTGATCGTCTCCCAGCTCCATCTGCATCAGCGCAGTACCATCATTTGCCAAAAGCCTGATCCGCTGAATGGCCATTCTCTTCATTGACCGGGGAATTTTCATGTTAAACAAAACCCGCGAAATTTGTTCGAGCACATGCCCCCATCCCTCCAAAGCAGTGGAACCCGTCAGAATATTAACTTCCGCCCCCAAAATAGCAGCATTGATAATTTCCAGGGCCCGCGAAGGCTTTAACACCCGGCCTTCCACCATAGACACCTGCTTTAAAACACGTCCAGGCACCTCGATCGTAGCGTCTTTATCCACCAGCAAGGTGACTTTATGTTCAGACAACCGCTTTCCCTTAACATGCTGATCCTGCAACATCAGGGCCTCGGCGATCTGGTCAAACAAAGCGGTAAACTCATAACGAAAATACGCCAATCTGACAGCATTATTAAGCGCGTCAACCTTGGGCGTATTGTTCTTGGCTTTCCTGAGCGTCCGCTGCATTGCCAGTAGCCATTCAGGATGCAACTCTTCTTTTCCAATCCCATACTTTTGCAAAACATCCTCAACCTTTAATCCCACCAGAATCTGCGAAATGATCCCCCCCAATAAAGGCGTCGGAATCCGGCCGCCGAATTCATTCTTGATTAATTTGCCCAGATCGGGCGTGACATCAAGCATTAATCGCTCAACCTCTAAAATAAGCACTCTCAATTCTTCCAGCCGCTCCTCCATGGCCACCCGCCCTGGCCCGGCGACCTTGTCTGAAACATTAAACCCCTGCATTCGCTGTTGGGCTGAAAGCTCGGTTAATCTTTGACCATACGCCCTGACCTGGGGCCGCGCCGGAGGTTGCTGACGCTGTAACTCCGCCAATTGTTGTTCCAGAGAATTCAACTGCCCCTCATACTCCCTCTTTTGCTGACCCTTAAGCGCGCCCTCCTGAGCTTGCATTAAAGTGCCTCTCGCCTGAGCGATCAGCTCGGCGGCATGCCCCCACATTTTACGCTCGCCATAGAAACCCGCCCATGCCAGCTTGTCTTCCACAGCGACCTCGGGATCTTCTACCTCACCCGGCGGCAACGCTGTGGTCACACTCGTCGTTTCGTATTGTTGTGCGCGGGCCAGCCGTGTGTTCAGATCGCCCGTAGTCTTATCATCAATGTACGCGACCCTCGCCTTCACTTCCTGATATTTAACCGCTTCCAGGCCGTACTGTCTTTGCGCCCAGGTTAATGCCCACTGCAAAACCGTCTCTGTTTGGGCCACAGACCATTCATATTTTTGCCCCGGCAAGGCCTCCTCTCGTCTTTCAGTAACAACCGCATTCCCCCAGCCAGCATCAGACATGTATTGATCCATCCTGTTGCGAATATCCACTGCCGTAGCCTTCAGATACTCTTCCCCGGTGCCATAGCCCAAAAACCTCCATAACATCTTCAAATTTACGATCACTGTACCTGTAGCCATCGAAACATGATCCTGCACCAACAAATGCCGGTCAAGAAACCGCGCCCTATCAGCCTCAATAGTCGTTACCTGCCCCTCCCTGGTCATCGCCAGCACGCCCCCCTGATCACCGCCCCCGGCAACATTAGCGTACTGCGCCACAGCCATCGTCCCTTTGCTCCAGATCTCATTAACAGCATCGCCAACAGCGATGTCGCTGCCGCCGATATTGGCCCGGCTCGAAGCATTCTGAATAATACCGACAGACAAGCCCTTGCCTTGCACCAAAAGAGCGGCTTTCGCCAAAGGCATACCATCCTGCAACTCTCGAGCCCCATCGGCCGAAGCCCGCATCTGTTGCAAAACTGTCGGATCCAACGCATACCCCGCTTCAACAAGATGCCGCTCTGTATAAATATCGGACGACTCCATTAACATTGTCTGCAACGATCCCGCCGTCCCGTTGGCACTATAGACATTCAGTGGATTTAACCCGGGCCGATCGAACGGCGCCCGGGAATATTCATCGCCTTGAGAACGCCCCGTATTCGCTCTTAATAATGCGTCACCGGCCTCCCGAATGCGCCACTGATATTTGCGCATAAGCTCTGTGCGTTCAGCATCTGTCGCCGTAGCCTTTAATGCCAATTCCAGAAGGAATTCCGCTTCCGTCAACCAGGTTGGCCTCCGCAACCCCTGCTCGGTAGATGCCACATTTTCGCGCCTCACCCCCGCCTCTTTTACGGCATCTCCCAAAGCCGTATTGATCGCATCCGCAGTAAAAGCACTCATAGCCAGATGAATAAAACCTTCCCGGCGATCAGGGAACTGCCCCAGGAACCCAGCCCACCTGCGCACCAGCAATTTCAAATAAGTCGCATTGGCTTCATGACCCACATGAAAAGGCGCCACATATTTAACTGTATTTCCACCATACATCCGCCCTCCACGCCCCCCCATTGGCACCACATAGACCAGAGCCCCTTCATTAGCCGCTTCTTCCAGATGCCGCATGTTTCTGCCAAACAAGTTAAAATACGTTGTGCTCATTTCAAACAAAAAATGCCCATAGGGCAAATACTCCGGATCTGGCGACAACTGCAACATACCCAGCAACAATTCCTGTTCCACCAGCTCATTCCTCTGATCATCAAGCCTGTTCCAGTCATCCGCAGTCTCTAATACATTCTCGGTCAATGATCTTTTTAAAGACGCGATCTTTCTGTTCACCAATTCTATTTCAGCACGCCATTGCCGTTTAAATTCCGGCCCCATAAAGCCCGACCCGCGCACCTTACCATCGTCAATATCCCTGGCATGCAGTGTTTCAATCCCCGTTAGTCGTTGCTGGAACGCTTTCAGTTCAGCCGAATATCCCTGTGCCAACTCGGTCGCTGGCCGGCCTTGCTGTAATTGCCGGATCATCTGGCTAACAGCCGCGGCATTTTTCCAGTCCCACAACAAATCGATCACGCCGCCAGCGATAGCAGAATATAAAACATAGCTATCGCCTGAAGACAAACCCGCCTCTAACACCAACCCGAGGTTAGCCTGCACCCGCTCACTCACCAGTTTCCGCAACTCCGGATTAACACCTGGCGCAGTAAAACGGGAATACTCCGAATCAAAAACCTGCGCGGCCAGGCGTTGAATCTCGGCACGCCCTATCTGTCCGCTAATGACAGCTTCCGGACTAACCAGCACACGCAGTTCATCAGACAATGTTGAAAGAGTATCTCCCCGCATATCGGCGAATTCAGTTCGGGGATCAATATGCTGCTGAGCCTCAATGGCTATCACTTCTTCGGGCGAATGAACCACCCGCTTATTTTGATTAACCTCCCGCAAGGCCTGCTCACGTTCACGTTGCGGGGCGATCACGTTCTGGTTATACCGCTGCATTTCTTCTGCTCCCAGCAACAATACACGCGTCCCTTCCGTTGAAATCCTCCATTGCAAGAACGCATGCGGATCTTCTTCAACCGGGCTCATCTTGCCAGTTCCGGCAATAGACGCCCGCACCTCCCGGGCTGTTTCATTAACTATATCCAATATCGTGCTCTCTTCCAGACGAGGATCAAAGAACAAAAGTACACTTCCGGTAGATCGGGCTCCGGTGATCCCGTAACTGAATCCCGCGCCACCCGCTGCAAATGCTGCGCCATATTTCTTTTTCATCTTCTCCAGCGCCCTTATCACAATAGCATTCACCGATACCGGCGCCATCTGCTCCCTCAACGGCACCGCTGCATTAGCCAGACGTCCCAGCTCAACAGTATCGCCTAAAACCAGGGCATTAAGCATCTGCACGGAGATTTGTCCCCACGCACTGATCTGATCCCGTGCGGAATTTAATATACTGTTGGCAAAAACCTGCGCCAGCGTATCTTCTGCCGCTTCCGTTAGACCGATCCTTAGTATGCGTACACCTTTTTGTAAATTAGCCCGGGCCTTGGGCGACAGCGGGACCTCATTCAATTCCGGCACCACCGCGCCTTTCGATGTCAGGAATCTTACCCCGCCAGATTGCGCCGTTTCATCCTGCGTTCCCGCCATCCCCGAAAAACCAAGGACTACATCCTGCGACGTAGAAATAGCCCGCTCCACCGACTTGTTACCATTCATCAACAAATATTCACGAGAAAACCTGCGGACCATACCCTTCCCTACCGGCTCTTCAGGCACTGTATCCGATGCTTGAATATTGACCTCACCCGTAACGCTCCATTCATCCCCGGAGCCTTTCTCCGAAACCGGATGTGCTTGCGTGATTTTTCTCCATCTCACATAATACACCCCGGCCCCCGACAACTCTCCGGCAACCAGATCCACATCGATCGGCTTATCCGCGGCCTGCGTCTGCGCGGTAAACGAATACCGCACACTTCCATCCCGAAAATCCTTGTCCGCAGACACCTCAACCTGATAATCACCAACTCCATCTACCGGAATCTGCAAACGGTTCACTATCTCGTTCCCTTGACCATCAGCCGGTTTTCCCATCAACACATCGAAGGTTGTCACAACGCCCATCGCCAACATACTGCTTACCGCCAGGCCCGAGCCGGCTGTAATATCGCGCACATGTAAATTAATAACCAGGCCCTTATCCTTCCCAAAAACATGCTCCAATACCGTCCTTAACACTTCTTCTTCCCGCCCATCTTGCACGGCCCTTTTCATAATCGCCTTGGGAAAAAGCCCCATGGACACCAAAGCATCCAAAACCAACGAGGCCTTGCTCTTCTGAATAATCTCGCCCGCCCTCGTTATAAGCACATTAAAACCCAGATCTAGCGATTCGATCCTGACCAACGCCTGCTTAGCCCCGGCTTTGGGCATAGCTTTCAGGTCTACCACTTCAAAAGATACCGAACAATTGCGCCCGACAGTGCCATCTTCGCGGGTTAATTCCGCAGCCAGATTAATGACCTTATACCCTTCCGGTCTGGAGGTTGACAAGAAAGTAGAGTCCTGGATGCCGCCAGCGTTCAATTCCAGGCGTACCGGCAATTGTGTGACCACGCCATTAGCGGTAACCTGCTTGCGCGGAAACTGGGCCTGAAAAATACGTAGCATTTCATCAAGTTCTTCCGGTTTTCCCTGCCCACTAACGCTCTCCAGGCTTTTACGCATGGCCATTAATTCCGGACGACTGGCCTCGATCTGCTTCCCCACTGATTCTGACACACTCTTGAAATAATACTGCACGCTCATCGCATGATAGATCCGCGCAAGCCACGACATGGCCGTTAAGGAATGCCCCTTTAATGTATCGAAACGCCCCGAGAACAGAAATGTCCCAAAGGCCTTCTGCTCCGCTTCTTTTAAACGGGTTCCCGTCAACACGGCCTCATAAACGTCCGCCGAGATCGTTAAGCCGCCATTTTGATCAACCGAGCGGGCCGCCTTGGCCTGATACATATATTTATTGAACAATACTTCCAGAAAAGCGGCGGCCTGCGCCTTCTTGGCATAGCTGACCTCTGGCCCTTCGTAGAATAATAAAGCCCTCAATGCCAGGGCCATCTCATTCAAAAGCGCTGCCGAGCGCCCTTGATCCGCATTGATCCCCCAGAACAACTCTTCATCGCTCAACCCCAGGTCATAAACAATATTCTCAACCGCGATCGCCCCGATCGTGGACTTTTGCTGAATAACGTTAAGATGCCGTTGATACGCATCCGCATACGCCTGCCGCACGTCTTTAATTAGCTCCAGCGTACTGAGATATTCCGCCCCCATGCCTTCTCTCAACGCCTCGGCATTACTCATAAAATTCGGAAAGACATCATTCGCCAAAGCATACTCCGAACCTCTTACCGTTTCAGAATAGCGATGCTTCATTAAAGTCTGCATCTCCATAACTTTCTTTAAAGCCAACAACGCCACCACATAATTCCTGGCATAGACCTGATCTCTTCCTCTGGAAGAATTGGTAATGGCCAATGCGTCTTGCCCGATATCATACATTTCGCGAACAACGACCATCCGTTTAAGCTCGGCGTCACGTTGATTCTTCCTGATCACAGTCTCGTCATCCGTAATTTTTCCTGTTTGACGATCAACCGATGCTGTTGCGAATCCTGCCAGCGCCTCTTCATACGACTTCTGGATTTCCTGGAATTTCTCTCCCAATGAGATCTGCCGGCCGTTCCTGTCAATATGCACAAGCTGCAGATGGCCTTCTTTAAGGATATCCTGCACCAGATCAACACGCGCCGCGGAATCGCTTCCTTGCGACACCGTCGTTGCATCCCATGTTACAATCTTCGTCCTGCGCGCGATCCTGCCCGCCTCCGACCCAACAATGGCCAGATCGGTTTCCGGCCTGAAGGCCTTCCTGACACAATTAAGCCCACCGGAGAAATACTTTCTGGGAACAACAACCTGGGAAACGGGGTCAACTTCTTCCTTAATGTAATTGTAGATCCCCTTCTTGAACGCTTCCAAATACCGATCATATATCCTTTGATTTATGCTCTTGTCTTCATTATCAACACCCCTGGTCTTGGCCTGATCCACGTATACGCGCCCAAACACACTTTCTTTCAGCGTGCGTTTGTACCATGTCGCCAACAGCATTGAATGATAGATCTGCCGAAGCTCCTCGAAAGTCTTCCCCTCGTTAACTTCTTTTTCAATTTCAGGGATCAATACCTCCCGCACAACAGCCAGCGAAACCCCGGAAATAATTTCTTGCCGCTGCGCATCCGCAGAACCCGGCTCATCCGGTTTGTTTTTACTGACTGCCAGATAATCCTCATCCAACATAACTTTAAAATGACTATCAACAATAAAAACACCTTTCTTATGCTCATAAATGGACGCTTCGGCCGGAACAATCCATATCTTGTTAAAGGTGTTAATCGGGATATCCGTTGTGCCAAATCTCTCTTGCGCCCGGGCGTACACCCTTTTCCAGAATTCCCCACCCGTAGCACCATCAGGGAACATCAAAGAAGACATCAGTTGCTTTAAAAGATAGTCTTGAGCCAATAAATCACGGCCCATTTCCGTATCGCCAAACACTTTGGGAATGATCCGGTCTTTTTCATACGGCGATAAATTAACCCACATCTGATCTTCCGGCACTGTAAGCGCCGCCAGGAAATACTTGATCACCCGCTTAGCCTCGTTATTAAAGGCCTCGCCCTCAAGCCTGGTGTCTCCCGTGTCTGTGATGAAATCAAATCTAAACGGATTATCCGCATGAATATTCATGCCTTTGATCACTAACGGCGCGAATCCGTCTGTCGTGGATAGCATTGCAGTAGGCGCTGGCAGATTCAGGACTGAACCCGCGGATTGAGCATAAAGAGGCGCTGGAACTACAAACGAGAATATCAACGGCAAAGATATAAGCCCCCGCACGACTTTGCCGAAAGCCGGCCAGTCACTACTAATAATTGGCATCAGTCAACCTTTTTAGGATTCCTAATAATTAAAACCGAGATAGTGCACTACTAATAATGAATCAACCCGAAGACACTTGCGCTTCAGAAACCAGCCATTAAATTGTATTACCCGGCCTGTACTGCCGCCTCCGGTGTAGCCATGCCCAAGAGCGGCGCCCAGCCTTTCAGCGGGGTAACGCTTAGAATTACCGCGGTAACGCCGGCAAAATCACCATTGCGGAACCGCTCCACCTGGGACGGGTCGAATTTAAAGTTTACCACCTCACCCTGGGCATTCAGCACTTTGGATGTGTTCAGGTCCACACCGCCTTGAACACGATTACTACCCGCGGCCGAAGCATCGTATCGCAAAGCAAGAACCCTAGAAGGAACAGCCGGCGGCTGTCCATTTGTATTATTCACATTTTCCAGTGCACTGCGCAAAGCAGAAACTTGCCCTCTTAAAGCTTCAATTGCAATCGAAGAGACGTCCGAAGAACCCGCCATCTTCTTAGCTTCCAGTACGGCTAATTGCTTTTCCACTTGCCCGATCGACACTTTTAGAGCCTGCGTCCTGGCCGCAGAAGCCGAACTGTCTCCTCTACCCGCTTTGCCGTATTCAAGAACGCCGGGCTGTTCAGTGCTCTCCCCACCACGCTCAAAAGCCAGAGCGCGCTGTAATGCCAGCCGTAATGACCGCAAATTAAGCAATGCAGTCTCGAATTCTTTTCTTATGGCCGCTTTTTTTTCATTAGGACTACGCTGTAAAAGCTTGCCTAATTCAATAATCAACCCGATCTGGTCTGCAATCTGCTGATTCACCTCGCTTACCGTCTCTGGCTGATCATCACCATTTCGCTGACGGCTATTTTCAAACACATTCCAACCCGGGCTGGGAGTAACCAATTCTTCATCCGCTTCCAATACATCTACAGAAACAGAACCTGCGGCATCCAATTCACCAGCGACGAACTTTTCCTTCGCCCAGGCAGTAAGTCTGCGAATAACCGCGGCTAACGGCTCGGCATTCTGAGGGATCCTGGCTTCTACATATCCCTTTCCAACAGGCTCTGTCCCGGAAGGGCGCAAGATCTTCCTGTCTCCTGTTTTAAATATCACGTGAATCCCATCCCGAACAGCAGGAATAGCAGGGTCTGGCCCCTGATATTCGATCTCAATACGATCGATCTCAGGGATCGCCAATCCCCTGGCAGTAAACTCTTCGGAAACAAACCCTCTAATTACACCAACTACGGTAAGATCTGCTATCGTTTTTTTTGCGTCTATTTCCTTATAAGTTTTGGCAATAAGCGCCCTAACAGCATCACGCATCTGCTCATCATCTTTTTTATTCCCGGTGCGTTTGGTATCAACCGGCATCTTTACAAAATTCTCCCCTGGCTTGAGCACTGTTCTTTTTATGTACTCAAAATATCCATCAAGTGTTTTATCCTGCAAGCCTGGCACATCTGCCAGCATGGATTTCATAACCAAGCCCATAACCGCCCCGCCTATCGCGTCGTCCCAGGTTTTCTCAAAAACACTCATAAAACCAATATGATAACTTTCTTCCCCGCCAATGAGCACTTTCTTGCCGGCCCGAGGCTGATCCACAATGTATTTAAACCCGACAGGAGTGTCTTGTAAAACCAGACGTCCTCCCAAAGCATTAATATGCTCAACCACAGCCCGGGTCAGATCGCTGGTCACAAATGTTTTAACCACGGTATTGTGTTCCGGAAGATCAAGCATGGTCGCAAGAAAGAACGTGCCCATCGCCATAATGTTATCCGCAATGATCGCCGCCCCTTTCTCCCCAAGCAATAACACACGATCCGCATCACCATCGGCAGAACCACCGATTGTTACCCCATCAGAGCCAAACGAAACGGGTTTGTTAACCAGATTCTGTACGTTAGGCTTACCGTCTACTTCTTCGAACTTCGAACTAGGCGTTTTATGCACTATCGTATAAAAGTCCTGTCGGCCAGCTTCTTCACCGATTCGCCTTAACACAGCGTCCATAACACCACCCGCCGTTCCCTGAAGGCTATCAAAATAATAAAGCATCCCTGGGGTAGACTTAATATACCTGACTAGATTATCCCATAACGTTCGGCCTTTTTTATCCTTAACATTTCTCAACGATTGCTCAAAATACTCCACGTAATGGCCGATCGCTTCGGTCACTGTTACTTCCTGAATTAATCCAGCCTGAACAGCCTGCCTGTAATCCATAGTTTTATACATTGTTAATTTCGGATCGTTAATAAACTTCTGAATACCATCAGTTAATGCCTTCGGAGCCGCACCACCATCTTTAGGGGAATACTTAAGCCCGTTGTCAATCCCGGGGTTATGGCTCGCTGTATAATTCAACGAACCATCTGCCCCATAAACAGACGTCAAAAGCGCAATGACAGGCGTAGACAGAGCTCCATTCAAAGAAAATTTGCCTTCACCATCGGTCCCCAGCATTACAACCTGAATACCATTAGCCGCCAGAATTGCACAGGCCTGCTGAACATTCTGGATATTCCCTTCTCTGGTATCACGGCCAACAACAACTTTCCTAACATTGTTAGCCTTCAAATATTCCGCCAGTCCTTGAACAATCCTTGGATTCTGAGCCATCAATTCTTCCCAGGAAAAGCGTATGCCGCTGGTCCCAAAAACATAAGTCAACTCCCCTTTTTCGTTAACAACCGGAACGACTTCAAAAGCTTTCTCCTCTACCGCCACCGCCCCCGCCGCGTCTTTAACCCCCATGAGTCCAAGAACCTCTCGCACCGTGGGTTTGGCAGATTGGGGATATACCGCAACTACCATTATCTCGCTTCTAACGCCAAGACCCTTTCTTCTACGAAGGGAGATCTCCAACTTGTCATCAGCTATCCTGATCGGATGAATGGAGAAACCCTTCCCCAAATCCACATTGTTTCCTTTTATCGCTTCATTCACACGATTAAAAGACTTCATGTCCGGCAATACTTCCAGAGAATAGACATCGACCGATTCCGGCGCATTTCTGTCAAGCCCAAGAGAGCGCTTCGCTAACTGCAAAAGAGCCAGCCCCCTCTGCTTTAATGTTTGCACCCGGTCCCCAGCATCCACCGCCCCTGCCCGGTCCACAGCCGCCACCGCCGCAAGGACATCAGCGGGAGTGACCACGGCATCCGATGCGTATATAACAATAGCCGCCTTTTGCGTATTCCTGTTTTTAATCAAAACTTCAAGACTATCGCCATTTTCCACCCCTACCATTCTCCAACCGTTACCGAAATAGAACGGGTCTCCAAGCACAATAGGATCATTATTCATGCCACTAACGAACGTATCCATCGCAGGCCAAACAATACCAGGAAACTTAGTGACTTTCAAAGGCGCCGCCGCCTGATCCATGACCGCCGCAAGGACATCAGCGGGAGTGACCACGGCATCAACTGGGTATTCAACAAATGCTACTACATCTCTTTTATTGCTATAAACCGTAATGGAATAAATACTCTCCCATTGCACCCCAAGCATAAACCAACCATTATCGAAAAGGACCTGGTTCCGCACTTTCATAGAATCATTCATCTGTGCACTAACGAACGTCTCTTTCGCAGGCCATACAAAACCAGGATGTTTAGTGATTTGCAAAGGCGCCGCCGCCGCGTCTTTCGGAGTATCAACCCCCACACCCAACCCTGCCATTTGGCCGACCAAAAGCGGCGGCTTCGGGCTCTCAGCTATTGATCCAAGCTGTGCCAGCACCCCGCCCGAGAAATATTTGCGCGGGATCAACTCGCCGGTAGCCGGGTCCAGGTCTTCCTTAATAAGATTGAAAGCGCCTTTTTTATACGCCTCCACATATTTGTTCCAGATCTGTTTGGGATCAATATTGTTCTGACTGTCCTTTACCCACGCGCCTTCTATACCGCCGGTCTTTTGGCGGTCGGCGTAGAACTGGGTGAGCAAAGCATCTTTCAAATTGCGCTTGTACCAGGTAGCCAGAATAACCGACTGATAGATCTGGCGTAAATTGGCAAAGTTCTTGCCGGTATTAACTTCTTTTTCCAGCTCGGGAATCACCACTGAACGGATGATCTGTTTGGCCAGGTCGCCGGTAGGATTCTGGGTTGAAACCTCCTGTGCCGCAACGCTCTGCGCTTCTTTGGACTGCGCCAGATAGTCGCTTTCCAGCATTACTTTTAAATGCGCTTCAGTTACGGCCGCAGTAAGCTGTCCGGCTTTTTTAGGATCCTTATGCACATAAACCGCGGCTTTATCGGCCACTATCCAAACCTTGTTAAAAGCATCCAGCGGAATATCCGCACCGCTGGCGCCAAACTCGGCCTGCGCGCGTTCATAAACCCTTTTCCAGAATTCCCGGCCCATGGCATTGTCGGGATACAACATGGAAGCGGTTACCTGCTTAAGCAGATAATCCTGCGCCAGCATATCGCGGCCCAGGCCGGTCTTGCCGAGCTCGTCGGTAAGAATGCGGTCTTTTTCATAGGGGCTCAAGTTAACCCACTGGTCTTGCTCGGCGATGGTCAGCGAAGCCAGGAAATATTCGATCATTTTCTGCGACTCTTCCTTAATAGCCGCATCGTCCGCCGTACCCGGCTTAAGGCCGGAATTGCCGGTATCCACAATAAAATCAAAATACAAAGGATTCTCCGGATGCACCGTTACGCCCTTAACCATTAGCGGCACAAAGGCCGCGCTGGTCTGCACCATAGACCCCGGCTCAGGCAGAAAAAGCCCCTGGGCATAAACACAATTCGGCCCCAGGACTGAACTGACCACAAAGGTTATCAGCACAGAAAGCGTAGAGAATGTCTTAAACATGGCATAACTCCTATGTTAATGTAGTTAATTGCACGGATGTAGAAAAGATACCACACTATTGCGGAATGTCAAGGGTGGGAAGCAAAGAAAGCTGGAGAAGACTGCAGAAACACGCTAAAAACACAATTATATAAAAACCGCCGGGCTTACTTTAAACCGCTCACTTAATTTCTGAATTTGCCCAACGTTCAACTGACGTTTGCCGCTTAAGATCTCTGACACCACTCCCTGTGAGCCGATATCAGGCAGGTCATCCTGGTGCAGATCATGTTCCTGCATTAGATACTTAAGCGCATCAATGCCCGTTGCGCCATCCAGATCGTAATGTTCAGACTCATAATTCTCGATCAGGATCCCCAAAACCTCCAGAAAGCCGTACAAAGGATGCTTTTCATGGCCGCGCACTTCATCCAGCAAGTGATTAAGCATATTAACAGCCAACAGATAGTCGTGCTTATTGTGAATGGAAAGGTAATTCTCCACTGCAGGCCAGGATTCCTTTAAAACCGGGGCATCCATTGTTTTAACCATGTTTCCAGTCTCCCTTGGCGTACTCGTCATGCGTCAGGACATGACGCACATAGATTCTTCCGTAATTAAAGTGGATCACCGTGATCAGACGGTACTTGTTGCCGCCAATGTTAAATACTATCCTGTCTCCCACCTTATCGGCCGTCTTAAATGTCGAGCGCAACTGGCTGAACGATGCATATTTCGAAGCCTTGACGATCTTAAACCAGGTCAAGAGCGGTGTCTCACTATCGGGATATTCTTCCCAAAAGTCTTTCAGGGCTTTCTTCGAAATAATATGCATCGATAACCTTTCTCTGATCCTAAGAATATCTCATATTGAGATGTTTGTCAAGGCCGAATCAGCAAAAGTCAATGGTTACGAGCTTGCCCAGGCGTTCCAATTTGCTGGCCAGCAAAGGCACGATCTTTTCTCTGGGCAGGATGCCTTGTTTGCGGTAAACGATATCGGCATTGGCCGGATTGCGGGCCAGGCCGACCGTAAAACGGATAAAGTCGGCGGATTGCAGTAAAGCGGCCAGCGCCGCGGCCGCGGAACTGTCGCGGGCCAGGACGCCGGGCTCCTCAATGATATTGTACGTTTGCGTTAGAGTTACCGCACCCTCGGTAACCATATCGATGCCCGGGATAAAGTAACGCGGCGGCGTGGAATACGAAGCCGGGCGCTGTTCCACTGCCACTTTCCGGCCGGAATTCCGGGCCACGATCTCCGCGGTAGTGGCCCCGCACACCACCTTGCTGGCCGGGCTCGCGCAAAAAGCCTCCACTATTTCCCGGTCGCGCTGACGATCAACAGGCGGCCCGGTGAACACCTCCACCACCAGCCCGCTGCGGCCGTGGGCCAGCACTACGGTCTTGTCGTCACCGCTGGCCGCGCCGTCATGAATATCGGCTTGCGCCATAACTTCGTCCGGAATACGGGCCAGGTCCACTCCCTGGACCAGGCGTGACCCCAGAAAATCCCCCACGCCCGGCACACCCCAGCCGCGCAGGAAAGCCCCGCCCATGCCGGATTGGGTAATCCCGTCGCTCATCAGCAACACCCCTTCCAGCGGAGCCAGCTGAAAATGCGCTTCACTGGCCAGGCCGGCCGATACCGTTAAAGCCTGACCCCGGATAACACTGGCCGCACGGCGGTTAACCAGCAAAGCGTCGGGCATTTCGTAATTAAGGATAGTGGCCGCGCCATTGTTCATAACCCGCAAGACCAAAAAGGCCGAAAACGGCATGGAATGGTCACGCCAGGCGCTCATGGTGCTTACCAGGCTCAAGAACGCTTCCCGCAAAGAAAGCCCGCCCGCCAGCAATTCGGCCAAGCGTGATGAACTCATCTGGGAAGCGATGTGCGCCTTGACTCCCGAACCAATACCGTCAGCCAAAATGATGGTAGTATAAAAAACTCCGCGCCGCACCACACAGGTATCGCCGCAGGGCGCGCCTTCATGTTTGGCTGTTTGCCGGATCCGGGCATCCACATGAAAATATGCCATCAGCCCTTTCCCTGGTCCTTGTCCTTGACCGCTTCGAGTAATTTATTCACCAGCAGTTCACCTTTGGCCGTATATTCGCCCAGGAAATTGGCAAAATTCCGGGCCATCTCGATCTGATGGGCATGCAGTTCCCGGGCCTGCAGGACGGTTTCGTCCTTGACCTGGCGCAAACGCTCGGCGTTCTCGGCCCCGGAACTGATATTAATGAACAAGCCCACATACTGCTGTTCGGCCGGCAGGGCGTAAACGATCTCCCGCACCCGCACGCCCCGCCGGGCATGATCCCGCACGGCTTCGGCCACTTCCGCCTGGCCGCTGGCCACCCGTTCGAACAGGTCGGGGTCGACCACGCGCGAAATATGCTGGCCCACCAAAGACGGGCCCGCCTGGAACAACACCCCAAAAGCCGGATTAAAATTCAGGATATGCAAATTCTGGCCCAGCACCACGATCCCATTGGGGCTGGTCTCCATGATACGATCCGAACGCTGTTCCGCCAGGCGGCGCATATGCGGTATACACATTTCACCGCTGGCCATGCCCCGTACCACCGCCGCGGCCTGGTCGCGGCAGGAAGCGTAACCGCAAGCGCCGCAATCGAGCTGATTTTCTTTTAAAGCTTTACCGGCCTTGTCCAATACCGCGCGGATCCTTTCTTCGGAGGCCGGAGCGCTGGCCGCCCGCGGCTTAAAGTTCGTCCGCAGGTCCAATTCCGGCGGCTCCGTGCCCGGTACCGTACGCCGCGCCGCGGCATAGCCAATTACCTTGGCCCGGCGCTCAAAAGGATTACCCTCCCGCCCGATACCCGGGCCATTCACACAGCCATGCGGGCACATTAACGGCTCCACCACCAGCGGCCGCTCTTTACCATTAACCAACTGGAGACATTCCCGGATCTCCTCAAAGCCGCTCACGAACAAAACCTGATCGTCCAGCGCATCGGTGCCCGCCAGCGCGGTAGCCGCAGCTCCGCCCTCTACCGGGAACAAACGCGCCCGGCCAAAAGGCTCCTCGTCAAAAGCGCTCTCCTCGCAGGTGTCCAGGCCAATGCCCCGCTCCCGGAACAACTGGTCCAGCTCTTCGAAGGTCAGCACACAATCCACCAGGCCTTTCAGCTCGCTCCGGCCGGCCTCGGCTTTCTTGGCCGCGCAGGGGCCAATAAAAATAACTTTTACCGCCGCACCCAGCCGGGCCTTGATATGCCGGGCATGCGCCGCCATCGGCGAAACCAGCGGCACCAGGCTGGCGGCCAGCTCCGGGCGGTATTTCTCCACATAGCTCACTACCGCCGGGCAAGCAGTACAAACATGCGTACGCGCAGCCCCGGCTTTTACTGCCGCGGCAGTCGCCCGCGCCACCAAATAAGCCCCCACCGCGGTCTCGGCCACATAACGGCACCCCAGCCGGCGCAAAGCCGAAGGCAGGCGCGCATATTCCCACTCGGCAAAGATGCCGGCAAAAGCGGGCGCCAGGCTGACCGCCACCACCGCACCGCTGGCCAGGATATCCAGCGCGGCCGTAATGTCCCGCCGGTAGGTTTTGGCTCCCTGGGGGCATTCCCGCACGCAAGTACCACAAGCGATACAACTATCATCGTCGACACGAGCCTGGTTGCCGGCTACTTTAATGGCCTTCACCGGGCACACGCGCACACAGCGGTAACAATCTCGGCACCGGGCCGCATTGGTAAAAATAACCTGCCGGATATCCTGCTCCATCAAGGCCTCCCTGTTACGCCCGCGCCGTTCGCCACCGCCTGTTCCACCGCCGCCAGCGCCTTGTTGACATCGCAATGGCCAATGACCTTATCCCCCACTTTTATCGTCGGGCCTTTATCACATTTCTCAAAACAGAACGTGGCTTTAACCTGTACCTGGTCGGAAAGGCCCTTGACCAGCACATATTGCGCCAGATGATGCAAAATATCCTGACTGCCTTTTAAATAACAGCTCGTCCCCACACAAACCCGGATCTCCAGCTTGCCGGCGGCCTGACCATCCACAATGACCATCGACTTGCCCTTCATCCTGCGGCGGGCCGTATACCCGGTATGCAAAAGATGATGCGCCCGCTCGCCGCCCACCTCACCCAGCCGCTCGGCGTAAAGCTCCTTAAGGTAAGGATTGTCCTGCACCTTGCGCAATTGCAGCATCTGATCCGCGCCGTAAAGCCCGCTGGTGCGGCTCCGGGCATAATCCTGGTCCAGGCTGACCGGCTGGCCCGCGCCGTTTATACACCCCGCGGGACAGGCCATGAATTCCACAAAATGATACTGCCGCTCGCCGCTTTTAATACCGGCAATGACCTGCCGGGCATTGGCCAAAGAATGCACTACCGCAAACCGGAAGGTTTGGCCGCCCAGGATTATTTCGGCTTCGCGGATCCCCGCCTCCCCGCGCACCTCGCGAATATCGGCCGACTCCAGGGTCCGGCCTTCCACTTTTTCGTACACATACCGCAGGGCCGCCTCCATCACCCCGCCGGAAGCGCCGAATATCACTCCGGCCCCGGTCTTAAAACCCAGGGGCAGGTCCAGCGACCCCGGTTGCAGGTCCCGGAACTGAATGCCGTGCTCGTTGATCATCTGCGCCAGTTCCTGGGTGGTGATAACATGATCCACCTCCGCCGCGCCATCGATCCTGAACTCCGGCCGCCGCGCTTCAAATTTCTTGGCCGTACAAGGCATAATAGATACCACCACCATGTCCTCTTTACGGATACCCATCTCCCGGGAAAAGAGGCCTTTGGCGACCGCGCCGAACATTTGCTGTGGCGACTTGCAAGTAGAAAGATTCCCGATCATCTCCGGACAGAACTGTTCCACATATTTGACCCATGCCGGACAACAGGAAGTGAACAGCGGTAAAGCCCGGTTCTCCTTGAACCGCCGGATAAACTCGTTGCCTTCTTCCATCACCGTAAGGTCGGCCGCAAAACAGGTATCGAACACTTTGCTGAAGCCCATCATCCGCAGGGCCGTAACGATCTTGCCGGTAGTAACCTCGCCCGGCTGGTAACCGAACGCTTCGCCCAGCGCCACCCGCACGGCGGGAGCGATCTGCACCACTACGGTACGTGCCGGATCCTGCAACGCCCGCCAGACCGCGGCTGTTTCCGACTTGGGCGTTAAGGCGCCGGTCGGGCAGACCCGGGCGCATTGCCCGCAATACACACACTGCACCTGGTAGAGGTTCTTGCCGAAAGCCGGCTGGACCACCACCTCATGCCCGCGATAAGCAAAATCAATAGCGCCGACCCCCTGCACCTCGCCGCACATCCGCACACAATCCCCGCATAATATGCACTTGTTGGGATTGCGCACCAGCGCAGGATTAGCCTCATCTACCACGCGCGGCTTCTGGACCGCCCGAAAACGGACCTGTTCCACCCCCAGTTTACGGGACAGATCCTGCAGCTTGCATTTGGTGCTCTTTACACAAGAAGTACAATCGCGCTCGTGGTTCGCCAGGATCAGTTCCAGGGCCACCCGGCGGATCTGCCGCACCGCGGCAGTATTGGTCTTAACTTTCAACCCCGCCTCTGGCAAAGTGGAACAGGAAGTCTGCAAGCCGCGCCCCTCAACCTCTACCATGCACATACGGCACGCGCCATAAGTGCTTAATTCCGAAACATAACAAAAGGTCGGGATCTCGATACCCGCTTTACGGATAACCTCCAGCAGGTTCTTTTCGCCTTCCACCGGGATATCCCGGCCGTCGATGTTCACATATTTTACTTTATCCATGGTCCGCTCCTGTTTAACCCTGAAATCCCGTCACCGCGTTGAATTTACAAACCTGGGCACAAACTCCGCACCGGATGCACAGGCCCGGATCGATAACGTGCACTTGGCGCGGCTCGCCGGTAATCGCCTTTACCGGGCACTTCCGGCCGCAAAGAGTGCACCCTTTACACTGGCCGGCCAAGATCTCCGGACGGGCCAGCTGGCGGCATTCTCCGGCGGGACAGCGCTTGTCGCGCACATGCGCCAAATACTCCTCGGGAAAATATTTCAAAGTAGAAAGCACCGGGTTAGGCGCGGTCTTGCCCAGCCCGCACAAAGAACCTTTCTGCACCACCCCCGCCAGCTCCTCCAGCAGGGCCAGCGTTTCCGGAGTGGCGCGCCCCTCCACAATGTCGTCGAGCAAAAACAGCATCTGCCGGGTACCTTCCCGGCACAATACGCATTTACCGCACGATTCTTTCTGGGTGAACTGCATAAAATACCTGGCCACCGCCACCATACAGGTAGACTGGTTCATACAGACCAGGCCGCCCGAGCCCACCATGGCTCCAATAGAACGCAAGGAATCAAAGTCCATCTTGAGGTCCAGGTGCTCCTTAACCAGACAGCCGCCCGAAGGCCCGCCGATCTGCACCGCCTTGAAACCCCCGGGGTCTATGCGCCCTTTCTTGTCGGTAATGCCGCCGCCGATCTCCATTACTATTTCCCGCAGGGTCACCCCAAACGGCACTTCGATCAGTCCGGTGTTGGCCACATGCCCCGTTAGCGCAAAAGTCTTGGTGCCCGGCGAGCCATTGGTGCCCAGCGCACGAAAACGCTCAAGGCCCATCCGCAATATCAGCGGCACGGTCGCCAGGGTTTCCACATTATTGATCACCGTAGGCCGGCCCCACAAACCCGACTGCGCCGGAAAGGGCGGCTTGGAACGGGGCATGCCGCGCTCGCCTTCAATGGACGCCAGCAAAGCGGTTTCTTCCCCGCAAACAAAGGCCCCCGCGCCTTCCATCACCTGAATGCGCATCCGCACGCCGCTGTTAAAAACATTATCCCCCAATATCCCGGCCTGCAGAGCATCGGCACAAGCCTTGCGCAAGCGCTTGACCGCCAGCGGATATTCCGCCCGCACATACACATACCCCTCGTCCGCGCCTATAGCCCGCGCGGCGATCAGCATACCCTCAATGACCGAATGCGGATTGCCCTCCATCACCGAACGATCCATAAAAGCCCCGGGGTCGCCCTCGTCACCATTACAAATGATATATTTGCGGGCCCCCGGCTGGATACGGCACATTTCCCATTTCCGGCCGGTCGGAAAACCGCCGCCGCCCCGCCCGCGTAAACCCGCAGCCAGGATATCCTGGCAGATCTGCTCCGGGGTCATTTGCACCCAGGCTTTCTCCGCGGCGGAATATCCGCCGATCGCCCGATATTCAGCCAGGCTCTCGGGATCAATATCCCCGCATTGTGCCAGCACCAGCCGATGCTGGCGCTTATAGAAATTAATATCCTTTTGCGATCGGCAGGCCTGGCCCGTCACGGGGTCCACATAAAGCAATCGCTCAATTACCTCGCCGCCCAGCAAGGTCTTTTCCACGATCTCCTTTACATCCGCGGCCTGGACCTTGTTATAAAGGATCCCTTCCGGCTCAACCGACACCAGCGGTCCCATCTGACAGAACCCCTGGCACCCGCTGCGGGAAATAAAGAGCGCCCGGCTGTCGCGGGCAATATTATCCAGCTCCGCAAAATCGGCCACCAGCTCAATACCCTGCAAACGTATCTGTTCCCGGAAAAGAGCATATACGTCCAGCGCCCCGTTAGCTACACAGCCGGTACCGGTACAGATCAACACCCGGTGCAGACCGGTACGGCCCTTGAAAACTATTTCCGACATCGTTTCAGGCTTACACATTGCCGCTTCCCTCCCTAACCCGAATATCCTCCACCAGCTCCACCGCCTTCTCCGGCGACATCTGGCCGTAGACCTGCTCGTTTATCACCATGACCGGCGCCAGGCCGCAAGCTCCCAGGCAAGCGACCGTTTCTACCGTAAAAAGCATGTCCGGCGTTGTCGGAACCTTTTCATCCAGCCCCAGTTTGCGGTACAAAGCCTGCAGGATACCGTCGGAACCTTTAACATGGCAGGCCGTGCCGTCACACAAGCGGATCACATACTTACCTTTAGGCACCAGGGCAAAGTGCGCGTAGAAAGAAGCCACCCCGAACACTTTCGCCGGCGACAGGCCCAGCGAAGTGGCCACAAAAGCCATCACTTCCTCGGGCAGGTAACGGTACTCCTCCTGCACTTCCTGCAGGATGGTTATTAACCGGCCGGGATCGTTATTATATTTCTTCAGGATCGCGCATACTTTTTCGAACTTGCGGAACATCACGGTCGGCATAGCGTTTACTCCTTTTCCGGGCCAGCCAGCAGGCTCTTTAATTTATTGGTCAATACCGCCAGGCTTTGGGTCAGCCGGGCATTCTCCAGAATTACTCCCTCGGGGATCTCCAGCGGAGCCGGCGCGAAATTCCAGACTGCCCGGATCCCGGCGGCTACCAGGGCGTCTACCACGGCCTGGGCCCCCTCGGACGACACCGCCACGATCCCGATATTTATATGCATGCGCTTCACCAGCGGCGCCAGCTTGTCGAGCGCCAACACCTCTTTGTTGAAGATCCGGGTGCCGATCTTGCGCGGATCATTGTCGAAGACCGCCACGATATTTAGCCCGTAGGAATCAAAATCCTGGTACCCCAAAAGAGCTTTACCCAGGTTCCCCGCCCCCACCAGAAAAGCGTCCTGCACATTATGCCAGCCCAGGAATTTCTTGATATCGTCGATCAGTCCCGCCACCCGGAAACCGATCTTGGCCTTGCCCGCCGCACCGGTGACCTCCAGGTCTTTACGCACCAGGATCGGGCCGAAATCAAATTTCCGGGCAATGGTCGTACAGGAAACATAAACCACGCCCCGGCGATGCAGGTCTTCGAGTACATGCAAATACAAGGGCAGACGTTTAAGCGTGGAGCGCGACACCGCCGATAATATTTTGGGTTCCATTTGTTTCTCCCTTGCAGGTTGATCCTGAAATCTGGCCCCTGGCCTATCGATGCAATTTTATCGATAAAACTTTATCCAAATATAACACCAAATTTTACTTTGTCAAGGGCACATCCGCGAACTATTAGATTTGTACTGGTTTACCGGCGCTTCTGGCGCCATTCGGCGTGGAGGGCCACGCCTTAGGCAGGGGATAATAAATACCGGAATTACCCGGTGACAATTTTCGGGCTTTCTCCAGGGGAGTTCATAACTCAATTTGTAAATCGGCAAATGCTGATATCACGCCATAATCTTGCCGTGACTTCCTCGTCTTCTGCTCTCCCCATCCAATCGCAACGCCGCCCGTCTTCATTCCGCTTGTCGCTTCCATCATAAGCCCTCGCTTGCCTTCTTCTCAGATCAATAGACTCCTCACCGGCCTCAGAACTTCATCCCTGGAAATAGCGCACGAAGGAATGCGTCACAGGGCACACATTGAACACCGTTTATCTTGAGCCGCTCCTTACCACCATACAAAAAGAAGAGTCCCGCCTGTGGATAATCTTCCCCGAACGCCCGCAACCCGGTCAGATCTTTGGAGTTAACTTTTGCAGAACGCTTCACCTCAATCGCCGTGATCCCAGCCTTGCCATACAAAACAAAGTCAACCTCAACACCCGACTTTGTGCGCCAATAAAACATTTCATAACCTTGGGGATCATACGCGCAGAAAGCACGTAAATGCTGGGCCACCAGCCCCTCAATGGCTGCGCCGTCAATCTCCTCGGGACGGTCCAGGGGCCCGGCAGGCCGGATGCTTCTGAAAACACCAGCATCGAAATAATAAAATTTGGGATGCTGGATCACAATTCTCTTGGCTCGTCGCGTAAACACCGGCAATCTGAAGCCTAAAAGAAGATCCTCAAGGATCGCCAGATAGGAATCCACAGTCTTGCGTCCGACTTGACACTCCCTGGAGATCTCGGATGTGTTTAAAATGGACGCGTGCGAAAAACTGACCGCCTCCAGAAAACGGGAGAAATTCCCCACATTCCGAGTCAGACCCTCGGCCTGAACCTCTTCCTTAAGATATAAAGCGGCGTAGGTCTTAAGAACATCCTCGGGAGCAGACGCTCGCACAACGATCGGAAGAAGGCCATGCTGAACCGCTTTCGCAAAAGAGAATTCTTTCCCAAGCTCAACAGCCATAAACGGGTGCATGGTTCTTAATACAGCCCGCCCTGCCAGGAGATCCGCCCCTGTTCTTTTGAGCTTTCTTGCGCTTGAGCCTGTAAGCACAAAAACGAGTCCGCGGTCCTGTTGGATAAGCCGATGCACGACCGGCAGCAATTCAGGACACTTCTGGACCTCATCGATCACAATGACCCGTTTCTTCTCCCCCTCGATCAACTGCTCCAAGCGCTCCGGTCGCGCGCTGTATTCACGAAAGACATCCGGCGCCAGAAGATCCACATAGATCGCCTCCGGGAATCGGCTTCTTAACCATGTGGACTTCCCTGACCCGCGCGGACCAAACAAGAAGAAACTCTCTTTTGGGGTCTGTAGAATTCTTACTATATTATCCATTTACGCTTCCTTTATGGCATATCTCCTGCCATAAATATACACCATGCCGGACAGGAGTCAAGCCTTATCAATCATAAAGATTTCGGGTACATGTTTAGCAAATCGAGAGATTTAATCATTTTCGCCAAATAAGTACGGTGTTTGTACTGGTTTACCGGCGCTTCTGGCGCCATTCGGCGTGGAGGGCAGACCTGAGGCAGGCAATGGATTCCTTATGCCGGTCCCCGGCTTTATACAGGAATCCAAGTGTCTGGTGATAAACAACTTGTTGCGGATCAAGCGCTATGGCCTTCTTATAAAACTTCTCGGCCTCAACGCTGTTATTCAACTTCTCATTACACACACCCAGGCGATAATAAATACCGGAATTACCCGGTGACAATTTTCGGGCTTTCTCCAGGAAAGTGATCGCCTCGGCGTATTCTTCAATGTTATACAAAGACTCCCCAAGAGCATTTATGATCTCGGGGTCGGTACGCGCAACCCGTTCCGCTCTTTTCAGGAATTCGGTTTCTTCTTTATGGTCGTCCATGTTCTTGTAGCACATGGCCAGCATGTAAAGCACTCCCGGGTCGCGGTCCTCGACATGGTCAATATAAAGGAAAAGCGCATCGCGGGCTTTTACATAATTGCCCATCTGAAAATGCAGGAAACCCTGATCACGGTGGAAATCGTACTTTACTTCCTCGGGGGAAACAAAAACTTTCTGATAGGAATGTGTTAACCGGTCGATGAACTGCCGGGCGACGGTAGACGCCACCACCGGAGCGAACTTTAAACGGCGGCGCAAGGTAAAACTCTTGCTCTGGGCCACTGCAGAATCTTTAAGAGTCAACTGGAGCGCTCCTTTCCATTCCCGGGATAAAGCCAAGGGAACATAATACTCCCCCCCCCCCCCCCCCCCCC
>JADFZK010000069.1 GCA_015232565.1 Candidatus Omnitrophota bacterium
TCAAAGTTACTCAACGGGGGGCTTTACAACGAAAAGGGGCGATGTTAGTATGCTCCATTTCACGGATCTGGTCGCGAAGAGTGGCCGCCAATTCGAAGTCTTCTTTTTCTATCGCCTGATGCATACTGGCGCGCAAGGTTTCGACAGTCTCCTCGCCAGGAGGAACCGGAACGGCCGGCGCTGACGAAGCTGGCGCCGCCGCTGCCGTAGCACCCGGCGACACGCCCGCAGATTTCTGGCCCGCCACCTCGGGTATGCCGGCAGTCAACTTCTTGCCCAAATGGATATTCGAACCATGGATCTTCTTTAACAAGGTTTTCAAATGCACCGTAAAAGCCGCATAACATTTTGCACAGCCGAACCGCCCGAACTTGCGGAAATCCTCGTAAGACAAACCACAAGCCGGACACAGCAGGGACTCCTTGGGGACTTCAGGCACATGCTTGCCAAAATCCGTCAGGCCGGCCAGCAAGTCGGCCAGGCCGAACTGCTGTTCCATATGCTGGCTTTGTTCACGCGCGCAATCTTCGCACAAATGCATCTCCGCCGCTTTACCGTCGACAATCTCGGTCAAATGGACCGTAGCTTTTTTAGGACATTTATCGCATTTCATGAGAACTTGACCCCGTCTTTGCGTGTGACTTCATGAAAAAGTTTGAGCAGTTCCAGCGTGACCGGGCCCGGCTTACCGTCACCGATAACCCGCCCGTCGATCTTGACCACAGGAATAAGCTCGGCCGCCGTACCGGTAAGAAAAACTTCTTCGGCATTATAAAGCTCATGGCGCGTGATCAGGGTTTCCTGCACGTCCAGGTCCAGCTCACCGCCCGCCAGCGCCATAACCGCATCGCGGGTAATACCGCGCAAACGGCCCTGCAAAGGCGTCTTTACCACGCCGTCCTTGACCATGAAAATATTATCCCCCGTACACTCCGCCACGTAGCCGCTGCCGTCGAGCATGATCGCCTCGGGCACCCCGGCATTGTTAGCCTCGATCTTGGCCAGGATGTTATTAAGATAGTTCAACGACTTTAATTGCGGATTGATCGCCTCGGGATGATTCCGCACAGTGGGCACGGTCACGATCGTCAGGCCGTTGCGGTACATCTCCTCCGGATAAAGAGTGATCTTGTCCGCAATAATAATTATATTCGGACTGCCCTTGCATTTACGCGGATCCAGGCCCAGGTCGCCATCACCGCGAGTGATCACCAGGCGGATATATCCGTCCCGCAAATCGTTGGCTTTAAGGGTTTCCACTACCGCCGCGATCATTTCGTCTTTGGCCAGGCCCACATTTATCATCATCGTATGGCAGGTTTCGTACAGACGGTCGATGTGCTCCTTGAGCTTGAATACCACCCCGCCATAAGCGCGAATGCCTTCAAAGGCACCGTCCCCGTACAAAAGCCCATGGTCAAACACCGACACCCGGGCCTGCTCTTTTTCCACCATTTTTCCATTCAGATAGATCTTCATAACTCTTTCTCCTTAAGAATACCAACTCGACAGTTGCCGCCCCTCCCGGCCCCGCAGAACACGGAAGATCATTCCCCGGGTGCCACAGATTGCTTTCCATTATACTTAAATAAGTTTCTATTGCTACGGGATTTAACTCGAATTTACAGAGAAGCGCTTTTAAAAAATTGAGTCCAAACGCCTGGCCGCTTCGGGGGTTGAGATCACAGGGATGAGTTTCTTCGGAACCGGCACGATCTGAATGTAATGGGATGGCGAAGCATTAAACTCGTTATGGGACGCATAAAGACCCAGGGCCGCCACCAGAATGACTGGAGAAACTATAAAACCGGATATAAGGCTCCGTTTTCTGAATGACAAATTAGTACCGATGGCCAGATGCGCATTAAGGACCAATAAACCGAACAGGCAGAACACCACCAGCGAAAGCCCGGTATCCAGCCTTTCCTGGCACATAAAGAAATCCACATACGCAACCACTGTCGACAGCACGATCGCGATAACCGCCCAGTGCAGAGTAAATATCCAATGCTGTAAGAACCGGTGCTGCCGCTTGGAAAAACGGGTGATCAGGGCCCACAGCCCGGACCAGAACACCGAGCCCAGCAAAAACAGGAAGGTGCCCGCTATGGCCTGGGCCGCCGCATTGTTCCGGCTCATTGACCACTGGGTAAGATAGAGGCTGCAAATAAAACAGAAGGCCCCCAACGCAAATAACAAGCTGGGCATCGTTTTACGCGGATCAAAGAATAGCGGTGCCCGGGCTTCCAGGGCTTGTTCCGGAGCAACCGGCTGATCGATATCCCATATGTGGATGGTGGTTCTTCCCAGAGAAAGGACATCACCCGAAGCCAAAGGAACGCTCGTTTCGATCCGGGACCGATTATTGCCCCCGGTAAGACCAGAAACAAAAACCCCGTTCAAAGACAAACCGTTTTCACCAATCCAGGCCCCTTCCACGAATTTTAAAGAAAGATGCCACGGGCTCACAAAAGGATCATTGATTATAAGGTCATTGTTAAAAGCCCGGCCGATACGGATACAATCCTGGTCGAAAGACCGGTACTCGGATGACGTCTTGGCAAACTCTTCGATCTCAAGGACTATTCGGCCCATTCCAGCTCCTTATAGAACTTGTCCATAAATGCCTTGGCGGTGTCTTTGGTAACGGCTCCCAGGGTAAGCTCTACCATCAACATCGTATCCATCTCCCCGAGCGAAGCCATCAGCACATTAATATCGTAAAGCCTGGTTAATTGCTTAAGCCTGCGGGCGCAGGTAGACACCCAAAAAGGATTCTCCCCGACCTTTACAATGTCGGTACGACAACGAAAATTATCCACATCACGTTCAAACACCTCGCTAAGGTCAAAATGATACCCCTTGGAAAAACGTTCACCGGCCAGAGTATAAAAACGAAAAGGCTCATAACCCCGACTGCTTAACAAGCTGTAGTTCAGTAAAACCGTGTGGGCCCGGACCGAAGATGAAATAAAAAGGTCATCCTTTATTGCACATTCAAGGTAAGGTCGCTCGATCCAGTATTCAATATCATTGCGCGGCGCTCCCCAACAGGAGACCTCGTCGGCTATTGCCGCTGGCACTAAAAAATTACCAAACCGCTGTTTCTCCCATTTCCGGCCGATGACCTTCCGGATATAGCTATTCTCCTGGTCGATCAACTGCTGTTGGATACGGCCGGCGAAATTATCCGCCAGCACTGCCTTGCCATTCACTCCCGCCAGACCATCAGCCAGGGACTGCGCCTTTTCCGCCTGGGTCTTGGCCCATAAACTCTGCAAACACTCAACCGGGACCAGAAAACTTAATGAATTTCCGGCCGTCATTACATTTATACCCACCACATTCCCCTGATCATCCAAAGCCGGCCCGCCGCTCATCCCGGGATTTAACGGCAGGCTGGTGAGCACCTTTTTGTAAAGGGCTTTATCCATATAGCCGTTAGCCACGCCCTCGATGATCATCATGCCCACATCCTCGGGATTGCCGATCGAGAACAAACGCTGGCCCTTGTTAATTTCCGAGGAACCCAGCGGCAATTCGATCTTTTGCGGATCCTTGACTTTTAACAAAGCCAGGTCATGTATGACATCAAAGCCCACCACCTGGGCCGCCCGATCACGGCCCTCGTGACTAACGGTCCGGATATGGAATGAGCCGGGGAACATTACCGCATCGGAAACCACGTGGTAATTGGTGACCACATAGCCTTCGGCCGAGATCTGAAAACCGGAACCCAGGGAATGTTTTTTATTGGATTGACTGCTGATCGACTGGATCTGATAAATGGCGGGAGAATATTTCTTGAAAAGGGTAACGGCGTCGGTACTAAGCTCCCCGGCCAGCGCCATACGAACGGGGCTCACCAGCAAAAAGACTAACAGCATCAACTTTATGAAGTGGCCAAGGCGAAGCATTATGTGTCCCCGAAACTGCTTAATTTTCCAGTACACCGTCACGAATACGCACGATACGAGTGGCCCGGCGGGCCAGGGCTTCGTCGTGAGTCACGATCACCACCGTACGCCGGTCACGGGCATTCAGGCTGAATAAAAGGTCGATCACGGCACTGCCCGAAGCCGAGTCCAGGTTCCCGGTGGGTTCATCGCACAAAAGCAAAGCCGGGTCGTTGATCAAGGCCCGCGCCACTGCCACGCGCTGTTGTTCCCCGCCCGAAAGCTGGTTGGGCTTATGGTCCGCCCGCGCCCCCAGGCCCACATCGTTAAGCCGCTGGAGCGCTTTCTCCTCGATCTCGCGGGTCCTGGCTCCCGCATTACCCTTAACTATCAAAGGCAGCATCACATTTTCCAGCGCGGTAAGGTCGCCGAGTAAATGATAGAACTGAAAAACAAAACCTACCGTGGCATTACGGACAGCCGAACGTTCGGCATCGGCCAGACGGTAAAGGTCCTGGCCATTGAGCAGGACCTTTCCCTCATTCGGCCGGTCCAGGCCGCCGGCAATATGCAATAAAGTTGATTTACCGGCGCCCGAGGGCCCCACCACCGCCAGGTTTTCACCGGCACTGATAGTGAGGCTCACGCCCTTAAGCACATCCACGCGCTTTTGGGTATCAGTATAAGATTTGGAAATATTCTCGACTTTTAGCATTTTTCTCACTTATGTACGGGCACGACCCACGAATCATTGCTTGCTACTGATACCTTAACGCTTCAACCGGCTCCAGGCTGGCGGCTTTGGCCGACGGATAAATGGTGGCCAGATAACTTATCAACATGGCACTGCCGGCGATCATCAGTACATCATTCAACTGGATAAGCACCGGCAGATGATCAATGTAATAGACCGTCTGCGGCAATTTGATCAGTTCGGTCTCCCGTAGCACATACCCGATCGTGATCCCTCCCGCCAGGCCGAAGAAAGTACCAATAAAGCCCAGGGCCAGGCCATAAAGGGTGAACACCCGGCGGATAGCCGCGGCCGGTACACCTATAGAACGCAATATCCCGATGTCTTTGGTTTTACTGGTGACCGTAACTATGAGGGTACTGATGATATTGAACGAAGCCACCAGCACAATGAGCGTAAGAATAATGAACATGGCGAACTTCTCCAGGTTCAGCGCCGCAAAGAAATTCTCGTTCTGCTCGATCCAGGTGCGCACTTCATAAGCAAAGCCCACCTGGCCGCGAATAGCCTCTTTAACGGCATTGGCCTGGTCGATATCTTTCAGCTTCACGCCGATCCCGGACACAATATCCAGCGGCAAGTTAAATACCACCTGGGCATTGCGGTAATCCACCAGGATCAAATTCCGGTCGTAATCATACATGCCGGAATTAAAAATGGCCGCCACCTTGAATTTGTACCGCCACCCCTCACCCGCCACCCCCGACACCGGCGATAGCAATACCACTTCATCGCCAACCTTAAACCCGTAGAACCGCGCCAGCTCTTTACCGATTATCACCCGGTCGGCGGTCAGGTCTTTTACTTTAAAACCGTTTTGCAGATATTTGTCGATCTTGGTAACTGCGCCCTCGTTGCGCGGGTCGATACCGCGCAATACCAGGCCCGATGCCCGATTACCGCGTTCCAGGAACACATTGCCCAGGACATAAGGCGACGCACCGGCCACGCCTTTGAGGCCCGCCACACCCTCCCGCAAAGCCGCAAAACCTTTAACCCCGGTCTCGCGCTCAATAACAATATGGGCATTGGTACCCACGATCTTGTCGCGCAGGTCGCGGTCGAACCCGGTCATTACGCCAATGACCACGATCAAGGCCGCCACACCGATGGCAATACCCAGAATGGACACCCAGTTTATCAAAGCCAGGAATTTATCCTTTTTGGCAACCAGATACCGGTAAGCGATCCAGGGAACGTATTTCATTTATTCATGGGACTCTAATGGTTTCATTAAGGGGAACAGGATCACATCCCGGATGCTTAAAGAATTAGTGAGCAACATTACCAGCCGGTCGATGCCGATACCCAGCCCGCCCGCCGGCGGCATGCCGTATTCCAGCGCGCGCACAAAATCTTCGTCAATATTACGCAAGCCGGTCTCGGTATCATCATTAAGGTCTTCCAGCAGGCGCGCCCGCTGTTCCTGCGGGTCATTCAGCTCGGAATAAGCGTTACCCACTTCCATGCCGGCAATAAAAAACTCAAAACGCCGGGAAAGCGCCGGATTGGCCGGGTCGGTCTTGGCCAGCGGACACAAAAAGGTAAAATAATCCGTAAAGAACACCGGATCCATAGTGGCATCCTCATCCAGCACTTCTTCCACGATCTTCATGATATTGGACTTGGTCAAACGATCCATCTTGTAATTACCCGGGCGCTTGACCTTGACTTTCTCCAGCATAACCTCGGCGGAATCAGTGGGATCGATATTAAACTTGTCTTTTATCAGCCCCGCAAAAGACACCCGTTTCCAGGGCGTGGTAAAGTCAATTACATGCTCACCGAACTTCACCTTGTAATCACCCGTGATCTCGAGCGCCAGCGAACTGACCAGCGTTTCCGTAATATCCATCATGTCCTGCATATCGCCATACGCCTGGTAAAGCTCCAGCATGGTGAACTCCGGATTATGCCGGGTCGACACCCCTTCATTACGAAAATTCCGGTTGATCTCATACACTCTTTCCAGCCCGCCCACCAGCAAACGCTTCAAATACAGTTCCGGCGCTATGCGCATGAACACATCCATATTATAGGCATTGTGTTTCGACTGGAACGGCCGCCCGCGCGCCCCGCCCGCCTGGGTCTGCAACATGGGAGTTTCCACCTCGAGGAACCGGCGGGTATCCAGAAAATTACGGATATAGGAAACGATCTTACTGCGCTTGATGAACACCTCGCGCACGTCCGGATTGGCGATCATATCCACATAACGCTGACGGTAACGGATATCCACGTCCTTAAGGCCATGCCATTTCTCCGGCAGGCACATCAGGGATTTGGACAACACAGAGAATTTCTCCACGCGCAGGCTCTGCTGGCCCGTCCGGGTGGTGAAAAGCATGCCCTCGGCGCTGATAATGTCGCCGATATCCAGCAATTTGAACACCGGCCACTGCTCGGCCAATACCGCTTCCTTAAAGAACAGCTGTAAACGGCCGGTCTGGTCCATCAGGTCGCAAAAGAACACTTTGCCATGGTCGCGCATCGACATCATGCGCCCGGCCACAAAAGCCGGCTTCTCGTCGGCAAAAGCCGCCAGCACATCCGCCACCGCCTCCAGGCCCTGCACCCGCCCGCCGTAAGGATTCAACCCTTTCTCACGCAGGGCGTTCAGTTTCTGGATCCGGAACTGCTTTATCTCGTCGATCTCCACAAAATCACCTCGTTGATTTATAAAATGCTGATTTAATCAGGTCAGGTTTAATAAAAACCGGTTCTTTACCCCGCAAATCTTAGCATAGAAACAAGTAAATGCAATGGCTCTGAAGTACGCAAAAACCCACGCTTCGAAACTGCCACCGAATTGAATCATATTAATGTTACCCGTGAGCTCGTAAAAGGGCTGTCAAAAAAACTTTTCTTAAGGCGACACAGCCCCTATGCGCGAAAAAATATTTTTTAAGATGCTAACGCCAACGCCCGCCTCTAGACACTGACCAATACCTTATTGATACTTTCTTTTGACATCCACCCATCGGTGCGGTATATATGTTTTATTCGTTCACCCAACAATATCTATCCTCAGGCACAGCTGTCCGGTAAAAACTTTTAGAAGAACGCCAGTTGGAATTCGTTCATT
>JADFZK010000022.1 GCA_015232565.1 Candidatus Omnitrophota bacterium
CTCGACGACAAAGCTTTTCAAAGAACGGAATTCTCAAAAAGTGACGAAGTCAGGACAAGGTCGGCCCCTACGCTCGACGAGCTCTCGATTCGCTAAATAAGCACTAAAAAGGGCTGGAGAGATTTCAGGAAGGAAGCCGGGAGAAGAAGTCGCGCGCTTTGACGATATCGCGAGCTATGGCACGCACCAGAGCGGCCTCGTTGGGGAAAACCCGGCCGGAACGCAGTTTTTTCAAGAATTCAACTGTAATCTTTTTACCATATAGGTCGCCGTGAAAATCCAGGATATGAACCTCACTCACCATTTTGCGGGCACGCCGGTTAATAGTTGGCCGGGTACCGCAATAAAAGACCCCATCATACTGTTTAGCGTCCACCATTACCCGCGCCACATATATGCCCGCCGACAAAGGCACCAGTCCGGCAGCCTTCAGGTTCGCGGTAGGAAACCCCAAACGCCGCCCCACACCCCGGCCACGCTCCACCTCGGCGAGCACGCTATAATCACGGCCCAGAAAAGCTTTCAGCCGCGGTAAATTGCCGCCGACGATGAACTGTTTTAAAAGCCGGGTCTTGATGCTGGTACGATTTAATTTAAGCAAGGGGACCGCTTCAACCGTCAAGCCGAAGCGGGCAAAAAGATCAACCGCGCCTTCCCGCTGATTGCCGAAATGAAAATCCTCACCCACCACGATCGTGGTAGTACGCAATTTATTTACCAGAACTGCCCGGGTAAAATCGCCGGCAGAACTCCGGGCGAAAGTGCGGCTAAAAGGAATGCAGTAACACACGTCCACACCCAAAGACTTGATCAGCTCCAGGCGCTGGGCCAGCGGCAGCACATAACCCTGGAAATCGTGCGGACGCAGGATCGCTACCGGATGGGGGAAGAACGTAACCACTACGCTGGTCCCGCCCGCCTGGCGGGCCAGTGTAACCGCCCGGGAAATGACCCGCTGATGGCCCCGGTGCAGGCCGTCAAAAACGCCTATAGCCGTTACCACATTTTTATAACGCTCAGGCAGAGGGCCAGCGTTTAAGATGACTTGCATCCAGCGCCTCCAGTTTAACCGCGCCTGCGATGTCAAAAGGCCCCACCTTGGTACGGCGGATCTCGGTAATGCAGGCGCCGCAGCCCAGGACTTCGCCCACATCCTCGGCCACCTGGCGGACATAAGTGCCCTTGGAGCAATCCAGGACGAACTTCACAAAAGGCGCCGAGAATTCCAGCAGTTTTAAAGTGTCTATGCGGATCTTGCGCGGTTCACGCTCTACCGTCTCGCCCTTGCGCGCCAGCTTGTAAAGGCGCTCGCCTTTATGTTTCACCGCCGAAACCATGGGCGGGATCTGTTCAATATTCCCCACAAACCGGGTAAAGGCCGCTTCCACGTTATTTTGCGTAATATCAGCGAAAGGCCTTTCTTCCAGCGTTTCCCCCTGGATATCCGCACTGCGGGTCTTCAAACCCAACTGCAAAGTAGCCAGGTAGGACTTGTCGAAACCCACAAACTTGTCGAAAAGCTTGGTAGCATTCCCGACCAGGATGATAAGCACACCCGTGGCCAGCGGATCCAGAGTGCCCGCATGCCCGACACGTTTCATGTTAAGTTTCCGCCGAACACGCGCCACCACATCATGCGACGTCATGCCCGAAGGCTTGTCTACCACAATTATCCCTTCCATTTCAAGCCCTCTTTAATTGCCGACAATATTTTTATCCTGGCCTGGGACATGGTCCCGGAAATATAACACCCGCTGGCGTTCTTATGCCCACCGCCGTTAAATTTCTGGGAGATCCGCGCCACATCCAATACCCCCCGGCCGCGCATATTTATCCGCACCCGGCCATTATCCGCCTCGGTGATTATCACGATCACATCCAGCCCCTTGACAGCGCGCAGAAAACCAAAGATCTTGTCCCTGATATCAAAGCCCTCGGAAAACAAAGCCACGTCTTTCCGGGTCATCATTAAACAGGCTACCCGCTCACCACACTCCAGCTCCAACCGGTTCATTGCCGATAAAAAAGCCTTCAAGTCTTCCCTGGGCAAAGTCTCGTACACCTGACGGTAAAGCCTGGCCACCGGGATATTGAATTTTAACAGCTCCGCAATGACCTCATGCGTGTGGCTGGTGGTGGAATCAAAACCGAAAGAACCGGTATCCGTCAGGATGCCCAGATACAAAAGGATCGCGATATCTTTGGTGAACACACAACCAGCATGTTTCAGAAGCTCAAAAAGGATCTCGGAAGTGGACGAATATTTTTTCTTTACCAGATTCAGTTCAGCAAACAATTTGTTCGTTATATGATGATCGATATTGATGACGCGCGCGCCAGCCGGTATCAACCCGCGAACCTTGCCGATGCGTTCCAGGTCCCCACAGTCCAGGATGACCGCGGTATCAGGCACAAACCGTTCCTGACCGGAGACTTTGCGGCACAACACCGCCCGCGGCATAAAAGCCAGCCAACTGGGACAAGCGTCCTCGTTATACAACCGGACGTCCTTGCCCAGGGATTTAAGAAACAGCACCATGGCCAGTGCCGCCCCCATAGCGTCGGGATCCGGGTGCACATGCATCGTCACCAGGACTTTACGGGAGTTCTTCAATGCTTCAATTATCTTGTTTTCCACTTTCCTCACCTTCCCCGGTTACGCGCTGAGCTCGCTCGTTTTGTATACTCTCCAGAGTCTTGTTCATCCGCACAGCCTGGGCGATAGAATCATCATGCACAAACCGGATCTCGGGTATATGCCTTACCCCCACGCGTTCGCCAACCAATTTGCGCACTCGCCCGCTGGCCGAATTCAGGCCTTCCTGCGCCGCCCGCAGGACCTGCGGGTCGTCGGAGAAAACGCTGTATCCGATATGGGCACAACTCAGGTCCCGGCTTATATCGGCAAAAGTTATGGTCACAAAAGCCACCCGAGGATCGCGGATCTCGCCCATCAAGAGGAGCGTGCTGATCTCCCGCTTGAACTGTTGATTCAACTTGTCCATGCGGCTCATAACAACCCTTTCAATATTTTATTCTTCTCCAGCCGCGGCATACTAAAGCTCACCAGCAACTGTTCCGCGGATTCCCGGTCCAGGGCAGCGACCAGGGCCGCGAACAATTCCAGCCAGCGCGCATCGCCGGACAGTTTGCTTTTGAGTATCTTTTTAAAAGCCGCTTCCACCCCGGCATCATAAACAAAATAGCGCAGGCCATCCAGCAAAGCCAGCCGGCGCAGGGCCGCACGGGGATCAGCTTCCTGCAGGATCCTTTTAAATTCGCCAAAATAACGCTTGGGGCTTATCGCGCCAAATGCGTTCTCATCCAGAGCCTGCCGGAGCACCGCCAAAGTCCGGGGATCGAATTTAAACCCGAACCTTTTCTCGTAACGTACCGCACGCAGGATCCGGGTCGGATCATCAACAAAACTACGGTAATGCATTACGCGGATCACCTGTCCCTTAATATCCGCACAGCCATCAAAATCATCATAGACCGCCCCAAACTCGGCCTTATTAAGAGCGACCGCCACCGCATTCACCGTAAAATCCCGGCGAAAAAGATCATCCGCAATATGACCGGGGACCACATCCGGCAAGGCGCCCGGACGAGCATAAGATTCCCGGCGCGCGGTAACAATATCGATCTTAAAGCCATCTGCCCGTTCAATAACCGCCGTACCAAATTTTTTATGCGCCAAAATATTAGCCGACCAGCGCGCGGCCAGTTCGTTGGCGAACAGGACCCCGTCGCCTTCCACCACAATATCAATATCCCGGCTGGGCCGGCGCAATATCAGATCCCTTACCATTCCGCCTACCAGGAATATCGGTACCCGCTTCAGATCGGCTTGCGCCCCGATCTCAACCAGCAGAGCATATATATCAGACGGTAATTTCTTCAGATCCAGTTTATTCACGTTCAACCCCGGGGATGAAATTCTTTATGTACCGTGCGCAAACGCTCACGGTCAATATGCGTATAGATCTGGGTGGTGGCGATATCGGCGTGGCCCAGCATTTCCTGGACACTGCGCAAGTCCGCGCCATGCTCCAGCAAATGCGTGGCAAAAGTATGCCGCAAGGTATGCGGCTTAATGGTCTTCTTTATGCCCGCCTTGCGTGCGTAATGCTTAATAACCTTCCAGGCGCTTTGCCGGGACAGGCCCTTGCCCAAACGGCTCAGGAACAAAACGTCCGAACTGCGGCCCTGCAATGTTTTCTTGCGCCCGCCGGCGCAATACTGCTCCACCGCTTCCTTGGCCTTGCCGCCCACCGGAATAAGCCGTTCCTTGCTTCCCTTGCCAATACACCGGACAAAACCCATATTTAAATTAACACTTTCCACCTTCAAACCCACCAGCTCCGAAACCCGCAGCCCCGAAGCGTAAAAAAGTTCCAGTATAGCCCGATCCCTTTCCGCCTGCCAACCCCGGCCCTGGGCGGCTTTGATCATGGCGTCCACCTCGGCCTGGGTCAAAACCGCCGGAATACGCTTCCAGGTCCTGGGCGTATCCACCAGGTCCGTAGGGTCTTCTTTAGCGAAACTTTCCCTTACCAGAAAACGATGGAACATGCGTACCGCCGCCAGACTCCGGCAAATTGACGTGGTAGACAACCCCGCCTGTTTCTGGCTCTGCATATAATCAGTCACTTGCTCGCGCTTAACGTCCTGCGGAGCAATGCCGCAAACTTCGTTGAGGAACTGGCCATAGGCCCCAAGATCATGTTCGTAGGCCATTAAAGTATTCTTGGCCAACCCGCGCTCAACCGAGAGATAATTCAGGAATTCCGCTAATAAGGCTTTCATTCGGCAACAATGAACTCCTTTACCATATCAGGCTTAAGCTTCTGGCGAATCAGCACTTCAACTTTACGCAATGCCCCCTTCAGAATATCATATCGCCGTAAGCCGGAGGGCTTATCCAGCTCCCGGGCCGCCTCGTCCAGTAAGGCGATCATTTTTTGTGCTTCCGACCGGCGGTCAACAGCCAACAACACCGCCATGCCCTGAATATGCGCATTGATCTGCCCGATTAAATAACGCTCGCGCTTCTCCCCGGGATCCCGGCCGGCCAGTTCGGCGTACGCATCACTGAAATAAGCCTTTACCATAGCATAATGGCTGCGGTAAGCCTCCAGCGGAGCCACCTCAACGCGCTTATATTCGATCGGTTCCAATACCGGCGCAAAATCCTCTTTGACTTCCTTGTTTTTGTTCTGGCGCACAAATTTTCGGCGAAAAGAAGCGCATCCGCTCAAAGAAACGGAAAAGAACGCCACTAATACCGCCAGCGCAATGAATTTACTGAACCTTACGGATCCATTAGGCATTCAATATCTCCTCAAATTCACTTTCGTTTAATATCCTTACACCCAATCCTCTGGCCTTTTCCAGCTTGGAGCCAGCGGCCGCACCAGCCACCAGAAAACTAGTGTGCTTGGTTACAGTAGAACCAACCTCAGCCCCCAAAGCCTTCACCAAAGATCCGGCAGCCGTGCGCTGGTATTTTACTAGTTCTCCGGTGAAAACAAAAGTCTTACCTGATAATCTTCCGGAAACCGGTATATTGCCCTCCAGCATAACCACCCCATAATCCGCCAAACGCGCGATCAAAGAGCGCGTTTCTTCCTGGGCAAAAAACTTAAGCAAGGCCTGACTGCTTACCAGCCCCATTTCCGGCACAGCGGTCAATTCCCCGGCCTCGGCCGCCATCAAAGCCGGCAGAGAAACAAACCGGCGGGCCAGCAATTCCGAAGCTTTCTGCCCGATATTAGCAATGCCCAGCCCAAACAACAAACGTGAGAGGCCCCGGGCCCGGCTATTCTGGATCGCCTGCACAAGTTTTTCCGCCTTTTTCGGGCCAAACGATTCCAGCCCCATCAGTTGCTCAATGGAAAGACCGAAAACATCAGCCACCGAACGCACGATCCGGTTATTAACCAACTGCGCCGCCGCCGCTTCACCCAGACCCTCAATGTCCATTGCTCCACGAGAAGCAAAATGGACCAGCCGCCGCTCCAACTGTTTGGGACACTCAGGGTTAATACAACGAAACGCCACCATCCCCTCGTCCGCGCAAATAAAACCTTCCCGGCAAACCGGACAATCAGCCGGCACTTTGCTGACCGCAATACGCTCCGAGCTTCTTTCCACCACCTTTACGACCTTAGGGATAACGTCTCCCGCCCGTTCGATCAAAACACGATCACCCCTGGATACGTCCAGCCGGGCGATCTCGGCAAAATTATGCAAGGTAGCCCGGGACACCATCACACCCGCACAGGCCACGGGTTCCAATTCGGCTACCGGAGTTAAGACTCCCGTACGCCCCACTTGCACCACAATATCTTTCACCAGGGTAGTCGCCTGGACAGCCGGGAACTTATATGCCACCGCCCAACGCGGGCTTTTCATGGTCTCGCCCAACAACTTCTGGTCGGCAAAAAGATTTACCTTGATAACTACCCCGTCCACATCAAAAGCCAGGGACGGCCTCATTTCCTGAAATTTACTACAAGCGGACGCCATCTCCGAAAAAGAAGTACAGCGGCACAAGTTGTTATTGACCGCAAAACCCAAAGCTCGAGCGGCCATTAAGAATTCCCAATGAGAATCTAAAGCCCGGAACCCATCGATCCGGCCAAAAGAATGGGCAAAGAAACGCAATTTACGCCGGGCGGATTCCACCGGATCGAGCAACTTCAAAGCACCGCTGGCGGCATTGCGCGGATTCGCAAAAACCTCATCCCCGGCCAACTGCCGCGCATTATTGAACTCCGTAAAATCCTTCCTATCCATGTAAACTTCGCCCCGGACCTCCAGCACAGCCGGCACTGCCGCGCCATCCACGCTACGCAATTCCAAAGGGACCGAACGCATAGCCCGGACATTATGCGTTACATCTTCGCCTTCTTCACCATCCCCGCGAGTAGCCGCCATGACCAGCCGGCCATTCTCGTAGGTAAGGGCACAACTAACGCCGTCGATCTTAAGTTCAGCCACACACACGGCTTCCGTCCGACCCAGGCCTTTGAGCACCCGGTCATGCCAGGCTCGCAAATCTTCAACGGAATACGTATTATCCAAAGATAACATCTTAGTCGTATGATGTACCGTTTTAGCCCCGGAAGACACTTTGGCGCCAATACGCCGATTTGGAGAATTCAAGGCAAGAAACTCAGGGAAATCAGACTCCAGGCTGGCTAACCGGCTCAAAAGAGCGTCATACTCGGCATCGGAAATCACCGGATTATCGAGGACATAATAATTGTAATTATGCCCCTCGATCTCGCGCGTCAAACGGGCGATCTCTTTTTGCGCTGCTACTTTATCCATAAAAATATTTCACACGGAATTTTTATATTTGTTTAACGGCCACATCTTCCAATTATCAACCACTAAACCATCCGGCAAATTCAATACTTGACGGTAAAACCCGTCAAACCATAGCGGGCTGGCGAACAGCAGACCTTTTTCTCCCGCACTGAAAAATGTGCACTAAGCCGGCTGATCAGATCTTCCACCAAAGCCTCTTCTCCTTCGGCCAATAATTGTACACTGCCATCGGGCAGATTAGTCACCCAGCCGCAAATGCCGCTTTCCCGGGCCATATCACAAGCCGTATAGCGAAAACCAACACCCTGCACCCGGCCTTTAAAAATCACTTCACAAGTTGTCATGATGATAAATCCTTAGGAAACCGGCCGGCAGATAAGAATGAATAAATATAGCAGAAGATGTAAGGAATGGGGGATTTAAAACCTGAACGATGGATGATCATACAGCCCCTGTGGGATTGAACCAAAAGGATGAACAATTAATCGTATCCATAAGCCCCGAGCCCCAGTTGGGACTCGGGTGGCTTATGAATATGGCACATTCATCGGGAGGGCGGGTTTTGAACCCACGACCTCAACGTCCCGAACGTTGCGCGCTAGCCAGCTGCGCTACCCCCCGAAAAATCTCAAAAACAAAATTAATGACCGGAAAACGGCGTGATTCTAACACCGAATATTTATTTCGTCAAAAGATTTGCGAATCTTTGGGTCATAACCTAAATATTTTAAACTTCCTTAATTCCAAATCCGATCTCGGCCTCTACCGCGATATCATCACCGACATAAGCCTTGCAATCCAGAAAACCAAGTTTAGGAAGCAGTTTAATGGTCTTGATCTCAATCCGTAATTGATCTCCCGGCACTACAACTTTATGGAACTTGGCGGTCACCTTGGCCAGATAATAGATCAGTTTTTTTCCCTGCATATTCTTGGAATAATAAAAATAAATACACCCGGCCTGGGCGAGCGCCTCGACCATCAAAACACCCGGCATAACTTTCTCGTCTGGAAAATGCCCCTGGAACTGCGCTTCATTGACCGACACATTTTTTATGGCGATCAACTTTTCATTCGGCACACACTCAACCACCCGGTCGATCATCAAGAACGGGAACCGATGCGGAATTATCTTCTGGATCTCCTGGATATTTAGTTGCATTCTTAACCCCTCTCTAAACGCCCCTTAATTGTTAACTCTAACCCCTCGACTTTAAAATATACTTAGCCAGAAGATCGGTCTCAATATTGACCTCATCTCCCACTTTCTTCTTCCCGATCGTGGTAACCAGCAATGTATGCGGAATAAAGTAAACTGCAAACCATTTCTTTTTCACCTCGCCTACCGTAAGGCTGATACCGTCGATCGTAACCGAACCCTTGGGCACCACATAACGCATCAAGCCTTTATCAAGCGTAATGCGATATTCCACATAATTGGGTAAAGTACGGATGTCCTTAATTAATCCGGCCGCATCCACATGACCGGTCACAAAATGCCCACCTACCCGGGCCTCGGCTTTCATTGCCCGCTCAAGGTTGACTTCCGCTCCCGCTTTTAAAGCCTTCAATGCGGTTGCCTCCAGAGTTTCCTTCATCAGGTCAAAATGAAAAGCTCCCCCCTTAATGAGGGTCACGGTAAGGCATACGCCATCCACCGCAATGCTGTCGCCCACTTTAACATCATTAAAATCGACGGGCTTTTCTAATTCCAGGATAAAAAGATTTTCCTTCTTTGCCAGGGAAACCACCACTCCTGTCGTCTCTACGATTCCTGTAAACATATTACGCACCTTCAATATTCAGGTTAAATAAAAAATTATAAATGCTTCAATATTAAAAAAAGATCCGAACCGATCCTCTCTACCTTGGTAAAGCAAAAATTCCTGGCCTGCGCCACATTAAGCGCCTCCAGCCCAGACACCGAAGCCCGGGCTTGATCGTCACCCAGGATCCTGGGCGCCAAATAAATATTCAATTCGTCCACCAGTCCGGCTTTAAGCGCACTGCCAATAACTGCCGCGCCGCCCTCTATTAAAATACTCGAGATATACCGGCTGGCAAGCGCTTTAAACAAAAACACCAGGTCCACTTTCCCCTCTTTCTTAGGACAGCAGATCACGACCACACCCCGCCGCTCCAACCGGCAGATCTTAGCCTTCGGAGCTTTGTCGGTTACCGCCAGGATAACCTGACCCGCAACCGTCCCGTGGAATAAACGCGCTTTTTCCGGCGTCCGCAAACCGCTGTCTACCACGATCTTGATTATTGGCTTGGCCGGAGCATCCAGGCCGGGATCATCCGCCAGCACCGTCCCCACCCCCACCAGGATAGCCGCGAAATTATTGCGTTTCTCGCGGGAAATTTCCCGGGCCGCTGAAGAAGTTATCCATTTTGAATCGCCCGAACGCGCAGCTATCCGGCCGTCCAAGGTTTGCGCGGTCTTGGCCGTTACATACGGCATCCTGCGGGAAATATATTTGATAAAACCAGCATTCAGCTCACGCGCCTCTAGCTCACCTACGCCCATGATCACCTCCACACCCGCCGCGCGTAACTTTTTCACCGACTTACCCCTGGTCAAACGATTAGGATCGACCATGGCTATAACCACTTTCTTGAGTCCAGCCGCCAAAACCGCTTCCACGCAAGGCGGAGTATGCCCCCAATGCGCACACGGTTCCAACGTAACATACATCACTGCGCCTTTGGCTTTGGCCCCGGCTTGTTTTAAAGCCACTACTTCGGCGTGCTCCCGGCCATATTCCTTATGCCACCCGTCGGCAATTATCTTGCCGTGCTTAACAATAACGCAACCCACCAAAGGATTGGGCGCTACCTTCCCCAGCCCCTTCGCGGCCAGCCTTAAAGCGCGGCGCATATAAAGAATATCGTCAGGCATGGATCCTTTTTTTTAATTCAGCCACATATTCATACGGCAAATAGCCTTTACCGATATAAGTATTCTTCTTGCCGGCGCCATGAGCATCCGAACCGCCGGTGATGATCAGCCGGTTCTTCGCCGCCAAACGCACATAGAAATTCGCCACTTCCATTGAGCAATTCGGATAATACGCCTCTAACCCGTCCAGGCCCGCCTTAACCAGTTCCGGGATGATCTCGTCCCGGCCAGTCAACATGGGATGCGCAAGCACGGCCGCCCCGCCAGAAGACTTAATCAGCCGGATAGCCTCGGCCGGAGTCTGCTTGAACTTCGCAAAATACGCCGTCTCACCTTCGCCCAAATATTTTTCAAAAGCCATCTCAATGCTGGTCACCACTTTTTTCTCCACCAGCAACTGCGCCAGGTGCAACCGCCCCACGGCATTCGAACGGGTACGGCTGGCCACATCCTCAAAACGGATCTCGGGAAACCCCAGTGAGTTTAACCGGGCCACCATTTTCTTCATTCGCGCCATGCGCGCGTCCTGCATTTCGTTTAATTTTAACGCCAACGGGCTTTTCTTCAACTCAAAACCATAACCCAGAACATGCACATCTTTCTTGCCATGTTCAGAAGATAATTCTACCCCCGCGATGATTTCGATATCCAGTTTACGCCCTTCGGCAAAAGCTTCCGGCATGGCATCAACCGTGTCGTGATCGGTAATGGAAATACACGCCAAACGAGCCTTTTTGGCTTCGCGGACAACATTCTGCGGCGACATGGAACTATCGGAATAATAGGTGTGGATATGAAGATCTGCGCGAAGGTCAGACATCATTTACGGTGCGGGAGGCACAACTTCCTGTTTATGGATCTTGTCGAGGATACCATTGACAAATTTACTGGATTCCATATCCCCGTACTTCTTGGCCAGTTCCACCGCTTCATTAATGGCTACTTTAGGCGGGATACCGGTGGCATACATCAACTCATAAACCCCGATACGTAAAACATTGCGGTCAATTACCGCCATACGCGAAACCTGCCAATTGGTGGCATATTCTGAGATTTTACGGTCCAGGTCCTCCACCCGGGCGCGGACATTAATAACAATATCCGCCGCAAACGCCCGCACATCCTCCGTATGATCTTCTTCCTGTTCCCAAAAAGAAGGGATAGCCCGTTCAGGAGAGATCTTGATAAGCTCCACCTGATAAAGTATTTTGAGGGCACATTCGCGAGCCACGCTTCTTTTACGCATCAGCTTATATACCCTTTAAGGTTTCCACCAGATCAAACGCGGCTCGTGCCGCACAAGCGCCCTTGTTATCGCGATCGCCGGGTTTGGAACGAGCTTCGCACAATTTTATTGTATCCGCCGCCAACACCTCAAAGATCACCGGCTTTCCGGAACGCAAAGAAACATCCATTATACCGCGCGCCGCCTGTCCCGCTACCAATTCATAATGCAAAGTTTGGCCGCGGATCACGGCTCCCAGGCAAATTACCGCCTGAATATTCTTTTTTTGCCCAAGCTTTAAGGCCGCTAAAGGAAGCTCGAAAGCTCCCGGCACAAAAACTACCTGCACTTCACAATCACACACTCCAAGGCGCGAAAACTCGTCCAGGCAAGCCTTCAGCAACTGTTCGGTAATAAAAGAATTGAACTGCGCCACCACCACACCAAAACGAGCCTTAGCCAAAAAAGATCTTTTTTTAAGATCCTTTTTCATCATAGCAAGTGACCCATTTTAGACTTCTTGGCATCCAGATATTTCTTATTACGCTCATTGTGCGGCACCAGCAAAGGCACCCTCTCAACCACTGTAAGTCCGTAACCTTCCAGGCCCACGATCTTGCGGGGATTATTGGTCAGCAAACGGATCTGTTTAACACCCAGATCAACCAGGATCTGGGCGCCAATGCCATAATCGCGCAGGTCAGCCGCAAAACCCAAAGCCTCATTGGCCTCCACGGTATCCATGCCTTTATCCTGCAAAGCATAGGCCTTAAGCTTGTTCAGTAAACCAATACCGCGGCCTTCCTGGCGCATATAAAGCAGTATGCCCGACTTCTCCTTGGCTATACGCTCCATGGCCTCTTCCAGCTGGCCGTTACAATCACAACGCAAACTGCCAAAAACATCGCCGGTCAAACATTCCGACTGCACCCGCACCAGTAAAGGCGTGGTCTGATCAATCTTGCCCTTGACCAAAGCCACATGCTCAAAATCATCGATCCGCGAAGTATAAACCACCATATGGAATTCCCCAAACTTGGTCGGCAAAGCCACTTCCGCCTGCCGCTGAATGAATTTCTCATTCTTCCGGCGGTATTCAATAAGACTGTCTATAGTGCAGATCTTGAGCTTATGCTTTTTGGAAAATTCGATAAGGTCATTCGTACGCGCCATGGTGCCGTCATCGTTCATGATCTCGCAAATAACGCCGGCCGGATACAAACCCGCCATCCGGGTCAGGTCCACCGAGGCTTCGGTATGACCAGCGCGCACCAGCACTCCGCCCTTTTTGGCCCTTAACGGGAACAAATGGCCCGGGGTCACCAGATCTTTAGTGGTCGACTTGCCATCAATCAATATTTTAACAGTATAAGCCCGGTCAGCGGCCGAAATGCCGGTCGTTATCCCGTGCGCCGCGTCCACCGAAATAGCCCAGCCGGTGTTACAAGGCTGATGCAAATCGCTGGTGGCGTCCTTCATGGGAAAAAGGCCCAAAAGATCCAGCCGCGCCGCTTCCATGGGCACGCAAACCAGGCCGCGGGCATATTTGGCCATAAAATTAATGGCTTCGGTGGTCACATGCTCCGCCGCCATCAGAATATCGCCTTCATTCTCCCGGCTTTCGTCATCCATAACGATGACCATGCGCCCGGCTTTCAACTCTTCGAGGATCTCTGGTATGGTATGAAACATTTTCGTTCCTTTTTAGAAGGTTGTCCCGGGGGATCCCAGGCTAAACCCGGAATTTGCATTAGGCCGTGGTGAATAGCGTTAATCATTTGGGCTAAAAGGGCTTGAAAAAGCCTCGGCATATCACAGCGGATATGCCTGCGTTTCTTCAACCCCTTTTATCACCAAAGCATTAACGCTCTTCATCCACGTCTAATGCAAAATCCGGGTTCAATAATTGCTTCATTATTCCGAAATATACATCCTTGTCAAGCCATTTGTCCTGGGGTATATTGGAGGGGTATGCAGACCCGAAAACTGGCCCAAATATTGACTTCCCGCAATCTCACTCTGGCTACCGCCGAATCTTGCACCGGCGGAATGATCGCCAATACATTAACAAATATCCCCGGTTCATCCGCTTTCCTGGCTGGCGGGATCATCGCCTACGCCAACCGCATAAAAACCACTTTTCTGTGCGTCCCCCCGGAACTCATAGAAAGCCAGGGAGCGGTATCCTCTGCCGTGGCCCAGGCCATGGCCGCGGGCGCTCGTAAACGGTTTAAAGTAAACTATGCCTTGGCAACCACCGGCATCGCCGGCCCCACCGGAGGCACCAGCCTGAAACCGGTCGGCCTGGTTTTCATCGCCCTGGCCACCAGCCGGAAAACCATCGTAAAAAAATGCTTTTTTACCGGCAACCGCCTCGCGATCAAAAAACAGGCCAGTCAAACCGCCCTGGCCCTGCTGGCCCAAACGATCAATCCCGGCTTCTAAGCTTCATCAACAAATTCAGTATCTCGATATAAAGCCATACCAAAGTGACCATCAAGGCAAAACCACCATACCATTCCATGTACTTGGGAGCTCCGGACTCCGCTCCACGTTCAATAAGGTCAAAATCCAGCACCAGGTTAAGCGCGGCAATACCCACCACAAACACACTGAAAGCTATCCCGAAGAAACCATTCCCGGATATAAAAGGGATCGAAGTATTAAAGAACCCCATCACCATATTAATTACATAGATCAAGCAAATGGCCCCGGTCGCCGCTACAATACCCATACGGAATTTATCGGTAACCCGGATCAAGCCGGTTTTGTAAGCCATCAACAAAGAAAACAAGGTTGCAAACGTCAATAAAACCGCCTGCATAACGATCCCGGGATAACGGAACTCGATCAAAGCCGAAATACCGCCCAAAGCCATACCTTCCGCCAAAGCATAAACCGGTGCCAGAAAAGGCGAGAAAGCCGGCTTGAAACTTATAATGAACCCCAGGATCAAAGCCACAAAAAAACCGCCAATAGCAAAAGGCAACGCCACCGAACTGCCCTGGGACGCTATCGCGGCCAGGCCGGTCCGGGACGACTCTGCCGCCTGTAACAAAAGCGGAGCTATCGACTGCCACACCCAGGCGGCACCCGCCCCCAAAAGCAATAAGAGCACCAGTGTTTTATTAACCGCACCTTGCACGGTCATAACCTGCCCGTCAGCAAGCATGCCGGTTTCCGTAAACAAGCCTTCTTTTAACGTTGGATTAGATGAGCGAAACATTTGCGCCTCCTGGTTGATAATTATCCGATCCGAAAATTGCGCCGACTTACATCCAGCCGGCCAGCCTTAAAGCGATCTGTAAAGTGATGTTCGCATAAATACCGGCGGCAATATCGTCACTCATGATGCCAAAACTGCCACCCATATCTTCAAGTTTGTTAGCCGGATATATTTTAAACATATCAAAGGCCCGAAACAAGAAAAATCCCGTCAGCATCACCGGCCAGGATAGCGGCAGGGCAAATAAAGATATCATCATCCCCGACACTTCATCGATCACCACACAACCCGGATCTTTCTTGCCTTCTTCTTTCTCGACTATTCCCGCCGCCAGGAACCCGGCAATGGTCACCAGAACCAGGGCCAGAACATAATAGAAAGTATTCCCGCGCAATACAAAAGCCAACCCCACACCCACGGCGCTGGCCAGCGATCCCGGGGCAAGCGGGCAATGCCCCACATATCCGAACGTAGCAATGAACCGTGCCATTACTTTACCCATATTATTCCTTTGCGAACAGATTTCGGAAAAATACTCCGCCCGACCAAAGAGTAAGCAGGACGGCTCCCAGCATTACTCCGTTTATAATGAACAACAAAACCACCTGATTATCACTGACGAACATTTTAGTCGACTCAGAGATAGAAGCCAAACGATATAAAAGCGCCAGGGTTACCGCCGTCATCTGCAACGCCGCTTTAACCTTACCGGCAGACTCAGCCGGCAGGACTTTACCAGTGGTCAAAGCCTGGATACGCGCTACCGTCACCAGGATCTCGCGGGAGGCCACTACCGCCGCCATCCAGACCGGAATAATGCTTTCAAAAGAAAATATAAAAAGAGCGGTCAGGATCAACAATTTATCAGCTACCGGGTCCATGATCTGCCCGAACGTGGTCACCAGGCCGTATTTTCGGGCCAGATAACCGTCTGCCAGGTCGGTCAAAGCCGCCAAAGCAAAAAAGCCCACTGCCGCTCCGGCCGCAACCAGGCCCGGAGTCTGGGCAAAAACCGCGAAAACCAGGGTCAGGAATATCCGCGAAACGGTCAGAATATTAGGTAGATTCAATCTCACCCTCCAGGTCATGCCCCACGACAGCCGTTATCTTGACATCCACGAACTTGCCCGGCCTTACCAATGGCCCGCCGATTATATGAATACTGCCATCCACCTCGGGCGCGTCATACTCACTGCGCGCGGTGCGTTCGCCATCCACCAGGCACTTGAGTGTCCGGCCCACCAGCTTGCTCCGTAACCCTTCCGACACCACCGCCTGGGCGGCCATCAAACGCTCTAAACGCGCCTGCTTAACCTTCCCCGGCACTTGCCGGGGAAAAGAATACGCCCGGGTACCTTCTTCCCGGGAATAAACAAACGCGCCCGCCCGTTCAAACGGCACCTGCGCCACAAACTGCTCAAGCTCCTGAAACTCTTTATCGGTCTCCCCGGGAAAACCCACTATAAAAGTTGTCCTTAACGCTACCCCGGGGATCTTCCGGCGGATCCTGGCGATCAGTTTCTCGATGCCCGAACGGGTCATATTACGATCCATCAATTTCAGGATCCGGTCATTAATATGCTGTAAAGGCATATCGATATACTTACATATCCGCGGCTCGCGGGCCATAACCTCCAACAGCTCGTCGGTAATATGGGCCGGATATAGATACAAAAGCCGCACCCATTCAATACTGCCGGCCACCCGGCTCACCCGGCCCAAAAGCGCGGCCAGTTTCTTTTCGCCGTAAAGGTCCATCCCGTATGAGGTGATGTCCTGGCCGATAATATTCAGTTCCTTGACCCCCCGCTGATCCAACCGGCGGACATCCTCCAGGATCACCTCCTGCGAACGCGAGTGAAAGCGGCCTTTGATAGCGGGGATAACACAAAAACTGCAATGATTAAAACAACTCTCACAGATCTTTAAATAAGAGAAATACGCCGGTGTAAGGGAAATATCTGCCTGCCGGGCATTACTTTTTACCGGCAGAGCCCCGATGAACGCGTCGACTTCCGGAAACCCCTGGCGCAGTTCCTCGGCGTAACGCTGAGCCAGGCAACCTGCGACTATGATCCGCTTTAACCCCGCGCGCTTTTTAAGCGCCACCAGGTCATTGATGACCGCAATAGATTCCTGCTTGGCCGACTCAATAAAGCCGCAGGTGTTCACGATCACTACATCAGCTTCTTCCACCGCGGAATGTTTGTTGCCCCGGCGTAAAGCGCCGGCCAGAAGGGTTTCGGAATCTACAGTATTGCGTACACAGCCCAGGCTGATAACCCCGACCCGTAAGGGCGGGTTTATCGGCTGTTGATGACCTGGCACCTTTGTGCGGATCTTCACTTTTCGACCGACAGGCCTTCGGGCGTAACAATAACCCGGCGAGCATTGGAATCCCGACGGCTGAGCTTGCCGATGTTCTTGCCATTCACTTCATATTCCAGCAGGTTCACATCCTTGCCGGACAGGTCGATCTTTTTTAAGGCCGACCAGCTCTCGTTACTGCCCTTCTTTAGACTGCCTTTAAAGACCACTTTACCATCACTCCGCACGGTAAGCCAAGTAGTGGCCGCAGCTTTAACTGTTAAAAAGACCTTCCGGATCTCCCTGTTTTCCGTCCCGGCCGCCGGTGCTGTCTCATTACCCCGGGCTTCAGTTCCCCCCGGGCCTTCGGCGACCACGGCCTTGACTGGTTTCTCAACCTTGTCGGCCTTAACCGGCTTTTCAACCCTGGCCAACCGGTCGTCCTTACCAGGCTTTAACACCTTTACAGACTTATCATTCTTGCTCACCGGCAGAGTTTTCCCCTGGACAGATTGATGCGCCGACAGCGCGATCCGCTCGGCCACACCCTTGATTGCCAGGAACAAGACTCCCCCCGCCAAAATAACCGCCAACGCCACCAGGACAAAAGGCAGAGCTTTCTGCAAGTTCAGCGACTTGACCGGCCCGGCAATAATATTGAATTTCTTCAGGTCCGGACGGGGAAAACTGTTCAATTTCTCCGCCACGGCCATCTTGCTAACCGGCTGATACGACGGGATCAAAGCCAGTATCGGCAAAGGATCCAACCCCAGATGCTGGGCATAAAGGCGCACAAAACTTTTATAATAAAAAGCCGTCAAAGTGCGGATCTTGTACCCTTCTTCAATAGCTTTCAGGGAATCGATGGGGATCTTGGTGGCCTCCTGAATGACTTCCAGGGTCAGCCCGCGCTGTTCGCGCTCGGTCTTCAGGATAATACCAATATCGTTTTGTTTATCCATTAAACGCTTTCCTTGCTGTCATCGGATTTTTGCAGGGCAGATGCCGCGGAATCACCATTATGTTCTATCAGCCAGGCATCCGGGTCAACTAAAATCTCGCGAGCTTTACTGCCGCAATACGGCCCCACTATACCGCCGCGTTCCATAGCGTCCAGCAGGCGTCCCGCCCGGCCGTAGCCCAGACTTAAACGGCGCTGTAATATGGACACCGAGGCCTGGCGGGTCTGCATGATCACGCGCACGGCGTCTTCATAAATATCATCCTTCTCGCCGCTGTTCTCGCCGTCACCCGCGGCAGCCGCCGGCCGGGCAGTCACCGAATTATCGTACTCGGGCTTCTGCTGCTTGCGGATGAACTCCATAACTTTATGGATCTCCTCATCAGATATAAAACTGCATTGCCCGCGCATCGGCTTGGGATCCCCGGGCTTGACAAAAAGCATATCGCCTTTTCCCAGAAGGTCTTCCGCCCCTTTCTCGTCGAGAATAGTGCGCGAATCGATCTGGGAGTTGGTCTTAAAAGAAACCCGGGCGGGCAAATTGGCCTTGATAGTGCCCGTGATCACATTGACCGACGGCCGCTGAGTGGCCAGGATCAAATGGATACCGACCGCTCGCGCCAATTGCGCCAGGCGGGTAACCGCACTTTCGATCACTTTACCCTGCGTCTGCATCAGGTCGGCAAACTCGTCGACGATCAGCACGATATAGGGCATTTCAAAACCCTTGGCATGATAAGCCTTGATGTTGCGGACCTGATGCTTCATCAGGGTCTTGTAACGCGATTCCATTTCCGCTACCACCCAGCCCAGAGCCGCCGCCACTTTTTTATGGTCGGTGATCGCCGGGCAAAGCATATGGGGAATATCATTATATTGGTTGAGCTCCACCATCTTGGGGTCGACCATGATGAATTTGACTTCATTCGGGGCGGCATTGTATAAAATGGACATGATAATGACATTCAGGCACACCGACTTACCCGCACCCGTCGTACCGGCCACCAGCAAATGCGGCATCTCCGCCAGGTCAGCCACGATCGGTTTGCCCGCCGAGTCTTTCCCGAGCGCCATCATGATCTTGGACTTCGAGTTGCGGATATTGCCCTCGATCAACACGTCTTTTAAGACCACCGCCGCAGAAGCGCCATTCGGCACCTCTATACCCACGCGATTCTTTCCCGGGATCGGCGCCTGGATACGCACGGACGCCACCTGCATCGCCAGCGCGATATCATCGGCGAGTGAATTAATGCTTTGCACGCGCACACCGGGAGCCGGCTCCAGTTCATATTTGGTAAGGACCGGACCCCGCTCAATATCCACCACGCGCACGGTCACGCCAAAACTGGCCAGGGTCGACTCCAGAGTCTTGGCTCCGGTCACCACGAGTTCCTGAACATTGCCTTCCGAAAGTTTAACCGGATCTTTCAACAGATCGAAAGGCGGTAACTGATAGTTACCGATGATAAGCGGTTTGTCCTCCCGGTCCCGGGGCGGTTCTTCTTTCTGTTGAATAATGCGGATATTGGGCGCTTTTGGAGGTTCCGGCTTGACGGGTTTATCTTCTTTCTTGCCGGCGTCAGACGCTTTTTTAACAGGTTCAGCGACAACGGCTTCATTCACTTTTACCGCCCGGGCCTCTTTCTTTGCAGGCTTGGGATCCGGTTCCACGGCCTTTTTTGCCACCGCCGGATCGGTTACAGAAGAGAAAACATTAAACCCGCGTTCCTTGAAAGACTGCCAAAGTTCCAACAAGCCGCGCATGCCCCGCACCAGCCAGGGAGACACCAGAAACTCCGCCGTTATCACCAGGCACAAGGCGGCCAGGGCAAATAAAATTATATACGCCCCGATCAAACCAAAATATTTGGCCAGAAAATCAGAAAAGACCAGCCCTACCATCCCCCCGCGCTGGAAACGATTGGCAGTCGGCGCCGACCCCATCAGGCTGAACAAAGCGCTCAGGACGGAAAGCAACACACCCAGGCTGATATTGCGGGCCGGGCTGAAATACATCGGACGGGAGGTAAATATATTCCAGCTCCAGAAAAGCAGGAGCATGACCAGCATGTAAGAGCTGTAACCGAACACCACAAACAGCGCTCCGGCGCTGTAAGCGCCTGCCACCCGGATCAGATTCTTGGCCGGGCTGTTGGGATGAGAAGTGAACCACACCAGGTCATCAGGAACATAGGATATCAGGCTCGCGAAGAAGATCAACGCGAACGCGAACAACAAAATCCCCTTCATCTCGTTTAAATATTCCTGCTTCATAACCAGCGCCTTTCTTCCGGCGAACTTATTATGGTGCCAGGCACCATATAAAAATAGGGAATGACCAGCAAGATCATTCCCTATTTGTTATTTCCTGATCCGCTCTTCATTCATGCCAGGCACTATGAATTTGCGGGAACTTTCTTTCGGCTGAGATTATAACGACCTTTATCGTCGACCTCTTTGAGGACAACCTTAAAGGTATCGCCCATCTTGACGATCTCGTTCGGGTCTTTCACATACTTGTCAGACAGCTCGGAAACATGGCACAAGCCTTCCTTACCGGGCATGAACTCGCAAAAAGCGCCGAAATTCATGATCTTGACAACCGTAGCATCATAAACCTGCCCGACCTCGGGCTCCATCAACAAGGACGACAAATACTTGGTGACCTTGTCCAGCGACTCCTGATTGGGCGCCGAAACAAACGCCTTGCCATCATCATCAATATCTATGGCAGTAGCGCCGGTCATCTCAATGATCATGCGGATAGTTTTACCGCCGGGTCCGATAACTTCACCGATCCGGTCCTGCGGTATCTGGATAGTGGCAATACGCGGCGCATACTGTGAAAGCGCCGGACGATGCGTAGTCAGGGTCTTATCCATAAGGCCCAGGATATACTTCCGGCCCTCGGTAGCCTGATCAACCGCCTTGTTCAAAAGATCAACCTGTATGTGGCGGATCTTGAGGTCCAGCTGAACCGCTGTCACACCTTTTAACGAACCGGCGACCTTGAAATCCATATCGCCGAAATGATCTTCCATGCCCTGGATGTCCGTGATCAGCACTGAGCGCTTTTCATCAGAGATCAGGCCGATAGAAATACCCGCCACCGCCGCTTTCAGCGGAACACCGGCGTCCATCATCGCCAGGGAACCGGCGCACACCGTAGCCATGCTGGAAGAACCATTGGATTCCAGGATCTCCGAAACCAGCCGGACAGTATACGGGAAATCTTCCGGTTCCGGCATAACGGCCTTAAGAGCGCGATGCGCCAAATTACCGTGGCCGATCTCGCGACGGCCCGGACCGCGCATCGGCTTGGTCTCGCCCACCGAATACGGCGGAAAATTATAATGCAACATGAAATTGCGGTAAGTAACCCCATCCAGCGCTTCCATCAACTGCTCGTCGACCTTGGTGCCAAGAGTAATAACTCCCAGCCCCTGGGTCTGGCCGCGGGTGAACAACGCCGAACCATGCGTCCGGGGCAAAAGGCCGGCTTCAGATGAGATCGCGCGGATCTCGTTGAGGCCGCGCCCGTCAACACGCACGCTTTTCTCAAAAACATTCTTGCGGATCAGGTCGTACTGCAGGATCTCGAATACCGCGGCCACATCTTTCGCGGAGATCTCGGCATCGCCCTTTTTAAACTCCGCATAAACCGCCATATCGGCCGTCAAGGAAGCAAAAAGTTCATTGCCCTTGTTCTCACGCTCTTTTTTATCGGTAATACCATTGAAGATCTCGGTCAAACGAGCCATCGCCAGGCCGCGAACCTTGGCAATAAATTCCAGGGGAAGCGCCTTGATCTTAACTTCAACCTTGGCCCGGCCGGCTTTCTTTTGCAGTTCTTTTTGAATTTCACGCGAAGCCTGCAAAGCCTGGTGCGCAAAAGCGAATAATTCCTTAACCCGGGCTTCCGGGACTTCTTTCCCTTCACCCTCAACCATCACTATACCCTGGGCGTCACCGGCCACGATAAAATCGAGCTCGGAATCCTTGCGCTGGGCATAAGTGGGATTGACCACAAACTTACCGTCGACAGAACCCACGCGCACCGCGCTGATCGGCCCGTCAAAAGGTATATCGGAAACCATCAAGGCCGCCGAAGCGCCGATGATAGCCAGGACATCCGGATCATACTGATCGTCGGCAGAGAGGACCGTAGCCACGATCTGCACTTCATTCTTAAGGCCTTCCGGAAAAAGCGGACGGAGCGGACGGTCGATCAAACGGGAAGTCAGGATCTCTTTCTCCGTCGAGCGCCCTTCACGCTTAAAGAAACCGCCGGGGATACGTCCCGCGGAATAAGTTTTCTCCTGATATTCCACGGTCAACGGGAAGAAATCGATGCCATCCCGGACGTTCTTGGCCATACAAGCCGCCACCAGCACCATGGTATCGCCACAACTGACCACCACGGAACCTGCCGCCTGCTTGGCTAATTTGCCGGTCTCAATGACCAGTGTGTTATCCCCATACGGAACTTCAACGCGAGTTATGCTCATCTTTTACAGCCTTCCGGGTTATTTACGCAACCCTAATTTGTTAATGGTCTCTTCGTACTTTTTAAGGTCGGTTTTCTTAAGATAGGCCAGCAAACGGCGCCTTTGGCCGATCATTAACAGCAGTCCGCGGCGCGAATGAAAATCTTTCTTGTGCGCCTTGAAATGCCCATTAAGATCGTTAATGCGCTCGGTAAGAAGAGCCACCTGCACGACGGGAGACCCGGTATCCTTCGCGTGAACTTTAAAATTGCTTATAACCTCGGATTTCTTCTCTTTGACTAACAACTGAGCTTCCTCCTTTAAGAAATTAATGCTGTATTTTGCCGTTTTTGGAACGATATTCCAATAGCCCTTAACTAATTTAGTTCGTGATTATACTATTCGACCCCCCTCAAGTCAACTTAAAAAGGAACCTTATGGCTTTTAGCTTTACGGAGGGTTATTCCAGGCCCATTACCCGCACTTTTTGCTTGTCGGATATCAGAAGCACCGGACGGTGATGCGCCCGTAATCTGGCGCGCAGTTCCTCATCCAGCTGTTCGGCCGAGGCTATTTTCTTTGGCTCCGCGCCATTACCGCCCGCACCAGAATCAAAATCTTCCACGATCTGTTTAAAAGAAGGCGCCACCCCGGCCACCCGCCCGTTGGCCCGCGGCTTAATCTCTATAGTCTTGCCTTCTTCCATTGTGGTACTACTGGTGATAACGGTCCCCTCAGGGCTTATGGTCAGGGTTTTACCGATCAAGGGATCAAAAGAAGCTTCGGAGGTGATGGTAGAGGCCGAAGACACCACCGGCACTATGGTTACAGCCTTTTGCTTTTCATAATCGGAGAGGGAAATAAATTTTCTCCCGGCCACATAGATCTCAATAGCCGAAGAACTCTTGCCGGAAACAGCCTGGGGCGCCGAAGCCTGCTGGGCAAAAGCCACCCCCACCAGCGCCAAGCTTACAACCATGACAACAACGATCTTAGATCCTACAGTAATAGACAAATTCATCAGTGCTTTTCAAATTGTTCGTAGGGGCCGACCTTGCTCCAGTCCCCGTTAGGGGATGTCGGCCCGGCGGTACAGTTAATATTTTACAATAAAAGTTTGTCGGCTGGAAGAATACCGGATATACTTTAACTATGAACTATCAAACCCTGGTCAGTATCGGAGTCTGTATTGCCTTGGCAATTGCCATCGGGAGCGCTTTTATCAAACTCACTTCCAGCCAATTTACCAAAAGCCCGGCTGAACAATCCTTCCAGGGAGCATCTGTTCGGGAACAAGCCTCCCAAAGAGCCGAATCTACCGCTGAACGCCAACGCCGCATGATGGAAAATTTAAAAGACCGGATGGAACGCAACAAGCGCTAAAGCACTCAATTAGGCCGGTTTATAAAGACCAGGCCAGTCCTCTCAAGGCTCTTCCCGGGCATTTTCAGCACCTTGTTAACCGACTGCTCCATTACTCCATTCTTGGCCGTCAAAGCTATCGCCACTACCACCACCGCCGTTACCAGCAGGATGTACTCAATGGTGCTCTGCCCTGACTTTAAATTATGACGTATCATCTGCCCCATCCTTTAATTGAAATATAACACAAAAAAAGTGATCCTGCCACGTCAGAGGACTAAACGTTCGGAAAGCGGGAAAATTAAAGGCAGTTTGAACTTCTCCCCTTGCAGGGCCTTGAACATACCCCACAAGGAGAAAAGCCCAAAAATGAACAAGAAAGGTTGCATTATAGAGGGCAGGATTATACTCGCCACGAAAACCACCATCTCGCACAGGAACAGCGCCAGGCCCTGACGGCCGTGAAAAAGCACAAAATCATCGTCCTTCTTTTTCAACAGCGGCACCACGCAAAGCACGGAACAATAAGAGAGCAAAGCAAAAAGCTTTGTTTCCTTATCCATTCGCGCCCACCTTGACCACCGAATTCATATCGCCAAAACCATTCGGCTCTTTAAGGTCATTGGCCGGATCGGCCTGCCAGCGGCCATCGATAACGAACTGGTACTGGTGCACTCCCGGATCGAGCGGAAGCTGCAATCTCCAGACGCCATCCTCTTTATTCATGCGGCAAAAACCGTTCAGCGACCAGTCGTTGAACGAACCCGCCACATAAACCGACTGGGCTTCGGGAGCGTTCAGGGTAAAGGTGGTCTCGGCGATAGCCTCGATCTCCTTGGCGACCACATCCTTCATGCGCTGGGAAAAATCCACCGTTATAGCAGCCGGAGCTTCGGGAGCCAGACGGGTACTCTCGAGCGCGATCTCGGCCAAGGGAACCTTGTCCATCGACAGCAATTCCTTGGCAAGAGAGAAATAATCCTTGGCGCCGCGGCAATATTTATCGTAACTTAAAACCGTCTTGCCCATTACCGCGCTTTCCTTCAGCTTCACATTGGTATGCACAATAGTCCCCAGGAGCATATTGCTGAACTTGGCCCGGATCTTGTCGAGCATGGAGAACGAATGGCGCAAACGGGAATCGAACATCGTCACCAGCACCCGCGGCTCGATCTCGTGGTTCAGGCGCTCGCGGATAAGATTGATGATATCCATCAAATGATCCACGCCCTGCACGGAAAAGCGGCTGGTTTCGACCGGGATAACCACCTCGTCGCTGGCCCTCAAGGCATTAACAGTCAGGAAGCCCAGGCTCGGCGGGCAATCAATGATAATAAAATCGTAACTGGTTTTAACGGAATCCAAAGCCTCCACGAGTTTCATCTCGCGGCCGATCTCATCGGCCAGCTCCTGTTCCAAAGTCCCCACCAGCACATTGGAAGGCACAATATCAAAATTCTTTTCCACGGTCTGGATAATATCCCGGAAAGCCATCTTGCGCGGGGTAATGCGCGAGATGACATTATAAACGCTGTAACGATCGTCGCGGTCGAGCCCGAGCGTGGCATGGGCCTGCGGATCAAGATCGACTAACAGTGTGCGCTGGCCCGTAGCGCAGAAAGCCGCCACCAGGTTGATCGCCGTTGTCGTTTTACCGCAACCGCCTTTTTGGTTCGCGATAGAAATGATCTTCATTTTTGCCAGCTCCTTCTGTGGTTAATTCGAAAAACTTATGTTGTCTATGAAGACCGTCCCGTCGGCCTTTTGCGCATTCCATGCTTCTATAACGAACGATATATCTTTCAGGCTCTTCCAGTCGGTAAGGTCGAGCTGGTCGAAGGTGATCGAGTAATCCTGCCACTTGGTTTTCAGGCCCTGCAAATAATACGACGCGTGCTCGTCCTTGGCGTTGGTCAAAACTATTTTAAGCATCCCCGGGTTCCCGCCGCTGGCGGCCTTGACCGTTAAATTCAGCCGGCTGTATTTCGCCGCTTCCACCGGCGGAAGCGCGATAGAAAGATCCTTCGCCTGGGGGTAACCCTCGCCGACGTTGTAAGTCAAACGGATCGGCGAGTTATTCAACGCGTAGATCACGCGGCTTTTTAAAAGATCGTCCTGGCGGGTCAGGAAAGCAGTCAGCCCGAACACCACGCTCGTCAGGATGACCGCGGTAAGCACAATGTTTATCGCCAGCCACGCCGACGGAGTCTTGGCTTTCTTCTCCTCGGCCTTGCCGCGTTTGTCGAGGTAAACACTGGCTAAATGATCGTAGATTTCGTCGCGCGTCATACTGCTGGTCGCTATATCTTTCGCTGATCCCCCGGCCATGCACTGCCCTCGGGATAGTCAACTGTTTTTTTTAAAGGAGTTGATTTAATAATATAGGATAAAAAGGAATTTTAAAATAATATCTGATTTATTTTATGCCGTTAAAAATATGCGGCACGACGAATAAATAACAGCGATGACAAAAAGAAAAACACCTCAAACAAAAAAACAATTTCCCGACGAGATTTATTCAATATATAAATTCCACAAAAAAAAGCCCCGGGTTTTGCCCAGGGCTTTTTAATAATTTGAAAAGTATTCTTTTCAAATTAGAATAACACGCTCACGCTGGAGAGGATTTGGCTCTTGTTCTTATTATCCTGACCTTCATCCGCGACAAACGTTTTGCCGGTCACAAAATAACCAGCGCTGACGCCGAACTTCACGTCTTCGGTATACGCATAAGTAAGATCAAGATCAACCTCACTGCCGCGATACTTGCTAGAATTCACACCAGCTCTTGTAGATGATGGCGTTGTTACATCTCTAAGATACGCATTCTTCTGCGCCAGCCAGAGACTATTCAATGACAACTGTGCGGTCAGATCCTTTAACGGTGAAATCTCCATGCTGACCGTGGTCAACTGGGAATTCGTGTTAGCGGTCAAAGTGTCAAAGATCCTGCCAGCATCCTGATTCTCATACATTGCCTGCCAGGCAGTTGTTCTTGTCGAATCATCACTGGTAAGATTCCCTGTCCGCTTATCGCCGGAAAGATACCTGTAACCAAGACCCATTACAGGCTTCATATCCTTCATAACCGGAAGAGCATAATTTACCTTGCCCTGTAATGCATACGCGCCCAAACGAGACATCGAATCATCCGTAGTGGCCGTATTGTTCCACACCCGACCGAACTGGTAAGCACCTTCCAACTGGACATTCAAGCCCTCGATCGGATTCGTGCTCACACGCAAACCAGGAACATAGGTTGTCGTGTTCTTGGTGTTTCTGTTACTCGTGATATTGGCCTGCTCATTAGCCTTAACGAAAGTATAAGCTTCAACAACCGTGCTCATCTTGTCGCCCAACTTATAGTTTAAGTTAACGCCGTACAAGTTAATGTTATCATGAGTGATGGAGTTAGACCCAGAAACCAAAACTGTCGCATTATTGTCGATCCGCGAAGCAAAGAAATCAACGGTCAACGGATCATAAGACAGCACAGCCTTAACCGCATCGAAATTACCCTTTTTGGTAAGGTCGGACACTGCGTCAATTTGCGTAACTGCATTGGAATCTGAACTAGAACCAATAACCAGCTCATTACCATACTTCAGCGGCTGACGACCGATGGAAACAGTGAGAGGAGCATAAAGAAACTCCTTCATGGTCACATAAGCCGTTTCGAGCTGGACAGTGGAACTGGACTGTTCATTAGCAGTCTTATCCACATTACCCCAAAGCCTCTCATTCAGAAGGCCGATGTTAGTGGACACATTGTCCGTGAGGTCTGCCGTCACATTGAGCTCTGTCTGCGCCAGGATCTCAGCCTGATTGTCAGGTGATCCAACCGCGCCCATGTTATCACGCAAGATGGACGTGGTCTTTAACGCCCCGCCGACCTTGACGTTCTGCACTGCGGCAAAAGCTGGCGTCGCCAAAGCGAGCACCGCGATTGCAAGTACTAATTTTTTTACCATGTGTTCCTCCAAAAAATTTAACTATAGAATTTAACTAGATATATATAGCCTAGATTATGTACGATCGATCCCTGTTATCGATGTTCCTGATCTAACTCTTAAAATTACCGGTTACTGCGCACCCCCTTTCTTGATCGGTATCAGAACATCTTAGGGTTTGAGGACTTTGCCATTCTGCCACGACTCCCTGGCAGTGTCAAACAGAAATTCAAAAAATTTAGGCCCATATGTTAAAAACACAGGGACTGGGGCAAAATGGCCAGCTGCTAGGCATTTCCTGAGTGAGCGCGAAGGCGTACTTAAAGTACGCCGCACAAGCGAACGAAGGAATAACGACGCAGATGGCCGTTTTGCACTGGAATAATCACCGATAGCCCCGAGGCCCTTTTGGGCCTCTGGTGGCTATCGGTGTTATTTGAAAAGAATCCTTTTCAAATAACGTCCCTGGACCGACTCGAACGGTCACATCAGTCTTAGGAGGGCTGCGCTCTATCCAGCTGAGCTACAGGGACAAAAGTCTCGACATTAAAATCATTTACCAGCCTGATGGCTGGCCAGGACCTTCAGGTACTCTTCGGGTGCCTTATAGCCTAAGGCCACCGCTTTGTCCAAATAAAAACCGGCATCAGCAAAATTATTTAACTTAAAGGACACCGTAGAAAGATTAATGAAAGCATCCATATGCTGAGGGTTCATACTGACCGCTCTTTTGTAATACGCCAGAGCTTCCATCCCTTTATCCATCCGGGCATAGGCATTACCGATATTATAAAACAACTCGGGATTGCCGGAACCTTTTTTTTCGGAGAGCAAATAATTCTCCAAAGCCTTATCCAGCGCGCCCTTCACTTCCTCTATATAGCCCAGATGAAAGTATACTTCGGCATTATCCATGCCATGGCCGATCGCTTTCTGGTAAGAATCACCAGCCTTATCTACCAAATTAAGCTTGAAATACAAAAGGCCCAAACGCAGGTAAGTTTCCGCCAGATCGGGCTGAAGCAAAGCCGCTTTTTCGTATGCGGCCACGGCTTCGGCAAAACGGCCCTGACCATTAAACGCCTCAGCCTCATTATAAATAACCGCCACATCAGCGGATCCGGCCTGCACTCCATTGTTATTCCGGACGGCCAGGGCAAGGTCCGCCCCTGCAACACCAGAGGCGCTCGAAGCCGCTGTCGACTTGCCAACCAGATTCGGCTCCACCGGCGCTTCGTTGCCTTTGAGGGCAACCAGACCGGCGTCGGCGCTCGAAGAAGCCTGCGAATTGCTATCCGCATACGGCACCACCGGAGCACTGATGGCTTTTGGCGCAACCGGCCCGGCCGCTTCCGCCGACCGGGCGCCGACCTTGGAAGAAAACCTGAGCCAGGCCACCGCAATGATCGCCAAAGCCAGCCAAACCGTTGTAGTAAGATAACGTTTCGATCTCATTAGAAATATTCCCGAAGCTCCACGAACCCGAAAAAGGTCTGGATCCTTTTAGGCTGATAAACCTGGTCAATACTGAAGGAGCGAGAAAACCGGAAGGCCCTTAAGCTTGTCTCGGCCATTTAAAAAAGCAAGCTCGATAACAAAAGCCACCGCGCAGATCCTGGCCCCGGAACCACGCACCAGCTCGGAAACAGCGCCGACCGTGCCCCCCGTTGCCAGAAGATCGTCGATGATAACAACCTTGTCGCCTTTTTTAAGAGCATCAGAGTGCATCTCCAGCGTATCGGTGCCGTACTCCAGGTCGTAAGATACCGACGTGGTCTTATAAGGCAGTTTGCCCTTTTTGCGCACCGGAATAAAACCCAGGCCCAATTTACACGCCACCGCAGTACCAAAAATAAAACCGCGGGATTCAATGCCCACAATATATTTAGGCTTCAGTTTGGACACCGCTTTGGCCAGCTGATCGACGGAAGCCTTAAGGGCTTGCGGATCTTTGAGCAAAGTGGTAATGTCCTTGAAAATAATCCCCTTTTTCGGGAAATCAGGTATATCACGGATGAATTTTTTAAGATCCAAAGCTTTTGCCATTTTCCCCTCCCCTGACCCCTCCCACAAGTGGAGGGGGATTATGTTCAAGTTTAAACCGAAAAAATAAACACCTATGAGATCATTTCAAGATCGCCGTGGAATGACCTTTGAGGAATTTGGCTTCCATTAATATCTTTACCGGCAATTTGGCCAGCCCGAGGCTCATTTGAAATAAATTCTCGATCCCCTGACGGGACATATCCACGATCGGCTGTTCAAACGTAGCCAGTTTGACGCCATTCTCCCCGGCCGATAAATTATTATCGAACCCCACCACCGAAAGGTCTTCCGGGACTTTAAGGCCCAGGGTCCGGGCGGCGTCCACAACTTCGTAGGCCATAACATCCGAAGCGGCGAATATGGCCGTAGGACGCTCGGCGGAATTAACATCTTTCAGCAAAGCCAGCGTGCCGGAACGGGCCAGAGTGCGCAGGAAGTCGCCCTTTTTAACCAGCTTTTTTTCTTTGGGTAAACCGGCCAGCTCCAGCCCCTCGTAATAACCTTCCAGGCGATCCTGCCCCGCCTGAGTATTAAGGTCACCGGAAATACTGGCTATCCTGGTATGCCCCATACCGGCCAGCAACGTAACCGCCTGACGTGCCGCACTGCGATTATCAATAGCTATGGTATTAAAAGGCTCAATGGTCGGATTGTTTAACACCATGGTCGGCACACCCCGCCGGATGGCAAAACGCACCACATCCCAGTCACGGTCGATATCGGCGAAAAGCAGGCCATCCACAAAATTGGGGTCCAGCAAACCATCCAGCCAATGCGTATGGTCACCGCGCTCCACCAGGTGAATAAGGATATCCACATCCAGCCGGCTGGCCGCGATATTGGCTCCCTTGGTAACTTCTCCGGCGTAAAAAGAATTGGCTAGGTCTTCAAAACGGGGAATAACAACTACAAAGATCGGCTTTCTATTCTTGCGGGTCAAGATCGGTCTGGTCATCGGATTCAAGCTCACCGTTATCCTGTTTATTGAGGGTATCTTTTAATTTTTTCAGAATTATCACTTCCAGCTGACGCACCCGCTCACGGGAAATACCCATCTGGTCGGCGATCTCGGCCAGAGTTTTCGGTGTGCCGCTGGGAACGCCGAAACGCAGGGAAATGATCTCCCTCTCCCGTTCGGGCAGATCCTGAAGCACTCCGCAAACGCGCTCTTTATTAAGGAAGTTCTCCACCTGCTCATCCGGCAGGGCCAGATTGTCGTCTTCCACAATATCATGCACCTGGCCGTCGCCATCCTCGCCGATCGGCGCATCAAGGCTGGACATTTTGGTTATCGCCTGGTCAAGGTCACGGACTTTGTCGATGGAAATGAGCATTTTTTTAGCCACTTCGCCGTACTGGGGCTTGCGGCCAAGCTTGTGCGTCAGGGTTTCCAGGGTCTTCTTGTAACGTACTATTTCCTCGTTCATGTATACCGGAACGCGGATCATTTTACCCTGGTCGATAATAGAACGGGAAACGCCCTGTTTGATCCACCACGCTGCGTAGGTGGAGAAACGATACCCTTTTTCCGGGTCGAATTTATCCACGGCGCGCATCAGGCCGATATTGCCCTCTTCTATCAGATCGCTCAAAGGGATACCCAGATTAACATACCTTTTGGCAATACTGATCACCAGCCGCAAATTTGACCGGATCATTTTATCGCGCGCTTCGGTATCGCCTTCCTGAACCAGGCGGGCAAGGTCCACCTCTTCCTCCGGAGTCAACAAAGGAATAGGACGGATGTCTTTAAGGTACGCTTTGATCGGATCCATAGGCAGAAGGTGCTCTTGGTAAATTCGCCGGGCTCAAAAAACAAAGCTTTTACATTTATGACCACTAAAACAATATACCCCCGGCGCGCATGAACAGGTTCATACGCACCGGGGATATTCTATATCAACTATTTACTTCTTGCCCGGTTTTTTCCCGGTTTTTTTCACCGCCGGCTTGGCAGTTTTACCGCCCGCCTTGATCTCCATGGCCGCCTGGGCCGCCGCGAGACGCGCGATCGGAACTCGGTACGGCGAGCAGGACACGTAATTCATCCCCGCTTTCACACAGAACTTGACACTGGCGGATTCACCACCATGTTCACCGCAGATACCGATCTTCAGGTCCTTGCGGGTGGAGCGGCCGCGCTCAATACCATACTTCACCAGCAAACCAACACCGTTCTGGTCCAGGCTCTGGAAAGGATCATCCTTGAAAATAGCCTTACCGCCTTCTTTCTCCGCCGCCACGTAAATCGGCAGGAAACGGCCGGCATCGTCGCGGGACAAGCCCAGCGTCATCTGCGTGAGGTCGTTGGTCCCGAATGAAAAGAACTCCGACACTTCCGCCAGCTCGTTAGCCAGCAGAGCCGCGCGCGGGATCTCGATCATAGTGCCCACCATATACTTCACCTTGGACTTCGCTTCCTTAATAAGCTGGTTCGCGATAGCCCTGGTCTGATCTACCAGAATACTTAATTCCTTCTTGTCGATAGTCAGCGGGATCATGATCTCGGGCAGAACCTTGAAGCCTTCCTTGGTCGCCTTGATCGCGGCCTCGATGATAGCCGTAACCTGCATCTCGAGGATCTCGGGATAAGTAATGCACAAACGGCAACCGCGATGGCCCAGCATCGGGTTGGATTCATGCAGCTGCTCGCAACGGTGCTTGATCTTCTCCGCCGAGAGGCCGGTAATATGCGACAACTTGTTAACGCCGGCATCATCCTTGGGAGTGAACTCGTGCAGAGGCGGATCGATCAAACGGATCGTAACCGGTTTGCCATCCATGGCCTTAAAAATACCATAGAAGTCCTCGCGCTGAATAGGCAGGAGTTTCGCCAGGGCGCCTTTACGAGCCTCCAGTGAATCCGCCACGATCATCTCCTGGATCGCCAGACGACGCTCTTCAGTATCAAAGAACATATGCTCGGTACGGCACAAACCGATACCTTCAGCGCCCATCTCGATAGCCTTTTGGGCATCGTACGGGGTATCCGCGTTGGTACGCACATTAATGGTACGGATTGCATCCGCCCACTTGAGGATCGTGTTATACGCTTCGGGCAGGATCGGATCCATAAGCGGGAACTCGCCCATGAAAACATCACCCGCGGAACCATCCAGGGTAAGATAATCGCCCTGATGGATCGTCTTGCCGCCCACGGTCATCGACTTGGCATCGTAATTAATATCCAGGGCTTCACAACCCACCACGCAACACTTGCCCCAACCACGGGCAACCACCGCGGCGTGTGAAGTCTTGCCGCCGGTTGCCGTAAGGATACCCTTGGCCGCGTGCATACCGCCTACGTCCTCGGGAGAAGTTTCTTTACGCACCAATATCACCTTGTCGCCCTTGGCCGCCATCTCCTCAGCCTCGGCCGCCGTAAAAACCACCTTACCCGAAGCGGCGCCGGGAACAGCGTTAATACCGCCCGCAATGCGCGCATTCTTCAGGTCCTGCAAACTGACCTTCTTGGTGTCGACGATAGGATAGAACAAACGCTCGATGTCATCGGAAGTCAAACGCGCCACTGCCTGCTCTTTGGTGATGACCGGCTTCACCGCCAGGTCCGCCCACTTCTTGGGCAAATAACCTTTTTTCACCAGGTCGTTCGCCTGAGCCTTGCTGAGCAAGGGCTTGGTAGCGTGATCGAGAGCGATCTGGAACGCCGCCGCCGGAGAACGCTTGCCGGTACGACACTGCAACATATACAACTGCTCGTCCTCAATAGTGAACTCGAGGTCCTGCATTTCCTTATAGTAAGATTCCAGGATCGCGCGCACGGCCAGCAACTGGTCGTAAGGCTTGGGCATCTGGTCCTGCAAGGTCTGCAATTTGAGAGGCGTACGGATACCGGCCACCACGTCTTCGCCCTGGGCGTTGATCAGGTAATCGCCGTAGAATTCATTGGTCCCGGTATTCGGATCGCGCGTAAAACACACGCCGGTGCCGGAATTATCGCCCTTGTTGCCGAACACCATTTGCACCACGTTGACCGCCGTACCCTTAAGGTCGGTGATCTTTTCAACGCGGCGATAGGTAACAGCCTTCTCGGCCTCCCAGCTGTTAAAGACGGCCATGATGGCGCCCCAAAGCTGTTTGTAGGGATCCTGCGGAAAATCCTCGCCCTTGTTCTGCTTGTAAAAAGCCTTGAACTGGTCGCAAAGCTCCTTAAGCTTCTCGGCCGGAATCTCGGGGTCGGTCTTGACGCCCAGGTCATGCTTCATTTTATGGAGCATATCTTCCATCGGCTGTTTGGAAAGGCCCATGGCGGTCGAGGAGAACATCTGGATGAAACGGCGATAAGAATCGTAAGCAAAACGGGCATTGCCGGTTTTCTTGGCGAGGCCCTCAACGCTCTTGTCGTTCAAGCCCAGATTAAGGATGGTTTCCAGCATGCCGGGCATGGAGCGCGCGGCGCCAGAACGCACCGATACCAGCAAAGGATCGTTCGAATCGCCAAGCTTTTTGCCGGTGTTCTTTTCCAGCTTCTTTACGGCGTCAATAACTTCATTTGAAAGCCCCTTGGGAAGCTTGCGGCCGATCTTGTAATACTCTTCGCAAGTCTGGATCGTGACCGTAAAACCCGCCGGGACCGGGATGCCGATAGAAGTCATTTCCATCAGGCCGATACCTTTGCCGCCGAGCACATTCTTGCTCAGCTCGGCGCCCTTGGCTTCCGCCTTACCGGCACCATACGAATAAACATGTTTTGTTGCCATTTCACTGCTCCTTTTTAATTTTTATCCAAAAAATTAAAAACTCCTGAACGCCGCGACGACCCATCAGGTCGACGGGCGTGAAGGAGTTCCCTAATAAAACGTATACAAAGAACAAAAAACTCCCGAACACCGCGACGACCCATCAGGTCGACGGGTGTGAGGAAGTCCCCTAATAAAAAATATACAAAGAACCAAAAACTCCTGAACGCCGCGACGACCCATCAGGTCGACGGGCGTGAAGGAGTTCCCTAATAAAACGTATACAAAGAACCAAAACTCCCGATCACTAAGATAAACGTTCCTTTAAGAACGCTTTTAAATTCTCTACCGGTACGCGGGTTTGCAACATAGTGTCGCGTTCGCGTACCGTTACCTGTTTGTCTTCCAGCGATTGCACATCCACCGTTACGCAAAACGGCGTGCCAACCTCGTCTTGACGGCGGTACAATTTGCCGATCGCGCCGGTATCATCGTAAACACAATTCCACTCTTTCTTAAGATCAACCTTGAGGTCCTTGGCCAAAGCCACGCAACCCTCATTCTTCTTAAGCAACGGGAAAATGGCCACTTTAATTGGCGCCAGGGACGGATGGAACTTCATTACTATACGAGTATCATCCTTAACCTGCTCCTCGTGATAAGCATCGGTCAGGAAAGCCAGCGTGCCGCGGTCACAACCGCCGGAAGGCTCAATAACATAGGGATAAAAACGCTCATTAGTGACTGGATCGCGGTACATCAGATCCTTACCGGAAAACTGGGCATGTTGTTTAAGATCATAATCTGTACGATTGGCCACACCCTCCAGCTCCGACCAGCCAAACGGGAATAAATATTCGATATCAGTGCAACCCGCGGCATAATGCGCCAGCTCATCTTTATCATGCTCACGCAAACGCAAGTTCTCTTTGGTCATGCCCAGTTCAAGATACCAGTTCAGCCGGGTATCGATCCAGTGACGGTAACGTTCTTCGGCCATTTCCGGACGGCAAAAATACTCGATCTCCATCTGCTCGAATTCGCGGGTACGAAAAGTAAAATTGCCCGGGGTAATCTCGTTACGAAAAGATTTGCCGATCTGCCCGATACCAAAAGGCAACTTGCGATGGGTTGCATCCATTACATTAGGAAAATTGACAAAAATACCCTGCGCCGTTTCCGGACGCAAATAAACCCGCTCCCCCGATTCCTCAACCGGCCCCAAGACTGTTTTTAACATCAAGTTCGCCGCAACTCCAATTTCAGGAAGAGGGCCGCCGCAAGCCGGACAAGGTGTTCGTTCTGTCCCGCTTTGTTCACAAGCCATCCTTTTAATAAATCCCTGAAAATTTAAGTTTACACCATCGTAAAAATTATGAAGATCAACAAGAAAAGAAATCGTTACTTCCGGTTCCTTTACCAATGCCAAATTAGGGGCCAATTTTATACCCGGACCCTTCGCCCAATGGTATAAAAATTTTGTGTCTTTATCTCCCGCCATAGCTTTAATCAGCGATTTGTTCCAGGCACAATTCCAAAGCTCATCCCAAACTTTATCTTGACGATAAAATTTGCCGCAAGCCACACACTTCACAAAAGGATCGGAGAAATTGTTAACATGGCCGGAAGCTTCCCAGGTCTTGGGGTGCATTAGAATGGCCGCGTCCAGGCCGACCATATCGTCCCGACCCTGGATCATGGCTTTCCACCAGGCATTCTTGACGTTACGCTTGAGCTCCGCACCCATCGGGCCGTAATCCCACGCGCCGTTAAGCCCACCGTATATTTCGGAAGATTGGAAGATAAAACCGCGTCGTTTACAGAGGGAAACGACTTTATCCATAAGTTCGGGAGAATTCATAATTCCGGCTATTCTAACAAAGGGTTTCAAAAATGCAAGAAGGTTGTAGTGAATTATAGGCAGGCCAAAAGAGCCCAACAAGACGATAAAATCAAGGCTATCACAGAAAAGTCTGTTGCGGTCCGGGAAAAACGCCTTCTTCCACTTCCTTTTTGTAACACTTAACTGCCTCTACCACCTCGGCGCCGATATCCGCGTACTTCTTGACGAATTTGGGTGTTTTACGGTCATAGAGGCCCAGCATATCGTTGACCACCAGCACTTGACCATCACAATATTTTCCGGCCCCTATGCCGATAACCGGAATATGTAACTCAGCCGTTATCTGCCGCGCCAGGCCTTCCGGAACACATTCCAGCACCACAGCCACGCATCCGGCCTGTTCCAGCTTACGGGACTGCTCCCTGATGGCCTCGGCCGCAACATCAGTCCGGCCCTGCACCTTAAACCCGCCCAGCTGTTCCACGGTTTGCGGCGTAAGGCCCACATGGCCTATCACCGGCACGCCGGCTTTAACCAGAACGGCCACCACCTCCAGGCAACGGCCGAACCATTCCACTTTTACCGCCGCGCAACCCGCCGCCATAAAAGCCTCGGCGTTCTTAAGAGCATCGGAACCCTCCGGCTGATAAGCGTCGAAAGGCATATCCGCCACCACCGGCGCCGACTTGACGCCCCGGAGCACTGCCTGGGTATGATGCAACATGACCGCCATCCCGACCTGGGACGTGGCCTCCAGTCCCAGCACTACGTTGGCCAGAGAATCACCGACGAGAATGATATCCACGCCCGCTTTTTCCAGCAAGACCGCCAAAGAATAATCGTAAGCGGTAAGCATGACGATCTTTTCTCCACGGGACTTCTTGGCAAGTACTTCATTCAGTCCAGGCATAGGCAATACCAGTAATTCCAGTGAACCATGACCAACAAAAGATCAACCTTTAAGATACGCGGCCACCTCGGAAGCCGCCCGGCGGGCATCCAGTAGCACATCGAGCAAAGACGCGCCGGGCCGCACCAGATGGCCCGCGGCAAATATTTTGCGGGCGCTGGTATAGGAAGAATCCGGCTTGACCCACACCGAACCGTCGAGGTTAAGGTCCAGCCCCGGGATCTCGGACACAAAAAGCGTATTGGCTTTCATGCCACGCGCCACCAAAACCGTTTCCGCTTCCAGCACAAATTCGGCATCGGCTTCTTCCACTACCGTAAGGCGCCCTGCGCCATCGATCCGATAATCCAGGTGCCGACAAACCAAACCTTTCACACAACCGGAAGAATCCAAACTTAGGCTTACCGGTGCGGCAAAGGTCTTGAATTTCAGGCCCTCTTCCGCCGCTTCACGGACCATATCGGCCGGCACTTTAATATCCGACTCGGCTCCGGCCACTACAATAGTGACCTGCCGGCCCTGGCGGATAGCAGTACGGGCGGCATCAAAAGCCATTTCATTATGGCCTACCACCACCACCCGGTTACCCAAGAATCCTGGCGTAGTATAAGGTTCCTGTCCGGCATGCATGGCCCGGGTCAAAGACAACATTTCCGCGGCCGCCATGACCCCGGCGGCGTTCTCGTCGGCTAGCCCCAGCATTTCCGCCACTCCCGCACCGGCCGTTAACAACACCGCCGAGAATCCGCCCTCCTCAAAAAGGTCTTCCGCCGACAGGGCCCTGGGGAAAAGCACATTAGTCCGGAATTCCACGCCGTCCGCGCTAAGGCGGGCTAACAACTGGTCCAGGACCACGGCCGGCAAGCGGAATTCCGGAATATAACAACGCAAGGACCCGCCTAAAAAAGGCGCCGACTCAAAAACCGTAACCGCGATCCCCTGGCGCACCAAAAACGCAGCCGCCATCAGGCCGGCCGGACCCGAACCGATCACCGCCGCTTTATAACGCCCGGTCTTTACGTCCGGCTTAACCAAAGAAGAAAACCGGTCGGCCAGAAAACGCTCGAGCGCGCGCAAACTTACCCGCGCAGCCTTCCGGTTGAAAACTTGCGTTTCTACAAAGAACTCCGGCGCCAGGCGAGCAGTTACCGCCGCCAAAGGATTGGAAGCGTATAGTTTTTGCGCCGCCCCGCGCACATCATTGACCGCCAGCAGTTTGAGGACCGCAAAGAAGTCTTCGGTCAAAGGGCAACCCGCGCCCTTTACGGCACGCTCGCGCTCCAGGAATATCCTGGCGTTCTCCACAGCTTCAGACTTGCTCAACCCCAAATGAACTTCTGCAAACGTGCCCACACGTTTTTTGAGGCCGACAAGGCGGCTTCGTTCTTGCGGCATCCGGCATACTCCTTTAAGGCTTCATTATCTCGTACGAACGAATTAACATCCATTTGCCCGGCCTTGATCCACACTCCATAGCGTGCCGGAGAATACGGTTCACCATTTATAACCAGCATCGCGGTATCCGAGAAAGACGGCCGCGGGTCAAGCAAGCCAATCATATTTACCCATAACGGCACCTTATCATTAGCGGCCAGGAGGCTGATATCTTTCACGCTCTGCGCCGTGGCATGTGCATAAATTCGCACCGGCTTTTCTTCGGCCAGGGCCTTTTTGAACGGCGCCAGAATATCACCCCGGCGGTCATGCATGCCATCCTTGTACATCACATGGAATTTGGAGCAATTCAGGCGCAACTGATTTTCCAGCACCGAACTGTTGCGTTCCGCAAAACCGGCGATACCTATGACCTTATTCCCTGCCTGCTTGAAAGACCGGCAGAGAAAAGCGATCGAAGCCAGGCCGATCCCCTCGCCGATAAAAAGCACCGTACCCACCTTCTCGGCCAGGACCGGAGTACCATAAGGCCCGTTCACCGCAAACAACCGGTCATTGATACGTAAGGCGCCCAGTTTGGCCGTTTCGGCGTCGCGCTCCTCGAAGATCAAAGAGAAACAACGGCGGCGAATATCGACCTCGTAAACGTTCATTGGCACCCGGCGGGAAAAACAGTCGGGCATCACCGCAACGAACTGTCCGGCTTTAAGTTTAGGCACCAGCAGGTCAGCGCGAATATCCAGCCGACGAACCAGTTGATTAAGGTTTTGTTTACCGATTATCTCAAACATTGGCTCGATTATAACACAGGAAAGTTGAAGAAAGCGCGCGCATTAGTATTTAACGTTTGTAAAGCTTCCGGTTCAGCGATCTTTTTAATGGCGCACAAGGCTTTAAAAGTCCGCCAAACATCTTTCGGACCCGACGACACTCGCGTACCATCAGGGCCATTGACCATAACCGGAGTATCCGTTTCTACCAGCAAACGGTCCAGCGGCACGAACTCTGCTGTCCGACGGGAATCAGGGCTGTATTCCAAAGCCGGCGAAACCGACACTAGGAAACCGGCTGCCAGGATCTCTTGTAAAACATCCAGCGGTCCGCTGTACCAGTGAAAAACCGCCTTCTTGATCCCGGACGCCCGGGTCATCTCAAGGGATTCCCGCCAGGCGCCGCGGGCATGGATAACCACCGGAAGAGCAAACTCGGCCGCCAAGTCCAGTTGCCCCTGAAAAGCCTCCCTTTGTTCTTGTTTTTTTACCTCGTCACGCCTGACCCATTTGTACCAGAAATCCAGGCCGGCCTCGCCGATAGCTACCGCCTGGCCAATATTCTCGCGGATATAACGCAAACAGGCGGCAGTATCTTCCCGGGAAGTAATATTGCCGGGATGAAGTCCCAAAGCCAGGTGGATCCCAACCGAACCATCCGCGCGGCCGCGCAATTCAAGGTGTTTGATATTCGATGCCAGGTCCACTCCCAGCGCCACCACGTCCGTGACCCCGCCATCCGCGGCCTGACGTAAAACCGCCAGGGGATCCGGGAGGTCATATAAATGCACATGCGTGTCGATGATGGTCATAGAATAAAAGTAACCGGCCCGTCGTTAACCAGGACCACGTCCATCATGGCCCGAAACTTTCCGGTGGCCACCCGGCAGGGGCCTTTTTTTAACTGTTCTACAAAATGATTATAAAGCTTTTCGGCTTCTTCCGGAGGCGCGGCATTATCGAACGACGGACGGTTCCCCTTGCCCAGATCGGCCACCAAAGTAAACTGGGAAACCACCAGATACTCGCCGTCCACTTCGAAATTCGCCAGGTCCATGCGGCCGCCCTGCGGGCTGGGGAATATCCGCAATTGGCTGATCTTTTTCACCAGCGCTTCAACCTCAACGGAAGTGTCCTTTTGCTCCACTCCCAGAAAAACCAGTACGCCCCGGCCGATCCTGCCTATGACCTCACCGGCCACCACAACCCGGGCTTCCTTAACTCGCTGAATGACCGCTTTCATAATTTTCCTTTGGCATCACCCAAACCGGGCTAACAGTGTAACAATAGCCGTCTCGACCTTTAAGATCCTTTTGCCCAGGCCAACCACTTTACAACCCGCTGTGCGAAATTTAGTTACTTCATACGGGACCAATCCGCCCTCCGGACCGACCACGATCACCGCCGGAATTTGCACATCCAGCGCCAGCAACGGTTCACCGGCAGGATCCGCCACTATTCCATAACGCGGCCCGCCAGATAAATGGCCCGCGCCACTACGCCCTTGCAAAAGTAAAGGCAGGTCATCCTCCACGAACGGTTTGAACCTTTTCTGGAGCGTCACCTTCGGCAGGACCGTATCTTTGGACTGCTCCACACCCAGGATCAACTGCTCCTCGATCGCGGCCGGAGACAACGCAGTGCTTTGCCAAAAACTTTTCTCGACCCGCGCCGAATTGAACAAAACCACCTCTTCCACTCCCAGTGACGCCGCGGTCAGCAACACCCGTTTCAGAACAATCGGACGCATTAAAGCCACACACAAGATCACCGGGATCCGGGGCGGCGGCGCTTCGTGCAAAGCCACCGCCAACAGCAAAGCCTCTTCATCCAGCTCAAGCACCCGCCCGCTGCCGATCTTGCCGCCAGACAGGCCGACGGTTAAAACATCGTTAACCTGCGGCTTAAGCACATCCAACACGTGCCTAAGCCGGCGGCCGGTTAACCGGGCAGTATCGGAAGAAACAAAATCCGGCGCGAATAAAAGGATCAGGTTCATATTAATTTAACCCTACGCCCAGGGAGTGAAAGAGCGCATTGTTTAACTATGCGCGAAGGGCTCGCAATGAAATATATGAGCCATTTGGCCGAGTGAATTTTGGCTTATGGTAAGGCGCGAAGAGAGAGCATCCTCGATGAGGATGTAAACGATGAGCAACGAAGCCATGAGCCAAAAGACGCCGGCCAAATGGCTCATATATTTCATTGCGAGCCCTAATCAATGCGCTCCACGAGCAAAAAAGCAAAAAGATTGCGGTTATTCCTGCGACTTTAATACCTTGCGCAGTTTGGCCGGGATCATCTTCTCTTTGGTATGCGCCTTAACATGCAGTTTCTGACGCTCCACGATCTGTTCGACCTGACGACGGGTGGCAATGAACGCCTCGCGCAGGATAGTGGAAAGGTTCTCGTGCACATTGCGGCCGGAATCCCGCTTGACCACGATCTCGTGATGCGGCGGTACGCGCACGTCAATACGGATATGATACGAGAATTTGGCATGCTGATGGGTAGGGTTCTGTTCCACCAGTACCCGACAGCTGATCACATGATCGCAAACCTGCTCCAGCTTCTCAAGCTTCTCATAAACGACCGCCTCGATCTCTTTCTGATTCTCAACATTCCTTAAAACGAGTTCCAAAGGGACTTCCATTGCCTTGCCTCCAAATATAAAGTTAACCATATTACAGTGTCCTTATTGTCCTCAGAAAACCGTTTTTGTCAACTTGACGTTCCCCGGATGGTCGATTACAATGGCTGCCAATGAACTTTATTGATGTACTCAACAAGTATAATTTCCCCCAAAAATTCATTACCGCGCTAACGGCTTCGGGCATAACCACCCTGCATCCTCCACAGGAAATGTCGATCAAAGCCGGGCTGTTGGATGGCAAAAGCATGGTCCTGTCGGTGCCTACCGCATCGGGTAAAACCCTGATGGCGGAACTGGCCATGCTGAATGCCATAATAAAGAATCCGGCCGCCCGTTGTTTATATATTGCCCCGCTTAAAGCGCTGGCCGCCGAGAAATACCGTGAATTCTCCGCCAAATACGAAACGCTGGGCATCAAAGTCGGTATCGCCATAGGCGACCACGACAGCCCGAATCAATCCTTAAAAGATTTTCCGATACTTATTGCTACGGCAGAGAAAGTGGATTCACTTTTACGCTCCCGTTCGGAATGGCTGATCCAAAACCTGACCGTCCTGGTATTAGACGAGATCCACACCATGAACGACCCCTCCCGCGGCCCCACCCTGGAAGTGCTGGCCACCCGGATGCGGATATTAAACCCGGAAATGCATATCCTGGGGCTTTCGGCTACCATTGCGAATGTAAAAGAACTGGCCGGCTGGTTACAGGCTGAACCGGTAGAAAGCAAATGGCGCGCCATCCCTCTTTACGAAGGCGTTTTTTATAATGACCGGCTTACTTACGAAAGCGGTAATGTCAGGATAATTAATGAAGACGCGCCCGACGATGTGCAGAAACTGGTCATGGACACCCTGCGCGGAAAAGGGCAGGCGCTGGTTTTCGTTAATTCACGCCGTTCCACCCAGGCCGTAGCGCGCGAGCTTGGCCCCTGGGTGGAAGAACTGTTAACGCCCGAAGACCGGCCGCGTTTGGCCAGGATCGCTAAAGAAGCGGCCCCGGCTTTAAGCTCCACCAAGGTTTGCAAGAAACTCGCCGAAGCCCTGGTCCACGGCGTAGCTTTCCACCATGCCGGGCTTACTCCGGCCCAGCGCGAACTGGTGGAAGAAAATTTCAAGACCGGACTTATAAAGACCATTTGCTCCACGCCCACCCTGGCCGCCGGTGTTAACCTGCCGGCCCGCCGGGCCATAGTCCGCGACGCCAAACGTTATTCGGCCAGCGCAGGACAAGTCTTTATACCAGCCTCGGAATACAAACAATGCGCTGGCCGGGCTGGCCGCCCGCAATACGATGAGTACGGTGAAGCCGTGCTGATAGCCAAAAGCCTCGCGGACCAGAACGCGCTTTTTGAACGCTTTATCCTGGCTTCCCCCGAACCGGTGGAATCCAAGCTGGCCGACGAAAGCGAACTGCGCAAGCACATCCTGGCCTCGATCGCCGCCGGTTATGTTAACGACGTTAACTCCACTTTTGAATTCCTGGACAAAACCTTCCTGGCCTATCAGCACAAGAACCTCGACCTGATCAGCCTGGTAAGCACCGTGTTTGATTTCCTGCACAAGGAACAATTCATTGACAAAAGCGGGTTCCGTTATTTTGCCACCGCGTTCGGCAACCGCACCAGCCGGCTGTATATTGACCCGATCTCGGCGCTGGTAATAAAAAAAGGCCTGGCCAAGGCGGCGGCGGGCAAAAGCTTTTCGGGTATCGGTTTACTGCACCTGATAGCTTCCACCCCCGACAGCGAAATGCTTTCCGTGGGAAAGAAAGGCCAGGACGAACTGGAAAACTTTATTATGCAAGTCGAGGATGAACTGATCGTTAACCGTGATGACGTGGCCGAGCTGAACGATTACTACACTTCATTGGCCGTGTTAAAAACGGTCTGGCTGCTTTGCCGCTGGATCGAGGAAGAACCGGAAGAAGATATTTGCGAACGCTTCGACATCGGGCCGGGCGATATTTTCCGCCACACCGAAAGCGCCCAGTGGCTTTTGTACTCGGCCCAATCCATCGCCGAAGTGTTCCAGTTCAAACAGCTCACCTTTTTTTTGCAGGACCTGCGCAACCGGGTGCGTTACGGCATTAAGGAAGAACTGCTCGACCTTACCCGCCTGAAAGGCATTGGCCGTGCGCGGGCGCGCATTTTATTCGGGCACGGCTTTAAAAGATCCGCCGACCTGAAAACCACCACCGAAGACAGCCTGGGCCGGATCCGCGGCATCGGCCCGGCGCTGGCCAAAGACCTGCTAAAACAAGTTTGAACACGCCCCCCTAGTGTGGTGATTCATATATCTCTTTACACTTAAATCACCACACTGGAGCAATGGAGCAATCGAAAATAGAGAAATAATAAAACA
>JADFZK010000023.1 GCA_015232565.1 Candidatus Omnitrophota bacterium
CATGCAAGTTTTGATAATGAGAGAACAGCGCTGGGTGCAAGCAATCGCATGAGAAATCCGGTTTTTGCGTATTTTGGTCATTTACTTTACTTCCGGCCTCTGTTTATGATGTCCTGGGAGGCAAATGGTACTTTTACGCGCGAGGATTTGACGTATTTTCGAACTGACTGGAAAAACAATTTAATGTTCGCGGACAGGTTTGCTAATGTGAAATATATGCGGAAGTGGTTGGATCGTTACCGGGTTAATTACCGTAAGAAGAGCCCCGAGAAGATCGCACAGGAGAACGAAGATCGTCGAAAAGCTAGTTTGCCGGTCATGTCTGACTGGCTTGACGAAGTCCTGGATACGCCGGACCGTCTGAAGGATGAGGTCGCTAAATGCGAACCCATCAGGGCTTTCTTAAAAGCACAGGATCCCCGTTTACATGAGATCCTCGATCAGCTCGAAACCCTGGCCGACCCCGCGTCTGGGTCGGCAACTTCAGTGTTGAGGTTCTCGATAAAAGAACTTCGGGCGGAGCTTGTTCAACTTGCAGGACAGCGGAAGACTTTCTCGGTGCGTTTCGTCGGCGGGCAGTATGAGCTGGTGGTGTATGCCGAACCGTTGCGGTTGAATGACGATGATCTGGGTAGTGATCGTCTTGATCGGGGGAATGCGGTTCGTAGTGGCGAAGATTCGTTGTGGAGCAATGTCCATGTGTATTTAGACATTATCAAAAAGCTGGGCCTTCTTCGGGGGGGAGCAAAACGGGTTCTGGATGTCGGTCCAGGAGATAGTCTTATGGAAGCAGAATCGGTACTTAACAATATTCCCGATGTTTCCATGGTTGAAGTGTACGAGCCGGATCTGAAGAATATACTGACTCTTGTGGATGTTCTGGAACGTATGGCCCCTGCGGAACGCGCAAAGATCATGCTTGTTCGCCGGAGTATCCTTCAGCTGGAACCGGGCGCCGGGCCATATGCGTTGGTCTTTGGTGAAATGGTGCTGAATTCAGAGATTTTGCGTGATTTCGAGATTAGGGAGGCCTGGCAGAGAATTGCCGCGGTGCTTGAACCCGGCGGAGTATTCTTAGGGCCGGAGCCAGATCCAAGCCTTGATATTGATGAGCAAGTGTGGGATCCCGACAAGAGTCGTTATGATCATAATGTATATGTGCGGCGCGGGGTTCCGCCCGCTGATAAGGCGGCAGGCGCTTCGTCCACAGGCGGTATTGATTTCGCCGGGCTTGGTGTTCTGGTGGCCGAGGGAGGGGCGCTAAAGCTGGATTGGCCCGCACGTTTACCGTCAGAGCGCTTAGACCTGAAAGCACTGACACCTGTCATCATGGGTCTGCTCCCGGCAGAAGCGATCCCCGGACTGCTGATTCGCCAGCGTTAGTGTCCGTTTAATCGTGCAGAGTTGAATGGATATTGCTATTGCAATAATTTGGTTTATGATAACCTATGGTCGAATGCTTGGAGAAGGTTGTGTGTACTTTGCGAATTGAATAATGACGAGACCTAAGGATAATTATGGCTCAAACTCCCCATGAATGGTTGTTACAGGCAGATTATGACCTTGAAACAGCCGAGTGCATGTTGCAGGCCGGGCGTAATATTTACGCGGTCTTTATGGTTCATCTGGCGGTCGAGAAAGCTTTGAAAGGTGTTTTTCACAAGAAGTTCGGCGAGATGCCGCCCAAGACACACAATTTGATTTATTTGCTGCAGAGGATCGGGGAAATTCCGCTAGAAAGCCTGGGGGCTTTTATTGTTGAACTGGATCAGGCTAGTATCGCCACCAGATATCCTGAAGAGCTGGCGTCGATGGCTACTATGTATCCTGTGGACAGGGTTTTGCGCATTATTGCTGAAGGCCGGGAGGTTTTGTTATGGGTAAAAAAGATATTTTAGAAATATTGCGCCTGTTCCGACAGACGCTGGAGGAGCGGGGCGTGCATGTGGAACGCATGATACTTTTTGGTTCCTGGGCCGCGGGTACCCAGCGTGAAGGCAGTGATATTGATGTTGTTGTGGTTTCGGCAGATTTTGCCGGCAAGGATCATTGGGCCAGGATCGAGGCGGTGTCTGGTGCGATCTATAAGGTCTTTGCTCCGATCCAGGCTTTTACGCTGACACCGGAGGAATGGTTAAGTGGTAAAAAGAATGTTTGCGATTTTGCCCGTGGCGGCGAGCTGGTGCCTGCGTAACAAGATGCTTCTTTAATTCGTTAACCCGGAAAATGATTTGAATAAACAACACTAACTCAGCCCGGTTGAGTGATTTCACCGTGCTTGGAGTTCTGGCGACCTCTGTAGTGGCACTGACGCCGGTCATCATGGGTCTCCCGGCAGAAGCGATCCCCGGACTGCCTATAAACAGGGAAAGTATATGATGCGTCTAGCACCAGGGACGCGATGTTTTGTTATGGTTAAAGAATAGTGCTGTGAATATTTATACTTCCTCTTTCAATATGCATGCATTTTGAACTCGATACTATAAATTTGCATAACATAGCGGGTTTGATCTGTCAGTCAATATACGCAGAAGTCAGGCCTTATTCAGAGAGAGAAGAATGGGTTTCGGAGGGGCGGCGCAGGTTGGTCGGTAAGATCTAGGATGCGTTGAGCGTCAGGGCGAGGGTGACTTCGGCCATTTTGGCTGCGCACTGGATCACGCGCGGGGCGAGGGCCGGGTGGCCGTCGTGGATAGAGGTGATGCCGTCGCCAACCAGAAAGATATTGCCCACCCTGCGGACGGCGGTGACGTCGGTTGGTTCATGCCCGGCAGCGGGCAATCCGGCCAGGCCGGCCATGCCGTTACCGCAAACCACAAAAGGCGCGCGCGGGGCGTAGTATTCCGTGAAGGCTCGTTTTATCTCCGCCTGGTCGAAGGCTTCCACAACAATATTAGCGCCGTTGAATAATTCCCGCGATCCGCTGATGGTTGGGGCGGCGGGCTTCCCGGCAGTGTTATCTACCGCTGGCGCACGCCATTCCTGATGATGGGTCACTATATTCAGGTCGGGGTTTATATTCAGCAGGCGCGCTTTCAGACATTCTACTTTCGGCCGGCCGATATCCGTCAAGGTAAAATCCTGGCGGTTCAGGTTGGAGGCTTCCACCACGTCTTTATCGATCACTTCCAAATTCTTGAATCCCGTGCGGACCAGTATGGCGCAGATGTTGGAGCCCAGTCCGCCGGCGCCGCCGATGGCGATCCGGATGCCTTGAATGAGCGCAAGTTGTTCGGTAGTAAAGTAGCGTAACAGCCCGTGTTCGAAGATATTCATGTGTTCGTTATTCTCCGCCAGTCGGTGAACACAGGGTCAAAGCCGTGTTCCTTTAGGTACAGGATAGTCTCCGCGGCACTGCGCTCATCGCTGATATCGAACTGCGGAGCGGCCAAATTGCGAGCGGAGCCTAAAAGACAAGGATTCTTGTCTTTTGTTCCTTGGCCACCTGGCGAGCCTATAGCGAGCCGGGGCCGAGGAAGAGTTGGCCGCGGAGTGCCGGACCTAGAAAGTCCGGCCGGAGCGGCCGGGACGCTTTTCTCATCGGATTCATTGTATCCGCCCACCGTAGTTCTGGAGCCCACTGATATTTTGGTTATCGATAGTTCCAGTGCACGGTTGCGGAAGGCGGCTGATTCGCGGGTGGAAAGGTTAATGCCCACGCGCGGGAACAGGGTGCGGGTGAGGCACAGGATCTTTACAAAGGTGATGTCGTCTATTGGTGTGCCGGCGAAGGACCGGGCTTTTATGGTACGCAGGCGCGGGAACGACAGGCTGTATTCCACGCCCGGGAATTCTATTTCCAGTTCACGCAAGTGGGCGTAAAGCGCCGCGAGGTCGGCGGCCAGGGGGCCCAGGCCGAGTAAAATGCCCAGGGATATCTGGCGCATACCGGCGCGGGCAATACGCGCGGGAGCGTCCCGGCGGAAAGCGTAATCTTTTTTCTGCCCGGCCAGGTGCACTTCGCCGTAACGCAGGGGATCGTAGGTTTCCTGGTATAGCGTTATCCCGTCGGCTCCGGCTAAATAAAGCGCATGGTATTCCGGCTCGCTTAAGGGATAGATCTCCAGTGCGATGCCCTGAAAATGCTCTTTGGCGAGAGTAACGGCCTTGGCCAGATATTCCAGGGGCGTGGCCTGGGGCGATTCGCCGGTTAAAAGCAATATGTTCCGGACGCCGGTCCGGGCGATGGCCTGCAGTTCGGCTTTAATATCTTCGCAAGAGAGTTTAATTCGGTCGATCTTGTTATGGCTGTGAAAGCCGCAGTAAACGCAATGGCTCGCGCAGTAATTGGAAAGATAAAGCGGCGTGTAAAGCCCGATCGCCCGGCCAAAATATTGCCGGGTCAGCCGGGAAGCCTCGGCGGCCAGTTCTTCCAGGCGTTCGCGAGAGGGGTCATTAAGGATGCTGTTGATTTTATTGATCGAGATCATGTTTTGAATGGCGGATTTCTAAACTATTCGAACAGAAAGCCCGTTAAAGGCGAGGATGCCTCGCCCTGCGGGCGTTTGGCCGGTAAACCGCTTAAGAAGCCTGCCCGTCCGGCGTCGATGGCCTGGGCAAAGGCTTTGGTCATGGCTGGCGGGTTGCCGCATACCGCAACCGCAGTGTTCACCAATACCGCGCTGGCGCCCATTTCCATGGCTTCACAAGCGTGGGAAGGCGCGCCAATGCCCGCGTCTACAATGATCGGCACATTAATTTCAGCGATCAATACCGCAATGAATTCGCGGGTCCTTAACCCCATATTGGAACCGATAAATGAACCCAGCGGCATAATGGCCGCGGCACCGGCTTGCACCAGCCGCCGGGCCACATAGAGGTCGGGTGAAACATAAGGCAGGACTATAAAGCCTTCTGCACAAAGGATTTGAGTAGCCTTGATGGTTTCTTCATTGTCGGGCAGAAGATACTTGGAATCGTTGATGACCTCGATCTTGATCCAGTCGCCATGGCCCGCGGCCCGGGCCAGCCGGGCGAGGCGCACCGCTTCATCGGCGGAGCGGGCGCCCGAGGTGTTGGTTAGCAGGGTGATGCCCTGGGGGATATATTCGAGGATATTCTCCTCATGCCTTTCGAGGTCGATACGCCGGAGAGCTACCGTTACGATCTCCGCGCCGGAGGCTTGTATGCTGGCTTTGAGCTCGGGCTTATTGCGGAACTTGCCGGTGCCTAAAAGAAAGCGGCTGGAAAATGTTTTGCCTGCGATGTTAAGTTCGCCGTCGTTCATAAGCGTGTGTTAACCTCCGCCCACAAAAGTTACCAGTTCCACTTTACTGCCGGCCTTGAGCGCGGTCCGGCTCCACGCATCGCGCGTGATAATGGCGCCGTCCAGTTCGGCCACCACCCGGGTGGTGTCTTTGGCGTACTGTTCCGCCAGTGCCTGGAGCGAGGAATCTTTCGGTACAGATCTGATCTGGCCGTTCAAGGTAATGTCCATAGTCCCAGAATCATAGAACAGATAATTCAAAAAAGCAATGAAAGGAAAGTTCATTTGTTGGATAATTGACGAAAAGTCGTCTATACTTAAGTCAGGAGGATCTGGTATGCGTAATGTTGCGCGAAGTTCACGCTCCGGGATGACGCTGGTCGAAGTGCTGGTAGCTGTATCTGTCGTCCTTATAGCCGTTATCGGCATCCTCTATAGTTATGCCAAAGCCATAGAGTTAAACGCTATCGGCCAGGGCTCGGTTATCGCTACCCAGGCGGTTAAGAACAAGATCGAGCAGATCAAGGGTACGGCCTTCTCCACCATATTTACTACTTATAATAATACAACATTCACCGCTGTTGGACTGAATGGCCGGGGGCTGGTGACTGTTGACCGGAGTAATTCGCGCCTGCTGGAAGTGAAAGTGATCTTTTGCTGGAGGCTGGGGAGCGGCCGGATTATTGGTGAAGACAGGGATCTGGACGGGGTGCTGGATGCCGGAGAGGATGCGAATGGTAACGGACAGCTCGACGCTTATGTGCAGATTGTTACCCGGATCTATGGCTAAGCCGGGCGCCGGCCGTCGGGGCCTGGTGCTGGCGGAGCTTATGATCACGATGGGGATCATGGTTTTTTTTATTTCGGTCGTTTATGGCTTGCTGGGCGGGACCCGGGCGGTGTTTTTTGATATGTCCCAGGGGACCGAGCTGAGGGATAATTTGCGCCAGACCATGCAAAAGATCGAACTGGAGTTGCGCAATACGGGATTTGACGGTAACGGGGTCGCCCAGTTTGTGATCTCTTCCGGGGCCGGCGTGAACGGTACAGATATTATCCGCTTCTCGATTCCCGTCACCTGCAATGCCGCCTTGCCTTTGATCAATGCCGCTGGTAACCCGGCGTACTGGGGGGCGATCCTGACTTGGGGTTGTATTACTCAGGCGTGTATGGACGCAGATAATTCCTGTGCGATACAGGAATACAAGTATATTCGTTATGCCGTGGACAGTACCGGACAACTGGTGCGCAGTGTGTTGAACGCGGAACAGGTGCCGGTGGCCACGGCGGTGATCGGCAAGAATGTCTCCAGCCTGACTTTTACCTATAGTGCTGGAACGCGAACTTTGACCGTGGCGCTGACTTCGAACAAGTCGTCCAGCTCCCGGCGTTTGGTAACGGAAACAGTCAGCCAGAATATCCGGCTGATGAACTAGTACCTGGCTTTTATACGGGGCCGGCCGGGGCTGGAAACAAGGAGGTTGTTATGAACAACAATCGCGGTGTGGCCCTGGCTTTGGCGCTGATGTCGATGATGCTGATCACTACTTTGTCGGCGGCTTTTGTAATGACCGCGGTCAGGGAGAAAAACATGGCGGATATAAGCGTCCGCAGTGCCAAGGCTATGTATGCGGCCGAAGCGGGGGCGAATGCCGGGCTTTTGGGGTTGTCCAATCTTATTAACGTCTTCATGCTCAACACAGTGAACGCTACCAATCCATCGGTAGTGGCCGCCAATGCCACTACTTACGCTAACACGAATAACGGGCTCGGTTTGTTAATGACTTATGTCCGTAATAACGGTGCGGCCTTGCTGAGCCAGGTTGGGAGCGAGGCGCAGTACATTGGCGCCAACGCAGTAACGGATAACGGTATCACCTGGTACGTTCTTAAGATCAAACAGAAATCCAACCCCAGTTCGCCTACGCCGAATGTCTGGGACTTTCCGTATCTTTATAAGATCGAGGCGGTCGGCGTGAACGGTTCCCAGTTACGCGTAGTACGGCTGAACGGCGATTTTACCGTGCGGGTGCAAAAGGATAATTTTGCCCGGTATGCGCTTTTTACCAATTCGCAGAATATGCCGGATGGTACCAATGTGTGGTTTACCGGTTCGGCGCGTTTTGCCGGGCCTTTGTTCACTAACGGGCAGTATAATTTTGCGTATAACCCGAGCGGCACTTTCACCGACACGGTCAAGCAGAGTGCGTTGCAGGCCCGCTTTTATAACAATGGCAGTGCTTTACTTGCGGACGCGGATGCCAATGGTTCCCGGGACGTGCCGTCTTTTGCGGCCGGCTTCAGCCGGGGGGTTACGGCGATCGCTATGCCGACCACCAGCGATGAGACCAGTGTGGCCAACGAGGCCGCCGGGGGAATGACCTATTCTTCCACTGGTATTTATGTTCCTTTAACCGGTAGTACACTTAAAGGCGGGGTTTATGTTTATGGCGATGCCGCGGTTAACTTAAGCCTGGATGCTTCAAATCGTCAGGTTATTACTATCACGCAAACCGGAGGCAGTAAGACCATAACTTTGGACCGAAGTACCAATCAGACTTTGGTGAATGCCAGTGGCGTGACCACGGCCTACAGCGGCCTGCCCGACGGCCTGAATAATGGCGGCACGCTGGTTTATGTGCGCGGGAATGTTACGGCCCTTTCGGGGACGGTTCAGGGCGATAATCAGATGACCATTTCAACGCGTAACGATATTGTTATAAACAATAACCTGCGTTACGAGCACTATACTCCGGCTTCCGGTGTTCTGGGTAATGCCAGTTATGTGCCTCCTTCCGCCGAGGGTTTTGATAACTTGCTGGGCCTGGTGAGTTGGCAGGGTAATGCCCGCATTGCCTCGACTGCGCCGAATAATATGGATGTGCACGCTACGGTCATGGCCAAGCAGGGTATTTTTACGGTGGATAATTATAACAGTGGTTCGCCCAAGGGCGTGGCTACTGTGCTGGGCGGTGTTATTACCAACAATTATGGCGCTTTCGGGACTTTTACCTCGAGTACGGGCGCTATCTCCACCGGTTATTCCCGGAATTTCAATTATGATACCCGGATGCAGGCGGCCATGTCGCCGCCGTATTTTCCTACGATGAATACTTTCATCGCTTTTACCGATGATATTGCCGACAAGTTGACCTGGCAACAAGGAGGTTTTTAATGTGGAAATGGATATTGGGTGTATTTTTGGTTTCGCTGATATTGCTGACGATTATGATCCAGGTTCAGCTGGGTAATGTGGCCGTAACGGACGTTAAGCCTGCCCGGGCGCCAGTGGTGCCCCAGGCGGCAGAAGCGGCTGACCCGGGCGCTGAGTTCAATCCCAATGCTCCGCGTCGCGCGGTACTTTCGGTTGAGCAGGAGCGTTTAATGAATCGCGTACCGCCAGTGCAGGAAGGCCCGGTGAAGGGCGATATTCTGGTTATGTAGAGCGCCGCGGTTGGGTGAATAGTTTTAATACGCGAGCCGGATCCGCCAATATTTCCTGGTGTGATTTGGCTCGCGTGCTTTTTTTGTGATAATATACCCCGTTATGAACGAGATAATGTGCCCGCATTGCCGCAAGGTGGTTTATGATGAAGAGGCTTTGCTGTGTCATTTTTGCGGCAATTCACTTAATCGTACTAGTAACGGTTTACTGGGAGGTATGCGCGGCGCGGGCAACAAATGGATCTGGGTGACGATCGCGGTCTTGGTGGCCGTGGCAATTATATTAAGCAGGTAGGAGACCGGAAATGCCGTACACAACGAACGATATCAGGCGGGTTGAGGAAAAGTGGCAGAAGTATTGGGCGGTCAATAAAACCTTTCAGGCGCGGGAACTGCCGGGGAAGGAAAAATATTATGTGCTGGAGATGTTCCCCTACCCGTCGGGCAAGATCCATATGGGGCATGTGCGCAATTACACCATTTGCGATGTGATAGCGCGTTATAAATCCCAGCGCGGCTTTAATGTCCTGCATCCGATGGGGTACGACGCTTTCGGCCAGCCGGCGGAGAACGCGGCTATCAAGCGGAATACTTCGCCTGCCGAGTGGACTTATAAATGTATAGCTGATATGCGCGCCGGATTGCGCCAGATGGGTTTCTCTTACGACTGGGACCGGGAACTGGCTACTTGTGACGAGTCGTATTACAAATGGAACCAGTGGCTGTTCATCCAGATGTATGAAAAAGGCTTGGCCTATAAGAAGGGTTCGGCGGTCAACTGGTGCCCGTCTTGCGCCACGACCCTGGCCAATGAAGAGGTTATTAACGGTGCCTGCTGGCGGTGCAAGAGCGAGGTGGTGCAGAAGGACCTCGAACAGTGGTATTTGAAGATCACCCAGTATTCGGAGTCTTTGTTGGCCGACTTGCAGAAGCTGCCGAACTGGCCGGCGCGGGTGATCGCCATGCAGGAAAACTGGATCGGCAAGAGTTATGGCGCGGATATTTTTTTCAAGGTTAAGGGTCGGGAGGATACGATAACGGTTTTCACCACCAGGCCCGATACTATTTTTGGCGCTACGTATGTGACTCTGGCGCCCGAGCATCCTTTGGCGCTTAAGCTTTCCCGGGGCACGGGTCAGGAAGCGGCGGTAAAGGTGTTCATTGAGAAAGCGGCCAATACGTCGAAGTCTTTGCGTATGTCGGGCGATCAGCGCAAGGACGGGGTGTTTACCGGCGCCTGGGCCATTAATCCCGTCAACGGGCGCGAGGTGCCGGTGTGGATCGGGGATTATGTGCTTATGGGGTATGGCACGGGTGCGATCATGGCGGTGCCTACCCATGATCAGCGTGATTTCGAGTTTGCGCGTGAGCATGGCCTGCCGATGGTCGTGGTAATAGAAGATGCGGCGCGGCCCGGAGTTGCGCCGGAGCAAATGACCAAAGCGCATGAGGACGGCGGCGTGTTGGTTAATTCACAGCAGTTCAACGGCCAGCCTAACGAAGAGGCCAAGAAGAATATCGCTTTGTGGATGGAAAATAACGGCCTGGGCCGGGTTGCGGTGCATTGGCGTTTACGCGACTGGCTGATCTCGCGCCAGCGTTACTGGGGCGCGCCGATCCCCATGATCTATTGCGGCTCTTGCGGTATTGTGCCGGTGCCGGTGGCGCAGCTGCCGGTGAAATTGCCGCCCGATGCGCCGATCACCGGCGAGGGCGGTAGCCCGCTGGCCAAGGTGCAGGCTTTCGTGGAGGTTAAGTGCCCAAAGTGCGGCCAGGCCGCCCGGCGGGAAACCGACACCATGGCCACTTTCTTTGATTCGTCGTGGTACTTCCTGCGGTATTGCGATCCGCATAACGACCAGGTTATTTTCGACCCGGCCAAAGCGGCTTACTGGATGCCGGTCGATCAGTATGTCGGCGGGATCGAGCATGCCATCCTGCATTTATTGTATTCACGTTTCTTTACCAAGTTCATCCGGGACTTGGGGTTGACTGCCGTGGATGAGCCTTTTGACCGTTTGCTTACCCAGGGGATGGTGCTTAAAGACGGTGAGGTCATGTCCAAATCCCGGGGCAATGTGGTGGATCCGGACGAGGTTATTGCCAAATTCGGCGCGGATACTTTGCGCCTGTTCATTTTGTTCGCCGCACCGCCGGAAGATCAGCTGGAGTGGAACCCCGCGGGGCTGGAAGGAAACTGGCGGTTCATTAACCGGGTGTGGAACGCGGTGGAAACACGTTACGTACGGATGCCTTCCCAAACGAACGCGGCGGGGCAGGCTTTGCCCGGGGCGGTTATGGATGCCGAGGACAAAAAGCTGGAGCTGGAGCGTAATGCCGCTATCAAGAAAGTTACCGAAAGCATGGAGGGCGGCTTCAAGTTCAATACCGCGATCTCGGCGGTCATGGTCTTGATGAATGCTATAGATAAATATCATGCTGTTCCCGGTGACGCTGGTATGCGTGCAGTCTGCCTGAATCGAGCCATTGAGACCGTGGTGCTTTTGCTGGCGCCGTTCATTCCACACGTCGCCGAGGAGCTGTGGGAAATGATGGGTAAGGTTCAGCCGGGCACGGCCAATCCGTCCATCGCTTTTGAGCCCTGGCCGGTGTTCGACGAAAAGGCTTTGGTGACCGATACGGTCAAGATCGCCGCCCAGGTTAACGGCAAAGTGCGCGGTGAGTTTGAGGTGCCGCGCGATGCCGACGAGGCCTTGTTGCGCCCGCTAGTTCTGGCCGATGAAGGCGTTTTGCGCCATGTGGCGGGTAAAGAGATCAAGAAGTTCATAGTTATCAAGAACAAGCTGGTAAGTATAGTGGTGTGATGCAACCCTTAATGTAATGGAGGCAGGCGATGAGGCAGGCTTTATGGTTTACGGTGCTTTCCATAGGTGTTCTGGCTGTGACGGCAGGGTACGCCTCGCCATTGCCTCCGGGAGCGGTGTGTTCCGGGCGCTTTCAGGTAGTGTCTTGCGAGACCAAGACCAGTCATCATCCATTGTATGGCGACAGTCAATACCAGGCTTGTGTGGTGGAGGCGCTGGATGAACCGGTTTTGGTGGGGGCTTCCTTGAATGGAGCCGGCTGTCCCTTCAAGAAAACCGATCTGGTCAAGGAGGTGCTCGTGGAGGCCAAACCGGGCGAGGTTTTGGCCGGCACCCTGGAGTGGGGCGGAGACGAAGGCTCCGCGGGATATTTCTTCACTGCTACTGCCCCGATTAAACAATAAAATATTTTGGTTGTTCAGCCGTTTGCTATGGACTAGAACTTGCGGTCTTTAATGTTATGGCCCAAAGGTAAAGCCTCTTAGGTCGCCGATGATCCTTTCCGCCGCGTTCATAGAATTTAGAACGTCGCTCCGGATAAACCAACCGTCATTTTAATATTCCACGGGGACTGAGTCGGAGGGGCTTTGCGAACAGGAAAATTAAGTAGTAGGGGCCGAGCTGGTCTCGGCCCGGCAAATAGACGATTATCCATGAATCCGTTGCTTTAACAAACAAGACGCTTATGTAATTGCTGTGGCGGGGATCATAGGCGACCTAAGAGGCTTTACCTTTGTGCCTTTGCATGTTCTCAAGCGCCAAGTACGATATGTATTCCGAGGCCTGCCGCAGTCAATAATTTGTTTTGACAGCATTTTTGATGCTTGTTAGTATGCGTTTTTCCCCCCAGCCCCGGCGTTCCGTTTTGCGAACGGCCCGGAGATCCCTATGTGGCCTTTTACGGTCCAGGAACGGCAAGCCGCTTTGTTTGCGGTTTTGGTTTTTATTGCCGGCATTGCTTTCAAGCTGGTGTTCTGGGTTGCCCCACCCGTAAACGCTTCCCTGCAGGTACTGGACAGTGTTCGCTTTCGCCCCAAAGTTGACCTGGCCAAGGCCAGCTACAGCGAGCTGTTGACCGTTAAGGGGATCGGCCCGTCCTCGGCGGCGCGGATAATTAATTACCGTAAAACCCGCGGGCGTATCCGTAATCCGGCTGAGCTGTCCCGGGCTTTGAAAAAGAAGCCGCGGGCGGTCAGGCCATTGATCGGAGCGTTCAAATGGCCGTGAATATTTCCCAACAGCCGGCTCGCATATATTCTTCCCGTCCCTGCGTGCTTATCGCCCTGGCTTTTTGCGGCGGCATTATGCTGGAGAAATTCTCCGGTTTACCGCTGTGGGCCTGGCCGGTTATGGCGGGCGTGGTTTCTTCCCTGGCCGGGTTGCTGCGCGGGCGTCGCTGGGCGCGGGTGAGCCTTTTGTTCGCCATCTGCGCGTGTGCCGGGGCAATGGCTTTGCGCAGTTATGTCAGCTTGCCGGCCGATCATGTGGCCCGGTTCATCGGGCAGGAAGTGCAAATGCAGGGCCGGGTGGTGTCGGACATTACCAGTGCGCCGGTTGCCGGACGCGCGCGGACGAGCTTTGTGCTGGAGGCTCGCGAGATAATTGTAAAGGGGGTCCGGCGCCAGGCCAGCGGCCGGGTGCTGGTGGTTATTTTCCGGGCGGCGGAGGTGGCGCCGGAGGACGAGGTAATGTTATCGGGCCGGATCCGGGCGCCGTCGGGTTTTGGCGCCAGCTCCGGGCGGTTGTCGTATGTGGACTCGCTAGCAGGCCGGAAAGTTCTGGCCGCCATAAATGTCACCCGATCCGCAGAGTGCCGGGTACTCGGCCGTAACACTCCGCGTTTCTGGGAAGCGTGGGCGCGGTTTTGCCGTAACTGGCTCGACGGCGTGCTCGAGCGCTATCTAAGCCCCGGTGAAGCCGGGCTGATGAAAGGCCTGATCTATGGCGAGCGGAGCGATATTCCGGATCATGTGAAGAATATTTTCTTGCGGACCGGGACAACGCATATTCTGGCCGTAAGCGGCTTAAATGTGGCAATGGTGGCGCTGGGCATTTTTTTCGTGCTCAGCCTTTTACCGGTGCCGCGCCTGGTGCGCTTGGTTTTGGCCATGGCCATGACAAGCTGGTATGCCTATGTTGCGGGCGGGTCGAGCCCGGTGGTGCGCGCGGCTGTAATGAGCGCGGTCTACATGTTAAGTTTTACGCTGGAGCGCGAGCAAGACGGGTTGAACACGCTGGCGGTGGCTTCCCTAGCCATTCTGGTGGTTAATCCTACCCAGCTTTTTGATATCGGGTTCCAGCTTTCTTTCGCCGGAGTGCTATCCCTGGTGTTAATAGTGCCTTTGCTGGGCGGGCTTTTTCCCGACAGCGGCCGCCGGCTGTGGAATGAATACCTGGGCGTTTCAATTGCCGCTTTCTTTGGAACTGCGGGAATCGTGTTGTATTATTTCGGCACAGTAACGCCGGTGTCGTTGCTGGCCAATATCCCGGCGGTGCCCTTGGTCGGGGTCATCACGGCTTTGGGCGCTTTGTTGTTCGTGGCCGGGGGGCTGGCTTTCCTGGCCGCGCCAGTAGCGCTGGTGCTCAAGGCCGCGCTGAATCTTTTGGTATATAGTCTTTATCTTTTCACGCTGGTGCCGGGAGGTTTCTTTTATATAGATCCTTTGCCGGCCCTGTGTCAGGTGGCCCTATACTACGCCGGGCTGGGCTGTATGGTCTGGCTGATGAAACCACAATCCCGCCCAGCTGAAATATCATTAGAAGAATAAGAGGGGGCGGTAACTTGAACTATTTGTAATTGACAAGTGTACTACTGAGTAGTATACTCCTATAAGTTAACACCCAGTGGTGTAGACAAGAATATGCGCTATCTAAAAAATAAATATTTTCATCGATGGGCTAAAAAGCAGGGGGTAACAGATTCAGTGTTATTAGACGCCATTTCTGAATTTGAAGACGGTCTGTATGAGGCAAATTTAGGCAATCATCTGTTTAAAAAACGAGTAGCTTTGCCAGGTAGAGGTAAAAGCGGTGGCGCACGAACGATATTATTTTATCAACAAGGAAAGAAGTTGATTTTTTGTTTCGGGTTTGAAAAGAACGATCAAAGCAATGTAACCGATTTAGAAAGAAAGCTTATTAATAAATTGTCGGACACATACCAGCATTCAACGGAAGATGAGATTTTAAGCGATATTAAATATGGCGATTTAATTAAGGTTTTAAATACGGAGGGCAAATAAGATGGGAAATACTATCAAGAACATGGTCCTGGAAACTATGAATGACCTTCATAAGAGAGGCCGGGTCAGTGAAATCACAATACGAGAGGTCAGGGCGTTGGCGTTAGAAGAGGTTAAGCCGTATGCTCCAGAAACTATCGCTAAATTACGTAGAAAGTTTAAACTAAGTCAGGCAGCATTTGCCCGGTTTATTAATACAAGTGTTCAGACGGTTCAAAGTTGGGAACAAGGCTCCAAGAAGCCTTCGGGTCCTGCTTTGAAATTGTTGCACATTATTGATGAAAAGGGATTGGTGGCAATACTTTAATATTGAACAGAAGAGACCGCTTTAAGGGACGCATTCTTCTTGGCCATTTACAGCTTTGATATTGCGCACGATTTGTTGGGCTATCTGTAGGCCGGTGATTATGACTGCTGTTATAATTTTTTTAATTGTTCTTATTTGCAGCGTTAGTATTCGTTACTATCTGGAAGGCGTTCGAATCTCGGAAATGTGTAGCACTCAAAGTGTACGATAAAATCGTACGGTTGAAAATGGTCGCTTCAGATGGGCGATGTGGATCTTTCTTTGTATTTGAATAAGCCAGGCATTTTTGCACCGCTTAAAGATCAAAAGTTATTTCGTTCTGCACGCATTGAAGGTGGAACTATTGCCTGGCCCAATGGTGCCGACATTGCCCCGGAAACATTGTATGAGCGCCTGGATTGACAAACCCCTCCCGTCTGTGATAGATTGGCGCGTGCTTTGGGGCTGGCCGTTATTTGTTGGCGGGCCCTTAATCAGGTTATTGGTCAGAATTCTCCCGACCGCCGGCCGCAAGCCCGCGGTGGGGTTTAACCCAAAAGAAAGACATCTATGCGCCCTGTCTCATCGATCGTTCTTGTTCTGGCCGTAGTTTTTACGGCGCTTTTTTCTGCGGCGGCCCCGGCGGCCCGGGCTTTCTGGATCTGGACTCCGGAGAGCGGCAAATGGGTGAATCCCAAATACGATGTGAAGCCTTCCCCCAAAGAGCAGTTGAGCTATGCCCAGGGTTTCTTTGACGAAAAGAAATATCCTGAAGCCTTGCGCGAGTATAAAAAGCTCCTTAAACATTATGGCAAATCCCGCGAAGCCGCCGAAGGGCAGTTTTATATTGGCCGGGTTTGGGAAGAAATGAAAAAATATTTTCAGGCCGTGGATGCTTATCAGAAAGTTATCGACCGGTATCCTTTCAGTGATCTTGGGCCCAAAGTGGTTGAGCGGCAATATGTTATCGCCAATTTGTTCATGGAAGGCAAGGCCAAGGATTCGCGCTTTGCCACGTCATTGCTGGGTAATGAATATAATGTGGTAGATGTGTTCCGCAAGGTGATCAAGAACGATCCTTACGGCGCGTATGCTCCGTCGGCGCAGTTCAAGATCGGTTTATTCTACCTGGGGCGTAACGAGTACAGCCAGGCCCGCGACGAGTTTGAGAAAACCCTCAACGATTATCCGGATACCAAGTGGGCCGAGTCCGCGCGTTATCAGATCGCGGTGGCGGATGCCAAGCGTTCGGTGCCTGCGCAATACGACCAGAAGGTTACCAATGTGGCGGTGGCGGGTTTTGAGGATTTCGTCAAGAGCAACCCCGAGTCCGAGTTATCGGCGGATGCCAAAAAAGAGATCGACCGCCTGCGCCTGAAGGAAGCCGAGAACGCTTTTGTGGTGGCCAGGTTCTATCAGAAGAGCAAGGAGTCCAAGTCTGCGCTGATCTATTATCAGGGAGTGGTCGACAAGTATGGCGACACGCCCTGGGCGGCAAAGGCCAGGACCGAGATCAACATGATAAAGACCGGAGCGGTGCATAAATGAAAAATCTACTTGGGGCCTGGTGTCTGGCGCTTATGTTCGTGGCGGGTTGCGGGTATACTACCGGTTCGCTTTTACCGAGCCATTTAAAAACCGTCTTTGTAAAGCCGGTGGAGAACAAGGTCGATTACATGAACCAGGATGAGCGCAAGCTGTACCTGCCGGGCATGGAAACGCGCGTGCGTACGGCGTTGATCGACCGTTTCCTGTTCGACGGCAACCTGCGCGTAGGTGACGAGGATACGGCCGACCTGGTGGTCACAGCCCAATTGCTCAGTTTTAACCGCGAGGACGTGCGTTTGACCGAGGATCAGAATGTCAAGGAGTACCGTTTACGCGTCACAGTGGCGATCAAGGTTGTAGACAGCACCGACAACGATAAGGTGCTTTGGGAAGATACCGCCTTCTCCGGCGAGTCAACTTATTATGTGTCCGGCCCGCTGGCCAAGGCCGAGAGCGTGGCCGTGGAAGAAACTTTCAAAGACCTGGCCCAGCGCGTCGTGGCCCGCACAATAGAAGACTGGTAATGAGGCGGCATGGACTATCTTCTTCACGGCACCGATCTGAAGCTCAGGGATAAAACCCTGGCCGATATAAAGAATGCGGTCTTGCCGTCGCCGGACGCCGCGCGCCTGGATTTCGAAAGCCTGGACGGCCACAAGCTCACCCCCGAAAGATTAAAGATCGCCCTTTTTTCCCTGCCCGGCGTGGCCGCGCAAAGGCTGGTGCATGTTTATCACGCCGAGAAGCTCCCCAAGGAAACGCTGGAATGGCTGTTGAAGTTCCTGAAGGCCGAGCACGCCCAGGTAGCGCTGGTGCTGGAGGCCGACGAGTGGGACGACAGCACCAAGACCCGCGGCGAGGTAACCAAATTCCTCAAAAAGACCGGAGTGTCCGCGCCGCCGCCCATGACGGTGTTCGATATGATGAACGCGGTCGCAACGGGCAACAGTTCCGGAGCATTACGCGGCCTGAAAGTATTGCTTACTAACTATGAAGCGCCCGAGCGTTTGTTGGGCGGCATGGTGTGGGCCTGGTCCAACCGGGTGAAGGGGCGGGTTGCGGCGGAAGTATATAAAAAAGGCCTCCTGGTTTTGCAGGAGGCCGATATAGCTTTAAAACGCAGTCGTTTTCCCGAACGGGAATACGGGCTGGAAACAGCGGTGGTTAAGCTTTCTTTGCTTGTGAAGCCGTTAAAAGCTTAGCGAATTTCGATTTGCGGTGGCTGGCGGTGTTCTTGCCGAATATCTTGCGCTTGGCCGCCTTGTCGATCTTTTTATAAAGTACGTCGAGAGATTTCTTGGCTTCAGCCGGGTTGGCCGCCAGGGCGTCGGTGAATATCCGGGTGGTTTTTCTCAGGTCAGTCTTGATGTCCAGATTGTGCATGTGGCGCTCATGGCTCTTTTTCATGTCCTGGACTGATGTTTTGCGTTGCGGCATTGGTGTTTCCTTGCTTTTGGGTTTGTTAATGGTTGTTCTTTATGCGCGAAAATTTTGGATAATATAGCAAAGTGCCTTCCTTATGTCAATTGATATAATACCGTCGTCCCGTCCGCGCGGCCTTTTACGCGCGGCTTCCATTATGTCTGGGGGCACGCTCCTCAGCCGCGTGCTGGGGTTCGTGCGCGACATGCTTTTTGCCCGCTTCTTTGGCACGGCCGCCAGCGCGGACGCTTTTGTGGTGGCCTTCCGCCTGCCCAATATGTTCCGCGACCTTATTGGTGAAGGCGCGGCTAATTCCTCTTTCATCCCGGTAATGACGGAATACAAAGAAAAGCGCCCCGCAGAATTGAAAGATTTTATTAATGCGGTGATGGCCTGGGGCGTGGTGATCTTGACCGGCATAACGGTCGCGGGTATTGTACTGGCGCCGCTGGTGGTGCGCCTGATAGCGCCCGGGTTTGCGCATGAGCCGGGCAAAACGGCTTTGGCGGTAACGCTTACCCAGATCATGTTCCCCTACCTTATATTCATCGGCTTGACCGCTTTCTTTTCGGCTATCCAGTTTACTTATGGCGCATTTACCATGCCGGCTTTGGGGCCGTGTTTGCTGAATGTGGTTTTGATAATCTCTACTTTGGCCTCGGTGTTCTGGCTGAAACAGCCGTTGTATGGTTTGGCCGCCGGAGTGCTGGCGGGCGGGGCTTTGCAATTATGGTTTCAATGGGTGCCGCTTAAGAAACATGGTGTAGTGCTGGCTTTATCGGCGCGGCCAGGGGCCGATACCTGGCCGGCAGTAATGAACAATGACGGCGCGCGGCAAGTGGGGCGGCTTATTCTGCCGCGCTTGTTGGGGTCGGGGGTGTACCAGCTGAATATTTTTGTGGATACGATCTGCGCTTCTTTGGTAAGCATTGTGGGGCCGGGCGGGATCTCGGCGATCTATTACGCCATGCGCATTGAGCAGTTGCCGATGGGCGTATTCGGCGTGGCGCTGGCCTCGGCGGTTTTGCCGCGCCTGTCAAAGGAAGCGCTCTCGGCTGATAAGGCGCAGTTCAAGGCCACGCTGGAGTTTGCGCTAAAGAATATCTTTTTTATCATGTTGCCTATGACCATCACGCTGTCTTTGCTGGCCGAGCCTTTGGTGCGGGTTATTTTTCAGCGCGGCGCTTTCGACGCGTATTCGACCGCGGTCACGGCTTCGGCCCTGATCTGTTTTGGCCTGGGGCTTATGGGTTACGGCGGGGTAAAGCTTCTGGTATCGGCTTTTCATTCTTTACAAGATACGCGCACTCCGGTAAAAGTGGCGCTGGTCTCTCTGGCGGTGAACGCGCTTCTGAATGTTTTACTCATGTTTCCTTTAAAGATCGCCGGTATTGCTTTGGCCAGCGCGGTCTCTTCGGTGGTCAGCATTGCCCTTTTAATGCGCTTCCTGTCGGCCAGACTGGGTGGTTTTGATATCCGATTCGCCGGTTTCTTCCTTAAACTTCTTGCCGCAGGCAGTCTGCAGGCCGCGGGGGTGTGGTGGCTGTGGCGGTTAATACCCGGCACCCCTGAGCTCTGGCGCCTGGCTATCGTGATCCCCAGCGGCGCCCTTCTCTATTTACTAGCCGCTCATGTCCTGCGCCTGGAACAGGTGCGTTTCCTGCGAGCCACGTAAACGCATACACTGCCGTGCTTGAGAGGATGTATTTAATATTATAGACTTGTAGGGCAATTTGTTTTCGGCGGGAAAGTGTTCTATACTCTAATTGAGGACGCCCTGGTTACGGGGTCAAGCGCCGGTTGGAGTTGGGTGTTCTTAAACAAGTTTTTGCCCGGCACTTTTGTTAAGGAGCATTTTATGTTTCCTTCAGTGCGGTTTTACAGCCTGCTTTCTTTAGTTACCAGTTTGATCCTTGCTTTATTTCTTTCCGTAGATGTGCGGGCGATCACGATCAGTGATGCCGATCCTGCCAATACCAGAAGCAGTTATTTAACTGTGCCCGAAGCCGCCGCCCAGGCCGCTGCTCTGCCGCGGACCTCCGGTCGGGCGGCAAAGGGCCAGCCGGGGAATACACAAAGGTTCCCGACCAAACTTCGGTCCGTGGATCTGGGCAATACTGGTAATATTGCTTCCGTAGGTGATCAGTCATCAACTGCGGTTGAAGTGGAATACAAGTCTGGTTCCAATTCGGAATTGGATGTGGATGGTATCACGATCAACGGCAGTTATCCGGTAACTGTATTTATGCCGGCGAATTTGGATGGTACCAATTATTGTTCCAAGGTTATTGCCAAGCCTGTTAATACTCCAGATTTTTATATCCCGTTAAAAACTGTAAATGAATGGAAAAGTTTTATTGACGCCAGGGGGTATGGTAGTTACGGGTGTGTGTGTTTACCCGGCCGGGCTGATTGTGACGGTCTTTGCAATACTGCTAACGGATGTGAAACGGATATTACCCAGGCCGCTAATTGTGGCGCTTGTAACGTAACTTGCGGGTCTGGGCAGGCTTGCGTAGCCACCGGATCAACCTGGGTCTGCCAGGACACTGCGACCTGCACGGATAACATTCAAAATAGCGCGGAAACCGGCGTCGATTGCGGCGGTACATGCCCAGCCTGCGCCAGGTGCGGAGACAGGGTTGTAAATATCGGTGAACAATGTGATTTTGGAGATGCCGATCCCGGTGACGGTTGTTCGTCCTCCTGCCTATGGGAAATCCGGACAGTCAGTTGTGCCTTGCCCGGTGGCAACAGTACGGCCTTACAGCTGAATTCTCCTGCAACGATCACGCAGATGTATGGCGCGTTCGGGTGGGGTCCGCCCGAGGTTGCGGTATATAATGCGGCGGCTTTGCCCTCAATGTGTACGTATAGTTGCAATAGCGCTAACGGGTACTTCTTTAATGGCACGGCTTGCGTAAATTGTTCCAGTCTGACGGTGAGCTTTGTTAACAAGGATGTTATTCCACCGGGCAGTCCGGTGGCCCAGTATGCGAAGGTTGACATAAGGGTTACAAATAATGCATTGACGACTTTTACCGGCAGAAGGGCCAATCTAATAATGAAAGAGCCGCCGGTTATGACTACCGAAAATACTGACCGACTTCCTTATTATACTGTTCTTACCTCGAATAATTCAACCTCGCAGACCAATTCAGTGGTGTCTACGGGTGGTATATATCGTGATGCCGGCCGGGAGTATCCTTATTACAATATTGCTATTCCAACACTGGCTTCGGGGGATAGTGCGACCATTGTTATTCCGGATCTGCGTTTTTTTAAAAAGGCTGGTAATTTTATCAGTCTGGAATCGGTGTTGCAGGCTGAACTTAATTGTGGCGCCGGTGCTTTCTATCCGGTGCATGCTCCTTTACAATGCCCTGTTCCTCCGGCCGGAACTGGCTGGACTCCGGCTGTTATCGATACCCGGTATTGGGGGCCTGCTGGAACAGGCTATTATGAGCAGGTATGCGCAGCGGCTTCCCCGGACGGTGTGGTATGCCCGGGTGATGTTTGGGTGCCGGCAGTTACCAGCGCGGATTATGTGGGGAGCAGTCCTAATAATGGCAAGTGCCTGTTCAGATGCCCGACTAATCAAAGGTGGAACAGTGGCACTGCTACCTGTATTAATGTAACCATTTGCACGGCTTTTCAGTGTAAAAGCCCGGTGGACGGGTCTTGTGTTGGCGGCCAGGGGGCGCCAGCGCCTCAGGCAAATTGCCCGGCCTTGCCGGCGGGGGAAGAATATTGGCCGAGCTCCTGGTCGAGATGTACTACTTCTTATCCAGCCGACCCCGAGACTGGTTTTTGCAAACCTTTGCGGCCCTGCCCGAAAGTGTATAGCGATACCGACAGCTTGTATTCCTGTGCCTATCATTGTTCTGCAGGGTATGCGCTCAGCAATGGCCATTGTTGTCCAACCGGTAAAGTCTGGAACCCTGCCAGCAGTTCCTGCCAGTAAATTTCGATTCTCTATTGCTTTCCAAAATGTAAGGAAGCGTTAATAATGTTAACTTACCAGGCACATTGTCAAGTAAATATAATGTGTCCCGGTTTATATGTCCCGGTTTATCTCATTGTCAAGTAAATATAATGTGTCCCGGTTTATCTTTCCGACGGGAAGAAAGCGGTTTCTTGTTTCTCCATTTTTTTCGGCTTCAGCTATTGCTTTTGGTGGTTTTGTCGGATATACTTCAAGCAGGGAAAAGTGCCTTAGGCCCATTTAAGGAGTGGGCGTTTATGTTGCGAGCGAAATGGATCATAACATTCTTTCTGGCGCTGGCCGCTGTTGTTTTTATGACGGCGGATTCTTTTGCTGGTGGCGCCAGCGGGGTGGAAGAAGGGCCAGGTTTTGAATGTTTTACGGGTTGGACCACAGGCACCTCGGATCCGATTATTAAAACCGGATGTATTTCAATCAGTGGTATCGATCTTCTAAAGAGCAGCTACCATATTCAAAATATAAAATATGCCGCGTTTAGTCTGAGCCAGAAGAATATCTACATTGCTCCCTACAACAATAATGCGTTTCACAGTAATATTAAAATTGAGGCAATACCTGGTCAGTTTAAACCGGGAAGTAATGGCTCGGATCCGGCGACTGGGATTAACGGCGTGATCTTGCCCACGATTACTACTTTTCAAATGGCGGAGGCGAATACTTTGGATATTCTGGGTCTTCCGACTACTGGTTGTTTTGAAGTAAGGGCCACTCAGAATACGAATCGTACCCGTTTTATTCCAATGCAATACAAGTCCGAGTGGGATTCTTTTGTGAATAGTACCTTGTCAGGTACCGGAGGCATTAAATCTGAAGCTTGCCCGCCATCGGTCACTTGTTCTGCAGAGGTGGTTTCTTTGAACGGCACTACCGCTAGTTTTCCGGTTACTTTTGCTGGTCAGACTGGCGTTGGCACTTGCGCGGTTGGAGGTGGCACAGCCTCGGCTGTTTGCAATGTCGATGGTACTTGGGGAGCGGTTACGGGGACTTGTTGTAAAGTCAACCGGAATTGGAATGGGACCCAATGCGTTGCCTGTCCGCTTGGGAAGGTGTGGGATGCCGCCAGCCTTAAGTGCGTGCAGTTTTGTCCGGCGATAGGCGATGCTTACCAGGGGGGCAGGGTTTTCTATGTTAGGAATTCCGGTGGTTGTCATGTGTTGATAGCGGCTCCTGCGGACCAGAATATGTCTTTGTGGGGCGATACCTGTCATGCCGATATTATTAACGATAAATCGGATATTGGCAACGGTGAAGGCAATACCGACCTGATGATGTCTATGTGCCCCGCGCGGCCGATTGCCGCCAGTGTTTGCAGTGGGCTTAACGAGGGAGGTTACTCGGACTGGTATTTGCCTTCCGAGAAAGAATTACAGACCATGTACGATCAGCAATCAAAGATCGGCGTTTTTAATGAAAGCGGCAGCCAGTATTTGTCTTCCACGGTTGTAGCAGGCGGGGTTGAGACGGTGGACTTTGTGAGCGGTGCCACGGCTCCTTATAATGCGAATGACGCTTTACCGGTGCGTTGTATTCGTAATAACTGCCCGGCCGGGGAATGGTTCAATGGCAACAGTTGCGTGGCGGCCTGCGATCCTTCTTCACCTATTATCAAGTTCGGCGAAGGCACTGCCGAGAATCCGTACAAGATCTGTAATTGTCAGCAATTGCAAAGCATTTCAGTTAATGACAAATATTACAAGTTGACCCAGGATATTGATTGTTCGGCAACCGCTGCATGGAATGCGGGAAAGGGTTTCAAGCCGATTGGAGAAGGCCCTCCACCCGGGCAACCGATTTGGAATGGGCATCCGTTTAATGGTGTTTTTGATGGCGGCGGGTACAAGATCACCGGGTTGACCATTAATCGTCCTTTAAGCAATGAGATCGGGCTGTTCGGCTACAGTCAGAACCTGGTGGTTCGTGATCTGGGCTTGGAAAATGTAAATATCAATGGGAAGAGTAGCGTGGGCGCTTTGGCTGGAGCAGCTGGTAGTAGTGCATTGTTGAAGGCTGTTGTCAGCAATGTCTATGCGACCGGCGAGATCGCGGCTTCTTCGAATGCAGGCGGGTTGATCGGATTTACCTTGGGTGCCGAGATCACCAATTCGTATTCTGCCGTCAGGATTGTGGCTACGATTGATCCGGTCGGCGGCTTGATAGGGGCCAATTACGGGTTTATGACGATCATTAATTCTTATGTGACTGGTGACGTTCAGGGCAAGTCAGTGGTGGGTGGTATTGCCGGCTTTGTCGGCGGTGGATCCATAAGGAATTGCTATGTCTCCGGCAAGGTTACCGGAGAGCGGTTTGTAGGGGGTATTGCGGGGAGATTGTTGACACATTTTGCGGTAACCAATTCTTATGTTACCGGAGCGATAGCGGCTTTGGACGCAAATGTCGGCGGTTTGGCTGGAGAAGTTCCGTCTGATATCAGTTCCGAGATATCCAACTTTGTCTATGCTTCCAGCACGGGGCAATCGGCCTGTTCGGGTAGTGCAACCATTGCCGGGTGCAGTCGGAGTGTTGGCGGTATGGGATATTGGTCTGATAAAACGAATGCTCCCATGTCTTCCTGGGATTACACCAATGTCTGGCAGGAAGTGCCTTGTAATTATCCCAATTTACGGAACGTTGGCGGGGCGCAGAATTCCGCTGGGGCGGCTACTTGTGAGAACGAGCCTCATTGCAAATCTTTACCAGTTAATTCCGTAGCTTGTTCCAATAATGTTTTGGCGGCGGTTGATACAAATTATACTTTGGCCGCCAACTGCAGTGTGCCGGCTCAATGCCAGGCCAGTTGTGCCGGGGGATATGTTTTTGATAGCGGCATTTGTGCTCCGGGAGCTGTTACTTGTCCTGTCGGTGAGGCCTGGGATCCTGTCAAGATGGTCTGCAAAGCTACAACTGCTTCTTGCGGCATTGCTTGTGTGGGCACGAACTGGGGCTCTTACGAAGGCGACAGCGCTTCTGGCTTCAAGAATTTGTATTTCAAGTGTGCCAGCGGCCGTTTGCGCTCAATTGGCGGGTCTGCTCCGTCTGTGGCGGGAGGTTGTGCTTCGGACAATGTGGCGCCCGTTACCGATTTCCGCATACCTTGTCCGGCTTCTATGGCGAATAGTACGCTGACGGCCCGTAATGAGGTTACTAACCCGGCGAGCACGGTGTCTTTGGTGTGTTCCGGCGGGTATTTACGCAGGATCTGTGATGGCCCGGTGGCAGAGTGCGGAGCGGTTCCTTCGGGATATTCGCAGGATGAAGTTTATTGCAACTTCTCGGGCTGGCGCGGCGCAACCAATTCGGATACCGCTACGCCCAATGTTTGTACCGGGAATACTGCGGGGGTCACCACTTTCCAATGTGTGGCCAACCGGGTGGTGGCAGTAGTCCAGGGTGTGTCAGTGGCTCTGGATCCTTTGCAATGTTGTGCGGATGGAAATTTCTGGGATCCGGACGTTAAGGAGTGTATACCGTACAGCTGCTCCGATCTGACGATCTCCTACATTATCAAGAATGTGGGACAGCAGGCCCAGGCCGACATCAAGCTTACCAATAACACTGCGGTAGCTTTTCCGGGCAGGAAAGCCAATCTGGTGATCCGGGCGCCTGAAATGACTTCCAGCGAAAACTATTACATTAATCAAGTTACTACGAACAGCCGTTTGATCATTCAGGAGTTTGCGGCTGGTAATGTGAACATGGGGATTTATCGTGATCCTGTTACGAGCAAGGAGTATCCTTATTACCCAATAGCGATCCCGCCGCTGGCTCCGGGAACAAGTGTTACCCTTACTGTTCCAGACCTGTTCTTCTTTAATCCAACCGGAGATTATTCTACTTTGGCCAGTGTTCTTCAGGCCGAGGTCAATTGCGGGACCGGGGATGTTTTTTACAAAATGCGCGGGCCGTATCTTTGTAATATGACAGGTATTGACAAGCCAGGTGGTACGGTCTGGACCGATACAACGGGATCGGTTTATTCAAATGCGACCCTGGCTTTTATGATGCGTTGTGCAAATCCGTCTACCGATGGCACCTATTGTGCAATGGAATCGTATACTCCGGCCTTTGCGGGGCCCAAGTATTTTGCGGGGATCAATACCGGTATATGCCTCTATCGGTGTCCGCCCAACAAGCGCTGGAATAACGTGGCTTGCGTTGATTCCGGTTTTCCGGCTTGTGCCGCTACGCAATGCCGTACTTCAGGTAATGTGTGCCAGGAGGTTACGGTAGCCAATGGCGCGGATTGCCCGGCTTTGCCGGCAGGCGAGGTTTACTGGATCCCGGGGCAGAAGACGGATATTATATATCCGGTGGATGCCAATGGCATCTGCGGTGAGCCTGCGTATCCCAAGCTCTACAGCGCCACCACCACGCCTTATAAATGCGCTTTTCATTGTGAGGCTGGGTATGCCTTCAGCAATGGCCATTGCTGCCTGGAAGACGAGTTCTGGGACACCAACAGCGCTTCCTGCCAGCCGGATCTCTAGTGTAGTGTGTCTGACGCTTCTTTACATTTGAAGAGCATTGGAAAATCGAAAATAGACCGCAATGGAGCCAAATGTTTTAATATTTCTCCATTTTCGATTGCTCCATTGCTCCAGTGTGGTGATTCAAATGTAAAGAGATATATGAATCACCACACTAGTGTAGTGTGCCTGCCTTGATCCATTGCAATTGAGTTGCCATTTGGCAATCGGGTCATTTGGGGTTGTTTTCCTGCCTAACTCCCGTAGGATTGAAAGCGTTTTCTTCTTGCCTCATTTATTTTCTTCGGCCATTGCTTTTGGGCATTTTGTCGTATATACTTTAAGCAGGATGACGTGCTCTGCTCCCTGAAGGAGGGGGATATATGTCACGGGTAAAATGTTTTTTGATCTGCAGTACGTTTCTTATCTTCGCCGCTGTGCAAGCCGGGGATGTTCTTTCCAGTAGTGGCGGCCAATCCACAACCACTGACTACAATGATTGTTATTCAACATCCAGAACTCCGGTTAATTGCCTGACGGAAGGTAATGTCCTTTTGGATTCAACCTACAACATATCTGTCTTAAAGAATGCCAGATTCAATCCGGCAACAAAGAATATATATTTTTCCAGTGTCAGCGGCCGGAGTATCAAGGTTACCCAGGATGATACTTTCAAGCCTGGCACTACCAACGATCCGGCCGGCCGGGTTAATGGTTTTATATTTTCAGGCGCTTTGTCCAGCGCAGATACATTGGATGTATTGAACAACTGTATCAGAATGCCTGTTACGACAGCCGCCAGGCCTCGTTTTATTCCTATGAAATATGCTTCGGAGTGGGCTTCGTATATAAATAGCCTGCCGGCCAGTGGAGCCGGAGCGCCCAGCGCTTGCCTGCCTGCGGGTACCTGCCTCAATTTACCGGCGAATTCTACGGCTTGTTCCAGCAACACTGTTCCAGTGACAGATACGACCTTCTCCCTGGTTACTGCATGTCCGGCTACCGGTGTGTGTAACGCAGTATGTAATGGCGGCGGTCCGGCCGGAGCTTGTTGTCCGGCGGGATCTACCTGGTCTTCCGGCAGTTCTCTTTGTGTGCGTACTTCGTCTTGCCCCGCGTATGCCGGCACCACCTGGACCAACACCGGTAGCTATTCGGAATACTGCAATGCCGCGGACAAGGTCTCTTGCAATCCGGTAGATGCCCGCTGGATAGCAATGGGGAGCACGGATTCGGTTTTCTTTACCCAGGGCTGTGGTGATACATTCACAAGCGTTTATCAATTCCCTCTGGGAAGCGGTTCCGCGGCTCCGGAACTATATCGGCGGTCTGCGGAATTGCCGGATAAAAATATGCCGGGGCTGAGGACCCAGGGCTCGTGTCTGCCGAATGTTGGTAGCTATTCGCCTTTCATGGGCCGGGTCTGTTGTGCGAATACGCCGGCTTGCGGCATTAGATGCTCGGGGAATACTTTGTGTTTCGAAAGAAACACGGCCACTTGTGTTACCGAGCCGGAAATGAACGATTGCGCTACGCCGCCTGCTAATGCAACGTATTGTAATTCCGGCGCCTGGCCCACCGTAAGCCCGGATTCGCAGGGTTTTTGCGCTAGCGCTAGCGCGCCAACGCCAGATTCTCTTAATTATCACGGAGAAGACCCGTGTACTGATCCATGGCGTCCGGTTCTTAAATATTGTCAGTATTCTTGCGCCAGAGGCTATTCGTGGAACGGTAGTGCCTGTCAGGCAAACGGGACGATCTGTGGCACGGGGACCTGGAATATTTCGGTGCAAAAGGACGAATCACTGGTTTCCAAACCTTCGGCGCCTTTGGGAATTACCCGGGAATATATCACCTCTGCACCCTGTGGGCATGAATATTTCTCCAGTTCCGCGGTGGGTGCTGATTCTTTGACTGCGACCAAGGCGGCGATCCTTAGGGTGTTGCAGGCTTGTAATCCTAACGCGGCTATGGACACAACCAGTTCTTGTGGGGATCAAATTTGTGATATGAATGAAACCGGAGCCAGTGTGCCCGGCCCTACTCGTTGCCCAACGGATTGTAAATCCCCGACTTGCGGCGATGGTATTTGTCAGTCAGTTGAGGAGAGTACGGCTAGCAAGCCTTGTCCGATAGATTGCGGGCAGAGCGCGGAGCAAGCCAGTGGAACGTACAGCCTTAATTGCTGTCCGGATGACAAGGTGTGGGATGGTACGGCCTGCGTTTCGTGTCCGAACGGTTATTATCGGGTGGCCGGGGCTAATCCGCAAACTTGTCCGGCGGGCTATTATTACCAGGGCAGTTGTGCGGCGGGATATTATTGTAACGGGTCGAGTTCTTGCTGGTAATTTTAAGCCGGCAGGACGAGGAAACAATTATAGAAAGGGGCATTTTATGATAATACAACTAAATCGCTCAACAGTACGTGCGTCGCTTGGCGTGTTGGCTTTGTTGGCGGTGGTCCTGGTTTTTGCGGGTGACCTGAATGCCCAGGCAGTGCCGGCGGGCTGTGCCTTGATGCCGCGGCAGAAAGGGCTGGTTGTGGGCGGTTATACTGGAACGGCAAGAAATGCTGACTGGACAATCTGGAATGACGGGAACACGACTTGTCGTTATCCGTGGGGAGAGGCGGTGTGTCCTGCGGACACAACCAGGCCGGCGTATCTGGCTTGTCCGGCGGATTCAAAGTCAAGGGCTACGTCGCATGCTGATGGGTATTTGTCTCCAATGGGTCCTGAATCGATAGCGGCTGGGGAAGCAATCTTTTATCAGTGTATTACGCAGTAAGAATAGCATAGTCAAAAAGGTTTTTTATGGCCTTCTCTCCATCTGGGGAGGAGGCCTAATGCTTTTATCTTGCTGAGGCCGCCTGTTGGCCTAAGGGAGTCTTTGCGCACCCGGCACAACGCTTGCCAAAGACTGGCGGGTGGTGTATTTTAACCCAATGAGCGAAGCGGGTTTGTTGTCAGCCAGGATCAGCCGGTTGCCGGTTTCCAGCGGCGTGTATCTTATGAAAGATGCCGCGGGCGAGGTTATTTATGTCGGCAAGGCGGTGAGTTTGCGCCGGCGGGTGCGGTCGTATTTCAGCGGCCGGAGCCAGGGTTTTAAGACTGACCTGCTGGTAAGTAATATTGCCGACATCGATCATATCCCTACCCAGAGCGAAGCCGAAGCGTTGATCCTCGAAGCTTCGTTGGTCAGAAAACTCCAGCCCAAATACAACATTGACCTTAAAGACGACAAGACCTATCCCTATATCCATATCTCGGCGGACCGCTTTCCGTTGGTGACGATCGAGCGGCGCTCACCGGCGCAGGAAGCGCGGAGCGGAGCCACAGTTAAAGGGCGCTGGTTCGGGCCTTATACCGACCCGGCGCTGATCCGGGACGCCCTGGCGCTGATCCGCAAAATATTCCCGTTCCGTTCCTGCGACCCGCTGGCTGGCAAGGCTTGTTTATATCATGACATTGGTTTGTGCCCGGCGCCCTGTACCGGCCAGGTTACCGCCCTGGAATACCGCCGGACCATCAAGCATATTATTTGCGTACTGGAAGGCGAGCGGGACAAGCTCTACGGGGAATTGCGCGCGCAAATGGAAGGCTACGCGCGGCGCCAGGACTTTGAGCGGGCCGCCCAGGCGCGCGATCAATTGCGCGCGGTGGGCGCTTTGTATTCGTCCAGCCCGGATGTTAATTATTTCAAGGAGGCCGAACAGCTCGAGCGCGCGCTGGCTTTGCCGCGGAGCCCGGAGCGGATCGAGTGTATAGATATTTCCACCACCATGGGCGAGCGGGCGGTGGGGTCGCTGGTGGCTTTTGTTAACGGCAAGCCCGACAAGCCCAACTACCGGCGTTTTCGCATAAAAGAAGTGCGCGGCATGGACGATTTTAAGATGGTTGCCGAGGTGGTGCGCCGCCGCTACGGCCGGTTGCAGAGGGAGGGCACGCCGTATCCGGACCTGGTCATGATCGACGGCGGCAAGGGCCAGTTAACGGCTGCTTTGGGGGAGTTGAACGCACTGGGAGTGACCATCCCCTTGATCTCTCTGGCCAAGCGCGAAGAGGAGGTTTATTTACCCGGCCGGCGCGGGCCGGTGCTTTTGGCGCGCGATTCGCTGGCGCTCAAACTTTTACAGCGGGTGCGCGATGAAGCGCATCGTTTTGCCGTGGCGTATCACCGGCTGTTAAGGGCCCGCAAAGTCTTTGAATAGAAAAACCGGGGACCAGCCTGATCGCTCACGCCTGCCCCCGGTTGCCGTCCAACATTCCTGGCGGTACTGGATTACTTCTTTTTGCCCGCTTTGGTCTTCTTGATCTTGTTCTTCGGATTCTTGTCGCCCATTTTTCCTCCTGCTTTTGAGTGTTAAGTTGCTATTAAATGTATTCTATTAACTTTCAGGCAGAGAACAATGCCTATTTAATATTTATAGCCGGGATGTACTTTTCTTTGGACATAACCCGTCCGGGCAGGTAAGATAGGCCTTCAAAAAAATCCCTGGTAACGCAGTATAGAAAGGCTTTCATGGAGATCGGTATCGTCGGGCTGCCTAACGTGGGCAAGTCTACACTTTTTAATGCTTTAACCGGCGCGGCCGCGGCGGCTTCTAATTTTCCTTTTACGACCATTGACCCCAATGTGGGGGTGGTGCCTATTCCCGACGAGCGCCTTATCCGGCTGGCCGGGGAATGGAAGTCGGCCAAGATCACGCCGGCGGGCATCCGTTTTGTGGATATCGCGGGCCTGGTGAAAGGCGCCAGTACCGGCGAGGGGCTGGGCAACCAGTTTCTGTCGAATATCCGTAATGTGGACGCGGTGGCGCACGTGGTGCGTTGTTTTAAGGACGACAATGTAATAAATGTCATGAGCTCGCTGGACCCGATATCGGCCACCGAGATCATCGAGACCGAATTGATACTCTCCGACCTTCAGCAGGCGCAGAAAGCGCTGGATAAATGGCTGCGGCCCGCCAAGTGCGGGGATCAGGCCGCCAAGGATAAATGCGAGGTGTTGGAGGCGGTGCTTAAAGGTCTGGACCTTGGGATTCCGGTGCGTATGCAAAAAGGCCTGGACCAGGAATTGGCGCGCGAGTTTATGTTCATTACCTCCAAGCCGGTGATGTATGTGGCCAATACCGACGAAGGCGGCCCGGATGAAACTTTGCTCAAGGCGCTTAAAGAGCGCGCGGCGAAAGAAGGGGCGGCCATTATCCCTTTATGTACCAAGTTCGAGGCCGAGATCGTGCAACTGCCTCCCGAGGAACGCAAGGAGTATTATGATGCCGCCGGCATAGGTTCACCCGGGTTACAGCGCCTGGCCCAGGCGGGGCGCGAGTTGCTGGGCTTGACCTGTTTCTTTACCGCCGGCGAGACGGAAACCCGCGCCTGGCTTATCCCCACCGGGATGAAAGCGGTGAAGGCCGCCGGCAAGATCCATTCCGACATCGAGCGCGGCTTTATTCGCGCCGAGATCTATCGTTATAAAGACCTGGTGGAGTTGGGCTCGTATAAAGCTATCCAGGAAGCCAAGAAGATCACGCTGGAAGGCAAGGATTACGAAATGCAGGAAGGCGATGTGGCGCATTTCCGGTTTAGCGTATAAATGTTAAAGTTTGAACTTCGTAATACCGTCAACCTTGACGGGTTGTGTGCTGTGTCTTTGGAGTTTTAAAATTTATGAATGAAATGCTGTCCCGCAAGATCACGGAATTATCCCAGAAACTTACCGACCTACGGGGGTTTCTTTGACCTGCCGGTATTGATCGAGCGTATCCGCGCGGCGGAAGATCAGATGACCCTGACCGATTTCTGGTCCGACCAGGCCAAGGCCAACAAGCTTATTAAAGAGCTTAAGGGCCTCAAGGCCAAGGTTGATCCTTTGAAAGAAGCGGAGAAAAGGGCCGCCGACGCGCGCGAACTGCTGGAATTATCGGCCGGCGATGCCGACCTGGAGGCCCAGATCGAGGTGGAGTCCGGCCTGCTGGCCCAGATCGTGGCCAAACTCGAGATCCAGGTTTTGTTGTCCGGCCAGTACGACGATTGCAATGCTTTGCTCAGCCTTAATTCCGGGGCGGGCGGCACGGAGTCGTGCGACTGGACCAGCCTGCTTTTTCGCATGTATACGCGCTGGGCGGAGAACAAGGGGTACAAGGTTGAGGTGTACGACATATTGCACGGGGAAGAAGCCGGCATCAAGAATGTTTCCATCCGGATCGAGGGCGAGAAGGCCTACGGTTATCTGCGCGCCGAGAAAGGCGTGCACCGGCTGGTGCGCATTTCGCCTTTCGACGCCAACAAACGCCGCCATACTTCGTTTGCGTCGGTGGACGTTATCCCCGAGATCGAGGACGACGTGGAAGTGGCTATTAATCCCGACGACCTTAAAGTGGATGTGTTCCGCTCTTCCGGCCCCGGCGGGCAGAGTGTTAATACGGCCGACTCCGCCGTGCGCATTACGCATATCCCCACCGGCATCGTAACTTCCAGCCAGGTGGAGCGTTCGCAGTTGCAGAACAAGGCCCGTTGTATGCGGGTGCTTAAGGCCAAGCTGTTCGAGATCAAGGAGCAGGAGCTGAGCAGCAAGCTGGCCGCCGAGTCGGGTAACAAGCAGAAGATCGAATGGGGCAGTCAGATCCGCTCCTATGTTTTCCAGCCGTACCAGCTGGTGAAAGACCATCGTACCGAGGCCGAGACCGGCAATGTCCAGAAAGTCATGGACGGGGAAATAGACCTGTTCATTGAAGCTTTTTTAAAGATGCGCGTTTGATATTCCAGAAAGGACCATTATGTTCGATGCCATTATCCGTAAGCCTGTAATTGCTTCCGCCCGGCGTTATGTGGCTTCACTCAAGCCGGCGGTCAATATAAATATCAACGACGATTCTCCCTTGCCTTCGGTCGGTGAAGTAAAGCGCCTGGCCCGGAAAGTGGTGGAAATAAACGCTTTTGAAGCGCGGCTCTCCGGGTTGACCGAATCCGAGCTGAAGGCCAAGACCGGGGAATTCCGCCAGCGTATTTCTGCCGCGGTCGCCAAAACGGCCGAAGAGGCCGCCCGCATGAAGGCCCTCTACATAGCTTCGCCCAATATCGACGAGCGCCAGACGCTCAAGCTGCAGTTCAAGCAGGCCGAGAAGGACCTCTGGGAGGCCAAGGCCGCGGTGCTGGAAGACCTTTTGCCCGAAGCTTTTGCCGTGGTGCGCGAAACCGGCAAGCGCCTGATGAATATGCGGCATTTCGACGTGCAGTTGATCGGCGGCATGGTTTTGCATTATGGCAATATTGCGGAAATGACCACCGGTGAAGGTAAGACCCTGGTGGCCACTCTGGCCGCTTATCTCAACGCTCTTTCCGGCGACGGCGTGCATGTGGTGACGGTGAACGATTACCTGGCCAAGCGCGACCGCGAGTGGATGGGCACCATCTATGAATTTCTGGGTTTGACCGTGGGTTGTATCCAGCACGATATGCATCCGGCCGAGCGCCAGAAGGCTTACGGCTGTGATATCACTTACGGCACCAACAACGAGTTCGGGTTCGATTACCTGCGCGATAACATGGTGCTGGCCAAGGAAGAAATGGTCCAGCGCCCGCACCATTTTGCGGTGGTCGACGAAGTGGACAGCATTCTGGTGGACGAAGCGCGTACGCCGCTTATTATTTCCGGGCCCGCCGAGGAGTCGACCGACAAATATTTTCGCGCGCATAATATTTCCTTACAGCTCAAGGGCCGCCGGGTGACCGAGGCGGACGAGATCGACGCCAAACACCGCGGCGAGGACCTGGGCAAGGGTTTTGATTATGTGGCCGACGAGAAAGCCAAGAACGTGTCGCTTACCGAGCAGGGCGAGGCCAAGGGCGCCGAGCTTTTCGGGGTGGCCAACCTGCATGATATGGAGACCATCGAGTTCCGCCACCACATCTTGCAGTCTTTGCGGGCCAAGGAATTCTTTCATTTAGACACCGATTATGTGGTTAACGACGGCAAGGTTATTATCGTCGACGAATTTACCGGCCGTATGATGCCCGGGCGCCGCTGGTCGGACGGCCTGCACCAGGCGGTGGAGGCCAAGGAAGGCATCAAGATCGAACGTGAGAACCAGACGCTGGCCACGATCACTTTTCAGAATTATTTTCGCATGTACCGCAAGCTTTCGGGCATGACCGGTACGGCGTATACCGAGGCCAACGAGTTCAAGCAGATCTACAATCTGGACGTAATTGTGATCCCCACCAACCGGCCGCTCAAGCGCGTGAACCATCCGGATTGTGTGTACAAGACCTCTCGCGAAAAATACGAAGCGGTGGTCAAGGAGATCGAACAGTGCCACGTAAAAGGCCAGCCGGTGCTGGTGGGTACGGTGTCGATCGACAAATCCGAACTGATCTCCCGTATGCTCACCGCCAAGGGCGTGAAGCATAAGGTTTTAAACGCCAAATACCATGAACTGGAAGCCACGATCATTTCCCAGGCCGGGCGTTACCAGGCGGTGACTATTGCCACCAATATGGCCGGCCGTGGTACCGATATCATGCTGGGCGGCAATGCCGATTTTATGGCCCGCACCCTGGCGGCCGAAAAGATCCGCGAGGCCGAAAAGAACAAGGCCGAAGCCCCGTCGCATGAGGCGCTGATGGACCAGTTCCTGGCCCAGTTGCGCGACCAGGTAAAGAAAGAACGCGAGCAGGTTACCGCTTTGGGCGGCTTGCACATCATGGGTACGGAACGCCATGAATCGCGCCGTATCGACAACCAGTTGCGCGGGCGCTCCGGCCGTCAGGGCGACCCCGGTTCTTCCCGGTTCTATGTGTCGCTGGAAGACGACCTGATGCGCCTTTTTGCCGGCGACCGGATCAAGGTCATGATGGACCATTTTGGTTTTGAGGAAGGACAGGTGCTGGAATCCGGCATGGTGTCGGGCGCTATCGAGATCGCGCAGAAGCGCGTGGAAGGTTTTAACTTCGAGATCCGCAAGCAACTGCTGGAGTACGACAGCACCATGAACAAACAGCGCGAGGTCATTTACGGCCTGCGCCGTTCGATCATCGAGGGCGAGGATACCCGCGAGCTTATCCAGGAATCGGTGCTCTCCACGGTTGAGGACGTGGTGCGCCGTTTCTGCGTGGAAGACCGCGCTCCCCGGGATTGGGATGTGGATGGCCTGGTAGTTTATTTTCTGGACCGGTTCAATTTCGACATCACGGCCTTAAAGGGGACTATTCCCGAGACGGCACCTGCGGACCTGACGAACATGCTTTACGGCCGGCTGAAGGAAGTGTACGGCGAGAAAGAGGCCCGCTTTGGCGTGGAGCAGATCCGCCGCCTGGAGCGGATGTTCCTTTTGCACACTATCGACCACAAATGGAAAGAGCACCTTTACGCCATGGACCGCCTGAAAGAAGGCATGGGCTTGCGTGCGCTGGGCCAGCGCGACCCGCTGGTGGAGTACAAGCGGGAAGGCTATCATATGTTCCAGGCGATGTATGAGTCCATACACGTTGATGTGGCGGAAATGATCTTTAAACTTCAGCCGATGGAAGAAGAGCACCGGGTGAGGAATGTTTACGGCACCCAGCAGGAAATGGTGCACCAGGAATTCTCCGGCATGCAGGGTTCACTGCGGGCCCCTGGTGCGGCGGATGCGTCCTCGGGCTCATCGGCGGCAACCAGCGCTTTGGGCGCGGCCATGGTGCCGCAAAAGCGCCGCCAGCCGGAAGTGCCACAGCCCGGCGCGGCCGCGAAAGTGGGCCGTAACGACGACTGCCCTTGCGGCAGCGGCAAAAAGTACAAGAAATGTTGCGGATCCTGAGCACTGTTGTTAAATAAGCGGATCTTGGCGCGGGCCTGGTTATGGCGTTAATGTTCTCCTTGAGTTCGGCGTTGTTATTATGGGCGGTTTTTCCACCGGTCAATGCCTGGGGCCTGGCCTGGGTGGCTTTAGTGCCGCTTTTGTGCGCGCTGGATCGCGCCCGGTCCGGGCGCGCGGCTTTCGGCCTGGCTTACGCGGCGGGGCTGGCTTTCTTCGTGGCGGCGCTGGTTTGGATCCATTACGTTACGACCCTCGGGCTTATATTCTTAAGCGCCTATTGCGCATTGTATTTTGGCGTTTTTGGCTGGTTATATTATTTTCTCACCCGTCGTAAATTTGCTTTTCTCCCCCTTGCCTTATTGCTTTCCGCCGGCTGGGTCATCCTGGAATATATTCGTTCGGTGGCCTTGACCGGTTTTGGCTGGGCCAGTTTGGGCGATAGCCAGGCTTCTTTACCGGGGGCGGCGTTACTGGCCTCGGTTACCGGAGTGAGCGGGTGGTCTTTCCTGGTCTTGGCCGCGAATTTTACAATTAAAGAAATGTTTTTTGGCGTTCAGAAAAAAGAGGCGCGGATTTTTGCCGGAGTGCTGGCGGCGTGCCTGGTGATGATCGCGGGGACGTCTTTCTCTGGCGTGCAAGTTAAACGTGCCAATGGTTTTAAGGTGGCGCTGATCCAGCCGAACATTGCGTTGTCCGAGGCCTGGGATCCGGCCGGTAAAGCGGATATTGTGCGGGGCCTCATTGATCTAAGCCGCCAGGCTTTGGCCGACAAGCCTCGCTTGATAGTCTGGCCCGAATCGTCTTTTCCTAATTTTATGTGGGACCAGCCCGAGCTGTTGGCCGAGGTGCAGGCCTTCGCGCGGGAAAGCGGCGCCTATCTGCTTTTTGGCGCCATTACCCGCGACGGCGATAAATATTTTAACTCGGCTGTACTGATGGGGCCCGCGGGAGAGGTGCTGGACACGAAAAGCAAACAGCACCTGGTGCTTTTTGGTGAATACATCCCGTTCCGCCGGCAATTGCCCTTCCTGCAGGATATTGTGGGTATTGATGATTTTACTCCCGGGGCCGCCGACGCGCTTTTTAATGTGCCGGGCCTGGGCAAGTTTGGCGTGCTGGTGTGTTTTGAGGATACTATCTCCGAGCTGGCGCGGCGTTATGCACGCCTGGGCGCCGGGTTTCTGGTAAATATCACCAACGATGCCTGGTTCCGGGCTTCCGGCCAGCCGGCCATGCACCTGGATAAGGCGCGTTTCCGGGCGGCCGAGAATGCCCGCCCGCTTTTGCGCGCTACCAATACCGGCGAAAGTTGCGTGGTAAGCGCAGACGGGCGCGAAGGGGCTTGCGTGCAAGATAATCAAGGCCGCCGTGTGCTAACGCGCGGATTTGTGGTAACATCGGTTTATCCGGAGGTGCAAATGACTTGGTATACCAAATGTGGTGAATGGTTCATAGTCCTGTGCGTGCTGATCCTGGCGGCGGGCCTGGTGGCGTCTTTCCGTAAAAAGAAGCCGGCGGCGCAGGGGTCGAACAAGATCCTGCTGATCGACGACGAGCGGACTTTACACGTGATGCTTAAACCCATTTTAGGTTCGTACGGGTTTGAGGTGATCTCGGCCATGAACGGTGAGGAGGGCCTGGCTTTGGCGGCGTCCGAACAGCCCGGGCTTATTTTGCTGGACGTTATTATGCCCACTATAAAAGGCCGCGAAGTTTGCAAGCGCTTGAAGGCTTCCCCGGAGACCGCGCATATCCCGGTGCTTTTCCTGACCGCAAAAGCTTCGGACGATGATGTCAAGATGGAAATGGCGGCCGGCGCGGTGGGGCATGTTACCAAGCCGATCAATTCCGCTTCTCTGGTGCGGCTTATCAAGAAGACCATTGCCTTGTGAACGGGATCAAATCTTTCTTCTTCTATTTCTTCCTTTGGCTGGTGCGCGTTACGCCGGCTTGTATTTATTTCCCTTTTGTCTGGTTAATGGTGCGGGTTTTTTATTTGCTTAATCGCAAGGCCGAGAAATACGCCTTGGAGACTCTGGGCCTGGCGTTTGGCGACGCCATCGATATCAAGGAAAAGAAACGTTTGGCGCGGGTGTCTTTTCTTAATCTGGCCGACGGCCTGGCCGGGTTTGTACATACTTTTGACCGTCCCGAGCGTTCCAATGGCTTGTTTGAATTCAATGGTATCGAGAAGCTTTCTGCCGCCCTGGCCAAAGGTAAAGGGGCGGTTATCGGGATAGCGCATTTTGGCCCGTTTGCCTGGATGATGTTTCGCTTTGTTAGCGCGGGTTATCGGGTGAGTGTGGTGGCCAAGCCGCCGCGCGGCGAGTTCCTGCGCAACAAGTTCCGCGATGCTTTTCGGCATACCGGCATTAAAGTGATATTAAGTACGCCGGTGCGGGCTTGTATCTCCGAGAGTATTCGGGCGATCGAAGCGGGCGAGTTGCTTTTTATGCCGGTAGACCAGAATTACGGGGCCGCGGGGAGGATTTTCGTGGATTTCTTTGGGCATCCGGCCGCGACTGCACCCGGCCCGGTGATCTATGCGCAAAAGACCGGGGTGCCGTTATTTATGGCGTTCGCTTTGCCGGAGGGGAAGAAGTTTCGCATTGTTATTGAGGGGCCGCTTGAATTCGTATCGACCGGCGACGAGCGCGCCGACCTGGCGGCCAATACCCGGGCGTTCACCGCTATGACCGAAGATTATATTAAAAAGTATCCCGAGCAATGGTCCTGGCTGCACCGGCGGTGGAAATGTGTACCGCGGGAGAGCGAGGCCCTCTGACCGGGTGGTTGGAGCTAATCTGGAGATAAAATGAAAAAGCTGGTTTTTATATTCCTGGGATTTTTGCTGGTAATCGGCGGCATAACGCTTACCTTCCGCGATTGGGTGTTCATACACATGGTATTCCGCGGCTGTATCGGCCCGCTTCTGGCGGTGATCGGCATGGTGCTGCTAACCATGGCAAGCTCGAAGGACTGAGGGGTGGTGCCGGTAACTTTTGTTTGGTATTTGCTCTGGCTCGGGTTATACTTGAAGCGGGAAAGGAGATCGTAAATATGGATACTGAATGGAATAAGTTTATTGCTTCCGATCCCGAGGTGCTTTCGGGTAAGCCGGTGGTAATTGGTACTCGTTTATCGGTTGAATTCCTGCTGGGTTTGTTCGCCGCTGGCTGGACTGAGGAGCAGGTCTTAAGAAATTATCCCGTTTTGACGGCGGAAGCTTTGCACGCAGTTTTCGCCTACTCTGTTGATTGTCTGCGTACGGAAACCTTGTATGCTTTTCACGGTGGAGACCAGTCTTGAAGTTCCTCGCCAATGAAAATATTCCCTTGGACAGCATTAAAGTTTTGCGGGCCAGCGGTCTTGATGTGCTAAGTGTTTCGGAAGTTGCCGCTGGTGCGAACGACCCGGCTGTTATGCAGATGGCGCGTAATGATGGAAGGATTATCCTTACTTTTGATCGTGATTATGGTGAATTGATTTATCGTTATGGGCTTAAACCGCCAGCCGGTGTTGTTTATTTCCGGTTTGATCCGTTGACTGGCCAAGAGCCTGCGGCTTTGTTGTTGTTGGCTATCGCGGATAGTCATGTGACCTTGGAAGGCAAGTTCACGGTGATGGATCGAACGCATTTGCGTCAAAGGTCTTTGTTGTGAGTTTTGGAAGCTGGATCACTTCAGTTTATGCGCCGCAATATATTTCTGCCGCAAAAGATGTTTGATTGTAAGGCTTTACAACAAGTTTTGCTCCCCGCCTTGATTTTTCCCATTTTATAGTGCATACTTACTTGATATTGGCATGGGTTTTCTTATTTTTAGATCGCTTATGGGCGTTTTCCCATCATAGTCTAACATCAACTACATATTGGAGCTTGTTATGTTGCAACATTTGACGCAGGTTTTTTGGTTTCGCGGAGTGGCGGTAACGGTCATAGCCGCGTTCCTGTTAATGATCCCGGCTCAATCCGGGTTTGCCCAGGTGGCGGCGGTTTTGCCGGTGCCGGGCTCGATGGTCCACGTGAGCGGTGCGTTTCAGCCGGCTAACATCAGCGGGATGAAGGTTGATTTTAAGGACCCTTTCAATTTCTATTTCATCATGGACAATGGCCAGCAGGTAATGACTGATGAGGTAAAAAAGAGCGAGTTCGAAAAGATCATCAAGTACTTTATGGCTTCCTTAACCACGCCCAACAAGGATATGTGGGTTAACTTGTCGCCGCTGGAGTCCAGCCGGGTCATTCCGGAAAACTTTTCCCGGACCGCGCTCGGCCGTGATCTTTTGGCCCAGGATTATTTGCTTAAGCAGATGACCGCTTCTTTAATATACCCGGAAGACGCCATCGGTAAAAAGTTCTGGGAAAAGGTGTACGCCCAGGCATATGAAAAGTTTGGCACTACGGATATCCCGGTCGACACTTTCAACAAAGTGTGGATCACCCCCGATACCGCCGATGTGTACCAAAAAGACGACACCGTCCTAGTGGTAGACAGTCACTTAAAGGTAATACTGGAAACGGACTATTTAGCGACGTCGACTAATGCTATGCCAACCAGGGGACATGATGCCCCGCCAGCGGATACCAATGAGCGGGGCTTCGTGTCCCCTAGCCGTCTGCCAACCTCTCAACCAACGAATACGAAAGCAACCCAGGTCTCAACCCAAACGCCAAACGATCCTGCAAGCACGCAGCCAAACCCAACGCTAACCGAAAACAACATTGCCAAAAACATCCTGCGTGAGATCGTGATCCCGGTCATCGAAAAAGAAGTCAACGAAGGCGCGCACTTTGCGGCTACCCGACAGGCGTATAACGCCATGATCCTGGCCACCTGGTTCAAGAAGTCGCTTAAAGACAGCCTTTTGGGTCAGGCGTATGCGGACCAGGACAAAAGCAATGGTATTGCTATTGCCGATCCGCAGTTGGCCAAAGAGGAGATCTACAACAAGTACCTGGAAGCTTTTAAGGTGGGGGTATTCAATTACATAAAAGATGAAGCCGATTCGGTTACGGACGACAGTCTTCCCAGGAAATATTTCTCGGGTGGTTATGATCTGGGTGAGAAAGTGGCGCCTCAGAATGTGCTTATGGCTGCGGCCCGCCGGGTTTGGGGAAATAAGAACAAGCTCGCGGGGCTTACTTTTCTTTCGGTGTTATTAATGGCGCCATCGGCCTTTGGCCGGGGAGCCGAAGATTTAATGAAGCACTCGCCTGATAATGGCAAGGCTTCCAAGGTGGCTTTTATGGGCCAGCCCGGCAAGGCTTTGTTAAGAGCGGGAGATATTCGACAGGGCGCGGGCGCCGCCGCTTTGCAGGCTGCAAAAAGCCGGGCCAGTTCATCTTCGAATGTAGCCCTGGCGGCAGTGCAGGATGCGCCAGCTACAGTGGCTTCGAGCACAGGGGCTTCGGTGGGTTCAACAACGGTGGTGACTTTGGTGGCCCCGGGGCCAACCGGCGCAGGGGTTGCGAGTGTCGCGCATACTACTACATCCAATGCGCTTGCCGTAGCGGTGGTTGCACCGCAAGCGCCGCAAGCCACTGCTCCGGTGGTGGCCAGCACGCCCGCGGTGGTCCAACCAGAAGCGTCGAATGGCGCCAAGGCAACAACGACGGTGAGTGTGCCAGACCAGGGTCTTTCTGATGATATCCTTTCGCTTAAAGCAACGGTTCAGAGTCTAAATCTGGAGAATGCCAAGCTGGCGGGTTTACAGCAGAGTATCGCGGCGGCGCCTTCGGATGGGAAAAGTATTACAAACTTAATTATTAATGTGTCCGAGGTTCAGCAAGAGGCGAACAGATTGATCATCGAGAATCGTCAATTGAGTGAGGCCGCGATCAATGCGATGAATCAAGCATCAGATGCAATGAATCAAGCGGCATATGCCAAGAAGATCGCTTTGCAGGTATCGGCTAATGACCAGGAAATAGGGAAGATAACGTCTATCGTTAATAAGCGCAATGAAGAGGCTGTTGAGGCTTTGCAAGCGGAATCTGCGGCTGTGTATAGAGGCGTGCTGGAGGCTTTGAGCAGGGCCAGTAATTCTTTATTGGCAAAGGTATCGGGTCAAGCTGCGGCGGCGCCGGCTAGTGCGCTTAGCGCTCCGTTTTCTTTTGACGGTCCCCGTGTGCCGCCGAATTTGGCGGAACTTCGTGTTGGGTTAACACTTGCAATTACCAAGCCGGGCGCACTGCCGGAATATTCCTTTTTCCAGCAGGGGGCTGGTGCGGCGTCGGCAGTTGTGACGCCGACAGCGGAACAGGTTGCAGCGCAGAAAGAAATTGAGCGTAAATTGGCAGAAAGCCAGTCTGTTTTGGAGAAGGTGAAGGCCGAGAAGAAAGCGATCGAAGCCGGTTATCAGGATTTTCGGGAGAAATACCTTGTGTCTGAAGAGATCCGGCGACAGAAGATTGAAGAGCAAAAGATCTTGTTGAAAGAGGCGATCAATGATCTGGCGGACGTAAAAGCCGAGCTGGCCGAGGCCAGGAACGCGGTCCAAGAAGCAAACCAGGAAGTCACCACCCAAGGGAAAGCTGTTAAGAAAGCGGCCCAGGGAGTAGCCGCTCCGGCAGTTAGGGCTTGGGATCAAGCACTCATTGATAAGCTTGCAAAGGAGTATGTTGATGAAATTAAGCGGTTGAACAGAGACATTGACAAAGCCAAAAAGCTGTTAAACGAGTTAAAAAGCAATCGTGCTTTGGATCAGAAGATGAATGATCAGGCAGATTCTGAGGTCGCAAAATTGGTGGGTGCTATAACGGGCTTGGTGGCATTTCTTGCTTATTTCATGAACAGAGCTCGGATAAACGCCGTGTTGTTTAGTTTGAAGTGGAGATTAAATATCGTTCAAGATCGTAAAGAGGCTATTGATAAATCTTTGGAGGCTCAGAAAGTCCCGGATCGGGTCGCTCAAGCCAGGGCTCAAGGCTTTCTGGCGCAGACAATAGCGCGCTTTAGAGACGCTTCTCGCCGGGTGTGGTTTGCTAGGCAGTCCGTTGAGAGGGTAACGGCCGGAATGAGTGCGGAAACTACCGCCAAGTTGAAAGAAGTTGGCGAGGAAATTGCCGTTTTCAAGAAACAGTTAAGGATGTATGTGCGCTCTAATAACAAGTATCCTGCTCAAAGTCAGGCCGCTTCATTTGAAGCTGAGAAGGCATTGTTTACTGAGAAAATAAGTAAGGCGCAGGAAAGGCGAAAGATTTTGCTGAATTTAGGTGCGGTGGAGATCGATATTGCGAAAGCAGGTTTCGAAATTGAGGCGCATGCCCGAGCCATTCCCGGTGATATGGACGCTGAGGGCATTAAAAAGGCGTATGAAGAAAAAAGGATTGCTTTAAATACGACGCAGTATGAATTAAATTTGCGGCGCTTGAATTTGTGTATTTCTATCAACGAGCAGGAAGCAGTGAAAGCGCAGGAAAGGGTTGAGATATTACGAACAGAAGTCTTGTTTAAGAAAGACCGCAGTTTTGTGGAGTCAGCTGTAAGGGAAGTGCAGGTTCGTTTGGTTGAGGCCGAGATGCATCTTTCAAGATTGCATGAAGAATACACTCGATTGAACGAGGCTTTGTCGCTAGGAAATGAAATAAAAGAAGGAGATGTTTCTGCCCCGGGAAGAACGGATCCGGCCGCTATTGCGGGTAAGACCGACGCCGCGGCCGACCTGGGTGGTATTAACCTCGGCAGTGACACTCTTAAAATTAATATTCGTTTCGATGGTAAAGGCCTGCCTCTTCCCTTGAAGATGCAGGACCCGGCTATGATCAATCTTTCAGGTTTAATGCCCTTTATTAAGGAAATGACGCCTGTAACCCAGTTTAATGTCCCGGTGCTCAACGAGCTGATCCGCGGGCAGAAATAGCAATAGTTTCAAATGTAAGGAAGCGTTAGAGACCACACTAGAGAGCTTCGTTGAGCGTTGTAGAGCCACACAATAATCTGCTTTGACCCGCCCAGTTTTTTCCACACTATTT
>JADFZK010000024.1 GCA_015232565.1 Candidatus Omnitrophota bacterium
AAGAAATTAATAAGCCATTGCTTCCCGATTTTATAAAGAAACCGTACCTGCTGTTCTATAGCAATCCGCTATTCTTTGGTTCAGTTGAAACATGGCGGAACAACCCAGCAAAAGCAATCCTTCTATCAATACAGTAAACACATAGCCTGGTATCATGCCCAGGTAGGTGCCGAACCTCATGTCTCCGTAGGCAAATATATTCTGGCCAGAAAAAGCAAAGGCGGCGATCATAATGCCAACCACCGAAGTCACAAAATTGATCATGAACGATAATACAAAGGCCAAAGGCAGCTTTATTGTTAATAACCTTTTAACAAAATGGGCTTCCACCAGAACAATCAACAACCCGACAATTATTGAACACCACCATCCTGCCCCGATAAAAGCAAAACTAACTGCAAATTGATTAGCTATCGCCGGCAAGACCAGATCTGCTGAAACATTAGTCGAGTTAACTACCCCCAGCAGAAAGATCGCCCCCAGTAAACCCATTGCCTTTTTCATCCTGTCCCCCTGTTTTTGTTTTTCCTCCGTCCGACCAGCCAGGACAAGAAGATCCCGATTTCATAAAGCGCTATCATCGGCGCAGAAAAAAGCGCCAGATTAAAAAAATCCTGCGTCGGCGAGATAATGGCCGCTACGACCACAAGGACCAGAATGGCATACTTGCGGCTCACGGCCAGCTTGTGCGAATCCAGGAGCCCGGCTTCGGTCAGAATGGCAAGAACCACCGGTATTTGAAAAACACATCCCCCGGCCAAAAGCACAATGCTGGCAAAAGAAATATAGGCGGATATTGTTATCTCCGGACGGGCTATTCCAACGCCAAACCCCAGCAGAAAATTAATTGCCGCCGGCAACAGTACAGCATACGCGAACGCCCCGCCGCCATAAAAACACACCAGCGCCAGGCAAAGCCAGCCCAGTATAACCTTCCGTGTTGAGCGTGCGAGAGCTGGCGCCAGGAAAGCCCACAATTCATAAAGCACCACCGGGAAAACCGCCGTCAAAGCCGCCAGCAGGACAACCTTGAAATACGCCGCAAAAGCCTCGGTGGGATCAATGAAGATAAAATCTTTGATAAAACCGCGGGCCGGCGCTTCCAGGAGCGCCATCAGCGCATACCCCTGTGAGAACAGGAACACGACCATGATCAAAAAGCACCCCAGCACGATCATGATCCGGCGGCGCAATTCATCCAGATGACCAATGAAATCCAGCCGCTGTGATTCCGGCGGATAAAGCTCGTTCATTTCGGCTCTTTATCTTTCTCATCCGCCGGATGGACTGCCGTTGACTCCTGCATGCCCTTCTTAAACTCATTAACAGCCTTACCCATCGACTGCGCGATCTTGGGCAACCGTTCTGCCCCAAACAATAAAAGCGCAATGACCAAAATAACCAAAAGCTCCGGAAACCCCAATCCAAACATACCGCCTCCTTTGTAAAAAACCAGGACACATTATATTTCTCTTTTAGTATCTGCTAAACCACTATCTTTCAACAGGAAAACCTGGAAAAACCGAGACACATTATATTAACAAATCACACTGCATTCACAATATTAAAACGCTACACCTTGTACACCTTGTTGACCATGACCATGCCGACTCAACAACCTTACGAGCCAACGGGCGGGGTCAAAGCCGTTACTGCACCAACCGGCAGGGTGAAATAGAAGGTTGCGCCTTGCTCGGGATTGTTCCGGGCCTCCAAACGTCCGCCATGCCCCTCCACGATGGAACGGCTGATAGACAACCCCATACCCAGGCCATCGGCCTTGCTGGTAAAGAAATGTACAAAGAGCTGGTCCATGTTTTCCGCCGGGATCCCGCACCCTGAATCCGTCACCTCCACCATGATCATCGCGTTATCTTTGCGCAATGTCCTGATCAACAGTTCACTGGAATCCCGGCGCTCATCCATCGCCTCTAAACTGTTGCTGATAAGATTCAAGAGCACCTGTTGCAATTGTATGCGATCGCCATGGATAAAGGGCAGATCGCCCGCCAACTCGAATTTAATGACTTTATTCCTTACCGTGATGTGGGTCATAATAAGAGTGATCGTATCTGTTATAAGAACATTGATATCGAGCAGTTCGACCGCTGGTTTGTTCTTTTTTAGCAAGGCCCGTAACCGGCGAATAACCTCGGCTGCCCGCTGGTCATCATTGGCAATATATTGCAAGATCTCACTTACTTGCGGTTCCCGATCGGCAAGCATACGCCGGGCACCTTGAGCGTACGAAAGGATCGCGGTCAAAGGCTGACTGATCTCATGGGCTAAAGACGCCACAAATTCCGCCAGCTTTCCCACCCTTGTAATATGCAAAAGCACCTCACGCTGTTCCTCGATCTTTAGATCTTTCTGTTTCATCAATGTAGTATCCGTTTGCGTACCCACATAATGAGTGATGTCACCGCTTATATCCCGTACCGGAGCCAGGCGGAGTGAACTCCAGAAGTTTTCTCCATTCTTGCGTAAATTCTGCATCTCACCTTGAAAAGACTTTCCGCGCCCGATCACCTCTTTCATTTCAAAAACACTACACAGGGCGGCATCGTCGCGATGCAACGCAAAGAAGTCTTTGCCGATCACCTCGTGCGCCGCATAGCCGGTCTGACTGTAAAACGACGGATTGGCATAAATAACCCGGAAATCAGGCTTTTTGACATCGATAATGAAAATACCTTCCACGGTAGATTCCATCGCTTTGGTACGAATATGGATCTGCTCGCGCGCCAGCTTTTCCCGGTCGGCCAAAAGCTTCTCCAGTTCCTTCCTTTGACGGTAAAGCTCAATGAAGATATTGACCTTGCTCTTGACCGTGTGGGTGTTAAGCGGCTTGAGAAGAAAATCCACCGCACCCCTTTCATACCCCTTAAACAGAAAGCTCTGGTCCTGGGCGGTCGCGGTCACAAAAATGAGCGGGATATTCTTGGTCTTTCTAGTCCCGCGCATAAGCTCGGCGAGTTCAAAACCACTCATACCGGGCATTTGCACATCAATGAGCGCCAGGGCGAACTCATGGGCGATCATAAGCTCCAACGCTTCACTCCCGGACCTGGCTTTAAAAATATTGACATCATCCCGCCGGAGCAGCCCTTCCAGGGCCAGCAGATTATCCTTCAGATCATCGACTATCAGGATCTTGACCGGGTCGGTACCTGATAAATTAGTGTTTCCCTCACGATTTGTTTCCTTCGCCTGCTGTGTCATCATCATCCCTTCTTTTGAAAGATCCGATCCTTTTTTACAAAAAGGTCAAAGTGCTTTGCCTGTTTTGAGAACTGAATAGTCTCCTGGGCGCCAAGCCCTAAAAAACCCTTCCGGCACAACGATGCATTAAAAAGCCCGAACACCTGGTCCTGCAACCCGCGATCAAAATATATAAGGACATTGCGGCATGATATCAACTGTGTTTCCGCAAACACCTCGTCGGTCACCAGGCTATGGTCGGTAAAAGTGATATTTTTCTTCAACGTGCCAACAAACTTCACCGAATTTACAGCCGCGGTGTAGTAATCCGCCAAAGGACGCTTCCCGCCGGACTCTTGATAATTCCGGGTAAATTTCTGGAGCACTTCGCCGCTCAAGACACCCTTCTCGGCCCTTTCCAGGCTTCTCGGATTGATATCGGTTGCGTACAGGGTCGTGCGCTCGAGCAGATCTTCCTCCTGCAACAGGATCGCCAGCGAATAGGCCTCTTCTCCAGTGCTGCATCCGGCTACCCAGATCTTGAGCGAAGGGTATGTTTTAAGATGCGGGAATACTTTCTCTCGCAGCGCACGAAAGTAGGAAGGATCACGGAACATTTCGCTCACCGGGATCGTGAGGGATTGCAGCAGATCGTAGAAACAATCCGTGTCTTGCAGGACTTTTTCCTGCAGCTCGCTGAGCGTGTTCCACCCCATACGATCCAGCGCGTGGACCACCGTACGCTTCATCGATGCGGGAGCATAGCGCCGGAAATCGTAATTATATTTAAGATAAATAGCCTCAAGCAAAAGCTTTAGTTCATCATCAAATTGCGGGGTAAGCGTCCTGTCCATCTTAATTGGGCATCCAGACCCGGATGACCGAAAAGAGCTGGCGCAGATCGATAGGTTTGGCCAGATAATCATTCATGCCCGCTTCCATACAAAGCACCTGATCGTTCTTAGTGGCTTTAGCCGTCACGGCGATAACAGGCAGCCTGGCGAACCGTTTTTGTTTTCTGATCTCGCGGGTTGCCTGAAAGCCGTTCATTTCGGGCATCATAATGTCCATCAGGACGAGATCCAGGAGCGGATTCTCCTCGAGCCTGGCCAACGCTTCCTGGCCGGTCCGGGCAACCACAATGCCGGCGCCCTTTTGTTCCAGGGCTGCGGTCAGCGCAAATATATTCCGCACGTCATCATCGACCAGAAGGATCTTCCGGCCGGCAAAGATCTCTTCACTGTTGCGCAGATCTTTAAGCATCTGCCGTCTTTCAGGCGAGAGAGTGGATTCAGCGCTGTGCAGAAACAGGCTGACCTCATAAAGCAGCCTTTCGGGTGACTTGGCGCCCTTAATGATGATCGAGCGGGAATATTTCCTAAGTTGATCTTCTTCATCCCGTGATAATGAACGCCCGGTATAAACAATAACCGGCGGATACGAAGCCAGATCGGCTTGCTCAGTCATTCTCTTCAGAAGCTCCTCCCCTGGCATATCCGGGAGTTTAAGATCGATCACCATACAGTCATAAACCGTCTTTTGGAGGGCGGCGAGGGCCTCGCCCGCCAATGCCACACCGGTAACCTCAATATCGGAACTGGCAATAAGCTTAATGATGCTTTCTCTTTGCAGCTGGTTGTCCTCGACGATCAGGACCCGCTTGACTGTCCGGGAGAACCGGGCTTCGAACCCGGCCAAAGCACTTTTAAGAGCTTCCCGTCTGACGGGCTTGAGAATGTACCCGATAGCGCCCATCGCCAACGCTTTCTCCATGTAATCATGCACCGACGCAATATGGACCGGAATATGCCGGGTCGCGGGCTCTTCTTTAAGCTGATCAAGGACCGTGAGCCCCGAATGATCGGGAAGCATCATATCAAGCACAATGGCGTCCGGAATAAGGCTTTGAGCCAGCAGAAGCCCCTCTTCGGCGTCCTGCGCGACCACGCACTTGTAATTGAGCTCATGCGCCAGCTCATAAAGGATCCGGGCAAACTGCAGATCATCTTCGATCACCAAAAGCGTGCGCCCGGGCGAGCGCAGAGCGCCCCGATCATCCGGGAAAGGCGCGGACCTGGCTCGCTCAACTAGCGAGTTCGCAATAGCCGTAGCTCCTGCCACCACTAATGACGAACTATAAACCTTGGGCAAGGCCGACTCTATGCGCGAATCGTCATAAGCCTCGGGCAGAAGCAGCGCGAACCGACTGCCTTCACCGGGTACGCTCTCCACAGATATGGTTCCGCCCAGAAGCCTGGCCAGATCGCGCGAAATTGAAAGCCCAAGGCCGGTACCCCCGTATTTTCGATTGGTCGTACCGTCGGCCTGACGAAATGCCTCAAAGATCACTTCTTGCTGTTCTTTAGGAACCCCGATACCGGTATCGATCACCGAAAGCGAAATTCTGCCGCAGGTACTCCGCGACATATGCAGTGTAACCTGGCCCTTCTCCGTAAACTTGAATGCATTGGAAAGCAGGTTCTTGAGGATCTGCTCCAGCCTTTGACGATCCGTGAGCATCGTCTCCGGCACACCAGGATCGATCCTAACCTCAAACTTGAGCTTCTTTTCTTGCGCCAGGGGCTCGAAAGTCTTCTCCAGGCTGTTCAACACCCTTGGCAGAAACACGCTCTCCGGCCTGATCTCAAGTTTTCCGGCCTCCACTTTGGAAAGATCCAGAATGTCATTGATAAGGTTAAGGAGGTCATTACCAGCTGAAGAGATCGAATGGGCATACTGGACCTGCTCCGGAGTCAGGTTCCCTCCGGCATTGTCAGCCAGAAGCTTCGCCAGGATCAGCGAACTGTTTAAGGGCGTCCGCAATTCATGGGACATATTTGCCAGAAATTCGGATTTATATTGGCTGGCTCTTTGCACTTCATCGGATCTTTCTTCCAGAAGCGTTTGCGCCTTGTTAAGGGCAACATTGTTCTCGTTTAGAATGTCCCGTTGCTGTTCCAGCTGTTCATTCGTTTGTTCCAGCTCCGCTTGCTGGCTTTTAAGTTCCGTCTGCGACTCCTGAAGAGCGCGCGCCTGGCTCTCCAGCTCGTCGTTGGTGGCTTTTAACTCCCCTTGCTGGGTTTGCAATTCCTCGGTCAGGCCCTGGGATTTCTCCAGCAGCTCTTCCTGCTTTTTCCGGCTGATAGAGGTGTTAATGGCAATACCGATATTCTCGGATACGTGTTCCAGAAAAGTCTTTTGATGCTCGGAGAATGTAGCAAAAGAAGCCAGTTCGATCACCCCATTAACCTCACCCTCATAAAAAACCGGCGCCAGAAGCAGAGACCGCGGCGCAGAATCGCCCAGGTCCGAACTGATCTTGCCAAAGTAATGCGCAGGCACTTTTTCCAAAAGAATAGGGCGCTTCTCGAGGGCGGCCTGGCCGACCAAACCTTCGCCCAGTGCGATCGTCTTCTCTTTATCATCAAGTCTGGCATAGGCATAACCGCTCACGCGCTTGAGGGTTTTCTCCTCGGTAACGTAATAGAAAGCACCCATCTGGGCATTCAAGAAAGGGGCCAAATGACTTAGAACGCTTTGACCAAGGCGCGAAACATCCTGTTCGCCCCGCATCTTGTCCGAAAGGGTGATCTGGCCCTCACGAAGAAATTCCAGCTCACGCGCCTTTTCCCGCAGAGCGGCTTCGGCATGTTTTCTTTCCGTAATATCCCGTTCGGTAGTGGCGATCCCGGTGAGTTTACCTTTATCATCCGTCAGCTTGGTATTGATCAGCCAGACATCAATTATCCGCCCGTCTTTATGTTTGCGTTTGGTCTCCAGATTCGGCAATAATTCTCCGCGCTTTAAAGATGCCAGGAAGCCTCGCGCTTCTTCCTGGTATTCTGTGGGCACGGTATCCACGATATTCTTGGTAAGGGCTTCCACCTCCGAGTAACCGTACATGGTCTCCGCACCCCGATTCCAGGCCAGAATGTTGCCTTCCAGGTCCTGAAAAGTGATCGCATCATTGGAATCCTGGATAACCGTCGCCATCCGGCGCAGTTTCTCCAGGGCCCCCGTGCGCTCGGTAATGTCACGACCCGTAGTTGCCACTCCGGTAAGCTTGCCCTGGTCATCCACAAGCTTGGTATTCGTAAGCCACACGTCAATGATGCGCCCGTCCTTGGTTTTGCGCTTGGTTTCCAGGGAAGACACGAGCTCGCCGGAATTTAGTGCAGCAATAAAATTCATGGCCTCGGATTGATGCGATTGTGGAACAGTATCCACAATGTTCATCTGCAGAGCTTCCGCTTCAGAATAGCCGTAGATGATCTCCGCACCACGATTCCAGGCCAGGATCCGGCCTTCCAGATCCTGGATAGTGATGGCGTCGTTGGAATCCTGAATAACGGTCGCCATCCGACGCAGACGCTCTTCATTGCTCCCAATTTGCACATCGGTCAATGAAGGCGCGATCACCCGCTTTAGTCGAGGAACAACTGGCTTGTTCGTTGCAGAATGCTTTTTCAATTGGGGCTCTTTCTCTGGTGTTTCCTTGGCAATAATTTGCATTAAGAATGCTCACCGGTTACGAAATTAAAGAATATGTACCCATTTGACTATGACTTAGCAGTGGGAGCTGTCTATTGTACCCAGGTATAACACCATCACGGCGGTCCAGAAAAGCCCTGGCAAAATAAAGCCCCTCGCAACTCATTGAGTCACAAGGGGCTTGCCTGCGAACCGATACAGGTCATTCCGCGGGAACTTCCGCCGCCGAGTTCAACTTATATCTGTTCCTTGATCTTATTTACAACTTTATCGATCCTGGTTTTAACAACGCCACGAAACTCGTCGGCCTCACCTTCGGCTTTCAACCGTTTATTGTTGGTAAGGTCCCCGACAGCCTGTTTAATGCGCCCCTTCACTTTATCAACTTGACCGTCCATGTTCTCTCCTTGTAATTTACTATTGAACTGCGCGCTTTACGGCATCCCCAACATCATGCCCAGCCGCTCGAATATCAGATCCTACTGAGCTCCGGAAAAGCGGCCGCCCGCCGGCAATCGCCCAAACCAGAAAGATCACCAACAATAACGACAAAAAACCTGTAGGACCATACCCCCAGGACCTGCTGTGCGGCCATGCCGGACAAGCCCCCATAACCATAACAAGTACGACCAATAGTATGATTGTTTCGATAGACATAAAATTGTTCCTTTCTTCTTCATTATTAATGATTGTGTTTTAACGCTTGTTCGGCTTCCAGCCAGTTATCCAGAGCACCCCCGCCTTTCTCCTGGTAGATCTGATAAGCCAAAAGTTGTACAGAACCAGCATCCGCCGCGCTATTTGCTAAATGTGCGTGATGATGGTGATGCCTGTGATGCTGATGTTGTGGTGTTGACATTTTTCTCTCCTGTATGAAATTCGGTTTCTATTCGAGGGGCGCACGATCACCCCGACCATGTGCCCCATCTATGTTGTATTTTAGGGTCCGACACAGAACGAATCAATTGTACTGCGGTATAACAGGCCGATCATCATTAGCCCACAGGCGTTCCAGGGATATTCAACAAAAGATTCCCGGGAGAAGCCTGCTCCTCGATAATGAAGTGCCGATATGTATTTTTGTGGAAAAGCAAAACAGGAAGGCTGGCAAGCGCTTAGAAAAAAACAGGACACATATAATTTTAATTGTATGTGTCCCGGTTATTTCCCGGTTATTCTTCACAGTTACTCTTTGGCAAGATTCAGCACATTTACACCCTCTAGCGGCTGCGGGGCAATAGCCGCGAGCTGCCCCCTGGTGGATGCTTCTGCGGTAACCGATCCAATAACCAGCCCCGCCAGCGAAGCCCCGATCCCTACGATAATATATCCCAAATACGTATCGGCCAGCCACTGCGGCTGAAAAGTATGATTCCAGACTTTATACTCAAAGTAATAGAACGCAACAGTACCAACAAGCCCGGCAATAGACGACCAAAGCGCCCCGCGCCGGTTGACACGCGTAATGAACATGGCAAACGCGGGAATAGCAATGGCTGCCGTTAGCACGCCGGAACTAAGGGTGTAAATGTCCATCAGCGAATTATTATTAAGGCCGTAAATAAGACCAAAGATCACCGCAACGCCCGAGAAGCCCCGCGACCACCTGGTAATCGTTGCCGCCGAAGCGTTACGAAGAAAGGTTGGACGGGCCAGATCATGCGTCATCGGAAGCGCGACGATATTGGCAAAATTATCGATCGTCGACATCTGGGCCGCAAGAATACCTACCAGCATCAGCACCTGTGCCCATGCCGGAAAACTATTAAGAATAAGTGCGGAAATGATCCCTGTAGCATCAGCGCCGATCGCAGCTGTACTGGCCGGATCGCCAATCGGGAAAATAATGATCGCCGCAAGCGCCGTTAGCACCGGCATTATAATAACGAACAAGGTAATCAGCACCAGCCCCCACCAAGCTCCTTTCCGGGCTTCTTTAAGACTGCTTGCCCCCTGTATCCTGAGCAAAAGATCCTGTTCAATAAGCCAGCCGGGAAGATAAGCGACCAAAAGAATGATCGGCATGGCAATCCCGCAGGAAAACAGGTTGAACATGGTCCCTGGGCCATAATTCCTGGTAGGCATGGCCGCCAGGGCCGAAAGAATATGGCCATTAGTTAATGTTCCCGCCTGATGAAGACCAACGACCGCCAGCGCCGTTACAAATAACGCCGCCAGAAAGAACTGGATCAGGTCCGTTATGATCGAAGCCCTGAAACCACCGAAGAATGAATAGATCATTACAGGAAGTGCCACCACGACCATCCCCATTGCCGGAGATATCTTCAGGAAAGGCGCCACCAGTATCCCGGCCATGTATGTTTCCGCCCCGGTCCAGGAAACAAATACGAAAATTGATGCCAGGGCGATCACCGGCCTTAAACCCGGTCCAAATCTTTGTGAAAGCGCTTCAGGAAGAGAAACTGTCCGGAACTTGCGGACATGAGGAACCATGAGGATCACAATGAAACAGAGAATGAACCACGGCAAAAAGAGGGTCCAGAGCCCCGCTATGCCCATCGCATAGACCATGGACATTCCATACCCCAACCAGCCCAGCATAAGCCACCCCGCCGCGAGTGATGCCGCCAGACGCCAACCTGAATACTTTCGTGAAGCGATCCAGAAATCCTGTAAAACATCCCCGGCTTTCTCCTTTTGATGGCGCAGACGGATCGCCACTCCCATAGCGACCATGATCAGGCCAAACAAGATCGACGCCATCCAAAATTGCTGAAGCATATTCTTCCCCCTCATTAATGTAGATATACATACAGCCTGTAGTACAAAAAGTTAAAAGTTCACATATGTACCCCCCTGTTGAACAGCCCGAAATAGGGATGTATCGTTTATTAACAATCTACCACTTATAGACAATCTGATTGGGGATTATACAATACGACTTGGCGAGTACAAAACATTATTACTTCAGGCCTGTTTAATGAGCAAACCAATCCGACAACGACGGCGTCTTATCGGGATCCATTCGCCATAAGCTGGTCACAAACCTCCAGTGCCAACTTCATGCGTTGCTCGTGAGAGCCTGACAAAACCACAAACGGCTTCTTTCGAAGCTCCAATTCCCTCCGAAACCGCTCATGCATTGCTTTTCGGATCTTCTCGCCATCCCTGAGCCCGTCCTGAACGAACGGAATATCAACATCCGCCAGTAAATACCGTTCGTATTGACGTCCCGCCGAAACAGCCTCTACTTCCTTCGCTATGTTCCCGACGTAACGCTCATGCCAGAGGCTGGTCGCAAATGAATCCGTATCACAGAACAGGATCTTCCGGCAAGACCGGGCGAAAGCATCCTCCATCGCATTCTGCTGCCGGGCGATATGAACGAACTCATCCGTCCGCCAAGCATCTGTCTCCAGAGACTTCCAGCGCCCCTCAGAATACAAACGGCCGTACTCGGGCACCCAGGTCGTTTGATAATGATCACCCAATGCCTTGGCCATTGTCGTCTTACCAGTGGATTCAGCCCCGACAATACAAACGCGCTTGGCAAAGTGTGCGCGCACGCACGGGCTCATATGCTCCCAGCAACTCAGCGGGTCTTTTCTGATCGATGTCGCACAGATCGGAACTGTCTTGCGATCGAGATCAACCAGGACATGCCGAGCCCCGAGGAACTTGGCGTAATTGTCGCCATATTTCTCCGAGGTGAAAACCACGTCCGGCCGATAGCCCAGGGTCTTTATCGTGAACTCTGCCCATCCCTGGGAATCCGTATCTCCCAGCAGATCCTCAACCACAACCACTGTCGCCTGCGGGAATATCTCTCTAAGCCACTGAGCGCGGAGCTCACCAGGGATGCTCTGTCCTTCCTTATCACAAATGATCACCGTTACCTGATCCGCTTGGGACAGCCCTTGCTGGATCAGGTATTCGTGCCCCTTGTGCGGCGGATAGAACTTCCCGATGATAACCCCTCGCTTGCTCATATGGTCTTGGCCTCTTTCATCAACTTGGTCCAATTCATCAATCCCCTGACCGCCAAACATAAGAATATAAGATACAGCAGCGCGATGAAATATACGCCCTTGGCGCAATACAACCCGATACTGAACACGTCGACAATGATCCACAGATACCAGCAATCAATCTTCTTGTGCGCCATCAATAGATTCGCCGCAAAGCTCATCACAGCAACCAGCGCATCAAAGAATGGAAACGATGCCGGCTTCGGGAAATAAACTGGCAACCATTGATGAATATGCGTCATCGCATATCCCATTCCGGCAGTTCCGGCCGCAATAATTGACAAATATATGCCCTTGCCCTTCTGGCTTGTCCCTGCGATCTCTAAGCGCTTCCCAGTATCCCCGGACTTCTTCAGATAGATCCAAGCCCACCAACCATAGAAACCCGTGATCAGGAAGTAAACCTGAAGGACAAGATCAGAGTAAAGATGGATCTGATAAAAGATGATCGCAAAGACGATAACCCCGATATTACCGACGGGCCATGTCCATATGTTGTTGCGCACAACCAGAATGACCGACCAAAGGTTCAAGAGCGTACCGAAGAACTCCAGGTAACTCATCTGATAGCCCAGGACGGTAAAGAATATATCGTTAAGTGTCATGCCGAGTCCCTTTGGCTACAACCCTTCTGATTATCCCCTTGCATATACATAAGCCTTTCTTGCCCAGAACTCACTGTCAACCTTTGGCCAGTCGCTCTCATGATAAAAACGTTCAAAACTGACCCAGTCCCCGTCCAATTCCTGAACATCAGTGGCACCAGTTTGCATCGCCCTGGTCTTAAACACAGGATCTAATCTGAAGCAAAGCGCGCTCATGCCGAAAGCGACCCCGAATATCACATTATTCGTTGAAACAAGAATATACCGGTAAGCTTGAGCATCCGGACAGTAGATCTGCACATCACCCAAAGGTTTAACAGAATTCAGCAGCACCTCGGCAATATCAGAATGCGCCGATAAACTCTCAATATATTTCAGCACCCTTGTGTTCGCGGGATTCTTTCGCAATAACTCGATACTAATGTCCATGGGCACGCTCCTTTCGATTCATTAAATTCGGCGAAAAAAAGAAGACATTTCGACACCTAGCCAGAACGACTCATAAGTTTGAAGCCATTAAACTCGTTCATGATAAATACCGCACACGCCTCGATAGAATCTCGGTATTTTTCTACCTTTGTATATCCCGTGTTTGATCCGTAATGACCAACAACGAAATAGCCAAGCATTTCATCATTAGTGAAATACCATCCACTGTCACAGCGTTTATCCTCTGAATAAAGGAGCCAACCGTCCACTAATTCTGGAGCGACTTTTAAGAACCCCTTAATATCGTCCAAGGAAATACTCTCTCTATGCAATAGCCATCCCGATGCCCTTACCCAGTCATTGATCGACATATCACCGACTGTCTTCCAGTTCACAGCAAGCCTGCACATATTCGCGATAACATCATCTTTATTCATCTCGCACCACACTTTCTAATGATGCTTAATTCCGATCTGCGCCTTCAGTTACTACACCCTTCAATTTCATCTCATTTACCGCCCTTGCCACATCGCCTGCTTGCAACTCCACCCCTTTGCAAGCATCGGTAATCAAAAATGTCTTAAATCCCAACCCAACAGCATCCAAGGCCGTGAACTTGACGCAATAATCTGTTGCCAGACCGACGACATAAACCTCGGTCACTTTCTGCTGCTTCAGATAATCTCCGAGCCCGGTCGCGTTCTTATGGCCATTGTCAAAGAATCCGCTGTAGCTATCAACGCCTTTATCCATACCCTTCTGGAAGACCCTGGCGATCCGCTTCACATCCAAGCCCTTCACAAACTCCGCGCCCTGAGTACCCTGCACACAATGATCAGGCCAAAGGATCTGATCAAGTCCATTAATAACGATCATCTCGCCCGACTTCTTTCCGTGATTGCTGGCAAAGCTTCCGTGATCCTTAGGATGCCAATCCTGCGTAGCCACGACCATGTCAAACTTCTTCATGAGATCATTGATCGCCGGAACAATGGTGTTGCCGTCTTTGACCGGCAAAGCACCTCCGGGGCAGAAGTCATTCTGCATATCAACAATAATAAGCGCTTTCATATATCATCCCTCCGACTAACAACAAATCCATGCGCTTCAGGCATGAACCTGAATGCCTTCTAAAACTTTAACCACAAGATCTGGATCTAATTGTCCATGATAATTGATATAAAACTTTAGCACGCCGTTTTCAGAATAAAGCTCATTACGCTTATTCTCTGCCGCCGGCCAGAAAAATCTTGGCGCCACCCATTGCTGTGCAATAACAGCTAACGGTACATTTGAAAAGACACTCCAAGTGGCCTTTCCCCCGGAAATCTTTGGTAGATAGTTTTCTCTAATAACAAATGAAATTATCTCCCGGATCGAAAGCGTCTCTGGCACTTCATATTCCTTAATATGTGAATCTACATCGTCACCGGCGCAGACACTGTTTCGATTAAAATAGATTTTGATGTTGTTCATTGTCTTTCCCTCAGCTTACAGCGTTCCTTAAAGCACAGATTCACGCGCCTGCAAGATCAACTCGGTCCTTAACGAATACAGCGACTTCTCGATCCCCACCGGATACTGGTGCGGATTAACAAACCGTTTCACACCCGAATGAAAACCCTGCAAGCTTTTCTGAGCGCGTTCTTTGATCTCCGCAATCTTGGGCAGTTCATAAACCTTATTGCCGTTACGAAAGACCGGCTTGAGCAGATCTTCAAACTCCGTGTCAGCCGCGATCCGTTTCTGTCTGGTCATATCCAAAGGATCGACCATGACACATCCGGCTTTAAGATCCGCCTGCTCGTCATAGATGACATCCGCAATATGCTCACCATTCCTTTTATAACGACGAACCTGCTGGATCCCCGGATTCGACACCTTGAGCGCCTGCTCGGAAACCTTAACCTTATATTTCCAATCAGCACCACGATCGCGAATAGCTGCCAACTTATATACACCACCCAACGCCGGCTGATCATAAGCCGTGATCAACTTTGTACCGACGCCCCAGACATTGATACGAGCACCCTGTTCCTTAAGACTTTGAATAATGTTCTCATCGAGATCATTAGTCGCCACTATCTGCGCCTTAGGGAACCCGGCGTTGTCCAGAAGCTTTCTGGCCTCGATACTCAAATACGCCAGATCTCCGGAATCCAGCCGAATTCCGATCATTTCATGCCCTTGGGTCCGTAGCCACTGACCGACTTCAATTGCTCTCTTGACCCCCTCAAGCGTGTCATAAGTATCGACGAGGAAAATACAGTTATTCGGCAGCGCTTTGGCGTAAGCCTTGAACGCTTCTAATTCCTCATCAAACGACATGATCCAGCTATGCGCATGCGTTCCCTTAACCGGGATGCCAAAGACTTTTCCAGCCAGTACATTCGATGTGGCCGAGCAACCACCCAGGAATGCCGCCCGGGTCGCTGCCAAGGCGCCATCAAACCCCTGAGCCCGCCGCAAACCAAACTCCAGAACCGGCTCCCCTTGCGCCGCCAGACATATCCGCGCCGCCTTGGTCGCAATCAGACTTGGGAATTGATAATGTTCAGGAGCGCACTCTCCAGTATCTGCGCCTGGATCAACGGCCCCTTGATCCGGATCAAGGGCTCATGCGGGAATACGATCGTCCCCTCGGGAATCGCATCCACATCGCACTCAAACGTCATAGTCTGAAGATACTCGAGAAAGCCTTCTTCAAAAAGCCGCTTATTATCATTACCTTTTAACGTTCTCAGGTATTCAACATCAGACGTCGAAAGCTTGAAGTTCTCCATGAAGTCGATCGCATACTCCAGGCCGCAAGCGATCGTAAAGCCACCTTTGAATGGGTGCTGTCTGAAGAACAGATTAAAGACCGCCTCTTTCTCCGCCATGCCAGACTGCCAATAGCCATAGGCCATGGTCAATTCATACAGGTCGGTCAACAAAAACAGCGAATCGTCATTCATCATTCTGCGATAATTCATAAGAACCTCTTTATCTCCGATAAATATGCAGCTTCTGACTGCTTCGACAGCCTGTCAGGCTGACGAGCGGGAAGAAGTTTCCTCATAACTCGAAGTTAAACCCTTTTTCCTTTAACTGCCTGTACTTTGTCTCATCGAACTTGTATAGGCGCGCCGCGCGATGCGCCACATCAACTTCGACTTCATTCAATTCCTTCAACAACTCCATACTCAGGATCTTCTTCCGGAAATTTCTCTTGTCGATCGGCATATCCAGGACCTTCTCATACAACCGCTGTAACTGCGTTAACGTGAACTTCTCCGGTAAAAGCTCAAATCCGATCGGCTCATAACGAACCTTGGCTTTCAGACGCTTTAAGGCCACATCAAAGATCTGTAGATGATCAAATGGCAGCTTGGGTAGATCGTCGATCGAAAACCAGGCTGCATTCTTAACATCCGTAGCTGCCTGGATCGTATGCTCACCAAGATTCACTAAAGCATAATAGGCAACCGTTACAACCCTTCCCCGCGGATCGCGGGCTACGTCACCAAACGTATACAGCTGTTCCAGAAAAACGTCTTTTAATCCCGTTTCCTCCTGGAGCTCCCGAAATGCCGTTTGCTCCAGAGACTCTCCCGGCCGGACAAAGCCGCCAGGAAGGGCCCATTGCCCCTTGAAGGGTTCCAGGTCCCTCTCAATGAGAAGAACCTTAAGTTCCTGCTCATCGAGTCCGAAGACCACGCAATCGACTGTTACCAACAATTTGTTATTCATATCGCCCTCTCAGTGTTCTTCTAACACTAAGTATAGTGTACGAATGACACTTTGTCAAATACAAAACGGAGGTTTAGAGGATCGAGAGATTAAATTCTTTTCGTAGGAGCCAAACGTGCCCTGGCCCTGTGTAGCCGAATGCGAAGCAGGGTGTCGGTCCAGCAAATAAGGAAAACCGACTGGTACAGCCCTTGAAATTCAAATCACTTCGACAAGAGCATCTTGCGACAGCATATGCTTGTTATTCTCCCTAAAATCTTTCAAATACTCCGACTGCCTGTGGACGTCAAGCGCAGACTGGTCCTTGTATTCCTCATAGAACAAAAAGTCACCGGGACGGGAAACATCCTGGAATAACCTGTAAAAAAGGCACCCGCTCTCTTTACCAGTCTTTGCGACCATAGTGGCCGCCAGTTCCTTAAATGCGTCGATGAACTCGTTCTTAACATAAATCCGGGCAATGACTTTCGTTTTCATCTTGACCCCTTCCAATTTAAACAAACCACCTCAAATAGCTTATAAATAAGACCGGCTGAAGCCCGCTGAGAATATTCCCCTGCCATCATCGTATTAGGAACACGGTCTTGGGATGCCCGACAACGTGTTAATGGTGACATAATTATACGATTAGGAAGATTCAAATCTCCCACTTAACCAAACTTCGATCTTCTGCCTGATCTCTTCTCTTACGGCCCTAGTCTTTACGATCTTCTCTTCCCAGGTGCCTTCAAACTTTGACGGGTCCGTGAATCCCCAATGCAACCTCTTGGCAACACCGGGGAATATCGGGCAACGCTCCGCGCTGGTTTCGTCGCAGACAGTGATCACATAACTATAGAGCTTGCTCTGCTTGAGGAGATCCATAACGGCCTGCGTCTTCTTGCCGGTGATGTCGATGCCGATCTCCTTCAGTACTTCAATGACAACAGGGTTCAGCTTCCCGGGCTCGATCCCGGCGCTTTCAACCTCAAACCTGTCACCCGCCAGCTTCCGGAGAAGCTCCTCGGCCATCTGGCTGCGAGCCGAGTTATGAATACAAACGAACAAGACTTTCTGCTTTGACATAATGATTCTCCTTATGAACAGCACCGTTTAACAAATAGAGTATTCTTCTCAAGTGACTTGGCCACATTAACCAGAGCGATCATCACAGGCACTTCTATCAGAGGGCCGATGACCGCCGCGAAGGCCACGCCCGAGTTGATCCCGAAGACAGCGATCGCAACCACAATGGCCAGCTCAAAGTTATTGCTCGCCGCTGTGAACGAAAGCGTGACAGTCTTGCTATGGTCTGCACCGGCCTTGCGGCTCATAAAGAACGACACAAAAAACATCACGATGAAATACACCAGAAGCGGAATCGCAATCCGTACGACATCCAGCGGGATCTTCACGATATATTCACCCTTGAGCGAGAACATAACGAATATGGTGAACAGCAGCGCAACCAAGGTGATCGGGCTGATACGAGGAATAAAAACCTTCTCGTACCACTCCTTCCCCTTCAACCGGAGCAGGACGAACCTTGAAATCATCCCTGCCAGGAACGGAATGCCGAGGTAAATAAACACGCTCTTGGCGATCTGCATGATCGTGATATTAACCACGGCCCCTTTGAGCCCAAACCATCCGGGCAGGATCGTGATGAACACCCACGCGTACACAGAGAAGAATAAAACCTGAAAGACGGCATTGAACGCCACAAGACCGGCGCAGTATTCCGTGTCCCCATCGGCAAGGTCGTTCCAGACGATCACCATCGCGATGCACCGGGCCAGCCCGATCAGGATCAGGCCCACCATATACTCCGGATACCCGCGCAAGAAGACGATCGCCAAAGCGAACATCAATATCGGCCCGATAATCCAATTCTGAACAAGCGACAGGAGGAGGATCTTATAATCCTTGAACACATCGTGCAGCTCTTCGTATTTGACCTTCGCCAGCGGCGGGTACATCATCAGGATCAATCCGATTGCAATCGGAATGTTCGTTGTACCTGAATTGAACTGGTTCCAGAACCCGACAGTTCCGGGAACAAAGAACCCGACGCCAACGCCGGCCGCCATCGCAATGAATATCCATAGCGTTAAATAACGATCAAGGAACGACAATTCTTTCTTTGAGTTTTCCGCCATGCCCGTCTCCTTAACTTACATTGATGAAGTGCATCCAAATATAGTAAAACCCGACCAGAATAAAGATCGCACCGGTAATTCGCCGGGTATAAAGTTCCAACCGCGCCAGCTTGTGAAACCACTGGTTGAGTGATTTCACACCCAGCGCTATCGCAATGGCAAAGAACAAGACCGGCAAACCAGTTCCTAAACCATAAAAGAGCGGAAGCATGGCGCCGCCTTTAGTCTTCAACGCTAACGGAATAAGACTACCGAAGAATAATGCCGCCGATACCGGGCAAAATGACAACGCAAACAATGACCCCAATCCCAATGCTCCCCAAGAGCCCGAATCAGCCATCCGGTTCTGACGCTCACAAGAAAGATTCACGCCCGGCAAACTGAACTTGAAGATGTCCAACAACAACACGCCCACCACAACCAATGCAGGGCCAAAGAGTTTGTTCATATTCCCCTGCAAGAAGTGAGCCACAGACGGAACGCTCAAGAGCGACTGGATAATGAGAACTCCCAGAATGGCATACGCCAACATCCGCCCAAGCGTATACGCGAAACCCGCCCAAAGCACGGCATTCACATGAAGGACCTTCTTGGACAGAAAGGAAATCGCGGCGATATTCGTCGCCAAGGGGCACGGGCTTATTGATGTCAGTACGCCTAACCACAAGGCTGTTCCGACTGCGAGAAAGAACTCGATCATCACAGCTCCCCCAAGAACGGCTTGATCTCATCACGAACATACGCGTGGTACTGATTCTGATCCCGAAGAAGATCCCAAACTTTCTCAAGGTTCTTGTACCTCACCTGCTTCCCATTCTTAACCAATGAAAGAACCACAGACTTGGTGTACAGCTGATAGTCCGTCACGAAGTGATCATTCCCGGCCTGGTCAAGATTGACAACCTTGAACACCATCCTGCCGTCCTTTAACTCATTAGCAAAATTCTGCTCAAGTGCCTCTTTGGCGTATTGCTCAAGCTTGTAACAGGAGGGACACCGTGCATTACCGTGAAAATAGTAAACCACTACCTGTGAAGGCAAAGACATCGCTGGCTGCGCGCTCTCCGCCGCCTCTGCGACATTAACACCAGCCAGTGAATCCGTGGTCTTCTTCATGCCCGTTAACTGGCAAACACCAGAACTCCGGGGAAAGAAGCCGACAAAAGCCAAACCCACAATAAACAGAAGAGCAACTCCATACTTTCTCATCCCTATACCCCCAGTTTTGCAACAACTTCGTTAATAGTCCCCTCTGTACACGGTGTCTTACCTTTTTCATAACCCATATCTTTCAAGTTAATGAATCGGGCTGGTAACCCAACCTTTTCCAAAGTCTTTTTGCCGCAATCAACCGGGCAACCATCAATCACGATCAACTCTTTCGCCGATCTGCTGGACTCAATCATCCCGGAAAGACCTGCCCCAAGTCCCGCCAGACAATACATCTTGCCCTTGCCGTCCTTTGCCATCCTGCGCGCCACGCGGTCCGACAACTCACCGACATCTGATCCCCCGGAACAAGCAAATATCAGCGTCGGTTTCTCTCCACACATACACGAATCTGCCATATGAGCCCCTTTCGTAATAACGCGCTCCTACACGATAAGTTTCTTAATTTGCTCAACTGTTAAAACCTTACCAGCGGCTTTTACTTCCCCATCGATAACGATTGCCGGAGTCGTCATGATCCCATAACCCACAATCTGGTTCATATCTTCCACCTTGACCACTTCCGCCTGAACGCCTGTTTCCTTGACCGCCTTCTCGGCATTTGCCATCAACTGCTTACACTTGGCGCACCCCATACCCAAAATTTCTATCTTCATTTCTCTGCTCCTTTAGGTTTAACGGCGCTGACCTTAATACTGATGACCGCGCCTGCCATGCCCTGTTCCTGCACTGGATATTCGTCCTGACTTACTACTGCAACACCCTTAAACCCCGCCTGCTCAATAGCATTCAAATACTTGTCTTTCATGATCGCGCCTGCAAGGCAGCCGACATAAGCCTCGACAGCCTTCTTCACCTTGACCGGAAGCTCTTTTGCCAATACCAGATCGGAAACCATGATCCTTCCGCCCGGCTTTAGGACCCTGAACGCTTCTTTGAACACCGACTTCTTATTGGGGGCAAGATTGATCACGCAGTTTGAAATGATCGCATCGATCACCCCATCCTCAACGGGGAGCTTCTCGATCTCACCCAGCCTGAACTCCACATTCTTATAATTACCCTTAACCGCGTTCGCTTTTGCCCTCTTAACCATCGCCGGGGTCATATCGACACCAATCACCCGACCCGCTGCACCAACACGCGGCGAGACAAGGAACGCATCAAAACCCGCCCCGCTGCCAAGATCAAGAACGACCTCGCCCTTCTTGATCGATGCGATCGCCACCGGATTGCCACAACCAAGCCCCAAGTTCGCCCCGTCAGGAATACTATTCATTTCCTTGTTGGTGTACCCAACGCTTTTGCTTATTGCCGATGGCGAATCAGTCCCGCTGCAACAGCCAGACGAAGAACAACAGGAAACCCCCTGCCTCGCGACCCTGGAGTATCCCTTCTTCACGATAGCCTTAATCTGCTTTGCATTACGCGCCATAATCTTCACCTCTTAACGCAGAATGAAATTGAATAAATACCCGGTACAAATGATGCCTACGCCGACAACCGAGGCGAAGATAACCAGAAGCTTCAGTTTCATCACCCGTCGCAGGATCAGGAACTCCGGCAAGGAAAGCCCGGTAACAGCCATCATGAACGCCAACGCCGTACCAAGAGCCACGCCCTTCTCGGTCAAGGCGCTGACCAACGGAATAACACCGGCCGCATTCGAATAGAGTGGAATCCCAACAACGGTTGCCAGCGGCACCGCAAACCAATTATCGCGCCCGGCGAACTTCGCCAGAAAATCGGCAGGAACATACCCGTGAATCCACGCGCCAAGACCAATGCCGATCACCACATAGATCCAAATCTTCTTGAGAATGTCCAAGGTATAATCCTTGGCAAAATCAATCCGGTCTTTGACTGTCATCTCGGCACCGAGAACCGCGCTCCCTGGTTTCTTGTGATCAAACTTCTCCACCAGGTCCTCAACCTTCAGATGCCCGATCACGATACCGGAGGCAATGGCCACAACAAGACCACTTCCGATATACAAAAGTGCAACCTTCCACCCGAACATGCCCCAAAGCATGATCAGTGCTACCTCATTGATCATGGGTGAAGCCACCAGGAACGAGAAAGTCACCCCAAGCGGCACTCCCGCCTCGACAAACCCAAGAAACAATGGCACGGCACTGCAAGAACAGAACGGCGTCACAATGCCAAGCAGCGACGCCAAGACATTGCCCGCGTATGTTCTCTTCTGGCTGAGAATTGCCCTCGTCTTCTCCGGTGAAAAGAATGTCCTGATGATGGAAACGATAAAGATGATGACGATCAGCAGAAGAAAGATCTTTATCGTATCGTACAGAAAGAAGTCCACCGCTTCGGACAGAATGGCCCCGTGCGGCATCTTGAAGATTTCATAAACTAACCAATCAATCACAGGCTTGATCATTTTTCACGCCCCTTCATCTGCTCACCGGCCACCGTACAACAACCACCTTCGATCCTGATGGCCTTGATGTTAACCAGCCCATCCGCAACCTTCTTGTGAGCCCTGGCAAGTATCCGTGTGAATGTTGAACGGGATACCTTCATAAGTTTCGCCGCAGGAGCGTGAGCCATTTCCTCAAGGTCAGCCAGACGGATAGCTTCGAACTCATCAATGGTCAACACAACACCTTCCAGTTCCCCCGGCTTCTTGCACTTCGGACGAAAACATCTTTCGCCCGGCAAACATTTAACCCATCTGGTCTTCTGTGGTCTCATTACACCCTCCATATTATGCACTATGGTGCATAATATAGCACAGATAATACCGATGTCAAGTCAGCGACGGTGACACCTTGAACCGCCAGCCACTGCCTTTACTATCTTTCCCGCTCGGGAACAAGACCCACTTCCAGGTCTGCGTCGTACATCATCTTTCTGAATTGATACAACTGTTCGCGCTCATCACCAGAACGCACGATATCCAGCAGGCGACCGAGCGTGAAGAACTCTACGATCTCCGGCTCGTCCTTGTGGTTGCGAAGGTAACCCTTGATGGCGTCCGGTAGGTCCAGTATTCGCAGCAACTTGGCGATCTTCGACCAGTCCTCTCCCGTAAGTTGGCCCAGGCCCCTGACGGTGTTGATGGCGTAGTTCTCCCGCATCCGGACATAGTAGTCGGCTTTATCCAGCGGGAACTGCTCCAGCCGCGCAAGGTAGGCCACATGCCGTTCCCATTCCCGTTTCTTGATCGACTCCAGGTGCGCCAGGTCCTGGGGACGGACACCGAAATGGAACCGCTGCTCATCGCCAATCGTCACGGTGTAGTAGTCGTACTCGTACCAGAAAGTGCGGGGTCTGACGCGGGAAAGCTTGCGGGCACGCCGGATGTACCGGCGCATTTCCGCAGCCGGAATGCGGGGCGCCGGGCTCGCGGGCAAAGAAAAACCCCCAGACGCTTGTGGTTCGGCTTGTCGCCGGTTCGTCTGGGGGTTACATATGGGGTCCCGGGGTGGGGCGGTGAGTAATAACCTCTCTGATTTTTTGCAACAATCCTATAGAAAGCAAGACGCGCAATATCAGCAAGAATTCACTAAACAGAGAGTCATTTCTCGCTAATTGTTGTCCAAAATGTCCTGTTTTTGAGGGGTCGAAAATATGCAACTTATTGGGAGAGAAATGCTTAACTAATGTCCGTGTTTGGAAGGTGGACAAAGCCAGAATCAAACAAGAAAAAGGCCCAACCACTCGCAATTTCGAACTGGTCAGGCCTTTAAAACGTCTCTTTAATAATCTTATTTCTGCTTAAGAACAGTCTCCAGATCTTCCTGAGTGATTATAATTTCTTTTTCTCAAAGAAAACAAACAGCCCGATGTAAACCGCTGTCAACGCAACGATCAGAACCCAATGATTCAGACTTGTCACATCTGCCAACGACACCTTGCCCCAATCCAGCCATGCCAGAACAGTCTGCTTGAAGAAAGGATAGAGCTCTGCAAAGATCGCCGCTCCCGTGATCATGCCCAGTACTGCCCAGATCGCGTGCCAGCGGCCTTCACCTATCGCCCCAATGGAAGTTCCGGGACAAAAACCCATCACAGCCCAGCCAAGACCAAATAAAGCACCGCCGATGACAACAGCGCCAACATTCATCGTCTTGTGCTTGAGCTCAATGAAACCAATGTCATTGAGAAAATAGATGCCGATCATCCCGACGATGATCGCGGACAGCATAAACTTGAGGATCGTCATGTCTTTCAACAGCATTGCTCCCACCTGCTTGTCAAAGCGCAAAACGCGTCCCTTCTGAAGCAGGAACCCGAAAGCAATTCCGGTCAATAGTCCAAGTGTCTGTTCGTTCATGATGCCCTCCTGCGGTAAACAAGATTAGCCACAAGAACCCCAGTCCCGAAAAAGAACGCCAACGCCGCAAAACCGCTCAGAGACAGCTGCATAAGCCCGCTCAAACCATGTCCGCTCGGACAGCCATCAGCTAAACGGGCGCCGATCATGGCAACCACACCTCCCGCGAAAGCCCAAAAAGCCCTTAACGGAACGCTTGCCCCAAAACGCTCGGCCCACGTTGGCGGGACAGCCTCAAGCTTGAAACTCTTGTCCGACATAGACGACAAAAAAGCGCCTATTAAAATCCCCAGAACCAGCATGAACTGCCAATCGATCTTGACTTTCTCTTTTTTGAAATACTCATTTTGATCCACATGCGAGACCGCAACTGAACTTTCCAGAAAACCCGCAGCACGAACAAATGTCGTCGATGCGCCGAGAAAGTTCGTCTTCCCCATGATGTTGGTTGTAAGAATCACGGATACAACCGCGAGCACTCCGACCAACGCACCCGCGAGATACGGGTTCCATCCGCCATCTGATGTTTTAATGTTCATTACTCACCTCCCTGTGTTATTTCTTCTTGAGGACAATTTTCATGATAGTGTCCTTATCAAGCTTCTTGGTACAAAAAAACCAGTCATAGCACTTCATCTCTTCCTTGCCATCCATCCTGTCCTTGGCAACACCACAGGAACCGGCTGGCGGCACGATCACATCGTCGCCCGGTCGCCAATCAGCAGGCATAGCCACAGAAAATGCATCCGCTGCCTGAAGCGCAATAATGACCCGATACAACTCGTCAAAATTGCGGCCAAGACTGAGCGGATAATATATGACCGCACGAATAACGCCTTTGGGATCAATAAAGAAAACGGCTCTTACCGCTTTGGTCGAGCTCTCGCTCGGCTGGATCATCCCGTATTTCCTGGCCACTTCCATGGTGATGTCCTCAATGAGCGGGAAATTCACCTCCACATTCTTCATCCCCTTGTACTCGATCTTTTCCTTGATTGTGCGAAGCCACGCAATATGACTGTAAAGCCCGTCAACTGAAAGACCAACCAACTTGCAATTGGCATCAGCAAACTGCTGTTCCATGCTGGCAAATGTCATGAACTCGGATGTGCAGACCGGCGTAAAATCCGCCGGATGACTGAACAGGATCACCCAACTGCCTGCGTACTGTTCCGGGAAATTGATCTCACCCTGTGTCGTAATTGCCTTGAACGAAGGCGCCTTGTCGCCGATCCTCGGCATCGCTACTGCATTATTTTGCTGAACTGTTTCCATACAAGACCTCTCTTATTTACATGTTATTGTTTCTTTGCTCTAACCACCACAAACGATCCATCACCTTGCCCCTCCTTTAAAGGCTCAGCGTTGTCCGTTCACAAAATATTCTTAAGATATCCACATCGCCAAGCCGCCATCCATGACCTTGACTTTGGTAAACCCTTCCCCTTTGAGGATCATCGCCGCCTCGTAACCGCGCAGTGAAATCTTGCAGAAGGCAACAATCTCTTTGTCCTTGGGCAGCTCTGTCCAGCGCTTACGCAAGGCTCCCAGCGGAATATTGACCGATCCAGGAAACGGGAACGCCTGTACTTCCCCCGGAGACCGAACATCCAGAAGCACCACGTCAGCCTTACGCTCGATCATAGCCTTGACCTCTACCGGGGTCACCCCTTCAAAAACACCATCCATCTTGTTCCGCGCAATATCACAAGCCGTAATAATGTTATCCATCGCCGGAGAATACGGCGGAGCATACGCCAAATCCAAATGAGCCACATCATCGACCGTCATCTTGGCTGTTATCGCAGTCACTGCAACATCCACCCGTTTATCTCCTTCACCCGGACCCACAACCTGAAGCCCAAGAAGACGACGGGATTTCTTATCCGCGATCAACTTCATCATGATCGTCTTGGCTGCCGGATAATAATGTGCCTTATCAGGCGCTGGACTTAAAACAGTAACCACATCAAAGCCCGCCTTACGAGCCCGCTCCTCGCCAAGACCTGTTCTCGCCACAGTGTAATCGAAAACCTTAACAACAGCCGTCCCCAGGACTCCGTTGAAAACATCTTTTCCACCGCAAACATTAACAGCGGCCACACGCCCCTCTTTATTGGCCGTTGATCCCAAAGGAATAAAACAAGGCTCACCGGTGATCAAATCGCAACCCTCGGTGCAATCTCCAGCGGCATAAATATCCGGATCGCTGGTCTGCATAGTGCTCGACACCTTGATCCCGCCGGTCTTGCCCAACTCCAATCCAGCATCCTTTGCCAATCCTGTATTCGGCCTGACACCCACCGCCACAATGACCATGTCGCAGGCGATATCACCCTTATCAGTGCGAACAGACGCCACTTGCCCATTCCCCTGAAATGACTGAACTAATGTCGAACAACGCACCTTGACGCCTTTGGACTCCAGATATTTCATCACATGAATGACCAGATCAGCATCCATCATAGGCAAAATATGAGGCAACCTCTCAACGATAGTAATTCTCGCTCCATGACGCGCAAGCGCCTCCGTCATTTCAAGCCCGATCAAACCTCCGCCAATGATCACAACATCTTTGGCCTTGTTCTGTGCCAGCGCCGCACGGATCGCTTCCGCGTCTTCAACTTTATGGACAGAAAATACATTATTCAGGTCAATGCCGGAAAGCGGCGGCCTGATCAACGATGACCCCGTCGCAAACACCAGTTTGTCATACGGCAGTACCTTCTCCTCAGCCGTTCGAAGATCTCGAACAGTAACCATCTTGGCAGCCCTGTCGACGCTAATCGCTTCCGTTCGGTTTAAAACCTTCAAATTCTTCACATTCTGAAAGAAGACAGGATCACGCACAACACCAACGGGCGTACACATTAACTCTTTTTGTTCTTTGACTTCCCCTGCAATGTAATACGGCAGCCCGCATCCGGCATATGACAGGAATTCGCCCTTCTCAATGAGGGTCACATCTGCATGTGGACACAAACGGTTGATCTTTGCTCCAACTTTAGGGCCTGCGGCCACGCCACCGATGATCACTACCTTCATAGGGCTCCTTTTTCATTCGATTTATCTGAAAGCAAGTTCGCTGCCTGTTCAACGCAATCCGCGCACATGAGTTGCCCTCGTGAACGAATCTCCCGACAGATAATCCCACCAGCTTCTTTCTTGAAGAATGCCTCAATTTCCTGTTTCTTATGAAGTCCCTTTTCCTCAACCACACGCAAGGCCGCATAAACAGCCCCGCAACAACCTAAAGGCGCACGGCCTCCGGTTGCGCCTGACATCGACTTAATAAAAGCATCATTAAGACCATAGCGTTCACGGAGCGACTCTGCCACCGACTGCGCACAGCCCAAACGGCCAACACCCTGTCCTAAAAAATACTTCCTTGCTATTTTCCCAGCCATCATTTTTCCTTCTTTTCGTTATTCTTTAATACCTTTCGCAAAGCACCCGCACCATGCGTCAACCCTGCAATAGCGCCACCTACCAGCGCCGCTGTTCCCAAGCCCACCGGACAACTCTGTCCACCACAACAAGGGCAACGGCCTGCCATCATATAAACGCCACTCGTCATGATCCACGTCTGATAAAAACTCGCCGGGATAACAAATTTCTTTCCCGCAGAAAGGCTCGCAGTGTTTTTATTATTCATTTCTTGCCCCCGCCTTTTCCGCCTGAGCTTTTCTCATCAATTTAGGACAATTGATCCGGATCGCCCGCCCCCGAATAAGGGCTTCCGCTATCTTCTGATGGGCACGATTGATAATGTTACTGAAAGTCGGACGGGAAACCCCCATCCTCCTTGCGGCCTCAGCCTGATACTCTCCATCAAGATCAGCCAGCCTGACCGCCTCGATCTCATCAACCTCCAAAACAACTTCCGCTGGCCCGGGCTCAGGAAATTCCTCTGGCCTGAAATAACCGGCTTTCAGCTTGAGACACACGGTGCGTTTCTTGCACGGCCTTGCCATAACAACCTTTCATTTGATTATTGACATATGTCAATAATATCGACAAAAAGAAATTTGTCAAGCGGCGTATGCGATCAGGGTTTCCTGAAATCGTGTGCGCTCATGCTGAACGCCGAGTCCCTTGTCGACAAGATGCTTTTTGACCTCAACCAAAGCCACTCCCAACCTTGGATGATGCTCACCTTCTATCTCGCAATGAATTCTTTCGACCAACGAAAAGCCTTCCTCAGAGAAGTCGCTGATCACGATCTTTCCTTCAATCGCAAGCACGCGGATCATTTCATCAACAACCTTGAAAGGCGAGGCCAGATGATGAAAAACTTTGACCGAAAAGATCACCTCAAATGAGCGGTCCGGAAACGGCAAACTGTCTCCGTTCGCAACTTGCAACTCAACCAAAGCAGAAAGGTTTCTTTGCTCAAGATTCCATCTGGCAATAGCGATATCGTCAGCACACGGGTCAACACCTACTATACTAAGTCCCCTCTCGGCAAGACCCATCGCAAAATATCCCTGCCCGGAACCAACTTCAAGAATGCGCCCTTCCAGCGGCAACGACTTCTCAATAACAAACCAGCTCTCTCCCTGCGGATCGCAGCCATGCTTCTTGTAAGCAATCTGCCGTGCTAAATGACGTGTGCGGGCTTTCTCAAAGTCTGAAGGATTCATCGCGGCTCCTGTACTATCGAAAACCCAAACTGCTGCGCTATCTCCAAAACATCATCGCGCTCATCACCGGAAACATTAAGGTAGCCGTTCATAAATATTCCGTCGACAATCTGCAATACGAGAGGCTGAACGGTTCGAAGATACAATTCCCTTCCCGCCGCCAGACAAAGTTCGGCCCGCGGATTGATCAAACGAAACAGGCACAGCACACGCAAACAATAATCAACAGATAATCGCGGCCTTTCCCCAAGCGTCGAGCCTTCAAGCGGGATGTAAAAGTTTACCGGCACACAGGTCACGCCCAGCTCCTTTAAGCGCATTGCTGTTGAAACAATATCTTCGGACGACTCACCCATACCGACGATCAGTCCAGAGCACACAGGCAACCCAACAGCGTTGCAAGCTTCAACCGTCCTGATCCTGTCCGCATAAGAATGGGTCGTACATATCTGCGGATAAAAATTCTCCGATGTGTTCAGGTTATGGTGCAGACGGTCGACGCCCGCTTCTTTTAATGCTATTGATTGCTCTCTGTCAACAAACCCGGCCGACACACAAACCTTAAGCGCCGTCTCTTCTTTAATCTTACGCACAACAGCAGAAACTTTCTTAAGCCTTTCCTGAAACAAAGCCCGTCCTGAAAAAACAATCCCGTAACAACCTGCCCCTTGTCGGGAAGCCCTTACTGCTTCACGAACAATCGCATCTTCACTTTTCGCCCCTTCATTTACCAGACTTGCCCGGGAATCCCGCGACTGCACGCAATACCGGCAATCCTCGGAACAATGCCCGTTATGCGCGTTATTGATCATGTGAACACTTAATTGCTTGCCAAAATGCGCCGTCCTTTGGCAATAAGCTGCCCCCACAAGCTCTCGCGTGTCCAGATCACGCCCCTCAAGAATTCGCAAGCACTCCTGAAAAGACAAGTCTGCCAAAGAATCAATGGGCATCAGCTTTCATCCTTTTCCTGCCGCACCAGATAATAAAAGCCGCCAACAACAAGACTCCGATAATCAGCCCAATGGAAACGGCAATGCTATTCAAGAGTGCCGGGCGACAAACAAGCAAGCCGCCTAAGCCCAACATCATAAGACCTGAAACCAGCTTCAGAACACGCCCTTCCTCCTCAGTCAACTTACGCGACCCCAGTGTTGAAGAGAAAACCAGAACGATCACCAGAAGAGGGATCACATAGATCACATTATAAAATACAAGATACAAATAATATTGCGCGGCTGGAAGCTGCTGAAGCGTGAGCGCCCTCGTAAAAACCATAGGAAATCCGGCGGTACACAGCAATTCATACATATTGGCCATGACTGCAAGAACGACCGTGCCCACAATAAGTCCGCCGATCGAACCCGAGCTGATCAGTCCGCGCATCTTCGTGATCAAAGACGCCTGCGCTTTCTTTGAGATAGTCAAAGATACGCCCTGCTTGAAATAAAAATAATCTTTAATATTAATCGCCGCCATGACGACTGCGATAAGCCCGGCGATGGCCGTGATCACCGCGACCCTGCCTGTAACCATAAAAAGATTCAGCCATGCGGCCATAAAAAGAAAATAGATAAAGCCTGAGAAGAAAACGAACACGCCTCCTACAATCAACATCTTCATGCGTGACTGGGCGTGAACCATAAGACTCAACAGCATAAGCAACACAAAGAACGCACAGGGATTAAAACCGTCAAGTCCAGCCAAAACTACCGTCAAAATCGGCAATGAGATCTTGGCTGTATCAACAACGCCAAGAAGCGGCAACGTCTCCTTGGTTGATTCTTCCTGTTGCGGCTTGCGGGGCAGTTCCGTCTTTTGCGGTGCGACTGAACTCATCGCCAACGTCATCAAAGGCTTCGTTGTTTCGCCAACAGATTGTGCCTGACTCATCAAATCCGCCGGGTCAAGACAGGAAAATTGCCTACACTGTTCGACAGTCTCTTCAATCTCCTTGGCCTTCGCGTCGTTATAACCTATCCATGATTTGATGTCGATAAATGTCGCCGGAACACTGCCGCTGGTCAATCCATAAGCAGCCGACATCTTTCGATAAATCTCTTTGTTGCCAACATCGTGCCAGACTTCGTAATCTTTAATGATAAGACTGGGATATTTTGTCTTTAAACCCTCCAGAAACGGTTTCTCATGCTCGCAATGCGGGCAACCTTGTCCCCAGAAGAAATACACCACCACCTTGCGTCCCGCTTCATCAGCCCGTAATGCCCCGGCTGCATAAGACAACGCAAACAAAACAAGAAAGACAAAAAGGATCTTCCTGATCATTTAGATCTCCATCGAATCGCCTTCACGCATGTGGGAATAATTATTCACGTAAAAACGTTTAAACTCTTTCACTGCCGCAGAACCTGTGCAATGAAGCGGCACAACATGAGATACGCCAAACTTGAGCAATCCCTGAACAACTTCCTTGATACGATCAAGCTCCATATCCTTGAGATGAAATCCGCCGATAACAATGTTGATATTCTGGTGAAAATAATCTCTGGCCGCACGCAAAATGTCCGGCAATTTTGGATGTGCACAGCCCGTGACAACCCCAAGACGCTTCCCGTCCTTAATGACCAGCGCCTGCTCATATAAAACTCCGCGCACAGATCCACCCGCCAGCTCTCCTGTCGTGTAAACACCTTCGCGGATCATCATCGGTTCAGGAGTCTCAATCAGTTTCACCCCGAACGAACGAATCCTGTCTTTGAGTTCTTTGTTAAAACGCGGGCCCACATAAACCGTCAGGTCTTTGTATTTATCGATCACATACCAAAGCCCGGCTATGTGATCCCAATCATCATGCGAGATCACAACATGGCGAACCCTGGACAAATCGATTTTGTATTTCTTAACATTATGCAAAAAGACCCTGGCATCTCCGAACGTATCAAAAAGGACATCATCTCCGATCAGAAACGAGATCCCCCAGCGCTTGATCATGCGCTGCCATTTTGCCGAGCCGTCTGCGATCAATCGAACTTTCATATCTCTCCTTTTAATGCATCATCACAGCTAGTATCAACATAAATACAGCGCTTCCCAGAAACCAAAACAACGATGAAGTTGCTTCTTTTGAATCCGGATGTTTATGCAGTTGCGGGACGAGGTCACATGCTGCAATGTAAATGAAGCCACCAGCTGCCAGCGGCAATAGAATCTTGGAAAAGTCAGATACAGAAGAAGAGCAAAAATATCCAATAATTGTTCCCAGGATCGCCGTAGTAGCCGAAAGGAAGTTAAACCACAACGCTTTCTTCTTGCTGAAACCGCCATAAACCAGAACCGCAAAATCCCCCAGCTCCTGAGGAATTTCATGAAAAATAATGGCTATTGTCGCAGCCCAACCAACTACAGGGCTCACAAAGAAAGACGCGCCGATGATCAACCCATCGATAAGGTTATGGATGCCGTCACCTATAAGGTTCAGGTAAGTAAACGGATGGACGTCGCAATTCTCCTTGTGGCAGTGCCTCCAATACAAGTACTTCTCTACCAGGAAAAAGAACATGAATCCAACGAACACATAAAAGAAAACCTCTAACGAAGTGGACGACTGGGCTAAGGCCTCAGGCAACAGATGAAACAACGCGCCACCGATTAATCCACCAGCACCAAAGCCGACCATACGAATTAACACTCTCTTCAGCAGCGCGTCATTAAGAACAAATGTCAGTACGCCAACCAGAGAAAGCACACTCACAAGAACACTGGCTAATATTGCGTAAAAGAAATTCATGAGCCCTCCCATTAAAGAATTGATCAAATCTGTTTCAGAACAATATCGCCCATCTGTGCCCCGGAATGATGAGCAATCACAGGACATTTAACTTTAAACAGGAAAAAGATCTTCCTTGGAGCTTCAGTCAGGGCCTCATAGTTCCCCTGCCCCTTGCTGATCACCATGTCCGCTTCTTTAAAGATCTTCAAAAACTCTTCCGAACAATACTCAAGGACTGTACCCGGAGAATCGACTCCGCTGGAAATAACGCGAGCGATCTTGTCTACGCCGCAAAAAACAGCATCCTCCATTATCGCATCATTCAGGATAGGCTTATCCCGGACGGCAACGATCACTTTTCGCCCCGCGCTGATCTCCTCAATCAAGACACGGTCAAAAACAATTTCCCCGGCGTTGTCAGCCAAATAAAGGATCGTCTTTGCCTCAGCCAGTTCTTTCCTGAAAAGATCATACTCAAACACACTTTTTTGCTTAACCGTAAAACTTCCAGTCAGAATGGCCTGAATCTCATGTTCAATATTGAGATTGTTCTTCGCCGCATAATCAATAACATTCCCTGCAATAGCAAGCTCAACCGCTGTCAGCAGCCTATCCTCGGAACGAGCTACCTTCTCCTTAAGCATCGGGTAAAGTTCCATAGCCCGACAGTTGCTTTGATCCTTAACCTTCTCATAAGGATCACAATTGGGAAATCTTCGCTTAATAACTTCCTGCATCTCTCTCACCATTCTTGGAGGAGTTAAGCCAAGAGAAAAACCCGGCACCAGTTTTGTGGCTTCATTCATCAATTCCCGATGAACAATCTCATCTCCGGTCAACAACCGCCCTTGTTCAAGTGTCAGTCTCAAGAAGCACGGGATACAATCCAGATATGTTCTCATTTACAAAGATCCTCGATCTTCTGCACGATCTTTCCAAATGCCAAGACAGCCTCAGACTCTTTCTTCAATGACATAAACGGCTTGCCGCTATCCCCCAGAGCGACCAGTTCAGGATCAAGAGGGATATTCCCCAAAAATGCCTCGCCCATATCCTCGGCTGCTTTTTCACCACCGCCCTGTTTATAAAGATCAATCCGGGTGCGACAATGCGGGCATATCAGCCCGCTCATATTTTCAATAACCCCAAGAACCGGAATATTCAATTCACGGGCAAACATAATGCTTTTACGCGCATCAAGAACCGCCACATCCTGCGGCGTAGTTACGATCACCGCTTTGCTGATCTTCGGCAAAAGCTGACAAACGCTCAAAGGCTCATCGCCAGTTCCCGGAGGAGAATCTATAACAAGATAATCCAGGACACCCCAATCCACATCCCCTAAAAACTGACGGATCACTGCCGCCTTCATCGGGCCGCGCCAAATAAACGGCGTGTCAGTCGCCTTACCCAAAAGTGCAAGACTAACCACTTTAAGATTCGGCGTTACCATGACCGGGATCATATCTGTTCCAAACTGTTCCATCGTCTGATCTTCAATACCAAGCATCTTGGCCACATTGGGGCCGTGGATGTCAGTATCAAGCAGCCCAACCTGTTTTCCTGATGACGCCAACGCATACGCAAGGTTAACGGCAACAGACGTCTTTCCCACACCGCCTTTGCCGCTCATGACAACGATCACCTGCTTGACCGAGGCCATTCTCTCTTGAACTTTTCTTTCTTGCTCATCAACCTGATTTTCGCTCTGACACCCCATAATGATCCTTTCTTGAAGATTCAGATTTCAATTCCCTGTAAGCCCTACAAAAAGGACAAGCCTTTTCCAATTTGCCCATCATCAAACTAAAGCGGGATTTGGGATACCTCCTCGCAACAATACAAAACGGGCATATCTGACAAACAAAAGCAAGAGCCCTTAAGAGCATCTTCATAGCATCGCTCCTCTCAAATTCTCCCAAATCTTCACGATCTCGCTCTTAAGACTTGGACTATCTCCCTCCATGATTGTGCGTCCCTGAATAACCGCGTCGACCACCGCACGATCAAACGGCAGTCGCCCAGCAACAGCCACGCCGTTATCTGTACAATATTTCTCAATCTGTTCGGTCACGACCGGATTGATATCCCACTTGTTCACAACAAGCTGAACAGGAATCTTGAAGTGTTTTCCTAAATCGATCACTCGCTTTGCATCATGCAAGCCTGAGCAAGTCGGCTCAGTTACCAGCAATACGGCATTAACACCTGACAAAGACGCCATAACCGGGCAACCAATCCCCGGCGGGCCGTCAATGATCACCCAATCCCGTAATTCTTTCTTGGCTATTTCCTTCGCTGCTTGCCGTATCTGGGCCACAAGCTTCCCTGAATTCTCCTCACCGGCACCAAGCTTTGCATGAACCATTGTTCCAAACCGCGTTTCCGATACAAACCATTCACCGCACAAATTATCTTCCATCGTAATAGCATGAGAAGGACAAACCCGAGCGCAAAGGCCACACCCCTCACACGACCCCGCATCAATCAATAAATTCTTTGTTACAGCCCCGAACCTGCAAACCTCAAGACACCGTCCACAGCGCACACACGCACGCTGATCTAAATGCGCCTTCTGACCGCTTTTGAACTCATGCCGCTCCATAATCGTGGGAGTCAAAAGAAGATGCAGATCTGCCGCATCGACGTCACAGTCAACCATAACCTTGTTGTCAACAAGCGCTGCCAGAGCTCCGGTCATGACCGTCTTACCCGTGCCGCCTTTTCCACTAAGAACAACGATCTGCTTCATTCTTCACCTGACAAATATTTTTATACAATCCGTTAAATACGTCCGTCATGCCCGGAACTTTATCAATGAGCGTTTCTCCTTCGGAATAACGCACCGCAATCGCACGATCAAAAGGAATCTTTGCCAAGACCGCAATGCACTCTGTACGACAATAATCCTCAGCAGCATCGTTCCCAAGCCCAGCCCGATTGATAACAACTCCAAATGGGATCTTTAGCTGACGTACAAGGTCAACAGCCAATGTTAAATCGTGCAATCCGAACGGGGTCGGCTCGGTTACCAGCACACAAAAATCCACACCTTTAATAGCTGCCACCACGGGACATGAAGTGCCGGGCGGGGCATCAATGATCGTAACCGCATTCGGATCAATCAATCCCTTAACCCGTCGAATAATCAAAGGCGAGAGCACCTCGCCTACATTCATTTTTCCATGAATAAATCGGATATCGCCGCGAAAGCCTTTCTCAATAACCCCGATGTTTCTCTGATCTTCACGGATCGCACCAACCGGACAAAGCAAACTGCAGGCACCGCACGCATGACACAAATGCGGAAAAATCAACGGTTGAGGTTTTTTACCAGGACTCGGAATAACAGCAATGGCATGATAGGCACACACCTCAGCGCATTTGCCGCACCCTGTGCATTTTTGCTTGTCAAACTCCGGAACAGGAACAGTCACAGGTATTTCTGCCTGAATACACGGCTTCAGGAACAAATGGGCATTCGGTTCCTCAACATCACAATCAAGGAAATCAACAGCACCCAACACCAGGGCCAGATTAACCGCCACCGTGGTTTTGCCTGTGCCGCCTTTGCCGCTTGCAACCGCAATGATCATTTCCCCATCCCCGACTTCGAAGCGCTGTCCGGCGCAACAGCCCGAGCAAGTTTCCCCGCCTCATAAGCGTCGACGGCATCTTTGACCGTTCCAGCCGTCCCTGTAAAAATCGTAACGCCTGCTGCGCTCAATGTCTTAAAAGCATTTGGTCCGACATGACCAGTAAGAACAACAGCCGCACCCTTTGACGCAACCATCTGCGCTGACTGAATCCCTGCTCCACCCGAAGACTCAATATTTGGATTAGCAACAGCTTCAACCTCTCTGGTATGAAGATTGAAAAATACAAAAAACTGACACCTTCCGAACCGAGGATCAACTTCTGAATCCTCTTTCGGTCCTAAAGCCGTAACGCATACTTTCATCTCAGCCTCTTTTCTTAATCATTAATGTTGGCAAGAATGCCCCTCGTCGCCATGCCCCTTGCAGGGCTCGATTCCGCCCAAAGAATTCTTGAGAAGAGCCGCTATAGCATCCTTGACTGTCCCCTCAAATCCAAAGATCTTGACGCCTTTCATAGCAAACTTCTGCTGAGCACCCATACCCATTCCGCCTGCGATAACATGTGTAATATCATGTTGAACAATGGCATCAACAGCCTTGCACCCGCCGCCGCCATGCTGTTCCGGATTCGGAACAATCTTTGATCCGGCGATTGTCTTTCCATCCGCGCCAATATCCACAATCAAAAAATTCGGACAATGCCCAAAATGTGCTGAAACCAAACCATCCAACCCTCTTTCATCTTCTAAAACGACTCCGATTTTCATATTGCCTGCTTTCCTTTGTTTATTCCTATTAAACTTGCTGACCTTTTGCCTTGAGTGCTTCAAAATCTGCCTGCAAACAATTAAACTTCGCCTGCAACTCGGTAAGTTGCGAAAACCCATTCTGCCCCGAGGCTCTTAAAGCCCTGAAACAATTCCCGTGGCCACGACCCATACCAAGACCGCGTATCCCTCGACCAAGTCTTGTCCCAGCACCTTCGCTCATCTGAACAGCACAAGTTCCTCGAGCACTACCCGATATTGATCCCTGCCCAAAAGGACCTGTTCCATCAAATCCTGGCATAATAGCCTCCTTATTTCTGGAAATGATTTCCATTAAACAGTTAAGAAAATTTAGGCCTTATTTAGCCAAACACTCAGTACATGTCCCATAAAACTGAATCAAATGATTGTCGATCCTGAAACGGTACTTGTCAGATAACCCCTTCTCTGTCCGGCGCAAGAGCTCAACCTCGTCATCAATGAAATCCGTATAATCAATCACCCGCTTGCATCCGGTACAGACCAGATGATGGTGATGATGTGCGCCCTTTGGACCTTCGGTCAGCTCATAACGGGCTTTACCGTCGCCAAAATCGAACTTGAACACCAACCCCAGATTGACCAGCATATCCAGCGTTCGATAGATCGTCGTCAGCCCAACATTGGGATATTTATCATGAATACGGGCGTACACATCCTCGGCGCTCAAATGATCGTGGGTTGAGGACAAGGCTTCAATAATAGCTTCGCGTCCAGCGGTAATACGATACCCGCAGTCCTTGACCTTTCCATGCCACCATTGTGGCCCACATCCTTTTCGACACGGCATACAGCAATCTCCTTAGTGGGAACTATTTCCAATAATAGATCATTTGGTGAAATTGTCAATAAAAAAGTCCCCGAGAAACATCCCTAAGGCTTTCTTAAAATGCACTCCGAAGATTCTATTCAGACAATTTGTCAGAAATACGAACAGCTTAAAAACACATCAGCGAGCTTTCTTCTCGCTATAATCAGCTCTCCCGGTCTTTTGAGAAAAAAGCCGGTCTCACGAAGGCTTAACGCCCCCCCAAGACCGGCTTTACATCACCTCTGATTTCTAAAAACCCACTCCTTACCAATGAATTATCAACTTCTGCGAAGATATCAAGCAAAAGGGGCCTAAAACATCTTGGCATTAATCCACTCTTTTCCTTCATTGTAAAACTCCGGAGGAACAAACTTATCCTGCACCACGTTATGCGCCTGCGGATAATTAATCGTTCCTCCGCCGGGAATGCCCTCTAACTCAGGATAAGAACACGAATTCAATTGAAACCCCTGTGGATAGTTGGTTCCAGCAGACATATCCCAAGCAATCCTGACTGCCATCTCTAACGCATCCAAACCGTCATCGTGCGGTCCTTTTGGAAAAAACCTCATTTCTTCAAGCAATATCAAATGCTTGCGCGAAAGCAACAATGTCCTCGATTTGATAAGCACTTGTAACGTCTGAATTCGTGCGATCTTATCAACCTTATTGTGTTGAACAGGAATAACATGCATCGGCCTCCCAACCTCCAAAGAGCGCTTTTCAAGCTCACTTGCCATAAACGCCTGAGCCTGATTAGTTTCAAACGCGAATCTTTCATACCTGCGAATTCTGTGATACTCCAGAATATTCGCCAAGATTTCATCCGGCTTTCGTCTGGTTATATCGGCATCAATTACATATAGCCGGCCATCAACATGATCCTTAACGATTGTAACAATCGCTGACCTGTCGCCTCGAATACCGCCCATACTCGGATCGCACGCGCCAACAATACTGACATGCCCTCTACTGCGTAAAGTCTGCAACAGATCTTCAACAGAATCATACTGATCATCCCACTGCTGGCTTTCTGCCAAATTAAAATACGCGTCCCGTTCATTCACAGGATCATTTTGCATTTCACTATTAAAAGACAAATCTCCTTCCTTCTCCTTTAAAACCATAAGATCGTAATAACTTTTACTCTCAGGCCACAGCACCTGCGCGCCTTTAAGCATTTCTTTCTGATTAGCCTCAAAGAACGACTGTGCTGCAACTTCTCCCATATCCTCGCAATAACTCTCCAGTCGACGAAAAATGCGCATCCACTGCTCCCACAACTTAATATTTTCTGCCCAGGAAATGACAGATCTATAAATCTTCTGCTGCCACCCGGGATATTGATCTTGGTCAGTAAATTTTGCTAAAAGGGATGCATAGTGGTGAATTGTGCCAACATAAACAATGTTTGTTTCACTGGTTCCAGCCTTGAAAACAGCCTTGGTTACCCAATCTTCCAACTTGTAGAAACTTTCCGGCGTCTGAACTCCTTCATTAGTCTCGATATCGTCGAGAACAATCAATGACGGACGATCTTCCCTATTACGAAACCCACGAATCGATTGGCCGCTCCCTCGCGCCATAATCTGTATCCCTGTAGAAGTAATAATTTCTTCCTGCGCGAACCGCGAACGCTTGGGCTTTTCGACCACCTGAAAAACTTCAGGGAAGTCACGGCGAAGGTCTTCGTTAGTCTGAAACTCATCCTTGATGTTTCTCAAGAAACTAACCGCCTGATCTCTTGTGCTCGACACAATGACAACAAACTTCTCTAATCGATAACAAATGCAATAAACAACGAACTCCAGCGTGACGATCGTACTTTTTGCACTCTCTCGAGGGGCCGCGATTGCGACTCGAGCCCCTCGTTTTCTTGTTGCCTGCATAAGCGTCTCGGCGATCTCATAATGAAACGGCGCATCTGCACACCGATGATACCCTTTAAAGTATTGTTTTCTAAACTTCGAAAAATCCCGACAAAGGAATTTCCTCTTCTCCATCAACAAGCACTCTAACGCAGACACTTTCTTGCTAAAATCCCTGGAATTACTCATGGCTTTCCTCCTGTAAGTTAGGCTCTGTTTGAGTTTTCATTTCAACGATGAATTTCTTCATTCCCTCAATATCTGCTTTCACTGCTTGAGCAACAGGATCATTCCCGTCAGCCATCTGGCCCAACTCAGCGATCTGACGATTCAGCTCCTCTAATTGATCTGCCGGATCTCCAGCGTGATGGAAAATATCTCCCACAACAGTAACTGGTCTCGAGGGTAAGTACCCGACCGACTGCAGCCGGACAATCGTTTCAGAAGTGGTTTTAAATGCCAGATACTCCGATTGCGACCGTTCGGAGACGGAGGCGTCGGTCTTACGAGCAAGCCGCATAAGGTGATCTCTATGAACTCGCGAATAGGTCACAAACTCAGCGATCATCTTCTCGGCCAGCTCAATACTGGGCTTTAGCCTGTTCGTGTCGCGAATTTCTCTGAGATCGGCCCTTATCGTATGTTCAGTTCGCTTAAATAGTTGAGCCAACTGTAAGACGGAATGTCCCTCTAGAATAAGAATCTCGATATACCCCTGTCTTTGGGCAACGGATACTGTTGAAGGATCCACCTTTCCATCTTTCAGTTTTTGCAAGAAGTCATAGGCCGGCTGTTCATTCTTTTCAGGATTAGACATTGTGGACTTCCTTCCAGTACTTGCGCACCAGCTCAGGATCGGCGTTTTCATGCCCAACGAAAGACAAATACCGTTGAACAATTACATCACAATATTTAGGCTCAATTTCGAAACCAAAACACCTGCGCCCAAGACCTTCTGCTGCGGTTATGACGGATCCGGACCCTAAACAAGAGTCAAATATAATATCTCCGCGCTTGGAACTATTTTTGATTGCTCGCTGTGCAAGCTCGACGGGCTTCTGAGTAGGATGCAAGAGCTTTGAAGACGAATCTCTTTTAACCTCCCATAGACTACTCTCCGCAGATCCATACCAAGGATGTGCAGCCCCAAGCTTCCATCCATACATCAGGAATTCTGTGGCCTGCTGGTAATCCGCATACGATGGAGAAAAACTTGGCTTGGCCCAAGTCAGTACTGTCGCTGGATGAAACCCCAACTCTTTAAAAAGCTGATGCATGCTCCAAAATTGCTTAAACCCGTTCCAAACGTATACAGGCGAACCGTCATTAAGCACACTTTTAGCAGCTGTAAGAATCTGCCGCATCCACTTAACATATTCCTCGTCAGAAAGATCATCATTCTTGATTTTGTCCCATTTCTTATGAGAAGAAGTCGGACGGCTAGATGAGTCATACCCCACAGAATACGGCCAATCTGACCAATACATGAATGCCCGCTCATGCTCAAACAAGCGCTCTACATTCTCCATCAGTGACGCATCCCCACACATAATCCGATGAGAATTTAACGTAATAATGTCACCAGGCTTTGTTACCGGATCCCCTATCGAATCTGCCGCTGCTTCTGAATCAAAGTCATCCTCTTTCCCGCCTTCGCCATACCGATCAAAGATCTGAGATATTTCCGGCAACTCAAAACCGGTATCTTCAATATTTATATCCGGCATATGTGAGAGCTCTTCCAAAAGTTGTGATAGATGATCAAACTTCCATTCCCCCGCCAGCTTGTTTAGCTGAATATTTAATAGCTTTTCTTTTTCTAATGTCAGCTCCACCCAAACAACAAGGATTTCTTTGTATCCCAACTCCCTAAGAGCCCGCAGGCGCATATTCCCGCCTACTACATGCATGGTTCGGCGATTGACAATCAGCGGAGAATAAACCTGAAACTCTCGAATGGAGTTTTTTAGCTTCTCCATTGCGTATTCCGGTCAACTTCGCTCACCCATTCCGATGAACCTCGCTCACCCAT
>JADFZK010000025.1:0-17796 GCA_015232565.1 Candidatus Omnitrophota bacterium
CTTAAAAAATATCCGCTGATAATTAAAGGGGCAGTGGATTCACCATACAGATACTTAATATTCGCTTTCTGTAACCGCAACAAGCCTCCCTCATCGGCCTCGGCTTCCTGCGTACGCGAAAAATCCATCTTTAAGAAGAAGTTTGTCCACTTCACGCTCGAAGAAGAGCCAAAGACCATCTGAATTCCACCGATAGTCATTAAATGCACCACAAATCCTTCAAGGATGTGACGACGGCTGACGTGCGTAATCTCATGAGCCAATATTCCAGCTACTTCTTCCGGGGATTGCGCCTTCTCAAGTAACCCGCGATAGAGTGAAATCTTACCGCCTAGCTCAGCGAAAGCATTAACATCCGAATTATTTACAATCTGAACATTGATAGAAAATCGATCGTCATCCCGATCCAAAGGGTACAGGCGAGTGATGAGTTGTTTTAAAAGGACTTCTTGTTTGAGATTCCCGCGGCACACATCATTATGTTCTGACGAACCCAGGGAATTGGCAATGTCCTTCTCCCAATGCCAGGGAATCGCGCGAACAAAGGGCGTTATACCGCAACCAAAAACGACAGCCAGAGCAACGGCCGCAAGGACCCACACCAACCCCTTTGTCTTGGACGCTTTATCAGTATCTATCATTAATGCTGTCGAAAGAAAGTTATTATCAGATAGAAAACTATGACTATGATCGTAAAAATTATGCTTAAAGGCCCGTGTTGAGTAACCTTGGCCGAGGCCGCTTTGGCTTGATTAAGGCCAGTAACGCGCTCATCTGCGGTACCGTCCACAAACGTCTCACGGTCTTGAATTGTGGCTTGTACCGGCAGATTATCTTGTAACGTCTTAACACCATCAAACCTCTTCACTGCCGTACCAATAACCATGAACTCAACTAAACCACCGCCCAGATCGTAGACTCGCGTCTTAACACCCACCACCTCATCAGCATTGCATTCCTGGGCCGCAATCTGGACACGCTCCAAAGCTTTCTCTCTTGCCTCATACAAGATTTCTGTCAGCCCTGGCACTTGCCCGCCGGCCAAACTTTGCCAGAAAGAAGTAACCCCGGAAGCAAAGCCCAAAGAATAAACCGAAACGCCCATCACCAGTTGAATCGGTAAGTAACCAATATTGACCATATTCCAAAGTTCTTCATTGGTCATGTCGGAAGTAACCGGATCATTAGTGTATTGATTTAATAAAGGATGGCTGGAAGCTGTCCCGATCATTAACATTTCTTGCGTCCCCAAGAAAGGCATAATGGAAGTTTGAATACCAATAACGGCATTGGCACCGGATTGTTTTGCTTCTGCTTTTATGCGGCTTAAGGCCAAATGCCGTGTACGATCAAAGATTTCCGTAAATTGAGACACCTCTCCTCTTTTTAAACTGCGGAAAGCTCCGCCTATATTCCCGCCCATCCCAATGGAATAAGCCACATTGCCAAAAACGAAACTATGGGGTTTGAAACCGGAGTCCAGTTGGCAATAAAGCTGTTGAGCATCGGCTGATGTAGAAAAAGAAAGGGGCTCCGAACTATTTTCCAAATTCCGAATGGCCGAACCAATAGCCAGGAATTCAAGGTTGCTTCCATGGTTTATCAGGTCAAAGGAAACCCCTGTTAAACCCACCCCGCCATACTGACGCGCTTCCGCCATTATGCGGTCAAATGCATTCTTTCGGCCACTACAAATCAACTCCGTGATTTCTTCAACCTCGCCCCCCGCCAAAGTTGAAAGCCCACTACTGATCCCCTTACCAACACCCAAAGAGACTACGTTGTTCCCAATACAAAGCTGTCCGGGAACGTAATTAAACTTTTTTAAACAAAAGATCTCATTGCCCGAAAGGCCAGTAACTTTAGAATGTTGTTGCAGCGACATATCAACCTCCGTTACAATTTTTTTAACTCACCGTCTAGTGTGGTGATTCACATATCTCTTTACATTTGAATCACCACACTGGAGCAATGGAGCAATCGAAAATGGAGAAATAATAAAACATTTGGCTCCATTGCGGTCTATTTTCGATTTTCCAATGCTCTTCAAATGTAAAGAAGCGTCAGCCACACTGCGCTAGCGCTTCCTTTGCCACATTAACGGAGCGCCTCTCGACACCGATTCCTACGATGGCTGTCGATATAACAATACTACCCTTAAATCCCTACCCCTTGCTTTGCGGAATATTGCCTAAACAGGCCTCGATCACCACACATTTCTGGTTCCAGAAAGTAAAGGCCAGTTCCTGTTTGGTATAAAGCTCATAGTCAAACGGCACTCCCTCGAGAACGGAGTTCTTGTACTTAAGCGGAGACGATAACAAAACCTCCGCATACCCGATAGCCGTCAGTTCATTCTTCAAATTGCCGGCCAGGATATTGCAGAACTCGCCCACACAATCCATCACCGCTTCTTCACTGTCCGAGTCCTTAAGCAGCCGCCCGAAAGCATGCAACAACTTCTCAGCCACTTCCTCCTTGATGATCAATACAAAAGTCCCGACCGCATAACCGCTATCAAGGTCTTTCTGCGAGGAATAAAAATTAACGCAAGAAACATACGCCGGACTGTTGAACTTTTCCATTGGGAAAACACGCATGCGGCTGTCAAACTCGATAATGTCCTTTTCACCCACCACCGGCTCGGCCGAAGGCTTAACCCGGAGCATCTTACTAAAAGCATCATTAACCACGCCAATGATCCTGGCCGTTAAAACTTCTTTATCAAATTCTTTACCCATCTGCTCCCCCTGGAAATATCTTTAACCCCTGACCGATAATTTTAGTTCTGCCGTCAACCTATCCCGCAATCCTTCAATGCCCCCAGGAAATTAGCCGGATCAAAACGGCCAATGTACTTGTTGGCCCCGGCTTCCAGGCAATCCTTGACCACCTGGTCCAGGCTGGCCAAGAGCGGACCGCTCAGCGCTTCCTCGGCAGGATAATTGGCATAGACCACGATCGTCGCCTGTTTAAAGAACTCAAAAGCGCGCAGGGAACGAATGATCTCTTTGGTCGACGCATAATCTTTGGTATAGATGTCAATAAGGATCAACTGCGGGTTGGTAAGAAAACAGCGCATCCCGGCCTCGATCACATTGCTGACCGGCACTACAATGCAACTGTAACGCTCCAACTCCTGGCGCATCAAAGCCAAAACCTGCTCATCAGAGCCGATAATGACCACTTTATGAAACACGCGCTTGGCCAGAACATAGGACTCGATCTTGCGGATCTTTTCTTTTAGATCCTCCATATTCACCGGTTTGGGCGAATACAACTCCACACCTAAAGAGGAGAACGACTCTTTAAAGACCTCTTTATCGGTAACCACAATGACCGGCAAACTGGCAGTGGAAGGCCGGTTCTTAAGTTCCATATACAGATCTACCCCGTCCATCTCGGGCATGACCACATCGGTTATAAGCAGGTCGATCTGTTCGGTCAGTATGATGTTCAGGGCCTGGGCACCGTTCGCCGCAGTCCAAACCTTGTACCCTTCTTTCTCCAACAGCCGGGCCAGCAGAACGGCACTGCTACGCTCATCGTCCGCAACCACAATATTCTTTATCATAAGCTTCTCTCTTTGCTGTATACGCCAACGAAGCACAAATTAGCCGTCCACCCGAAACTATCCAGACGCCATTTGCGCGTTTAATAAACAACCTCGGGACACACTCAGGAAAGGATCGGCCGCCATCCGGGCTTCGTTGATCTTGATCCCCAGGTCGACCGACCTTAGTTCCTTGCGGACCACATCAATGAACCCGCCCACCATGGATGAACCGCCGGCAAAAACAATATCCACGGCCCCGTCAAACTGCGCCGCGGTATCCGGTGTATGCAAAACCTTGGCGATCTGTTCCAGAGAATAACGGATATACTGCCGATAATAGATCGCGATCGATTCTTCCTCCCGGCTCTCGGGGCCCACAATGCTCATGCCCTTTTCCTTGGCCAGCAGAATCTTGTTCACCGAAACATCCACCGCGTTGGCCGCGCGCTGGTCTATCCAGTCCCCGCCCCGGGCAATTGAAAATTCGGCAATAACAACCGACGTATAAGTAATGCAAACATTGACCATGCCCCCGCCGCAGGAAACCCCCACTCCGGTGAACTTCTGGTCCTTCAACTCGGAAAGCACCACCGCAAAAGCTTCGTTTATAGGCAAAGGTTCAAAACCAAAACAACTCAACATTGTTTCAATAACATTCCTGTGATAAGTAATGTCTATTGCGCTGTCCACCGGCTGGCCAGGCAGGGAAAAACTGCATACCTCGTTCGCTACCCGCGGCTTCCAAAGCATCTTGGAAACGATCAGGTTTATCACATGGATGGCCTCTCGTTCCAGAGGATTGATAACCCCGATATTCATTGACCGTTGAGTACGCCGGTCAAAATAATTCGAGAAATCATAAGCGTTCTTGCCAACCACACACAATTTTCCATTCACCATTTGCTGTGGTATGTTCATCCGTGTTAACAACTCTTTGGTGGTATCGTCTTCCCGAACGTACAGGAACGCGTTCTTGCTGACCGTCGACTCTTCGCCTTTTTCGGTCACCCGCGCCGCCACCAGGTTCGAAGTGCCCACATCCAGGCCAACACCCACAAATTTATTGGGAATATCTATTGCCGGAGGTTTAGGCGCCAAAACTGCTTTGCGTCCGGCCGGTTTTAAGAAAGATCTGGCTGGCCGCAAAGCTTTACGTTTCCGGGTTACCGCGCTTTTTTTCTTTTGCGGGGCGCTTTTCCGGGCCGGGCTTTTCTTTTTGCCGGCTTTGACTTTCTTGACTGGCATTTTGCTCTCCTGAACGCTGTACATTGACTTAAAAACCGGCTTCTATCGTCGACCACTGCCCTGGTAAGACACCCGCGGGCAATAGCATATAAAGGATCTTTCACCAAAGAAACCACCTCAACCTTAAACGGCAAGCGGGCTTTCCGGATCTCGCTTCTGAACAAAGCAATGAAACCGGCCGGCAAAGCCGTCCCGCCGGCACAAACGATATGGAGCGGTTTTTTATAAACTGCCAGTCTTGCACCGGACGACAACCTGGTCTTAATACATTCCACCGAGTAGCGAATAAGCTCCTTGTAATATATGGCCAGCGCCTTTTCGGTCCGGTCGACAGGCGCCAGTAAATTAAAGCCGCCCTCTTTGGTCGCCAAAACCTTGCCTGCGGTCTCGCCAATGGCTTTGGACGCGTTATCATCGATCCAGTCTCCGGCGCGGTCAATGGAAAAAGCTTCCACGGACTGCCCCTTATAACTCACACAAACATTCAACAAGCCGCATCCGCATGATATGCCAATACCGGTAAAACGCCGCTCGGCCAGGCCGCTGTAAACTACTGCCATCCCTTCATTCACCGCCGTGGCGCTGTACCCTAATTCCTCCAGGATAGAATGAATGATCTCGGAATGATACACCAGCCGCTTTTCGCTCTGAAACGGCTCGGCCGGCACGGAATAATAACAGAGTGCGCCCTCACCCTGGGCCTGGCCGATAAGCCCCTCTATAAGAAGCTTCAGGATTATCTCGGCTCTCTTTTCTTTGGGATTCAGCACTCCGTCCTGCATTGGCCGGCTAACGCTTTTTGCAGTAACCGCGGCCATCTTGAACGCCGAATCTCCCAGGGCGTAAAAATCCTGGCCGATCTCGACGCACTGCATGGCTTCCTGTTGCAGGAGCCCGGCCATCGAAGCCTGGACCTGGACCTTCAGAAAAGCATTACGCAGTTTTTTATAGCGGATCTGGTGGTCTTTGGTCAACGAAGCGCTTATGAGGTGCATCGTCCCGATATCGAGGCTCTTTATTTCACGATCCATTAATATTAACCCTGTTGTTTCATTTTATAAGATTGGAAATAGCGCTTATCAAGCGGCCAGCCGCATAGAAAACAAGGCTCATAAAACCTTTTACTTTTTGCGCCTTGACCGGACTGACCACCGCAGAGATCTTCTTTTTATTATGTTTGGGCGTGCTTTCCAGGACCTGGTGATGACGCCGGGGAGCCTTCTGCAACCGCTTAAGAGCCCGGGCGCTGATCTCAACATCCTCCACACCCGTTACCTTGGTAGGAATGTCCACCAAATGCACGTTCTTAACCTTATCTTCTGCCGCTTCAGGAGTATGTTCAGACATTGAGCTTTTCCTTTACTTTCTTTAATATCTGGTCGTTCTTGAAAGGCTTAAGCAAATAATCATCACAACCCCCGTCGAATGCGTCCATCCAGGATTCTTTGCTCGCGGTCAGCATAATGATGGGGATCGAACTCCCGTAACCGTATTTAATACCCCGGGACTTTTCCTCTTCCCGAATCTGTTTTAATACTTCCAGGCCGCTCATATCGGGCATTACAATGTCCAGAAGGATCAGGCGAAACGGCGCTTTGCCGATCGAATCAAAATAAACCTTCAACCCCTTGGTGCCATTCTCGACGACCACCACCTCGTATGGCTCGTCTTTAAGCAAATTCTTTATTAACTTCTGATTAATAACTTCGTCATCGATCACCAAAATACGCTTTGGCATACTGTGACTCCTTCATATTTTATTCCGTCTATTTTTAAACATTTTATACCCTCCCCATCTGAATGGTAAGGATTCTTTTCAATATTTAAAGATTATATCGCGCTCTAATTTAGAGCTGTTAAAGTAGGGGAAATCATATAAAATAGCTGTTTTACGAACGCCTCAAGCGTAAAAACATAAAAGCTTATAACTATCTGGAGTTATCTTATGCCTGACACCACCCCTTTGGTAATTATCGGCGCCGGACCCGGCGGTTACACCGCGGCCTTCCACGCGGCCGACCTGGGGCTGGCGGTCACGCTGATCGATCCGGAAAAGAATCCGGGCGGCGTTTGCCTGTATCGCGGCTGTATCCCTTCCAAAGCCCTTCTGCACGCGGCCAAGACGCTTAACGAAACCAAAGAAGCCGGCAAGATCGGTATTGAAACCGGGACTCTAACAATTAACCTTGATAAACTGCGTTCCTGGAAAGAAAGCGTGGTCGCCAAACTCACTGGCGGCCTGGGCGCTTTGACCAAACAACGTAAAATAAACTATATCCAGGGCCAGGCCAGGTTCATCAATCCCAACACCCTGGAGATCAAAAAGAACGATGGTTCAATCGAAACGATCGCCTTCCAGCAAGCCATCCTGGCCACCGGATCCCGGCCTATACACCTGCCGATCCTGACGCCATCACCCAAAGTCTGGGACTCTACCGCTGCACTGGCTTTGCCGCGCATCCCTGCTTCTTTACTGGTAATTGGCGGAGGCTACATCGGGCTGGAGCTGGGCAGTGCCTACTCTGCCCTGGGAGCCAAAGTGGACGTGGTGGAAGCTTTACCTCTGCTAATAGGCGGAACAGACCGCGACCTGGCCGAAGTGTTGATCCGGCGGCTGAAAAAGAATTTTACGTCTATCATGACGGGCACCAAACTGCTGGCGGCCAGCGAAACCAGCGCGGGGATCAATGCCACCTTTCAAGGTGCCGACGGCAAAACGTTCCTGCGCACTTACGATCAAATACTATCCGCCGTCGGACGCCAGCCCAATACTGAAGGCCTCGGGCTGGATAAGGCCGGGATCATGGTAAATCCCGGAGGATTTATCCAGGTCAACGCTCAATGCCAAACCACCAGGCCGCATATTTTTGCCATTGGCGATGTTACCGGACAACCCCTGCTGGCCCACAAAGCCTCGGCTGAAGCCAAAGTTGCCATAGAAAGCATTGCCGGCAAAACAGCCGCTTTTAACCCTCAGGCTATTCCGGCAGTGATCTTTACCGACCCCGAACTGGCCTGGACCGGGCTAACCGAAGCTGAAGCCAGAACGAAAGGCCTGGACATCACGGTTGCCAGTTTCCCCTGGCTAGCTTCCGGGCGGGCCTTGACCATTGATCGTACCGACGGCCTCACCAAGATCATCGCCGACCGGCTCACCAAGCGCATTCTGGGTGTGGGGATCGTTGGAGCCGGAGCGGGCGAACTGATAGCGGAAGGAACGCTGGCAATAACCATGAACGCCACTGCCGATGACCTGGCCAGAACCATTCATCCGCATCCCACTCTGTCCGAAACTGTGATGGAAACCGCCGAAGACCTGTTTGGCCACTGCACCCATTTGCTTAAAACCCGGGCGCGTTAATGCCAGAACAACTTGTCGCCAATGTGAATGCCGCTGGCATCCACCTGGCCGGACTGGATCTCTAATACATATAGAGCTTTGGACTGCGGAGCATAGACCGGGCATGGATCTTTAACACAGGGCGGCACGCTTAATTCCATATGCACCACCCGCTTTTCCCCATCCAGCCACAGGATATCAATGGGGAATTTCATATTCCTCATCCAGAAAGGATACTCTCCCGGCACATCAAACACGAACAACATCCCCTGGTCGTCAGGCAAATCGTCCTGCCACATCAAACCCTGCGCACGTTCTGCCTCAGTAGACTTAACCTGCGAATTGAAACATTTGTACTCGGTGCACACTTCCAGCGTTCTCGTAGCCGCGCTGGCCCCCGGAGCACAAAAGACTATCCCCAAGAAAATGATCAACACCAAAGAACTATTCATTGCCAAGCTTTCTGTCAATTTACAATGCGCTATTTCACATTGTACTGCTCGCCTGTACTACGCACATAGTCGCGAAAGGTGAGGTCCTGCCCGACCAACTGGCCAACCGCGGCCAGGCGCTGATGCACAAAAGGATGGGTACGTCCGTAAGATTTTGGCCGCACCGGCTGTTTACGGTCGTAAGCCTGTAAAGCTTCCAGCATACGCACCATTCCTTCAGGCTTATACCCGGCCGCTTTCATATACTTCACACCTAAAGCATCGGCCTGCATTTCATCCTGCTGTGAATAATCAAAGAACATCGATGTAGTCGCCATACTGATACCGCCGGCCAGCGCCCCGTTAACCTGTAACGCGGCCAGGATAGCCACAAAACTGCCGTAAGATGCCTGCAGGCGTTTAATACTATGCCGCGCTGTAACATGCGCCACTTCGTGGGCAATAACTGCGGCCAGTTGATCGTCGTCTTTTATGTAATCCAGCAAGCCTTTAAAAACATATACATACCCGCCAGGCAAAGCAAAAGCATTCACCATCGGCTGATCTTCCGGCTTCTTTTCTTCCACTACCTTGGAAATATAAACCAGTTCTTTGCGGTCACAAGCCTGGGCGATCTTTTGGGTGATCCGATCGACCCGTTCATTCATCAGCGGGTCATCGAGCACCTTCAGTTCTTTCTCCATGCCGCCCGCCACCGACGCCCCCAATTCCTGCTCCCTTTCGGTGGAATACAAAGTAGTTTCCTGCTGGCCGGTAGCGGTATTGAAATTGGTCGACAAACCACTGCAACCATACAAGGAAACCATCATGACCAACATCAACACATGTACGCCGAATTTCTTTAACATCTGCGCCAGCTTGGCTACCGGCAATCCCACCACATTAAAATAACAGCCTTCGATCCGGGGAATAAACACCCCCCCGCGCCCCTCGATATCGAACCCGCCGGCTTTGTCCATGGGCGAAACCACCTTATGGTAACGGTCGATCTCCTCGTCGGTAAGCAGATTCATGAAAACCTTGGTCTTATCGTGGTCCACCAGCACGGTCTTGTTCTCGGTATCAATTACCGCCAGGCCGGTATAAACCCAATGCGGTTCCGACATCAGTATTTTCAGGTTCTTCTTGGCTTCTTTCAGGTCTTTAGGCTTGATCACCAGGCGGGATTTGGCATACACCACCGTATCCGCCCCGATAACGATAGACGGCTCCTTCACCTTCTCGGCGATATCGATAGCCTTAAGCAATGCGTTATCCTTGACCAGGTCGGAGACCGTGGTGGAAATAACATCCTTCTCCTGCGCCAAAGAGCGGCGCACAGTGAAAGGGACATGCAGCAATTTCATCAGGATCTTACGTTGAGGCGAGGCCGAAGCCAGGATGATCTTTTTCATCAGTCTTTCAGGAACTCCGTCGCGGTGAAAATTGATATCAATTCAACCCCGCGGGCGGCCACCGCTTCCCGGGCCCCGTCCTGCCGGTCGATGATACATACGCAAGCCACCGGCTTCAAGCCATCCTGGGCCAAAGCCTCGATCGAATGAATAAAAGCCTTGCCGGTAGTCGCCACATCATCAATGACTATTATCCGATCGGCCGGGGTCAACTCCGGGCCTTCCACCATCCGGCCTTTACCATGGCCTTTGGCTTCCTTACGAATAATGAATGTTTTAACCGGCTGTTGTTCCAGAAAACTTACCGCTCCGATAGCCCCTACCATGGGGTCCGCGCCCAGCGTTGGGCCGCCGATGGCTGTGGGTTTGCGGTCCGCCACCAACTCGCGCATCAACTTTCCGCACAGGAACGCGCCCTCGGCCGACAGCGTAACCAGGCGGGCATCCAGATAATAATTGCTCTTTTTCCCCGATGACAAGGTAAAATCGCCCTTAAAGAACGCCTGCGTTTTGATCAGGGAAAACAACCTTTTTCTACAATCCGCAACAGACATGTTTAACATACCAACTCCGATTCTAGTTAATAGCGGGAGGGATCTCCAGCTTGCGACGATTTATCTCGAACAGCATCCCCAGGCGATACTTGACGATCTCTTTATACTTGGTGTATTCCTTCATCGAAAAACCGCTGGTGGCATGGAAGGCGCGCACCGCCTCGATCTCGGAAAGTATATCTATGTAATTTTCCAGCAATTGCTCATCGGTCAAAGCCGCAATAGCTTTGGTATCAAGCACCACAATATCTTCCGAAGGAAAAGAAACCGCGCACAACGCCGGCGCCGAAAACAACAATAAAGCCGCCAGGCTGATGGACAATCGATAATGTGTTGATCTCATAACCACCTCCATGTTGGTGACCGAAAGAACAAGATCTATTCTTACATTATAATTGTTTTTTCCACAAAATACAGCCCTTAATTATATTTTGTGGCTCCTCTTGTAAAAGGATGTTTTGACAAAAAATCAAAGTTTTGCTACCCTGCCGGCATGTTCCGTAAAATCGCGAACGGGTTTATCGACCTGATCTTCCCTCTTAACTGCGCCTTGTGCGGGCAATTCGATCCCGTCACCCAACGCCAGCCGCTTTGCCGCGCCTGCCTGCAAAGTATTCCCTATGCCCGGCCGCCTTTCTGCCTTAAATGCGCGCGCCACCTGAAGACCTACAACGAACAGGGGCTTTGCCCCGACTGCCTGCTGCAACCGCCGGCCTTCGACGGCGCCTGGGCTTTCACCCGCTACGAACCTCCCATGACCAACATGATCCGGGCGTTCAAGTTCCACAACAAAACCGCCTTAAGAAAAACCTTCGCCCACATTGCCCGCACTTTCCTGACCCGTTATGGCCTGGAACTGACCGCGGACATGCTTATTCCCGTGCCGATCCACCCGGTGCGGCTCAGGGAGCGCGGCTACAATCAATCGGCATTACTGGCCCAAAGCCTGGCCGGCCTGACCGGCATTCCCCTGGCAACCGCTATCCTTAAGAAACACCTTTTGATCCCCCGGCAAAGCGAACTGCGGCGAAAAGAACGCTGGACAAACATTCAGGGCGCTTTTAGAATAGAAAACTCTTCTTTGGCCAGAAACAAGCATATTATTCTCGTCGATGACCTGTTAACAACCGGAGCAACCGCCAGCGAAGCGGCCGGGGCCCTGAAACAGGCCGGAGCGGCGAAAGTGGAACTTATTGCACTATCAGCGGCATAGCACAAAAATCAATGCGAATCCTGCGTAATTATATACTCAAAGAATGCGTTGTCCCTTTCGCCATATCCATTGGCGTGCTGACCTTCGTGTTCCTGCTGGGTTACCTGCCCCAGCTGGCGAACAAGGTGATCAACAAAGGCGTCAGCATATCCTCGGTCATCATGGCACTGCTGTTCAATATTCCGGTCCTGCTGGGCTACACCCTGCCCATCGCGGCGCTGGCGGCGGTAATATTAACCTTCGGCCGCCTTTCTTCCGACAACGAAATAATCGCCATTCGCGCCAGCGGCATTCCCTTGCAAAGGCTGCTCGCCCCGCTGGTCGCGGTTGGGCTCTTGTTCTCACTGTCACTGCTCTTGCTGAACGACCGGGTTATTCCCCGGGCCTACCATGCCCAGCGCCGGCTCCTGCAGGAAACCGGAGCCAAGAACCCGTCGGCGATCCTGGAAGCCGGCACCTTCATAGATGAATTCGAGGGGTATGTAATTTTTATTTACAAGATCGAACGCAACCGCCTGTTCAACATTCGTATCTATCAGCCGCAGGATGGCAAACCCACGCGGACCATCATCGCCCAGGAAGGCGAATTCACGCCGGTCCCCGGCGAACCCAAGATCCTGCTCAAACTCATAAACGGCACTTCCGACGAGCCGGACATGCGCAATCCCAATAATTATTTCAAACTTAATTTCAAGCAATCCTTCATGACCCTCGATATGTCGCGCAAATCCGGCAAAGTCGAAAAGAAACCCAAGGGCATGACCCTGAAGGAACTGGAACAGGAAATAACCGAATACCGCCGGATCAACATCGACCCCCGGCCGCTCATCGCGGAATACCACCGCAAGGTCAGCTGGGCCTTTGCTCCGCTGATCTTCATTTTACTGGGCTTTCCGGTAGCGGTCATTACCCATCGCCGGCAAAAGACCGCCAACCTGTTGTTGGCCATTATCTTTGCCGCACCGTTCTATCTTTTATCCATCGGCTGTCAGGCGCTGGCCTCGCAAGGCATGGCGCCGCCGGATCTCATCATGTGGCTGCCGAACATTATCGGCGGCATAACCGTCCTGATCCTCAATATCAAACTATGCGCATCCTAGACAATTACATCACCCGTTCCATCATCCAGATATTCCTTTCGAGCATCCTGGTATTCTGTTTTCTTTATATCCTCATTGACCTGGCTACTCACCTGGAAGATTTTATTTCCAATAAAGTGCCCGGTATGGTGATCACCGGCTATTACGCCTCTTTCCTGCCGATAATCTTTGTGCAAACCGCGCCCATCGCCTGTTTGCTGGCCACCTTGTTCACTTACAGCAGCCTTAATAACAACAATGAAATAATAGCCCTGCGCGCCAGCGGGCTTAATTTCTGGAAGATCACCCGCCCGGCAATAATATTCGGGGTAATGGCCGCGGCGCTGGTCTTTCTGATCAATGAGAAATTCGTGCCGCAATCCCTGTCTTTATCCCAGGAAATACGCCAGGACCAGATCGAGCCGGCCTCCAACCAGCGCAAGGCCCTTCAACCGATAAAATACCTGTTCTTCTACGGCCTCAATAACCGGCTGTTCTTTATTGACCAGTTCGAACCCGCCACCAAAACCTTGCAGGGCATTACGATCATCGGGCAGGATGAAAAGCAAAGAATGACCGAAAAGATCGTGGCGCTCAAAGGCGAATGGACCGGCAGTAACTGGAAATTCACCAACTGTCAAATATTGCGCTACAACGCCGCCGACCAAAGCACCTTTGGCGATGTGCAATTCTACAAGGAGAAGATCCTCGATATCCGCGAGAGCCCCGCCGATATGCTCAAACAGCGCAACAGCGTTTCCACCATGAATATCCGCGAACTAAAGGCCTATATCAAAAGGTTCAAAGGCAGTGGCGCGGTAGCGGCGCTCAACGGGCTGAAAGTGGACCTGCACCAGAAGATCGCCTATCCTTTTGCCTGTATCGTTATTATTTTTGCCGGACTCCCCTTTGCCCTGACCACCGGACGGCGCAAAGGGCTGACCTTCGCCTCCGTGGGCATCGCACTGGTGATCGGCTTTCTGTTCTATGTGGTGAACGCGGTCGGCTTGGCACTGGGCAAGGGCAATGTATTGCCCCCGGTGATCGCGGCCTGGTTCGCGCCGGCTTTTTTTGTGGCCGCCGGAACCTATTCGGTCAGAAAACTATTTTAGGACCCTCGGCAGACGATTGCCCAGGTTGCAGGTAACCTCATAATTAATTGTACCGGCCCAGGCGGCGATCTCCTCGGCAGAGATCTCCCCGCTCTTTTGCCGGCCCAGCACCACCGCGATATCGCCCGTCTTGACCCGCCCGGCTTGCGAAATATCCACGATCACCTGGTCCATGGTGACCCGCCCTAGAATGCGGCATCTTTTACCGTTAAGCAGGACCTCGGCCTTGTTTGAAAGGGCCCGAAAATAACCGTCGCTATACCCTATAGCCAGCACCGCGACCGGCGTATCTTTGGCCGCGCGGGCGGTATGCCCGTAACTTATCCCGCGGCCGCGATGGATGGTCTTAACCAGAAGGACCCGGGTCTTTACCGCCATCACCGGTTTAAGGTCAACTTTGCCGCGCAAACTTTTATCCGGATACAGACCGTAGAGCATAATTCCCGGACGGACCAGGTTAAAATAGTGGTTCTTGTATCCCGCCAGCCCCATGCTGTTGGCCGCATGCAGGTATTTAAACGGCACACTTTCTTTAATGAGATCAGCCACCGTATCCGAGAAGACCTCGCTCTGCAATTCGGTGAACTTCCGGTCGGAATCCGCTACCGGGAAATGCGTCAGAAAGCCTTCGATATAAATATTGTCCAACTTTAATACTTTACGAACGAACGGCAGAAGGTCGGCATACCAGACCCCCAAACGGCTCATGCCGGTATCGACCTTGATGTGGACGGGCATTAGTTTCCCGGCCTTCCCGGCTGCGCGATCCAGGGCGCGGGCCATTTCCAGCGTACACAAAGCCGGCGTGACCGCGAGCTTGACCATCGCACCCGCCGTTTCGGTTAATGTTGCCTCAAAGACCAGGATCTGGTCGCGAAAACCGCCGGAGCGCAACACCGCGGCTTCATTAACGTTCGACACCGCAAAGAACCGGCCCCCCTCTTTGCGGAAAACCTTTACCGCCGCCAGCATGCCATGGCCATAAGAATCCGCCTTCACCACGGACAGGACTTCGACCTGCCGATTGAAAACCGGCTCCAGCAAAACCCGCGCCAGCCTTTGCGCCTCACGAAAATTATGTTTGAACGCCGCCTGATCGATCTCGACCCAGGCGCCTGACAGGAATGATGACATATATGATCCCGATATTTCGCCGAACTAAACTGCGTGCGAAATGTTTTCTTAAACTTTCCGCACCGCCGCAGGGCGTGAGGTTACCTGACAATCTTCCGGATACAGATACAAAGGCGCCAGGGTAGCAATATTATCGTGCTCCCCTCTTGCCAGCCGGCGATATCCCAGACGGGCCAGTTCCTTGGCTTTAGGCAGCCAGTGTTTATCAGTCTCAAAATGAGCACTAAAAACCGCGCCCGGGGCCCTGGCCGCATCCATTATATGGTCCCGGGCATGCGTAATGCCGTCGCCAATAAAAACCGTCTCCCCGGCCACATGTTGCAGGACTTCTCCGGCCGGCGCCAGTAAATAATCGCTTTTACGCACCAGATCGTGGCCATTCTTCAAATACACACAGGAATAAAGCAAGCCGCGGCGAGCATCATTAATAACACAAACGTTCACCGGTTTGTCCGAGTGCACATTCATGGCAATAGCATCCAGGCTGGAAACGCCTGCCACGGGCTTTTCCATAACCATGACAAAGGCTTTCATCATGGATAAACCCACCCGCAGGCCGGTAAAAGACCCGGGGCCCAGGCCGATCACAAAACCGTCAATATCATGCAAGACCAGGCCGGCCTTCTTGAGCGCCCTTTCAATATCGAAAGAAATGCTTAAGGAAAGGTCTTTCTTGGGCGGCACATTACGCGCCGCCACCAGCTTGTCGCCGTCGGTAACAGCAATGGAAAGATGCCGGGTGGAAGTATCGACCGCCAGGAGCTTCATGCGAAATGATCCTTTAATTTCTGCCAGCGCTCGGCCAGGCCTTGACCATGAAAAGAAATATTTACACGCCGCTCGTCTTCCCCGGCATGTTTCAGCTCAACCCGCCAAAAAGATTCCGGGGTCAAGCCCTCCAGCTTCTCCGACCACTCCACCGCGGCGATCCCCTTGCCGTAAAAGAATTCTTCATAGCCCAGCCCAAAAAGGTCAACCGCGTTGATACGGTAAAGATCAAAATGATACAAGGGCAGTTTACCATTGTAAATATTCATCAAGGTAAAAGTGGGGCTATGCACCTTTACCGGATCGAGACCCAGGCCTTTGGCCAGGCCTTTGACAAAAGCCGTCTTTCCGGCGCCCAGATCGCCGAAAAGGCAAACGATATCGCCTTTCCGCAGGCTCCCGGCAAAGCGCGCGCCCAGATCCAGCGTTTTCTCATAACCAGGTGACCGGCAAACAAATGATTTCATTAGAAATGGGTATAACCTTTTAGTTCGATCATCCGGCAACGGCCGAACTGATCGGCCAGCGCTAATTTCTGCGGGCCGGCAACAATACGGCCGATCTCGTAAAAACGGCAAGCCCCGCGGCTACGGGCGTATTGTAACAGTTTATGCGCTTTGAGGGAAGCGAGGCAAAAAACCAGCTCGAAATCTTCCCCCCCGTGCAAAGCCTCCGCCAGGCCCACCCCTTTATTCAACGGCACCTGAGCGGCCTGGATCACCGCCCCCACCCGGCTGGCTTTTAGAATATGCCCCAGATCCCCGGCCAATCCATCGGAAATATCCATCATGGCCGAAGGCTTAAAATGCTCCGTCAGAAAACGCGCCTCTTTAACTCGCGGAATAAAGTTCAAGTGTTTCCCGGACTGCAACGTCCCGCCTAAAGGGCCGGTAACAAAAACTAAATCTCCCGGACGTGCGCCACTGCGCAAAACCAGACGCTTCTTTTCGATCTCGCCCAGTAAAGCAATATTGATCACCAACTGTGCGGACCTGACCGTATCGCCGCCCACTATACTCACGCCGAATTTCTGCGCCAAAGCCCGCATACCGGCATAAAGGCCGTTAACATAACTGACCGGCAAACCCGCCGGCAGGCCTAACGAGATCACCGCGCAGGTCGGCGATCCCCCCATAGCGGCGATATCACTGATATTACAAGCCAACGCCTTATGCCCCACCAGCCGGGCCGGAGTACCGCTCACAAAATGCACCCCTTCCACGATCATGTCCGCAGTAAAAAGCTGGTAACGCCGGGCATCCAGCTCCAGCACCGCCGCGTCGTCGCCGATACCATGAACGACTCGCGCAGAAAGATTCTGGAACTTCTTAAGGCCCGCGATCAGTTTAAACTCGGAACATGGCATGGATATTCTTTCCGTAGGGTTTACGAATAACCCCGTATTCGGTGACAATACCGGCGATCAGCTCATTGGGAGTTACATCGAAAGCCGGGTTAAATACTTTCACGCCCTTCGGCGCCGTCGGACGCAGGCCAAAATGCGTTACTTCCTCGGCCGCCCGCTCCTCGATGGGAATATCCTTGCCGGACCTTGTTTTGGGATCAAAGGTCGTCCTGGGGGCCACAATATAGAATGGCACTTTATGATGCTTTGCCAAAACACCCAGCATATAGGTGCCGATCTTGTTGGCCGCGTCCCCGTTGGCCGCGATCCGGTCCGCGCCGGCAAAGATAATATCCACGCCAATATTGCGCATTACCGAAGCCGCCATATTGTCACAGATCAAAGTTACATCGATCTTGTTCTTCTGCAATTCCCAGGCGGTCAGCCGCGCTCCCTGCAATAATGGACGGGTTTCCAGGGCGAACACCCGGAACTTTTTGCCGGCTTCTTTCGCGGCATAAAACACCCCCAGAGCCGTGCCATAATCCGCCGTAGCCAACGCGCCGGCATTGCAAACAGTCATACAAGTCATACCGTTCTTTAT
>JADFZK010000025.1:17806-40886 GCA_015232565.1 Candidatus Omnitrophota bacterium
CCGCGCCGTGTTTGCCCATCTCCCGACAGACCGCACGGTCTTCCTCGTATATGGCATTCGCTTCCGCCTCCAGGACAGCTTTCAGGATAGCCACCGGCTTGTCGGGATTATAAAGGACCAAAGCGCGCATTTGCGCCAGCGTATTGAACAGGTTCACCGCCGTCGGGCGCGACTTGCCGATATAATCGCAAAGGTCACAAACCTGACGGGCAAAAGCCGCAGTATCGGTGCCCTTATGATCCTTGATCCCCAGTAAAACGCCATACCCGGCCGCAATACCCAGGGCCGGAGCCCCGCGCACCTTAAGCGTCTTGATGGCCTCCCAGAGCGTCTTAACATCCCGGCAATCCAGATAAACCAGCTCATTCGGCAAGCGAGTCTGATCAATGATCCTTACCGCTTTCCCCGTCCAACGAATAGTGTCAATAGCCATCTCCACCCTCTTTCTTGTCAATAACCCGTTCAAACAATAATTCGATCTTACAATACCAAACCCTGAACCCTATGACCGACGGGATCAATTCAAACCACCGCTTCCATCAAAACATGCTTCGCAGCAACCCGCTTCCCTCTGAACTTAGGCTTAATGACTATTTCAACGTCCCGGTTCAGAGCACTAAGTAATTAACATAGATGATCAAAGGTGAAAATACCAAGCTTGCCCTTCATCAAGCAAGATACTCTAGATTGGGGAATGCCGATATCAGCAAAAACATTGCCGCTAGCTTGTAGCACAAGGCCGGCCATCCAAGTAAAGGGTATCCGGGCAGAAATCCTGGCCATGAGGCCATTCGACACTGCCCAGAAATGGACGGACAGCATTAAAGACTTTCAGATCTTTCAATTCCTTAAAAACACCGGTCTCCAAATACGGCTTCACGTCAAACACTTTCTGCTCACCATTGTCGAAAGAAATAGTCAGTGTGTGGTCGGCGTTAGGCTTGACGTTCTTTACTCGGGGATTCATATTATTTAAGCGGTTCAATTTAAAAAAAAACCTCCTGCCCACTGGCAGCCAATTGCCAGTCGGCCATTAAATCATCCTTATGAATTTCTATCCATGCCTGAACCAATTTGAACTTGGCAGGCGTTAACTTTCCAGACAATATCACTCCATCTGGAATAGAAACAACAACCTCTTCATCCTGATACCGGGCATGAATGTAAGGCGCTTTATGCTCTTTAGTATCAAGAAAATATAGCGTGATAATAACTCCATAAAACATTGATATAACCGGCATAGCACTCCCTTCTTGTCAGTATTAGTATAACATTCTACAAATTGACTTTCAAAAATTGATTTTCATCAGAGCGCCGACGCATCTCTCAACCGGTAAAACGCCCTTGTTGAACCGGCTTGAGCCACGATAGCTCCGCGGCAATGACTGACCTTGTCGAGTAGATGCATATTTCAGCACCCCTCACGGATCCGTACGTGCGGATTTCCCGCATACGGCTCTTAAATAAGTTGCCTTGCATCGCTTATTCGGTTACTCTCACTTTAACTCTGCCTCAACTCCACCTTCTATACCTAAAACAATACTTGGTCCCCGGGAACAAGTTGATCAAAATCAATTCTATAAGGAGTTTATTTCGCCTTCCAATGACCGCAGTTCTTGAAGAATATCGTCAAATGAAGAATACTCCCCAAAGACCATGATACGCATTGCCTCATAGTCATCACGCAAAACTTTCTCGACGTGCTCCGGAGGCATAAGTCTCATGCTCCCCGGCTTGGCCAATTCATACTTAGCCCATCCGCATGGATAGAAACGCCGCTTAAACTCCACGACCATCTGCAAAAGTTCGATATCCTTCAACGCCTCGCATTTTACTGGCGAGCGGCTCATGCGTGCCAGGTCATAATAGTGACGAGAATAATGCGTCTGAGGCTTGCTCTTTTCTGATCGGAACGCTTCACGATGGAGAATGGTTGCCTTTTCCCAGAATGTGCGTTCGGCTTTTATCGCCTTAACTTTGCATTGAGCGAAAGAAAAAAGATGTGGAAAAACTTCGGCCGCATAAGGAACGATTGAATATTCAGCATACGGTACCCACCCTGCCAATGGCCCGATCTCCAAACGAATATCTGACCGCAAATACGGATCCTTAAAAACACCGGGATAACGGATCTGTATGACAGCACTATCAAGTTCGTCGATCCCTGCCTGACAATAAGCGCCCACCGCCTGCTTCACCATAGGTAAAAGATCTTCACGCAGATAATCATTCGCCTTTAAGATGATCTTTTCATTAAAATCATCCTGTTGGGTCCTGGAACGATCGGCATCGGGCTTTGTTGTTGTAAGAAGGCGCCAATCCAGGATAAGATCAATATCCTCGGAGAATCGCTCAACCAGATGGAATACTTTAGACAGGCTTGTTCCACCCTTGAACAGGATCTGGGAAGTTAATGCAGGATGTTCGAATAACCGCAACAAGACCCAGCAGACCCAAAAGTCTTTTTCAACTGCCGCTGAGGTCATACCCTTGCGGGCTGCCGTACCGGAGAATAATTCTCGAAGCTTATCTTCAGAATGACCTGCGACACTATTCACTGCGAACTCCCAGGCAAATAACACGAATGCAATCGTGGATCCAACCCTTTACGCATCGCGCATCCAACAGGATCCTCTTTAACACCGCCTCATTAAAGCGAGAACGGATCTTCCTGGCGATCTGAGGTGTAAAACGATCTTGTGTTAAAGCATCCAGGGCTTCAACGACCAACGAGCTCTCGGGATATTTCAAAGAAGCATGCTTGAGCAATGTCTTTTGGAATATCAGCGGCTGTTTGCCAATAAAATACTCCCTGTCAGGACCATCCGAGAAATACAGGACCTTCCCGGCAACCTGTGTCGAAAGCCCCAGATAACTTAATGCCGCATCTCCAGAAGGTCGGATACGCCAACCGAATTTTCGTGCCAGAGCCTGAGCAACCTGACTCAGATCTGGACTCACCTGCTCGTTTAAAAATTCGCTGAATTTGGGATAATCATACAAGCCACGAAAGAGCCTGCGGATCTTGCCTTCTTTGAGCAATCTGACCAAAGACTGACGCACAGACTCCCGGGAAGCAATATCCCAGAAATCACTATCAGAGAATGCCCATAGGCACCCTTTTCCTCTAACTCTCCTATATATCTTATCCTCAATGGTTTCCATAGATATAATTAAAACATCCTGTCACAAAAAATGCAAGTATTTTGTGACAGGAGAAATCCGAACTTAATCAATACCTCCCCTTGCGCTTCTTTCTAAGTTCATGAATTAATTTCTCCAGAACACCTCAACTCCAACCATGCTCAATCGCTTTCTGAAGATCAATTATTCCACTTACCATAACAACCGAGCTGCCCTTTTATCCCATTCACTTGATCGGGGGAAGATCAAAGTGACCTTCCCCAGTTCTGCGGACACGACCCCACCTCCAGAAACTATTTCCACTTACGATAATAACCGACGTTATTCCTGTAATCTTTATTACAGGAAATTCAACTTTTTATAATCTTAGGCTTGCTCTTCGCCCTGTTCACATATTCGTGGGAAGATCAAACTTCTACTACAAGATATAAGAAACAAAACGAAGAGCAGATTCATCTGGAAAATGTAATGTGTCCCCGGATTCATCGATTACCCCTTCCGGATTATCGACAGGCTCGGGATCGGGATGACATGCGAGTCATTTCTTTGGCGGGCGCTCGCCAAAGTACTGGTAATAGTTGGTTTCAATCGTGGCATTGAAAAGCTTGCGCACCTTATCCGGCTTGGCGCGCTTAAAATAATCCGGGAACCGCTGGTCAGGCGTCAGAAAATACAGGGACCAGCCGGTCTTATTCTTCAACATCTTGTTGAGCGCAATGTAGACCCCTGTGAGTTCTTTAGGACTCCCGATATGCATGCCGTACGGCGGGTTGGAGATCATGACGCCGTATTGTTTGTCGATCCACAGATCCTTGATATCTTTCTGTTCAAAGGTGATGTCCTTCGAAACGCCGACTCGCAGGGCATTGGCTTTGGCGTCCTTAATGCGCTGGGGATCAATGTCAGAGCCGAATATCAAGAGGTTCCCCTCGGGAAGGATCGCCGCGCGAGCCGCTTTGCGGGCATCGTCCCAGACTTTTTTATCGATCTGAGCCCAGGCCTCGGCAGCAAAAGAACGGTTAAGGCCTGGTGCGATGTTGCGCCCGATCATGGCCGCTTCGATCAGAATGGTCCCTGCCCCACACATCGGGTCAATAAGGATCCGGTCTTTGTCCCAAAAGCTCAAAAGGACAAGTGCGGCGGCCATGGTCTCTCTGATGGGCGCTTCCCCCTTATCCATCCGATAACCCCGCTTGTGAAGCCCCTGCCCCGTTGCATCGAGCGTAAGGGTCGCCACATTGTTGGTGATCGCGATCTCGACGATGAACTCGGGGCCTGTCTCGGGAAGAGCCGTGTCACCGCGATCTCGATCTGAGCCCAAAGGGCGAAGCTGGCTTCGTTTCTCGGGGAGACGGCCAAAGAATTTCTCTTGAAGACGGTTCACGATCGCTCTTTTGACAATGGATTGGCAGGCCCTGACGCTCATAAGTGTGGAGCGCACGCATTTGCCTGTGACCGTGATCATCGCATCTTTCGGGATCCATTCCTCCCAAAGGACCGCACTTGTGCCGTCGAACAATTGATCAAAATCAGCCGCCGGGAATTTCGCGATCTTAAGGAGCACGCGGTCCGAGGCCCGCAGGGAAATATTAAGCCGTGGGATATCCTCAAAGGTGGCGGCAAACTCAATCCGCCCATCAGCTGTGGCGTAATCCGTAATCCCCAGGGCCTCAAGCTCGCGCTTGACAACAGCCTCCAACCCAAAGGCGCACGTAACGATCAGAGTAATACTTGTCGCGCTCATATTTTAGACATCCTAAGTTTTCTTAATAACATTTCGTAAAAAACAGTCGGCTCCTTATTTCACATTCTAAAGACCGACAAATCCTCCGCCGCCTCAATAGAGGCAGATACCCAAACAAGCAAATCAGGTTCGACACCTGATTCAATACTGACACAATACATTAAGACAAAAGGGACTCCAGATGCCTTATGATCAACTGGCGCCTAATTGGTACCAAATACACCTGGGACTGCTTCTACTTTCCGTAATCCACGTCTTATCTCCTGTAATGTTTATTACAGGAAATATGACGTGCTGCAGCAAGCGCATCATATCATGGCAATACTTTTATTTCCCTAACTTCCTGGGTCAACTCTTCTCCCTGTCCACTTTCTCGAGGAAAGGTCACTATTGTCGGGAACTAATGCCGCTATCCCGGCCTCACATCTCTCGCCCGAGCAGATGATAAGACGATTAGTCAGTGGCATGATTTATAGTGATATTAAATTCCACCGGTGCTTCCGCGATGGCCACAGCACAGGCATTGCCTGCACCGTCGAACGAATTGCAATACTCTTTACCGCCATCATCCGCAAAGACACTATATGCGCCAGACGGCAGATCGACCTCGTAACGGCCGTTGGCATCGGTCTCCACTGTCATAAATGGAGCATCGCCACTATTCAAATATACCCCATTACCCTCGCCAGGCTGGCCCATGGCCGCGCCCGTTAGCCGGCGATGAATATAAACTTTTGTTCTCCCCGCAGTCGTTATACAGCGGCTATTTTTTGTCTCCAGAACCGGCATACAATCGCCGGAACGCAGTTGAACAAGACCGGTCAAACGCCTCTGTTGAACCGGCTCAGGTCCACTGATATCCTGACCCCACGCCTGCATAAACGCAACAAACATACTCCCGGCAATAATACACAGACCCAAGGCACTTTTGCAGAGCATATTCATTCTCCCAGGAAATAAACAATCTAAATACATTGTCGATAATTACACATTAGTCCGAACCGAATAAACATTTCCATACAGGTTTAACAAACGCTACGAGTGCCATTTCCCAAACCAGTAGACATTCGCCCCGATAACTCGCCGCGTATAAGCGATGGGATGTCTATCCGTTCGTCGTAAAAAACTTCGGCAAAGGTGCCCGAGGATTTAGCGCAAACGGAGGCCATGAGCCACCGGATTGTTACCGCCAGAACTGTTGCCTCCTACAACTACCCCTTTTGCACTCAATGATGACGATCGGTTTGGCCGGGAGTGAAGCGCTAAACCGAAGGGCACGGCGAAGTTTTTTGACGAACGGATAGACATCCCATCGCGACCTCGCTCATGCGACACTTAAAATCTGTATACCGAGCTGCCCTCTCCAAGCCTGTTCTTTTCATGAACCTTTTTACAGAATCAGAAATAAAAACACCCCCGAAAGAATTATCTCGCAGGGGCTGGATAATAGAATGCTTATGCCCCTTACACCTTCTTTTCCACCTCGATGCGCGGGAAAAGCGGAGGGAACGCCGGCAGGGCCAGGCCGCTTTTAAGCTCGCCCCAAGCCAGGCCGCTATCCGGTACGCCCAGAATAGCCAGCACGGTCGCCGCTTTTTCCGGCATCACCGGCTTAAGCAGGACAGCGGCCAGACGCAAAGCTTCGGTAGCGGTGTAAAGCACGCGCCCGGCGGCTGGCAGGTCGGTCTTGGCCAGTTTCCAGGGAGCCTGGGCTTCCATATATTTGTTCACCTGACGGATCAGGTTCATCACTTCATTAAGGACTTCATCAACTTTATATTCACGAACCAAGGCTTCTACCCTGGGCACCAGCACGCGGCCGGAGCGGGCCACCTCTTCCTCGGCCGGCGTGGGCTCCAGCGCCGCGGGAATAATTCCGCCGTGATTCTTGCCGATCAACCCGCTCACCCGATTTAACAAATTGCCGAAGTCGTTGGCCAGGTCGCTGTTATAACGCTTGATAAAATTCTCTGGCGTAAAGTTGGCATCCGCCCCCAGGATCATTTCGCTCATCAAGTAATAACGCACAGCATCCACTCCGTGCTGTTCAATAAGATCCAGCGGCCGCACCACATTGCCCAGGGACTTGGACATCTTGCTGTCCCCCATTAACCACCAGCCATGCGCAAAGATCGCTTCAGGCAAAGGCAGGCCGAGCGCAAAGAGCATCGTTGTCCAATAAATGGAATGTGTGGTAAGGATATCCTTGCCGATCAGATGCACCCCCGGCCACCAGCGCCGGAATTTTGCTTCATCTGAACCATAGCCGATAGCGGAAATATAATTTATAAGCGCATCAAACCAGACATATGTAACATAATCGCGGTCAAAAGGGATCTCAATACCCCAGGACAAACGCGACTTCGGACGGGAAATACACAGGTCGGTCAAAGGCTGACGCAAGAAACCCAGCATCTCGTTCTTGCGGTGTTCCGGACGGATAAAACCAGGATTGTCGTCAATATATTTAATGAGCCTTTCCTGATACTGGCTCATCTTGAAGAAATAATTCTTTTCCTTAATGGTCTTCACTTCCCGAAACTGCCCGCTTTCGGCTTCTTTCTCGGTTATAAAGCGTTCTTCGGCAACAGAATAAAGGCCTTCGTATTCTTTTTGATAGATAGCACCGCTATCGTAAACTTTCTGCAGAATAGCCTGCACAACCCCCTGATGCCGGGCTTCGGTAGTGCGGATAAAATCGTCATTGGAAATACCCAGCTTCTTCCACAAGTCCATAAACCGCGGAGCCAGTTCATCGCAATGCGCTTGCGGTTGTAACCCGCGTTTCTCGGCCGCCTGCTGGACCTTCTGGCCATGCTCATCCAGGCCGGTCAAAAAGAACGTATCGTCTCCCAGCGCCCGATGGAACCGGGACAACACATCGGCCAGTATAGTGGTATAGGCATGCCCGATATGGGGCGCGTCATTTACATAATAGATCGGCGTTGTTACATAGAATTTATTTTTTGTCATGCGCATTTTCCAGCGGCATATTGATCTTAACTATCTTGCCATCACCAGTGTCCAGATAAACCAGCCGCTTTAAAATATCAAGATTGATCACCCGGCCGCGGCCTTCCGGCACCTGGATCTTGGCGCCCATTTTAGGCAATCCGCGATTTAGTTCCTTGTACACGTTAAACTCATACGCCATACAGCATTTGATCCGTCCACAAACACCCGAGATCTTCGACGGATTTAAGGGCAAAGCCTGTTCCTTGGCCATCTTGATGGACAATTGGCTGAAATCCTTGATAAAATTCGCACAGCATAATTCCTGCCCGCAAACCCCGTAACCTTTAACCATTTTGGCCCGGTCACGCACCCCGATCTGCTTAAGCTCTATGCGCAAACGAAACACTTTGGCCAGCTCCTTGACCAGATTACGAAAATCCACCCGGCCTTCCGCTGTGAAGTACAAAATGACCTTGGTCGCATCAAATGAGTATTCCGCGTTAAGCATTTTCATATCCAGCTTAAGCTCATTTACCTTGCTGATACAAACATTGAGCGCGTCCTTGGACTTGTTACGGTTATTTTCGATCTGCCGCCGGTCGCCATCCGTTACCTTACGCAAGACCTTGCCCTGGGCCGACGGCAAACGCCCGCCTTCCACATGGACCACCGCCTCTGCCACTACCCGGCCCATTTCCGAAGAACGGTCGAGGTCAACTATGACCTGCTCACCGCGCTTAAGTTCCAGGCCATTACCATCAAAACATCCGGCCGGACGGTATTCCCCAACCTGTACATAAAATATTCTTGCCATAAACCCCTCAATTGATACCGTGATAAGAGCTATATCACCGTATTGTTTCTTTTAACAACATCAGCGCCAGTTTAACGTTAAAGTTCTCATTGACCGCTTCGACCGCCTTGACCGTACGCACTATCACCAGCTGGACTTCCTGCGCCGATAACCTGGCCGCCATCCGCCGAATATCCGCCGCGCGGCCCACATGATACAAGGCCCGGTCATCCGCCTGGCTTTGCACACACAAAACATCCCGATAAAACGTTAACACCACCTGCAAAAGCTGACGCGCCTGGTCCTTATCTTCGCTCCACTTCTTAAAAGAAGCCTCGGAAGCGGGCCCAAAAATGAATTCATCGATCCAGGCATTATTTTGAGCGGGATCATCATACTCACTTTTCACCTGTCCAACAAGAGCGGAGTTCCCGGGAGCATTAAAACGCACTTCGTGACAGCGCGACAAAACAGTCTTCAGGATATTACCGGGAGCCGCGCTGGTAAGTATCAACAAGGTACCCGGACGCGGTTCTTCCAGGGTCTTTAAGAAAGCATTTGACGCCTCGGTGTTAAGCAGGTCGGCATCCTGGATTATCGCCGTCCTGACCCGCGCCTCCAGCGCCCGTAAAGCCAGGTGCTCAATAAGGCCGCGGACCTGACTGATAACCAGCTCGCTCTTATCTTCTTGCCGGGAAATCTGGTATATATCCGGATGGTTACCATCCTGGATCTTGTGGCAGGACAAACAGCCGCAACCCGGCTTGTACCCGCCCAAAGCCAGACAGTTGATCGCCTGGGCCAAAGCCAAAGCCGTCGCCGCCTTACCCGTGCCAATACGGCCGGTGAAAATATACGCATGTGCCAGCCGGCCCGCAGTATAAAGCTTCAGGAGCCTGTCCAGCACATCAGCATTAACGGGCGCGGCAGGTAAGGTCATTGACTTAGCGTTTTCTCCACCCGCGCCAGTACCAGATCGAAGATAGCGTCCCGCGACAAAGCACCATCAATAACCATGATCCGTCCGGGCTCTTGCCTGGCCATCGAGAGATAGCCATTACGCACTTTATTATGGTACTCCATTGAACGCATCTCGATCCGGTCAAGCTGAGCGCCCCGGCGGCGCAAGCCTTCCGTAACATCCAGGTCGAGAAAGAGCGTCAGGTCCGGCTGAAGGCCTTTGGCCGCAAAAAGGCCGATCGACCTGATAGCCTCGACCGGAACTCCGCAACCATACCCCTGATACGCCACCGTGGAATCCAGGAACCGGTCACACAAAAGTATCGTCCCTTTTTCCAGTTCGGGAATTATCACTTCCTCCACCAACTGGGCACGCGCGGCCATATAAAGAAGCGTTTCACATTCCTTGTTCATCGCCGTATTGGCTTTATCCAATAGAATAGCGCGCACTTTCTCGCTGATAGCCACTCCGCCAGGCTCCCGAATAAGCCGGACCTTACGGCCGGCGGCCTGCAAACGCTCCAAAAGCATTTTGGACTGCGTGCTTTTGCCACAGCCTTCAGAACCTTCAAATGTTATAAACTTGCCCCTCGACATATGACTCCCCGGGATTAATGTTCCATCCAACGCATAACACGCAAGCCCTGACTATCCCGAAAGATACCGGTAACAATAAAGATCGCATCCACCACTACCCACACCCCCAGGCCGCCTAACGTGCACAGCATCAAGACCGCAGTGCCGATCTTGCCAACATAAAACCGGTGCGCGCCCAGGACACCCAGAAACACACAAAACAACAAACAAGCCAGCCGCGACCTTGGTGATGTATTCTGATTTTCCATATAAAGCCACCCTTTCGTATAACGCTTTACACTCGGCGCCAGGTCTGGCCTGATTTTCCGTCTTCTACCAGGATACCGCGCGTTTTCAGAATATCGCGCAACTCGTCCGACCTTGACCAATTTTTGGCCAACCGCGCCGCCTGGCGCTCATTGATCAAAGCGGCTTCCTCCGCCGATGGACCCACGACCCGGTCTGCTAGCTCCAGGCCCAGAACGCCCGTCAGAAAACTCTTTAAGAAACTTACCACCGCTTTAACCTGCCCCTCGAAAAGGTCATCCTGTTTTCCCAGGTCAATAAAACGATTCGTCGCGGTGATCAATTCGAACACCTGCCCGATAGCCAGCGCGGTGTTAAAATCTTCATCCATAGCCGCCAGGATCTTCTTTCTGGCCTCCGTCAGGAATTCCGCTTCTTCCAGCCGCGCACCGGCCCCGGGCGCAGGCACCTTTTCGGCCCGCGCTACCAAAGACTGGAACTTGGCGATGCCTTTTTCCATCTCGCCAAGCTTGTCCTCGGTATAATCAATGGAACTGGCATAATGCGTAGACAGAAAGAACAGCTTGAACGCACTCACCGAATATTTCTTGAGCGCCTCCTGGACTGTAATAAAATTCCCCAGCGACTTGGACATCTTTTGCGAATTAATGGTCAGCAATCCGTGATGGACCCACATCCGGGCAAAAGGCTTGCCTGTTAACGCCTCGGCCTGGGCGATCTCATTCTCGTGATGCGGAAAAACCAGGTCGCGCCCGCCGGCGTGGATGTCCAGCGTTTCGGTGCCCAGATGTTTAAGGCTCATGCACGAACACTCAATATGCCAGCCCGGCCGCCCGTCCCCCCAGGGTGAAGGCCACGCCGGCTCTCCCGGCTTGGCTTTCTTCCACAGGGCAAAGTCCAGCGGGTCTTCCTTCTTTTCGTCCTTGTCGATCCGCACGCCTTCGAGCATCTTGTCCACACTCTGCCCGGAAAGCTTGCCATAATCAGCAAAGGAGCGCACCCGGAAATACACATCACCCGCCGTCGCATAAGCATGGCCTTTGGCGATCAGCCCCTCGATATGCGCGATCATCAGCGGGATATTCTCGGTAGCGCGCGGCTCAACATCGGCCGGCTTTAACCCCAGATCCGCCATGTCCTGGTAATACAGGGCAATATTCTCGGTAACCACTTCGTTAAAAGTCTTGCCCGTCTGCGCGGCCTTGGCAATTATCTTGTCGTCAACATCGGTGATATTCCGGACGAAACGCACTGCATACCCGCGATAACGCATATATTTAACCAGCGTATCAAAAGTATACAAAGAACGGGCATGGCCGATATGGCATTTATCGTAAACCGTCACGCCGCAAGAATACATACTGATCCGCGCCGGCAGAGCTGGTAAGGCCTCCCGGCAACGGGTAAGCGAATTATATAGTTCCATATTCAACTCTTTTTCTCCAGCGCATCCAGGCGCCGGTCCAGATCGTCTATATCGCGCCGGACTGGATCCAGGATCTGTTCGTGCGCAAGTTTCTTGTCTATTTTCTCTCCGTCCTGCTTGGTAACATACCCCGGCACGCCCACCACCGTAGCATTGGGCGGCACGCTTTGCAAAACTACCGCATTGGCCCCCACGTAGGTATGATCCCCAATAACTATATTACCCAGGATCTTGGCCCCTGCGCCGACTACAATATTATCACCCAAAGTCGGATGGCGCTTGCCGGACTCTTTACCCGTACCCCCCAGGGTCACCCCCTGGTAAAGCGTAACATTATTGCCCACGACCGCAGTCTCCCCGATCACGACTCCCGTCCCATGGTCAATAAGCAACCCGTCGCCGATCACCGCCCCGGGATGGATCTCTATCCCGGTAAAAATACGCGCGACCTGGGAGATAGCCCTGGGAAGAAGCGGCACCTTCATCAGCCACAACCAATGTGCCAGCCGGTGAAACACCACCGCATGCAATCCGGAATACAACAACGCCACCTCAAGCTCCGAACGCGCCGCCGGGTCACGTTCCTGTATGGCCTTGATATCCTTATGAAAGAAAACCAGGATCACCAGCCAAAAAACCAGCAAACCAAATATTATTAATGTCATATTCTCTCCAAATAATTACTCTCTCGCAAGTAAACTAAGCCGCGCGCAACATAACGGTAGCGTAAGCGGCCATGCCTTCTTTGCGGCCAATAAAACCCAGGCCTTCATTGGTGGTAGCTTTCACATTAACCTGCCAGAGGTCAACGCTGAGAGCTTTCGCGATGTTGGCTTTCATTTTTTCTTTATACGGCATGATCTTAGGCTGTTCAGCTAAAAGGACACAATCCACATTGACCACTTTAAAGCCGTCTGTTTCCAACATTTTACGCACCTGCTCCAAAAGCAGCAAACTGGAAATATCCTTATACTTCTTGCTGGTATCCGGAAAATGCTCGCCGATATCGCCCTTACCGGAGGCACCCAGCAAGGCATCGGCAATAGCGTGCAAAAGCACATCCGCGTCCGAATGCCCCTGCAAACCCTTTTTAAAGGGGATATTTACCCCGCCCAGCACCAGCTTGCGGCCGGAAACCAAAGGATGCACGTCATAACCGATACCGGAACAATAATCGAACTGTTTATACCAGGTTGGTAAACTCATGATGCCACCTCTTTTAACAAAGCCTCCGCGATAACCATATCTTCCGGAGTGGTTATCTTTATGTTTTTATAGTCCCCCAGGAACACCTTTACTTTACAGCCGATCGCTTCTACCAAGGCGGCATCATCGGACGCCGTCACATCACCCTGATAAGCTTGTTCCAGAAGCGCCCGCTCAAAAACCTGCGGGGTCTGGATCTCCCAGATCAACGAACGGTCCAACGTTTCTTTTACCACGAGCGTCCTGGGATCCACCACCTTGAGTGTCGGCTTTACCGGTACTGCCGCCACCGCGGCTCGCTCCCGACAGCCCCAGGCCAAACCTTCATCGATCATCCGCGCGGTAACAAATGGCCTGACCGCGTCGTGGACCAACACCATGCCGGTATCCGCATCCAGTTCCCGCAAACCCATTCGCACCGACTGAGTACGGGTCTTGCCGCCCGGAATAATATTGACCTTCTGGCCAAACCCGGCAGTCCCCAGCGCCAGCTTGTAAGCGCCTATATGGGCTTCATTGACCACCAGGATAATACCCGCTATTCCCGGATGCGCGGCAAAGACCGTGACCGTACGCACCACGATCGGCACCCCGGCCAAAAGCAACAGCGGCTTGGGTACCGCACATTTCATCCGCTCGCCCGTACCGCCGGCGGCAATAATCACCTGCGTCTTCATTGATGATCCATTTTGGCAAAGACCATCCGCCCCGCCTGGGTCTGCAGGACCGAAGTTATCGCCACCCTAACCTTATGCCCGGTATGCTTGCGTCCGTCGGTAACCACCACCATAGTGCCATCCTCCAGATAACCCACGCCCTGGCCGTCTTCCTTGCCTTCCTTGATGATCAGGACATCCATCTGCTCACCGGCAAAGATAACCGGCTTCACCGAATTTACCAGGTCGTTAATATTGAGCATTTCCGTGCCCTGGATCGCGGCCATCCGGCTCAGGTTAAAATCAGTTGTACAAACCCGGGCTTCCAGCAACTTGGCCAGCTTGATAAGTTTGAGGTCTACCTCTCGGTCACCAGGCAGATCATCCTCATGAATATGAATATCAACCAGGGGGTCTTTCTGCATAACCCGCAGGATCTCCAGCCCCCGGCGGCCGCGCTGACGTTTAAGATCATCCTCGGAATCCGCCAAACGCTGTAATTCATGCAGGACAAAACGCGGCACCACCAGGCGTCCGGTCATAAAGTGACTGCGGTATATGTCGGCCACCCGGCCGTCAATGATCGCGCTGGTATCCAGCAAAATAACCCCGTCCTTGATATCTGTACGCCGGAACCGGACGTAAGGGATTATCAGGTTAAACTCATCTTTACCGCGCAGGGCAATGACCGCGCCCAGATAAGAAAACACCAGAGTCAATACCACCCGCAAAGACGACTGCAAGGCCTCGCTGAACGGCACCAACGCCAATATATCCGATACCAGCTTGGCCATTACCACGCCAAAGACCAGCCCGAACACCACACTGGACAGCCCCCGGACTGAAACCTGTTTAGTCATGGCCTCAACCCCCACCCAAACCCCGGCTCCGGCCAATCCCACCACCACACCGAACAACTCCTTATTGTAAAAACTGCCAATAAGGAACCCGACAATGCCGCTCAGCACTGTAAAGAAAATGCGAATGAATAATAGTGTCATCTTTATACCCCTCTAAAAGAAACATTTTGCCAATTCCTTGCCCGACGCCTGCACTACCCCCTGATAATATCCAAAGCCTCCCGCACCCCGCTAACCGGAACGATCTCCAGCGTCTTCATCTTAAGGTCGTTTTTGGCCCGCAGATTATTCTTGGGCACGAAACATTTACGAAAACCCAGCTTCTCCGCCTCGTTCAGCCGGACAGCGATATGCGCCACACTGCGCACTTCGGCCGACAAGCCCACCTCGCCCAGCACCGCAATATCCGGTGGCAAGGGCTTATCCAGAAAAGACGAGGCCACCGCCAAAGCCACCGCCAGGTCGGCCGCCGGATCTTCTACCCGCACACCGCCCACAATGTTCAAGAAAATATCCTGATCTTCCAGCCGCAGGCCCACCCGCTTCTCCAGCACCGCCGTTAACAACGACAAACGATTGGCGTCGAACCCCTGAGCACGATGGCGCACCATACCAAACGCCGAACGGCTCACCAGGCCCTGCACTTCCACCAGAAAAGGCCGGGTCCCTTCCAGGATCGGCACCACCACCGAACCCGAAGAACTCTTGGCCCGCTCGGAAAGAAAGATCTCCGATGGGTTATCCACTTCCGCCAGGCCGGCATTGGTCATCTCGAAAACACCCAGTTCATTGGTCGAACCAAAACGGTTCTTGGTGGTACGCAATACCCGGTAAGCCGAATAACGCTCGCCTTCAAAATAAAGCACCGTATCCACAATGTGCTCCAGCACCCGCGGCCCGGCTATGGCGCCATCCTTGGTAACATGCCCGATGATCATCATGGCCACACCCCGGGCCTTGGCCAGCTGGGTAAGCAAGGCCGCACACTCGCGCACCTGGCTCACACTACCCGGCGAAGAACCGATATTCGGCTCGTAGACCACCTGTATCGAATCGATCACCACCACTGCCGGCTTGATCTTGTTGATAAACTCAATGATGATATTAAGGTCGATCTGGTTAACTATGAACAGATTAGTGTTCTGCTGGCGGGCAATACGGTCCGCGCGCATTTTGGTCTGCGCAATAGACTCCTCCCCGCTAACATACAGCACCTTCAGACCCTGCTCACTGAACCGGCAGGCGGCCTGCAAAGATAAAGTGGATTTCCCGATACCCGGATCACCGCCTATTAAAGTGACCGAACCCACCACCATTCCGCCGCCCAAAACCCGGTCAAGCTCTTTTATCCCGGTCTGAAAACGCGCCTCATTGACGGCCGAAACCTCACCCAGCAAGACCGGCGCGTCCATACTGGTTAAAAGCCCGCGCTGGGTTTCCTTAACCGGTTTTAACGCCGCGGTTTCCTCAACGAACGAATTCCACCCCTGGCACCCGGGGCATTTCCCCAGCCAGCGGGAAGACTCATGCCCGCAACTCTGACAAATAAACATGTTCTTTAATTTCGTGCCAGCCACTTATTTCCCTCTCGGCCGGTAAAAAAGTTTCCAGGGATTAGCCTTCAGGTCCGCAGACAACTCATCGAGGTTGCGGTAGACGCCCGGATCGGTCAGGAATTTGCCGATCGTCCCCTCGCCTTTATTCAATTTATCGGTCAATACCGCTATATTCGCCAGAGCCAGCGAAAGGTTCTGATACACCGCTTCGTCGCTAAATAACTTGCCCACACTCCCCTCACCGCGCCTTACTGTCGTGGTGATCGCCGCCAGGTTCTGCAAAGCTTCCGCCAGGGCTTTTGAATTCCCCGCGGTCAAAAGGCTGTTATTAACTTTAGCCAACGTGAGCTCCAGCTTCCCGGCGATACTGCCCACCATCGCCATAATGGATTCCATCGCCACCGGATCTTCACCCTGCAACTCCGCACCCAGGGGTAAGAAAGCCTGCGCTGACCCGGGCAGGATCTCCACATACTTCTCGCCCAGCAAACCGAGCTGATTTATCATAACCTTGGAATCAGCGGGGATCCGCATACCGCGTGTCAACCATAACCCCACCCTGACCTTGGTACGCAGTTTGGTAGTGTTATAAAAGACCAGCAACTCCTTTACATGTCCGGCGTCCACTCCCGCCAGCCGCACCGGAGCGCCCTTCTTCAGCCCGTTGGCATAAGTAAACTCCGCGGTGTAGTTTTCCCCTTTCTCAAAAAAAGAAAAATCACTGACCGCAAAAACAAAACCGAGCAGGCACACCAATGCCAGCACCACGAACGCCCCCACCTTTAATTCCAGGCCGCTTTCTTTAGGCATACCAGATCCTCATCTCACATGGCCGAATTTCATACTCTCATCCTCGGTGATCGGTCCGACCGCATCGCCGTTAATAAACTGCCTGACCACCGGATGGCGGGAATTACGAATCTCGTCCGGAGTGCCATCGGCAATAACCTGCCCGTGGTAGAACATCGCCACCGAATCGCCCACCTTAAACGCCGCCCCCATATCATGAGTTACCACGATGGAAGTGACTTTTAGCTTGTCGCGCATCTCAATGATAATATTGTTGATCGCATCCGCAGTGATCGGGTCTACCTCGCTGGTAGGCTCGTCGTAAAGAATAACCTTGGGCTCCATGCACAGGATCCTGGCCAAAGAAACCCGCTTACGCATTCCACCGGAAAGCGCGGCCGGCATCAGTTCCCCGATGCCCTTAAGGCCCACCAAAGAAAGCGCATGTTGCATCCGCTCTTTCTTGCGGGCCGGGCTTAAAGTCGTGTGCTCGTCGAGAAAGAAACTTACATTCTCACCTACATTCAGCGAATCGAACAAGGCCCCGCCCTGGAACACCATACCGATATTACTGCGCACCCGGTCGTAACTACGCTGATCCAGGCCCGTAAGCTCCTCGCCATTCAGCTTGATCGACCCGCTGTCGGCAAGAATGATCCCGGTAATACACTTTAACAAAACACTTTTACCCGCTCCTGAACGGCCAATAATAACCTTGGTCTCGCCGTCGCGCACGGACAGGTTGAGGCCGTTTAAGACCTGGGTCCGGTCAAAAGTCTTGTAAAGGTCGCGGATCTCTATCATGCGTTGAACAGAAAATAGAATATAAAGGTGAATATACAATCGAACATAATTATAAAAATGAACGACCTTACCACAGATAACGTGGTAGCCTTGCCCACGCCGTCGGCTCCGCCGCGCACGTTGAGCCCTTCAAAACAACCCACCACCGCGATGATCATGCCGAAAAAGAAAGGCTTGATCAGGCCGGTGATAATGTCCTTAAGGACCAGCGAATCGGCCACCATGCTCCAATAAGTGTGCGCATTGATCGAGAGCTTGAGCGAACAGATCAGAAAACCGCCAAATATGCCTACCAGGACCGCAAAAAGCGTTAAGATCGGCAGCATCAACACCAGCGCCAGAAAACGCGGCACCACCAGATAGCGCACCGGGTTAACCGCAAAAGCCCTGAGCGCATCGACCTGCTCGGTGACCGTCATGGCACCGATCTCCGCAGTGATGCCCGCACCAATTCGTCCGGCCACGATCAAGGCGGTCAGGACCGGCCCCAGTTCACGCGTTAGCGATACGGCGATGACATTGGGGATATATATCTCGGCAGAAAGCCGCACCATCATATAAGCCATCTGGAGGGCGATGATCATACCGACGAAAAAAGCCACCAGGGAGGAAATGAAAAAACTGCCCGGGCCCACCCTCCGGGCCTGGAGCAGGAACCGATAAACGTTCAAAGGAGTCGAAAAGATACAGGCCACGGTCTGCCCGAAAAGAATAGCCAGCTGGCCGACATAGCGGAATAAATTGAATAACAATCCGCCGACTTTAACTGCACCTTTACTGAATATCTGTAAGGACATAACCAGCGCTCTTTATTTAAGGTCGGCGTTCTTCCGGGTTAAAACCCGATACTTTTCTGTATACCCAATATCGCTTCGGTATCGCCGCGGTCGTTCTTGGTAAAGAAATATTTCATTTCAGTAAGCGAATCGTCTGCCGAACGCATGCGCTTGAAAACCCACTCCCGACGATTATCGTTGGCTGTTACCAACGGCTGTTTCTGCAACTTTCCAACCTGGGCCGGAATGCCCGCCCAATCGCTAACATCCAGGCCGCCCGCCATCCGGAAACTTAAGCCTTCCGACTGGGTGATCAAAGCCTCGCGGATATTCAGCAAGGGATACTGTCCGTCGATATCCAGGCTGATAGTGTCAAAGTCGAAAGTCTTCACCCGGCCGTTATATGCCGCCAGCCGCCCCTGCACATAGGGCCGCGGCCACTGGCCGCTGACATTAAAAGCGCCTTTCATAACCCCGGAAAAAGTAAGCGGATCATCAGTGTCACCGCCTTTGACCGCCCGAATAATGGCGGAAACCTCCTCGATATCCGCCGAAAGAACTTCAATGTTCAGGTTCATCAAGCGTTTATCTCTCAGCTGGATCTCTCCGCTGGCCGAAACTCCGCCTACCCATAACGACTCAATGATCAGCTTGCGGTCACGCACCGCAAAACGGATACTGGAATCGCGGAACGGGGCATAATTCAAAAGGATATATGAACTTTTGATCTCCCCCGAGAACTCCCGGGTCCGCGGGTCATCGCCCGTGATCTTTACATCCCCTTCAAAAAGCGCCGCCACGTCCAGGCTTGGCAAAGGCACATGAGAAACATCCATCTTCAAATGATACCGGCCCCGCCCGGACCTGGCGGCATTAAGGGTAAAACTGCGCACCCCATCCGTACGGCCCACCTTAACCTCGGCCTGGGACTGCTTAAGGTCAATATACCCGGCGAACGGTATAACGGTAGAAGCCCAGGCCGCCGGCACAATTGCCACTAACAAAACCGTTATGAGCCAGGCTCGTCTTATCATTGCACGAAAGACAGCTTTTCATTATCCGGCCGCACGGTAACTTTACTGTCGTCCTTGAACCCGCCGGAAATGATCATCTCGGACATCGGGTCCTCCACATACTTCTGGATAGTGCGCTTTAAAGGCCGCGCCCCGTAAAGCGGGTCGAAACCTTTTTCGATCAGAAAATCGATCGCTTCCTGGGTAAACTCCAGGGTAATGTTCTTTTCTTTCAGGCGTGCCCGGACCGCGTTGATCTCCAGGTCGATAATACGATAAAGGTCTTCCTTGGTCAAAGGCTTGAACACCATAAGATCGTCGATACGGTTCAGGAACTCGGGTTTAAAGACCCGCTTGACCTCGGCCAGTAATTTATCGCGCATCTTGTCGTAAGTATCGGCTTCGGTACGGGGCGCAAAGCCCAGGGCCCCCTGCTTGCGCAACATGTCCACGCCGATATTGGAAGTCATCAGAATGATAGTATTGCGAAAATCCACCACCCGGCCCAGGCTGTCGGTTAAACGGCCGTCTTCCAGCACCTGTAACAGAATATTAAAAACATCCGCATGGGCTTTCTCGATCTCGTCGAGCAGGATCACCGAATAAGGCCGGCGGCGCACTTTCTCGGTCAACTGGCCGCCTTCTTCATAACCCACATAACCCGGAGGCGCGCCAACCAGGCGCGACACATTGTATTTGTCCATATACTCGGACATATCGATCTGGATCAGGGCATTCTCATCGCCGAACATGAACTCGGAAAGCACCCGGGCGAGCAGGGATTTACCCACACCCGTCGGTCCCAGAAAAATAAACGACCCGATCGGCCGGCGCGGATTCTTGATGCCAGCGCGCGAACGCCTTACCGCGCGGGCAATTGCCGCGATCGGCTCGCCCTGGCCGATAACTATCTTGGCCAGATGCTCTTCCATCTTCAGCAAACGTTCGGTTTCCTTCTCTTCCAGGCGGATCAGCGGTACGCCGGTCCATTGTGAAACCACCCGGGCTATTTCCTCATAACCGATCACCAAAGAAGCATTGTCCCGGGCCGCCATCCATTCGGTACGGCGTTTTTCCAGCTTCTCCCGGACATCCCGCTCCTGGTCGCGCAACTGGGCGGCTTTCTCGAAATCCTGCCGCTTGATGAACGATTCCTTCTCCTTGCGCAAGTCCTCTATCCCGGCTTCCATCTCCTTGATGTCGTCGGGCGTCACCATGGCCTTAAGCCGGGCTCCGGCGCCGGCCTCATCAATGATATCCACCGCTTTATCCGGCAGGAAACGGCCGGAAATATACCGGTCCGAAAGTTTGGCCGCGGCATCAAGAGCTTCGTCGGAATACTTTACCCGATGATGCGCTTCATAGCGGTCGCGCAAACCTTTGAGGATCAGCACGGTCTGTTCTACCGAGGGCGGGTTAACCTGGATAGTCTGAAAACGGCGTTCCAGGGCCGCGTCTTTCTCGATATGTTTGCGATACTCGTCGAGCGTGGTCGCGCCGATACACTGGATCTCACCGCGCGCCAGGGCGGGCTTTAGTATATTGGCGGCGTCAATGGCGCCTTCCGCGGCTCCCGCCCCCACCAGCGTATGCAACTCGTCAATAAAAAGCACCAGTTTGCCATTACGCTTTAACTCTTCCATTACCGCCTTGATGCGCTCCTCGAACTGGCCGCGATATTTCGTGCCGGCCACCATCATGGCCAGGTCCAGCACCACAATGGTCTTGTCGCGCAGGATCTCGGGCACTTCTCCAGCCACGATCTGCTGGGCCAAGCCCTCCACAATAGCGGTCTTACCGATACCCGCCTCGCCCAAAAGCACCGGATTATTCTTGGTCCGACGGGAAAGCACCTGGATAACGCGCTCGATCTCGTTCTTGCGCCCGATCACCGGATCCAGTTTGCCATCCTTGGCGAATTTATTAAGATTGCGCCCGTAAGCGTCTATCGCCGGAGTCTTACTGCCGGCTTTCTGCGGGTCCTGGGAAGCCTGTTGCGGCTGTTGCGGCTGTTGACCATAACCGGGAATGCCGGAGCCCAAAAGCTCCATGACTTCATTGCGTAATTTGCCCAGATCCAGGCCCAAATTAAGCAAGACCCGATAGGCCATCCCTTCGCCTTCCTTCACCAACCCCAGCAACAAATGCTCGGTGCCAATGTAATTATGGCCCAAAGCCCGCGCTTCTTCGGCGGCCAGCTCAAGAGCTTTCTTGGAACGCGGCGTAAACGGGATATCCCCCACCACCTGCGTTTGCGGCCCGGGCTGGACCAGCTTCTCGACTTCGATCCGGATAGACTCCAGGTCCAGGCCCAGCTTCTGCAATACGGCCGAAGCTACCCCTTCGCCTTCGCGGATCAGCCCAAGCAAAAGATGCTCGGTGCCGATATAATCGTGATTAAAACGCTTGGCCTCTTCCTTGGCGAAAACTATAACTTTACGGGCGCGTTCAGTAAATCGGTTGAACATATTACCTCACAATTTTGTAACTGGATTTGTCGACTCCCAACCACGGCGGCAAGCCTCCAGCCTGGCCGGTCGGGGGATTCCTTTTAACCTGGCTTACGTATCTTTTCCCGTATCAGCTGGGCCCGGCGAATATCGCGCTCGGCCGAATTAAGCTTACGGCCTTCGAGCTTCTGTAAATGGGCCGGCTGGATCATAATGAACAGGTCATTCATCGCTTTACAATCGATCTCCCGCAGTATCCCCATATCCAGGCCCAAACGCACCATCGACATAAGCTCAATGGTCTCCTGGCTGGAAATGATCCGCGAGTGCTTAAGGATGCCCCACGCACGGCAGATCTTGTCTTCCAGCATGGGGCGGTTCTGCACCAGCAAAGCCTGGCGGGCCTGCTCTTCCTGCTCCACTATCTGACGGATAAGGCCGTTGATGTTCGAAATAATATCCAGCTCACTGTGCCCCAGGGACACCTGGTTGGATATCTGATAAAAATTCCCGATCGCCTGCGTCCCCTCGCCGTAAAAACCCCGCGAGGCAAAACTCAGTTTGGATATGGCCGTCAACACTTTATTGATCTGGCGCGTCATTACCAAAGCGGGCAGATGCAACATAACCGAACCGCGCATAGCCGTCCCGGTATTGGTGGGGCAGGCGGTCAAATACCCCCACTCGGTCATAAAGGCATAGTCCAGTTTCTGGCTCAAAGCATTGTCCACATTATTGATGATCTCCCAGGTGCCGTCCAGATTATGCCCGGACTGCATCACCTGGATCCGCAAATGGTCCTCCTCGTTGACCATCACCGACAAAGCCTCTTCCTTTGACACCACCACCGCCTTGCCCTGCGGATTCGAAGCATGGTCATGGCTCATCAAATGGCGTTCCACCAGGAACTGCCGGTCTACATTGTCCAGGTCGCTCAAACGAAAGAACCGGGCATCATTGAACAGCGGAATAGTTTTTACCGCCCCCTCAACCGCGGACAAAACCGCATCCAGGTCTTTGCGCTGGGCACGATTGGTAAAGATCACATCCCTCATATTACGCGCCAAACGTATACGCGAAGAAAGCACTATGTGCGCATTCGGGC
>JADFZK010000026.1:0-38798 GCA_015232565.1 Candidatus Omnitrophota bacterium
GAGAGGTTCAGTTTAATGTGAGAAAATAAGACGGATTATTGTGAGAGTCTACAGGAGCGAATAAAGAATTCCTTAACATCATGGTCCTTGATCATTACCACTCCTAAATATTACGCCCGTCACTACTTGCACATTTGCGGAACCAGTCCCGAACAACGGCAAAGGACTAATGACCATATCAACTAAACTTCGCCCTCTTACAAAGAAGCCGGAGACTCCAAAAGCCACTTGTAAACCGGCTTGACCACAATAACCTTCCCCTCCCGCGCGATCTTCTCTTCAGTATCTTCAGTCAGAATAAGCGAAGTCTGCAATTTAAGCTCATCCATCGCTTTTAACAAAGCATTGACCTCCCGCTGGCGGGTCTTGTCACTATCCAGGTTATCAGCAACCTGGATGAGAGTCATATCCTTACGTCCGGATTTAGTCAGGAAATCAACCTCCAGACCATTGGTTGTCTTGTAGTAATAGATCTCCGAGAAATTCCTTCTAAGCTCCAGAAAAACAAGATTCTCAAGAAACTTCCCCTTATTTTTCGAGAACTGAAAAGCCACCGACTCGGCAAGGCCATTATCGATACAATAAACTTTTTTTAAAGACGCCAACTGCTCTTTCAAGGAATACGAAAACTTCCTGACAAGAAAGATCAAGTAGCTATTCTCAAGAAAATCCGCATAGCTTTTGATTGTATTCATGCTCCGGACATCCAACACCTTCTTCAAATTGTTGTACGAAAATGTGGTGCCAACATTGCTTAACAAATAAAGTCCCAGCTCCCGCAAAGGCTTCACCTGCTTGATCCCGTACCTGGCCACGATATCCCGATAGAGGATATCTTCATAAACACGCTTTAAAAGATCCAGCTCCTGATACCTCAGATATTCCGGCATCCCGCCGTGCCTGAGATATTCGGCAAAATGCTTCTTGATCGTCGCCCGCTCTGAAGTTAACGACATGGCATTCGGCGACAAATGAAACCCTTTGAACGTTAAAAACTCCGCAAAAGAGAATGGAAAAAGCTCAATATTAACATTTCTTCCGGTAAGTTTGGTCCCCAATTCCCGGCTTAAAAGTGAGGCATTCGATCCGGTTAGAAAGAATTTACAGCCCTTAACCTGCATGCGGTTTACAAAAGCTTCCCATTTCGGAACGTTTTGGATCTCATCGAAGAAGAAAACCTTCTTCTCACCATACAACTCAAGAAATACTTCATAAAGGCTGTTAAAATCCTCTGCCGTAAAGTCCATTAAGCGCTCATCCTCAAAGTTAAAGGAGTAAACGCCGGTCTTATAGTGTTGATTCAAAACTTGTCGCAATAAAGTTGATTTTCCACACCGGCGTATTCCCGAAACAACGACAGCATGAGGCAATGAGGCATACTTTAAGGCCTTATCCAAAACAGTCCTTGGAATGCTCGCATCAACATTCTGACGGTCTTTTTCCTGTTCTAAAATGACTTCTTTAAGAATTGCCTTCTGCATAACGACCCCCATTAGTTCTCATTCACAATGAGAGGATAACACCTAAAGCTCTCATTGTCAATGAGAACTAAACAGAGCCAAGTAAAGAACCAAATGCCTTTCTTGATAAACGATTTACAGTTCATAATGAAGTACATATACAAAAGGCCCTATACGGCGCTTTTGAGATATGTGGCGGGAAAAATTACCGGACAAGTTCCGAGGGAAGGCTTATGTCTCCGTATCAGCCGCAAAATCATCAGGCCCGTTGTACTCATAAACGTTACGCACGCGCTTCGAGGGCCCGGCATTGCAATCCCCCTCCTGATGAACATACATATCAACGATCACCTTACCATTTTTCTCCCTGACTGAATTAACAATCGTCCAGACACCCAGCCCGCGCGTAGCCCTATGAACCAATTTTTTACCATCATTAATCAAAAACACCAACTCGTAATAATCTGAATTCCCTCCATGATTTTCAAAAATGACTACAGCAGCATCTTTTAACCCGTCATAGTTGAAATCGCCATACACATATTTATTGTCGTAATATACATTCAAAAACCGCTCTTCGTACTCCTCATTTACCAGCGAAATTTCCTTAACTTTTTTACTATCAAAAGGTTCGTTGACGAAATACGTCATATTGCCAAAAGCTCTCGCCGCTTCTTTATCATGGGAACATCCACATAACAAGAACGACGAAAACAGAAATAAAATGATCGAGGTTAACCGCATATAAAAATATGATGATGATCTTTCGTGATCCAATGCCCATTGATACAAAAGCCTGTCTTTTTACCGGGCCATTTATTCTTGACCTTTTTATCAGCTGAAGATTTTTCGGCGAACTCAGATTCATTCTTTAAAACATCATCAACATATTTCCGACCCGTTACAGCAACATCAGGATCTACGCCTGCGGCCTCCAGAAAATCCTTAACCTCATCCCAACTAGCCGAATTTTTCCCGGCCTCCTGAGCCAACCGCTGGGCATGTGCTATATGCCCTTCACCCATGTTATAAGCTGCCAACACAAACTTCTTGCGCTCCACAATATCGGACACAGGAACTGTTACCTTACCTTCACCAAGATTTGTCACCTTTCCAAAGAATCTGTTCAAATCTTTCAAATACCTGGCCGCTGTGATAGAGGCGTAGTCAAGGTCAAAGCGCTGATCATTATTTTTTGTAACGATCAACCCATACCTCGCGGCTGTTTTTTTCTCTATATGAAACTCGCCAACCGCACCCGCTATACCCGGTAACCGGCGAAGAATACCAAAGCTGCTTTCCTGTCCATAAATAGCTTCCAGCGTGTTAACTGTTAGCGCATCAGTGCGCGCAAAATATCGCGAAGCATTTTCAAGCGCTTCTCTTATACTCGGATGCAACTTTTCACGCTTGATCCACTCATCGACATATGATTTCTTCTTAGCCATATCTTCATACCTCCTGATTATTCCTAAGAACTTAAGACAAAAACTTGTTCAATTCAGACACCATTTGATGAACCGTCGTTCTGCCCGCCCGGGCCGGAGGAGCGAATAATGAATTCCTTTGCGGTGCCAATCCCGAACAACGGCAAAGGACTAATGATAGAAGTAACGCTTACCGCCTCCGGTGTAAAGCCGCCAAATCCCATCTTTCGCCCGCTTCATCCAAAAAGGACCAAACGCACTATTAACACCCACATAGAAAAACATGGGTCATATGCCACTAAAGAAGAATAATTTCAGAGTACCACGCAAAAGAATTATTTCTCAACAACTCCCCAATGCCCACCTTTGGTTGATCCAACGCGCATCAGGAATCCAGCTTTCTTTAGGCCGGCAATCGCGTTCTCAACCGCACGTTGTGATAGCGACATCCTGCTAGCGATCTCGTGTGTTTTAATAAACGAATCTGCCTTAATGATGCTGAAAACTTTCTCCGCATTTCCTCCGCATTTTTTCCGCACTTCTTCCAAACCCTTTCCCGGACTTTTATCCAAACTTCCCTCCAAACCCTGGGACTCAACATCCTCCAAAAACGCTGGATGGATAGGAAACTCGATTGTTAAATACGTGCGATCTTTGTCCGTATTAAAAACGGGCATGGGCGAGCCGTTGCTTTTCAACGCTCTGATCATTTTTGGAATGCCTGTGCCGCGGCCTTCGGTCAGATCCAGCTCTTTCAAGAACTCACCAACGCGACGATTGCGATACTTGCGGGAAACAAATCTCAACGCTTTTATATCCTTAGCCGAGATCGACCGATCAGGCCCCGGAAAACTGTTGATCGTAATGCAATCCGGCAACACCCTCACTTCAATCGGCTCCCGAACTTCATACGAGTGATGTCCTTGACGGAAAGTCCCACCGGAGGAAGAACCGGACGACCATTCTTTTCGCCAACACCAAGAACAATATACCCTCCACCAAAGTTATGAAAATCATTGGCAAAGGCACACAGCGTCCGCAAGACATCCTCGGGATTCCAGCCCTCTTTGAACTCCAGCCGCTCCCACTCTACGGTCCTGGCCGTGAATAGGTCATCAATGTTAATCGGTAAATTCATATTTTCTTAACCCCTATGTATCTTATACAAAATGCCACAAAGAAACGAAAAGAGTTACTTCTAAAGAATTCCTTAACATCATGGTCCTTGATCATTACCACTCCCGAATATTACGCCGGATAGAACAAACCTATTATGATGTCCAAAACTATGCGAAAGGATTGATTGCTTTAACCAAACCATACTTACGATTATGAGTGAAGTCTTCGGTAAGCAGAGTGCGGCACTTGGCACGTTCGGCGGCGGCCAGAATAAGCGAGTCCCAATAATTAATGCGGTGTTCAGCACAAATATCAATCGCCCGAAAAGATAAATGGCGATCCATTTCAACAATAGTTAAGGCGCAAATACTTTCCAGAGCGATCCGCGCCTCTTGCAAACCCATTTTAATCCGTGTCCTGGTAGTAATAACGTAAAAGAACTCGTTAAGCACCTGAGCTGACACCGCACCAATGCCGAGCCGCAAAACATCCTCAATAGCATCTTTTGCCCGCGCCTGTTTGGGCTCATCTTCTTCCCCAAAAGCATAAACCAGAATATTCGTATCCAGAAAGATATTAGCGATCATACAAAGCTTCCCTTTTCCACGCTATCTTGCCAACACGAATACGGGTTCGACGCAACGCCGCTCGAAACGCCTCAACGGCACGCTCACCATTCGCAGAATTAGCATTTACATCCGCCCTTAAATGATCACGCACCATCGCATTCACACTGGTATGCTTCTCCAGCGCCAGTTTACGCGCTTTGATTAAAAGAGCATCATCAATAGACATTGTTATATTAGCCATAGCCCCCTCACCGCGAAAACCACCCTTTCTTTCCCAAACATGTAGCAAAGAATAATTTTATCCCTCCTGATACCCACCAAAAGATTAACACATAATATGTGTGAATTCAAATTTATCCCGCAAGTCGTTGGAGTAACATTATCCAAGATGAGGGTTGCGAGAATATCAATGGATATGTCACGCAACTCTAAAAAGCATCGCCGACCATTCACGTCCTTTGATGATCGAGACCGTTTTCACCCCGGCCTGGGTGAAAGCTTTTTCCACTCGTTTAATATTCTTTAGCGAGACACCGGAAACCACCAGACACCCCCCTGGCCGCACAAAAGAAAGGATCCGGTCACGAAAAACTATAAGATCCAAAGACACTAAATTAGCCGCCACCAGATCGAAACTCCGGGACGGGTTAAATTCTTTTACATCACACGCCTTGAGCTCACAAGTCAAATTATTGGCCTTTAAATTCTGCCGGGCCACCTTTACCGCCCCGGGATCAATATCGATGCCCACACAGGTTTGAGCGCCATGCTTAAGAGCAATTATCGCCAACAAACCGGAACCCGTGCCCACGTCTAAAAAAGAAGTGAACTTGCCCGCCAGGCGTTCGATGATCCGCGCGGTAAACCTCGTGGTTTCATGTAACCCGGTGCCAAAAGCATTGGTAGTGTCCAGATACACCGCAGTCTTGCCCGCCGGACAATGCCGGTCTTCCTGAAAAAGAGGTATCACCTGGATCTGGCGCGTTAAACTGAAGGGCTTCCAACCTTCTTTCCAACGCACCGACCAGTCTTGCTCCCGGTGGACCCGGCGGAAGACCCGGGCTCCGGTGAAACTGATCGATTGGAATAACCGATACATTTTATCGGCCTGTTTTCTATCCGTAAGATAGAGAGATAAAATGCGTTCCTTGCGCCCTTCCTCCTCTACCAAAGAAGCCTGGCCCTCGGCGGCCAAAGACACAAACGCCGCCACCCGGGCGCGCAAAGACAACGTTAACGGGATTTGAAAGCCCACCTGATATTGGGTCTTATTACTCATAAGCGCACTACATTCCGCGCCATATCGCCCTTGGGGCCCTGCACCAGTTCAAACTCCACTGCCTGTTCAGGGGAAAGCGTTTTATACCCTTCTCCCAGAATGGCGGAATAGTGAATGAAAACATCCCGCCCCTCATCTCCCTCTGGCAACAAAAAACCAAACCCTTTTTGATTATTGAACCACTTGACCTTCCCCCTGGTGAGCGTCTGAACCGGCATAATGCCCTCCTTGTTATGAGTCTTTACATCGGCAAGCCAAAAAAAATCCGCAGGAGATTGCTCCCCTGCGGATACATATTCAACTCTGAACTTTGACCGGACTGATCATCACAAGCAAAATTATAAAATCAGCCTCTTGGCACGTCAACGTAATATCAAAAAATATTATCCCCGATCAAGCCTTGGCCTTGCCCTGATTTGCCACACCCGCGATCTTGGCCTGGATCTTGGCCTGGTCACCCAGATAATAATCTTTTACAAATTTAAAATCCTGGTCGAACTCGATAACCAGGGGAATAGCCGTCGGAATATTAAGCTCGGCGATAGCGGCGTCACTGATACCCTTTATATGCTTTACCAAGGCACGCAAGGAATTGCCATGCGCCGCAATGATAACCCGGCGTCCGGAAAGGATCTGCGGCACGATCTCCACAAACCAGTACGGCAAAACCCGGGCCACGCAATCCTTCAAGCACTCGGTCAAGGGTAACTCTTCCGGAGCGGCATCAGCATAACGCGGATCTTTACCAGGATACATAGCGTTATCTTTGGTAAGCGGCGGCGGCGGAACATCGTAACTCCGGCGCCATTGCTTGAACTTCTCTTCACCGTATTGCTTCAATGTTTCAGCTTTATCCAATCCCTGCAAAGCACCGTAATGACGCTCGTTAAGGCGCCAGCTTTTGCGTACCGGGATCCAAAGTAAGTCGGCCTTGTCCAGCACCACATTGAGCGTTTTGTTCGCCCGCCGCAAAACCGAGGTATATGCCAGGTCAAAAATATAGCCTTCTTTTTTAAGGACTTCTCCCGCCTCATCGGCTTCCTGCATTCCGCTGGGAGCCAAATCCACATCCACCCAGCCAGTGAAACGATTTTCTTTGTTCCAGGTACTTTCTCCGTGACGAATAAGAACCAACTTATAGCCAGACATAATATTAGGTTACCAATGGATAGTTAATGTTTAAGTTAAAAGAACCAACCCGTTTTCAGGCCTTCTTCTTCGCCGCCTTTACCGGCTCTTTGCCAAACTTCGGCAAATGGTACGCCACCCAGGCAGTAGCATAATTGTCGAACCAGCTATCCGCCGCTTTGTCGAAACCTACATCGTAACCGACCATCTCACTTTGCAACCACTTGTGACGATTGATCTCTTCCACAACCTCTTTAACTTGAAGGAGTTTCTCGCGGTCTAATTTCACAATGTAGTCCTTTCTTTAGGGATTAATGAATGAAAGCATTCTATCCACCTGGGTATGTTACGTCAAGAAAATTGTTAGTACGCAAACATATGATAAACAAATGTTTACGCCAGAACATTTCTTCGCAGGGAAAATGCGGCAACCCCGAAAGCCACCGCGACATTAAGAGAATTCTTGATCCCCCGCATTTCGATCTCGATCGCCAAATCACAGCACGCCATGAGTTTATCCGACACGCCTTCGATCTCATTACCCACCACCAGGCAAACCGGCCCGCCAGGAACGAAAGTTTCGTAAGAAACCGCCTCTCTGGCCTGCTCCAACGCCAGTATTGTATAGCCTTTTTCTTTCAAAGAATTGACCACCGCTATTGCGTCTTTATGATACTCCCAAGGCACGCTCTCTTCGGCACCCAAAGCAGTTTTAGCAATGCCGCCCTGTGGCGGATAGCCGGTAATGCCGCACAAAAAAATCTTCTCTACCCCAACCCCGTCAGCCGCCCGAAATATCGCGCCCACATTCAGCAGGCTCCGGATATCATCCAGCACCACCACTAAAGGGACCCTTGGCTCCCTGGCCAGTGCCACCTGACGCGCCAGGATCTCTGCGTGAGACAGTTTATGTATCACTTAACCCAGTGCTCCAGGAAATATAAACCAGCGAAAATATTCGGCCCCACCAGCCGGCCCTTACGCACCTGCTTTTTTATCCAGGCGTCGATCCCCTGCCGCGGCACTTCATGGACCTGGATGTTTTCATGATCATCAAGGCCGCCACCCGCGCCCACTTTCTTCAGGCCCGAAGCATGCACAATAGCCACCATATCCCGGCACATACCGGCCGACACCGGGCCCACAAACAATTTCTGGATCCTGGAAGGCCGATAGCCGGTCTCCTCGATCATCTCACGCCGGGCCGCTTTAATAATATTTTCCCCGCGCTGGCCCCGGTCATCCCCTACCAAACCTGCCGGGAACCCTATAGTGAATTTTCCCACCGGTCGACGGAACTGCTCAACCAATATTATCTTATCGTCATCCGTCCGGGCTACAATAATGACCGCCCCGGAACAGTTAACCCGCTCCACATACTCCCACCCGTCCCTGATCACCAGGCGCAGAAATTTCCCGGAAGTAATTGTGCGGTCTTGACCAGGCAAAGATGGCTTCATAAACGGGCACTCCATTGCTGATAAAGCTTGTTGATAAGGGGCGCAATTATCTCTTCAGAGAAATCGAATCTTATCCCGGCCGCGGAGAATAATTCCGGCAAAGGCCGCGCGCCGCCTAACGCCAGTCCTTTTTTATAATACGCCACCGCTTCCGCCGGAGAATCCTTAAAACGCGCCCACAGTTGTAAAGCCCCCAACTGGGCGATGCCATATTCAATATAGTAAAATGGCACTTCGAAAATATGTAATTGCCGATGCCAAAGATAAGCCCGCTCCTCATCCAGGCCCGACCAGTCCACTACCCCGCCGCCGAACTCATTGTTAAAACCGATCCAGGCTGACCGGCGCATGGCCGCAGTATGCTCCGGATTCTCGTAAAGCCAGTGCTGGAACGCATCAATAGTCGCCACCCAGGCCAATGTGGAAACAATGCCCTCGAGCAATTCCACCGAAGACCTGCCGGCATCCACCGACGAATAGAACTCACCCATAAAACCATCGGCCATCAACTCCATGGACATCGAAGCCACTTCACAAAATTCCATGGGCGCATGGCGATATTCCACCAAAGGGTCGTGCGCAGATAGATACGCGTGAAAAGCATGCCCCGATTCATGAAGCAATGTACGCACATCATCATCTACGCCTACCGCGTTCATAAAGATAAAAGGCTTACGGGCCTCGTTGAGCGTATTTTGATACCCGCCCGGCGCCTTGCCTTTACGGCTTTCCAGGTCTAAAAGACCTTGTTTTTTCATATCCCGAAATAGCTCGGCCAGAGCAGGATCTAAATTACCAAAAATTTTCTCCACCCCGGCCACCAGCCGGTCGGCCCCCTTAAAAGGCTCCAGCGGTTCACGCCCCAGCGGATCCACCGCACTGTCCCAGGGCTTTAAAACATCCAACCCCATATCTTTCTTGCGCCGCAGGTCGATCTCGCGCCTGATGGGCACCACAATGGATTTAATGGCCCGCTGATAAGCCTTGCAATCCTCCGGCGTATAATCAAAACGGTGATAGGCCTTGAACATATAATCCCTGAAATTCGCACACCCGGCATTAACTGCGATCTGCTGGCGCAAGCTTCGCATCTTGTCGAAGATCTCCTCAAACCGGCCCTGATCTTGCAAACGACGCGCGGCCGTGGCCCTCCAGGCCTGTTCACGAATAGCGCGATCGGTCAGCAACAGGAACTTGCCCATCTCCGGCACCGTCCTTTCCTGGCCGGCAAAATCCACGGTCATCGCGCCTGATACAACCTGATATTCCTGGGACAGCAATGCCACTGCGGTCTGCAAAGGCACATTCTTTTCTACATACAAAGCCACCTCGGCCCGGGCCGCGCGCAAGGAAACCTCGTAACGCTTCCGGTCCAAAGGAAAGCGGTCCGCCAAAGCCAGAAATTTTTTATTCAATTCATCCGAAAGCGGCTTGACCGCCGGCTCGACATTTTCCACGAAAGACTGATAAGCTCCAGCTTTCGCGGGATCATCCGTGGCACAAGTCATTTCGATATAAAGAATACTGCCTGCCTGACTTAAAGCCGCGCTGAACTCGGAGTTGTCCAGTATCCAGGCCTCAAACATTTCGGCCGACGCAATCTCTCGTTGCAAAAGAGCGTTCAGCAAACCCACTACCACCTCTTTATCGGTAAGGTCTGCCCTTAAGGGCACAAACCGGCGCGCACTAGCCGCCGGCAAATTATTAAAGTCGACTTTCTGCATATGAGCCTTTCGTAACCAACATTAACCAGCGAAAAACGCCCTTTAAAGTATCATTTACAAAAAAAAGATGCAATCAAATTAACCTTTCAGTCAGGCCTCGTAAAAGCCGCTGGCCAGCCTCCGGAAAAACCACAAGCAAATTCCCCTTGACACCAAGACGGTATCCATTAAAATCTAGTACTCATTTAGGGTTAACTTTAATAATAAGGAAATAAATATGGCTAAAGTATGCGTAATTTCAGGAGCTCGTCCCACTTCCGGACGTAAATATAAAAGACGCGGTATGATCCGCCGCAAGGGCGGCGCCGGTTCGAAGATCGTCGGCAAAACCTTGCGCGTGATTAAACCTAACCTTCAGCGCGTAAAGATAATCGACGAAAAAGGCACGGTAAAACGCGCCTGGGTTTCAGTGCGGATGATAGCGGCTGGCAAGATCAAAAAAGCCGGTAAAGCTTCTTTTAAACGCGCGGCGGCCGCGGCTAAAGTTTAATAAAACTCGTTAGCTCAATATAAAAATAACCCCTGGGTATCAAACCAGGGGTTATTTTTTTCATACACTGTAATAAATCTTCAAGATTATTTGGCCGGACGGATGTCTTTTAGCATTAGCTGTACTTGCGGGGCCTTGTTCCAGTCATCTATACCAAGAGTATACGCTATATCTACCGCCTGCCCCATGCGCAATTCTGCACAATCCGCACCCATCCCGAACCCCACCACCGAGAAAGAAACCCGGCCGTCGGTAGCCCAGAACTTTATAGTGTCCTTGCCCATTAACTGCGGGCGGCTTTTAACCAGTAAACGGCGGGTAGCAAAGATCGGTAAAGGATTACCTTCACCATAAGGCGCCAGTGATTCCACCGTCTTAACTATCTCGAGCGAAACCTGCGGGAAGGGCATCTCGGCATCGATGTCCAGCACCGGCACCAGGTCCCGGGCCGCGGCAATATCCCGGGCGAAAAGATTGACTGTCCGGCGAAAATCAGCTATACGGTCTTCCCGGAGTTTCAGGCCCGCCGCGCGCTGATGACCGCCAAAACTTTCCAGCAGGGCCGCGCAATGCGCAAAAGCCTCGTTCAAAAAGAAGCCCGGTACCGAACGGGCCGAACCCACTCCGCGCCCGTCCTGTATTGATATCACTACGGCCGGCCGGCCGAACTTGTCGGTGATCTTTGAGGCGGCAATTCCCAATACGCCCTTATGCCAACCCTCCTTGCAAACCACAATCACCGTCTCCTCGGCATAAGCCGCATCCTCGGCAATGAGCGCCATGGCTTCATCCACCACCTCCGCCTGAAGCCTTTGCCGCTCACGATTTAGCGTTTCCAAAGACTGGGCCAGCGCCATGGCATTGCCGGGATCATCCGAAAGCAGAAGATCCAGTGAAACATTCGCCGAGCCCATGCGTCCGGCGGCATTCAAACGGGGTCCCAGCCCAAAGCCCACCGAAAATGGCGTCATCTCTTTTCCGGTCAAGCGAGCCACATCGATCAAGGCCCGCAAACCGGGCTTGGTGGTCAAGGTCAGGAAAGGCAGGCCGGCGTGCACGAAGATCCGGTTCTCACCCGTTAAAGCCACCACGTCAGCCACGGTGCCCAGGGTGATAATATCCAGGTCTTCCACCGGAAAACTTCCGGTAACCGCCTGCACAAATTTTGCCGCCAGGCCAACTCCGGCCAACTGCGGACAGGGATAAGCGCAATCCGGGCGTTTGGGGTCGACCACTGCCACCGCCCGCGGAATACGTCCGCCCTCAGGCTCATGGTGGTCGAGAATGATCAGATCAATGCCTTCCCGGCCCAAGGCTTCGGCGGCGTCAAAAGCCGTAATGCCACAATCGACCGTAATTATCAGCGAGATATACTCCGCTTTGGCAAGCGTGATAATATCGGCATTTAACCCATATCCCTCTTCCATGCGATGCGGAATATAGGTAATTGCAGGCACTCCCAGACGACGCAACAAACGATAAGTTACCGCTGTAGCCGTTATGCCATCCACATCGTAATCGCCGTAAACCAGCACCTTCTCACCCCGCTCGCACGCCAGCTTGAGGCGGGCTACCGCGCGGTCCATATCTTTCAATAGAAACGGATCCAGCAATTGCGCTAACCCCGGCTCTAAAAAAGTCCGGGCTTGCTGAGGATCGAGCACCTTACGATTTACCAGAAGTTTAGCTACAACAGGATGGATATGCAGTTCATTAACCAGCAAAGCCTGATCAGCGGGATCCGGCTTTCTAAGACGCCATTTTTTGGGCATTTATTCACATCTTCTCTGGAGCGGTGATCCCCAAGATCGTCAAGCCATTAAACAACACAATACGCGCACTGTCCACCAAAGCCAGCCGTTCGGCCGACAGCTCTTTGTTTTCATCGATAACACGGCATTGATCATAAAACTTGTGCAGAGTCCCGGCCAGTTCCTGCATATAACGCGGCAAAGCCGCGGGATCCAGCTGTTGGGCGCACAAAACCAGTATATCCGGGAACTGCAGCATCTTCTTTATCAACTCGATCTCGGCGTCGGCCTTCAGCAGTAAGAAACTGCTGTCCGCCGGAGCCGGCGTGAGCGCGGCTTCTTCCCGGGCTTTTCTTAAGATACTGCAGATCCGTGCGTGGGCATACTGAATATAAAAAACCGGATTCTCCGGAGCCTGTTTCTTGGCCAGGTCGATATCGAATTCCAACTGCTGATTAACCTGGCGCATCAACAAGAAAAAGCGTCCGGCATCCGCTCCGACCTCGTTTACCACCTCACGCAAACTGATGAACTCGCCGGCGCGGGTAGACATCCTTAACTGTTTACCGTCGCGAAATATCGTAGCCAACTGGATAATAAGGCCTTCCAGGGCCGTAACATCCTTCCCCAAAGCCTGAGCCGCCGCTTTGATACGCGGAATATAACCATGATGATCGGGGCCCAGAATATCCACCAAAAGGTCGAAGCCCCGGTCATACTTGTTTTTGTGATAAACAATATCGGGCGCCAGATAAGTATAGAATCCGTCGGACTTCCTGACGACCCGGTCTTTATCGTCGCCAAAACGGGTTGACGCGAACCAGAGCGCACCATCTTTCTCGTAGATGAACCCCTTGGCCTGCAATTCCGCCAGGGTAGCCGCGATCTTATCCGCCGAAGCCACCTGGGATTCGAACGACCAGTTATCAAACTTAACACGGAAAAGCCGCAGGTCTTCCCGAATTACCGCCATCAGATAATCTTTGGAGAATACACAATAATCTTCGAACGCCAGTGCCTCAGCACCGGCCAAATCGACGATCCCGCGCTCCCGGGCGAATATCCCGGCCATTTCCTTAATGTAATCCCCTTGATAACAATCTTCGGGATATGCCACCGCCGTACCAAATAATTCTTTGGTGCGCAATTGCACCGAAAGACCCAGGGTGCGGATCTGATTCCCGCCGTCATTAACATAGAACTCACGCTCGGCGTGATGACCGGTGGCATTAAGGATGTTGACCAAAACATCCCCTACCGCGGCCTGACGGGCATGCGCCACGGTCAGCGGCCCGGTGGGATTGGCGGAAACAAATTCCACCAGCACACGTTTGGGCACCGCCAGGGAAGATCGACCATAGGCCGCTCCCAATCTGGGGATATCCCCCAAAGCTTCAGCGAAAGCCAGCGGGCTCAGCCGAAAATTAAGGAATCCGGGCTTAACAACCTCAACCGAAAGCACTTTACCGCCGATGGCCGAAGCTCCCAAAGCCGCCAGCAATTCCACCTTGATCTTTTCGGCTAATTCCAGCGGATTGGTACGCAGAGCCTTGGCCAGCACCAGGGCCACATTGCAGGAAAGGTCGCCATGCTCCTTTAATGCCGGAGCTTCGAGCATCACCGGAAAAGCCTCGGGCAGGCTGCCCGCCTTCCCGGCGGAAATACGGATCAATGCTTGTAAGGCAGATTTTAGTTGCGGTAACATCTTTACTTTTTCCACTCCACCGGGACAGCCTCACACCAAAGGTGGTCCAGGGCAAAAAACTCGCGCGACTCACCTTCGAAAACATGCACCACCACATCCCCCATATCCAGCAAAACCCAGGCGCCGGAAAGATCCGCCAGGGAAACCGGCTGTGCCCCCAGGGCAAAGCCCCGGGAACGCGAGATACTGTCCAAGCCTTGTTTGAATTTCACCTTGATGCCCAACTCATGCAGGCCATCGTCGACTCCGTCGGCGATCGCCTTGACATGCCGCGAGATAGTGCCCGAACAGATCACGAAATAATCGCAGAAATTAGCGATCCCCCGCATGTCCAGCACGACTACATTCTCCGCTTTTTTATCCACCGCCAACTGGGCGCACTTCTTGGCAACTTCTAAGGAAGACAATATTTTTCCGATAACAACAACCTTTCAAAACAACATTACTTCTTCAGTTTCGCCGCCTGGTCCTTGCCCAGCACGCGCCAGCATTCATGAGTCCCGACCGGAGACTTCACTACCGCAAAAAAACGACCGCCTTTTTCCTGTACCCGATAATCGGCAGAATCAAACTTCTTCTTGGATTTTACATCATAAAATGACAGATTTTCCATGAGGCCTCCTTATAAGATTAGTAAGGAAAAAATTATCCTGTAGAGTTTAGCCACGTTCTTTCGCAATGTCAATCGCAAAACTTTTCCCGCTCATTCGATCAAAGACCTTAAGGCAGACTCCTGGTCGTCCTTCAGCGCTCCCACTACCGCCAGGTTCAACCGGCGCTCTTTTAAAACATCTCCGGCCACACGCTGAATGTCGTCGGGCGTAAGCGCGTTTACCCGGTACACTACCTCACCCAGAGTACGGATGCGGTCCCGTTCGATCATGGATTCGCCGATCCACATCATATGCTCCATAGTGTCTTCCAGGCCCAATACGAATTGCCCTAAAAAATACTCCCGAGCCCGGATAAACTCGTTTTCCTTAATAACGCCGCGCTTCAGTTGACGCAAAACTTTCATCACCAGCTCAACGGCTTCGACCAGCTTTTTATTATCCACCCCGGCTTTCACCATGAACAACCCCGTATCATCATAGCTTTTGGTACTGCTGTAGATCGAATAGGCCAACCCGCGTTTCTCGCGCACCTCATCGAAAAGGCGGCTCGACATATTGCCACCCAGGATTATATTAAGGATCGCTAAAGCATAAATATCCTGATGATCAGCGCACAGGGATGGGAACCCCAGCGCCACGTGCATTTGCTCGGTCTGTTTACGATGGAATTTAAAACGCGGCTTGGTCTGGCTGGCCTTAAAAGGGGTTGCTTCCGGGCGCTCGAGCGCACGAAAATTACCCAGCTTATCGCCGAGGAACGCCACCGCGTCATCATGCCCGAAATGCCCGCACAGTGCCACCACCACATTGTCCGGCGCGTAATACTGCCGGTGAAATTTTCGCAAGGCACCCTGGGTCATGGCCCCGACCGTTTCCACCGTACCGGCCAGGCTTTGCCCCAGCGGATGCTCGGGCCACACCAGGCCGTCGAGCATTTCCAGCACATAATATTGCGGCAGGTCCTTGTACATCTTGATCTCTTCAAGAATTATCGAACGCTCGCGCTCCAGGTCGTTCTTCTGAATAAGCGGAAAGAACACCATATCGGAAAGAATATCCAGGGTGGACTGAAAATGCTTGGCCGGCACCTTGGCGTAATAACAGGTTTGCTCCTCACCCGTAAAAGCATTCAACGTCCCGCCGACGCCTTCGATAGAACCTTTAATATCATTACAGGAATATTTTAAACTGCCGCGGAACAGGATGTGTTCCAGAAAATGGGCCGCGCCTTTAGTGGTGTCGTCCTCAAAACGCCCGCCGACTCCGGCCCAAATGCCAATGGCCACGCTCTCCCGGCCTTTAAGTTCATTTGAAATAACGCGCAGGTCATTCGCGATCAATGATTTTTTATACATAGGGATTTACAGCACTGAAGAAAGGCTTTTTACAAATACCGCCACCCGGGCCGGCATATCTTGGGCGCCAGAATATTTCGCGACCTCTTTTACGATCGCACTGCCAACTATCACTCCATCCGCGAAGCCCGCTATTTCCTTGACCTGTTGCGGCGTGGATATCCCGAAACCCACACATACCGGAACGCCGGACATCGCCCGGGCCATTTGCACCTTGCGGGCAATATCCTTCGCCACTAAAACACTGGCCCCGGTAACTCCGGCCACCGAAACAAAATACACAAAACCACTGGCCGCTCGCACTATACCGGCCATCCGCGCACTGGTAGTGGTCGGCGCAAGGAAAAAAACCAGCGCCAGGTCATGCTTGGCCGCGGCTTTACGCAAAACCGCCGCTTCCGTCACCGGCAGGTCCGGAATGATCAATCCGTCTACTCCGGCGGCTTTGGCCTGGGCCACGAATTGCTCCTCGCCAAAATGGAAAACCGGATTGTAATACGTCATTAAAGCAATAGGCACTTCGGTAACCTTGCGCAACCGGCGGACCATTGCCAGTATTCCGGCGGGCGTTGTTCCGCCCTGTAAAGCGCGAAAAGAAGCCTCCTGGATGGTACGGCCGTCGGCCATTGGATCAGAGAAAGGCACCCCCAGCTCGATAATATCCGCCCCCGCCTGTCCCAGGACCGGAACCAGCGCCTCGGTAGCCGCCAGCGAAGGGTCGCCGGCAGTAATAAATGCAATAAAAGCTTTTTTGTTCCGGGCTTTTAGATCACTGAATTTCCGGTCGATCCTGTTCATCCCAGGACCTCCTGGATGGTACCCATATCCTTGTCGCCGCGCCCGGAAAGACACACAATAACCGTTTTGCGGCCTTTTACCTTCTTGGCCAATTTGGGCAAATAGGCAATAGCATGCGCCGATTCCAAAGCCGGAATAATACCTTCGGTGACCGAAAGCATCTTGAGGGCCTCGATCGCCTCAATATCAGTAATACCCACATAAGAAGCAATGCCGGAGGCATTAAAGAAAGCGTGTTCCGGACCTACTCCCGGATAATCCAGCCCAGCGGCCACCGAATGAGCGCTGATAACCTGGCCATTCTTATCCTGCAAAAGAGCACTCTTGCAACCATGCAGAACGCCGGGCGTGCCCGCAGTAATAGCGGCCGAATGCGCCCCGGTGTGCAAACCATGCCCGGCCGCCTCAACACCGATAATATGCACCTTTTTGTCCTTATGGAACGGGTAGAAAAGGCCCATAGCATTCGATCCGCCGCCCACACAAGCCAGCAGATAGTCGGGCAATTTACTTTCTTTCAGCAAAAATTGTTTACGGGCTTCAATGCCTATGACCGACTGCAATTCACGCACCATATAGGGGTAAGGATGCGGGCCGGCCACTGTGCCGATCAAATAGTAAGTATCCTTAACATTGGTCACCCAATCCCGGATAGCTTCATTCATGGCATCCTTGAGCGTACAGGAGCCGGTAGTAACCGGCACCACTTCCGCTCCCAGCAATTTCATCCGCACCACATTTAAAGCCTGGCGTTTAACATCTTCAGCCCCCATATAGACCACACACTGCAGGCCGAATAAAGCGCAAACCGTAGCCGTAGCCACGCCATGCTGGCCGGCGCCGGTTTCAGCAATGATCCTTTTCTTGCCCATCCGGCGGGCTACCAGGATCTGGCCCAGGGTATTATTTACCTTGTGCGCTCCGGTATGCAAAAGGTCTTCCCGCTTTAAATAAACTTTTAAAGTCCCCAGCTCTTTACTCAAGCGTTCGGCATAATAAAGCCTGGTGGGCCTTCCGGCATACTCGGCGAGGTAAAAATGGAATTCTTTGCGAAAGGCCGGGTCTCTCCAGCAGGCCGCGAACCGTTGTTCGAGGTCCAGCAAAAGCGCCATTAAAGTCTCCGGCACATAACGACCGCCGAACTCACCAAAATGTCCATTGCGGTCTGGCGTTTTCATTTGGGATCGTATCCTGTAATAACCATCACCGTATTAGCCAGGCCGATAGAACCGGAAATACGTAAAGGCAGTTTTTGCGGGCCGGGATCAAACCAGATAGTGTACTTGGGCGGAAGGCTCCGGAATAACACCGACTGATATTTCTTGCCCAGGGCATTGAATGAAACCTCTCGCTCCCCCTGAAGCCTCAGCGTCATGGTAGGCAGATGCAGATCAAATTCCTGACCCGTTTTAATATCTGCTCTAAGCCGGATCCGGTACAAGAAAGTATAAATATTATCGACCTGGGCATTATTAGTGATACTGATATCCTGAATGGTCGTCTTGCCATTAGCAGTTTTAGTTACCCGAATAAAGCCATCCGCATCCCGGTACTCTTCCATGATAGTTTCCTTATTGCCAAAAATATTCAGGTCCCTCATGACCTTGTGCGGCAATAAAGTGACCGGATCAGTATAGATCCGCTCTTCATCATAAAAATTAAAACCCTTGGCTACGAAAGTGATCAGAGTATATCTTTGGCCTTCCAGATATGTCTCGCCCTTGAATTCCAGGACCGCGTCACCGGCTTTAATGCCGTATTGTTTAACCGAATAATAAATTTTCTCACCCGGTACAAAAGGCAGGTCGGCGGCCAACGCCGGCGCAGAAATAACCACCAGCGGCAATATGAACGAAAACAAGATCCGGTTAAATTTGGTCATAATCTTTAATGAACTCCTCCAGGACCCGGGTTCCGTTAAAAAGGGTTTTAATTTCGGCATATTCATCATTGGCATGCAAAGTGCCGCTTTTACCAAAACCGGTAGCGAACGCCGCGATCTTGTAATGCTGAAAGAACGAAATGACCGTAGCCCCGTCCGACCCCTTAAGGCGCGGCTTTACGCCCATTTTCCGGGCCGCAGTGATAAAAGCCTCCACATAGGTGTTCGCCGGCTCGATCTCATACGGCAATTGCAGGTCATCAATGATCAGTTCAAAGTTCCTGGTGACCTCGGAGGCGATCTTTTTGACCGTGCCAATAACCACCTTGGGATCCATCCCCGGCATATAACGCAGATCCACCGAAAACTCACAAAGGTCAGCCACCATATTGACCTTATCACCGCCTGAAATCGTCCCGATGTTGACCGTAGGATGATTCAAGAGAGCATGCGCTTTAAACTGGAACTGGTGAGCCTTAAGACGTTTTATGATCTCGGCCGCCTGTTCAATGGCATTGACCCCGCGCCAATTCGTGGCGCCATGGGCTTTCTTGCCGAACACGCGGATCCGGGAATGAAAAAGACCTTTCTGGGCAATCACGGTATCATGATCCACCGAATCGAGCACCAAAGCCAGCCGGGGCCGTAAAACGCCCTTCTGCAACAGCGGCTTGATCCCCAAATGACTGCCGGTCTCTTCGTCGGCGGTTGCCGCCAGCACCACATCCTTGCGCGGACGGTAACCATCCTCCACCAAAGAATGCAAAGCCTCCATGGCACACGCCAGATTGCCTTTGTCGTCAGACGCTCCCCGGCCATAGATCCGGCCGTTAACGATATCTTTCCCAAAAGGGTTAAACTTCCAGCCCGCTCCAACTGGTACCACATCGGTATGCGGCGTTAACAAAAGCGCCTCCCGCGCCGCCTCTTTGCGCGGCAAAGAGCCTTTCAGCACAGCAATAACATTCGGCCGGTTCTTCTGGTACGACACCGTCCGAACCGCCAAGCCCAGGGCTTTCATTTCTTTAACAATGAAATCCCCCAGGAGCTTTTCATTGCCCGGAGGATTCTGGGAATCGATAGCCAATACTTTTTGGGTAAGTTTTATCAAACGCTCTTTATTTACCATAACAACCCTATCCTAAGATACTGCGCGCCTTCTGCTCGCCTTCAATACGTTTAAAATCCTGGTGGTCGATAAACTGAAGAGCACTGCGTTCCGTGGACAACCGGAGCAATTTCGGCAGGTGCTCCCTGACATTCTGAAAAGCTATGTACTTAAAAGCCGTGCCGCATTTCGGACAGCAAAGCGCATCGATCTTTATATTAAGTTCTTTGCATTTGGCACAAATCCCCGACAAGGCCCCGTATTCCAGGGTATGTTGTTTAACCTCGTCAAATTCAAAATTATGATAAACCCGGATGAACTGTTTTGCCATAAGGCGGGCATTATAACACAAGGCTAAATGACCAGGCAAAATAAACCGCAGAGAAATAGCCCGAGCGTCACAATTTATACGCGCAATGGTGATCTCCGGGCCAGGACTGGCCAGATTTCTCCCGGATATTGACACAATTAAAGATCTGTCCGGAAACTGTTCTTTGCGGCCCCAGGCGCTGTTCATACACCAGGCAAGTGCTGGCGCCCTCCCGGCCGATATGCAAATGCTCACAGGGATCCTCAAAAGCTCCGCAACAAGCCCCGCAGTTATGGCAACGGGCTTCCCATTCAGATTGTTTACCGCTAAACCATTGATTTAATTTATCCGACATAAGTTTCTGCTTTTTGGGGTTATAAATAGGAAAAGTTGCGCAGAACAGGTGACTGATGTTCCGTAGCCGACGTAAGGAGGGCGAGCGGCCATGGATCGCCCTTGTTCAACCTGCAGCGAGAGCGAGCCCGACGCCCGAGCGACAGCTGGCCTCGGAGGGGCCAGCTGAGCGTTCGGCGAAGGAATGTCAGTCATCTGTTCGTCGAGTCGCAACATGCATTTACCCATTCAGAATCTTTAAAAACATGAATTTTGAACAAGAAAAGGCCCCCGAAACTAAAGGGGGCTAAGAGGCCAAAAGAGAGACCGATAAAGTGGGGAACGGGGGACCCCGACTTCGCACTTCGGCAACGCAGCCACCATATCATCCGGACCAAGAAACCCCCAACCAGCGCCCAAGAGGGCCGGGCCCCAGCCACACCGGCAAAAGGGCCACACTAAGGGTACACCGGAACGAGTTAGGTCTGTCGCTTTGCGCCCCCGGCTTTCGCCGGGTTTACCTTTATCGGCTCCATGTCAAATATAACATCCCCACCGACCAAAAACAAGGGCTGGCGAAAAAAAGAATGGAAACGCTTTCCCCCGACGACAAACTAAAAATAATTCAAAATATATTTTGCCTGTGATTAATTATCAGATCTAAAACTCCACCGACTTTGCCCGGCGAATGAATTCCGCGATCTTTCGGGGATCTTTGATGCCCGGGCTCACCTCTACCCCGCTGGACACATCTACCGCGAAAGGTTTAAGCGCCACAATAGCATCCACCACATTCTCGGCCTTTAAACCACCGGATATAATCCTCGGCACCGGAGAATGGAGGCCTTTAAGGAGCTCCCAGGCAAAAACTTTGCCACCGCCGCCATATTGGCCTTCGGTATGCGCGTCGAACAAATGCCCGTCCAGGCGAAAAGAGCTGACTTCCGATATGTTAAAGTCCTCCTTGACCCGAAAACCCTTGATGATCTTCAGCCCATACCTTTTCAAGCGATGACAGTAATGATTGTCTTCATCGCCATGCAGTTGTACAGCATCCAGCGCGCAAAATCCGGCTATATCCCGGATAGCACCGGTACGCTCGTTAACAAAAACCCCCACCTTGCTCACAAAAGGCGGCAAAGCCTCAATGATCTTCAAGGCCCTGGACGCCGAAATATAACGCGGGCTTTTACGATAAAAAACAAAACCCAGGGCATCCGCCCCTGCCTTGATAGCCGCCCGGGCATCTTCCAGCCGGGTAATGCCGCATACTTTAACTCTGACCATATTCTTGACCCCCAAAAAGGTTTAATGACGACCCATTACCAGCCCATTACTTCTTTGACTTTGCGCGCGATATCCCGCTCGCGCATAAAAGTTTCGCCTATTAGCACCGCATTGGCGCCCAGGTCTTTTAACCGCCTGACCTGTTCAGGCGTAGAAATACCGCTTTCGGCGACTATCACCCGGTCTTTGGGGATCATCGGTATAAGCCGCTCGGACACGGTTAAACTAACCGCGAACGTACGCAGATCACGGTTATTGACCCCGATGATCTCGGCCCCAGCCGCCAGGGCCCTTGCCAGCTCGGGCTCGTCGTGCACTTCCACCAGGCAATCCAGGTCAAGCTCGTGCGCCCGGGCAATGAAAGCTTTTAATCTATCGTCGTCCAATATAGCCACGATCAACAATACCGCCGAAGCGCCGCAAAAACGGGCATCAAAAAGCTGAAGTTCATCAATAACAAAATCTTTCATTAAGGAAGGGACCTGAAACTCATCACTGACTTGTTTCAGATAAGCCGTCTTGCCCAGGAAATAATCTTCTTCGGTAAGGATTGAGAACGCCGCCGCTCCGCTATCCTGATAAGCTTTGGCCAGGCCTAAAGGATCGAAGTCCGGTCGGATAACACCTTTAGATGGTGAGGCTTTTTTTATCTCGGCTATCAAGTTGATCACACCCGGCCGGGAGATCGCCTTCTTAAATACCGAATAACGATTGTACGACGTACTGGCCAGGTTACGCTTAAGCTTCTCGTAATATTCCCGCTTCCGGGCAATATGGCCGGATTTCTTTTGAATAATGCTGGCAAGAAAGTCTTCAGGCACGGTGAGTGAACTCGATCAGGTTTTCCAGCGTTTCCAGCGCGCGGCCGCTGTCCAGCGACTTGGCCGCCACCACCATGCCTTCTTCCGGCGAAGGCACCGCTCCGGCGGCATACAAGGCGAAAGCGGCATTGATCTGCACAATGGTGCGCGGCGGACCGAAAGCGCCTTGCAGTATCTCTCTGATGATCCGGGCATTCATGGCCTTATCGCCGCCTTTCAAGCTTTCCTCGGGCGCCCGCTTGAGGCCAAAATCCTCGGGCATGATCTCATAGGAACGTATATTCACACCATCAAACTCGCTGATAAAAGTTTTGTCCGTAGTCGTGATCTCATCCAGGCCGTCGGCACCGTGCACGACCAAGGCCCTTTTGGCGCCCAGGTTCTTAAGCACATGCACCAACTGTTCGGCCAAATGGCGGCTGTAAACGCCCATCATCTGGTGGTCGGCATGCGCGGGGTTGGTTAAAGGCCCCAGGATATTGAATATTGTTTTTACCCCCAGGGTCTTGCGGACTGCGGCCACATGTTTCATAGCCGGATGATGACGCTGGGCAAAAAGGAATACCAGCCCCACCTGTTTCAGACAGGCGGCCAGCTGTTCGTGCGGCATTTCAATATTTACCCCCAGAGCTTCGAGCACATCCGCACTACCGCACAGACTCGACACCGAACGATTACCATGCTTGGCCACGCCCACCCCTGCCCCGGCCACCACAAAAGCCGCGGCCGAAGAAATATTAAACGAATGCTTGCCGTCGCCGCCCGTGCCGCAGGTATCCAGGATGATCTTGCGGTTGCTTAACACCGGCAGAACATTCTTGCGCATTACCTGGGCCGCGCCGGTTATTTCTTCGATAGTCGGGCCTTTGGCATTCATGCAGGTCAAAAAATCCTGAATGTCAGTCTCGGCGGCGCGCCCCGACATGATCTCGGTCATTAAGGCCTGCATTTCGCCCCGGGTCAAATTATGATGATTGGAGATTTTTTCGATGAATTCACGCATGGCCGGGCCTCCTTATAAAGAAAGGAAATTCCTGAGGATGTTTATCCCTCCGCGAGTCAGAATAGACTCGGGATGGAACTGCACGCCCCACAGCGGCAAGGTTTTATGACGGATACCCATTATCTCGTTATCGTCTTCGGAACGGGCAGTAATGGCCAGGCAATCTGGCAAAGAGCTTTCTTCAATGACCAGGGAATGATAGCGCGTGGCTTCAAATGACTGCGGCATGCCTTGGAACACATCCGAATCCTGATGGGTGATCCGGGACACCTTTCCATGCATAAGCTTTTTCGCACTGATGATCCGCCCGCCAAAAGCATAACCGATAGCCTGATGGCCCAGGCAAACACCCAGGATCGGCACTTTACCGGCAAAATACCGGATAAGCTCAACCGATATCCCGGCATTTTCCGGAGAACTCGGGCCCGGAGAGACCACGATCCTTTCGGGGGCCAAAGCAGTTATCCCGGCGAGAGTTAATTTATCATTACGATACACCTGCACCTCGCTACCCAGCTCGCCGAAATACTGCACCAGGTTGTAGGTGAACGAATCGTAATTATCTATCATCAAAACCATAGAACGCCTTTACGCACGAAGGATCAAATTATTCTTTTTCGCGTTTGATAGACGCACCCAGCGCCATTAATTTCTTATCGATATTCTCATAACCACGGTCCAGGTGGTATACCCGGCGGATCTCGGTGCGCCCGCGCGCCACCAGCCCGGCCATCACCAGTGCGGCCGAAGCGCGCAAGTCGGAAGCCACCACCGGAGCGCCGCAAAGTTCCTTGACGCCCTCAATAATGGCACTTCCACCCTCACGGCGGATATGCGCCCCCATGCGGTTGAGCTCGGCGATATGCATGAAGCGATCCGGGAAAACCGTATCGCGCACCACACTGACGCCATTCGTCAGGGACATCATAGCCATGTACTGTGCCTGAATATCCGTCGGGAAGCCGGGATAAGGATAAGTAGTAACGCTTACCGGCTTTAACACTTTGGGCGCCTTCACCCGCACACAGTTCTTTTCCTGCGTTACCTGCACTCCCACCTTGGCCAGCACATCATCCAGCGCGGTCAGCTGATGGTAATCAAAATCCCGGATAGTGATATCACTGCGCGACATCCCGGCCAGCAGTACAAAAGTCCCGGCCTCAATACGATCGGCCTGCATCCGGTAATCCGCACCGTGTAATTTTTTGACACCCTGAATAATTATGCGCGGGCTTCCCTGCCCTCTGATCCGCGCGCCCATTTCATTAAGAAAATTAGCCAGCTCCTCGACTTCCGGCTCACAAGCGGCGCATTCAATAATGGTCTCGCCCTCTGCCAGGGTGGCGGCCATCATAATGTTCGCCGTCCCCAATACCGACGGTCCGGAAGCCCCGCCCAGATAAACACGATTGCCTTTTAAGCGCTTGGTTTTGGCAATAATATAACCGGCATCCACCTCAACTTTAGCACCCAGAGCCTCCACGCCCTTGATATGCAGGTCTACCGGCCGCACGCCAATAACACAACCGCCAGGCAAAGAAACCTTGGCCGAACCCAGCTTGGCCAACAACGGCCCCAGGACACATATGGAACCCCGCATAGTCGACACCAGCTTGTAATCCGCCACCGGATTAGGCTTGCCGTTCGACATGATGATAAGCTTGTCTTTATCCCAATCCACGTCCTTACCCAAAGACTTAAGAAGTTTCACCATGGTATTGGTGTCCAGAAGTTTGGGGACATTGCTCAGGATACATGTTTCATCAGTCAATAGCGTGGCCGCTAAAACCGGAAGTGTGGCATTCTTGGAACCCGAGATCCGAACCTCACCTTTTAAAGGCTTTCCACCCTCAATAATAATTTTGTCCATTTAGTTACCTTAAGTTTGAATAATTAAATTAATCCGCCCGGCGCGCCAGGGCAATACGGCTCTTTCCGGCGTTATCTTTGACAAAGCGTATTTTATCCCACCCGCCCGTGATGGCAAAGAGGTTTTCCAACTCTTTACTCTGTCCGTCGCCGAACTCCAGGGCCAGCCAACCGCCCGACCTAAGAAAACGTTGCGCGGCCGGAATGATATACCGATAATAATGTAACCCGTCCGGCCCGCCATCCAGCGCCAGCACCGGTTCCTGGCGAACATCCGCTGGTAAACCCGCTATCAGGGCCGAAGGAATATACGGCGGATTCGACACGATAACATCAAAACTCCGGCCGACACCAGCGTTACCGGCATCCAGGAACCAGAACATATCCTGCTTGATAAATTCAACCTGTCCGGCCACTCCGTTAAGCACGGCATTCCGGCGCGCAAAAACCAGCGCTTCTTCGGAAATGTCAATGCCGATCACCCGGCAAGAGGCAACTTCCTTCACTAAAGCGATCGGGATACAACCGGAGCCGGTCCCGATATCCAGGGCCCGGCATTCCCGCTGGCCATTGGCCTTGAGTTCCCGGACCACCGCCTCCACCAGCACTTCGGTTTCCGGACGCGGCACCAGGACCCCCGGCCCCACCGCCACGGGATACCCCATGAATTCAGTAAAACCGCAAATATATTGCACCGGCTCGTTATTCGCCCGGCGCTGTTGCATGGACGCTAAACGCTCTTTTTGCTCCCCCGTCAATTCGGCCGGACGCAAAAACAGCTCGGAACGACTGCATTGCAGAATGGTGGTCAGGAAAAGTTCGTCGTCGGTCATTAGCGCGCTTCTTTTAACGGCACCAGAATAGAAAGCTCAACCTTGATCCCGGGCATCATCTTCGGCTTTCAGGAGGGCATCGATGATCTCGTCCAGATCGCCTTCCATTACCGCCGGCAGTTGATGCGTGGTAAAGCCCACGCGATGGTCCGTTACCCGATGATCAGGAAAGTTGTAAGTGCGGATCTTTTCACTGCGGTCACCGGAGCCCACCTGCGCTTTGCGCGTGGCCGCTTCCTTCTGCGCTTGTTCCTGCTGTCTGAGGTCCAGCAACCGGGCCCGCAAGACCCGCATCCCCTTGATCTTGTTCTTAAGCTGGGAGCGCTCGTCCTGGCAGGTCACCACCGTGTTCGTAGGCAAGTGCGTTATGCGTATAGCGGAATCCGCCGTATTAACGCCCTGCCCGCCCGGCCCGGAAGCGCGGTAAACATCTATTTTCAGATCCCTGGTATCAATAAAAAGGTCTACTTCTTCCGGCTCGGACATTACTGCCACAGTAGCCGCCGAAGTATGTATCCGGCCCGAAGCCTCGGTATCGGGCACCCGTTGGACTCGATGGGTGCCGCTTTCCCACTTAAGGCGTTGCCAGACCCTCTTGCCGGAAACACTGAAAATGACCTCTTTCACTCCGCCATTCTCGGACTCGCTGAAGGCCATGGGTTCCACCTTCCATTTACGAGACGCCGCATAGCGGTTATACATCCGAAACAGGTCATTGGCAAAAAGGCTGGCCTCCAGGCCTCCGGTACCGGCCCGGATCTCCATTATGACATTACGGTCATTTTCTTTATTCTGGGGATTATAAAACTCATTGATCGCCAGCTCAAGCTCGTCCTTCCTGTTGTTCAGGTCAACAAGCTCGTGCTCCGCCATTTCGCGCAAGTCAGGGTCTTTCTCAACATCGAAAATATGCCGCGCTTCCGCTATTTGAGACAAAACCTTCTCATAAAGGGCATACTGTTCAACAAGCGGACTGAGATCGGAGAATTCCTTGGCAAGCTTCTGGCAGGTATCCTGGTCGGCGATCACATTCGCGTCGGCCAGTTTATCTTGAAGCTCAGCGAGGCGAGTGACCGCCTCGCTGAGTTTGCGAAGATTACTTTCCTTTAGCATAACGCTTCTGGAAGCGCTCGATACGGCCAGCGGTATCCAGGATCTTCTTGTCGCCGGTAAAGAAAGGATGGCAGGCGGAACAGATCTCCACGCGCATGTTCTTCCTGGTAGCGCGGGTATGGAAAACTTTACCGCAAGCGCAGGTAATAGTGGTGTCCGTGTAATCGGGATGGATCGCGGGTTTCATTGTGCTCTTCCTTGTTAAACTTGTTTAACATCCAATTTAGCGCAGAATTATATACTATCTGTTCATATTTTGCAAGAACTCTACATTGTTCTTGGATTGGCTCATCTTTCCGATCAAAAGTTCCATCGCTTCCGCGGAATTAAGGTCGTTAAGCGCTTTGCGTAAAAGCCAGACCCTTTGCAAGGTATCCTTGTCCACCAGAAGTTCTTCATGGCGGGTGTTGGACCGCTTGATATCGATGGCCGGATAAATACGGCGCTGGAAAAGTGAACGGTCCAGCTGAAGTTCCATATTACCCGTACCCTTGAACTCTTCGAAAATAACCTCATCCATGCGGCTGCCGGTGTCGACGAGCGCGGTAGCAATAATGGTCAGCGAACCGCCCTCCTCGATATTGCGCGCGGCGCCAAAGAACCGCTTGGGCTTGTGTAAGGCGTTGGAATCCACACCGCCGGAAAGGATCTTACCCGAATGCGGCACCACGGTATTGTAGGCGCGTGCCAGGCGGGTGATCGAATCCAGCAGAATGACCACATCGCGCTTGTGCTCAACCAGGCGCTTGGCTTTCTCGATAACGATCTCGGCCACCTGCACATGGCGCTCGGCCGGCTCATCAAAAGTGGACGACACCACTTCGGCTTTCACCGAACGCTGCATATCGGTCACCTCTTCCGGGCGCTCATCAATAAGCAGGACGATCATCACCACTTCCGGATGGTTGATAGTGATGGCGTTGGCCACCTTCTGCAACAGAACCGTTTTACCGCTGTACGGCGGCGCTACAAAAAGCGCGCGCTGGCCTTTGCCAATTGGCGCCAGCAGGTCGAGGACGCGGGTCGATATCTCGTTAGGGACAGTTTCCAGTTTAAGGTGCTGATTCGGGTACAACGGCGTCAGGTTGTCGAACAGGATCTTGTCTTTGGCCTTTTCGGGATTCTCAAAGTTGACCGCCTCTACCTTAAGAAGCGCAAAATATTTCTCCCCTTCTTTAGGCGGACGGATCTGCCCGCTCACGGTGTCGCCGGTCTTCAGGTCGAAACGGCGGATCTGCGAGGGAGAAATATAGATATCGTCGGGACAAGGCAGATAATTGTATTTGTAGCTTCTCAAAAACCCGAACCCTTCGGTAAGGATCTCAAGGACTCCGGAACCGAACATCAGCCCCTCTTTCTCGGCCTGGGCCTGAAGGATCTTGAAGATCAGGTCCTGTTTCTTTAAAGCACTGACCCCCTCCACATTGAAGCCCTGGGCGATCTTGGAAAGGTCGCCCATCTTCATTTCCTTAAGGGCCTCGATGTTCAAAGGCTTGCTGTTACCCTGTGACAGTATCGCCACTGCCGCGACCGGCGACTCTGGCGCAACAGCCTCCTCGGCTTCCACGTTGGCCTTGGCGGCATTCTTATCTTTGGTCATATTGTTCTCTCCTTGTAAAATTTTTCTTCGAAAAATTTTGCAACTCCTAACCGCCTAGACAGCCCTACAGGCTGACGGCTATAGTCCCCGTCAGGGGGCGGTTAGGAGTCCCTATGAATTCTGCAGCTCCCGGATGATCCTTTTAACCTGTATATTTGTATCGGACTGACTGCCGCTGTTATCCACGACATAATCCGCGAGTTTGATCTTCTTTCTTAACGGCATTTGTAAACGGATCCGCTTCAACGACTGGGCCCGCGAAGTACCCGAACGCTTGAGGATGCGTTCCAGCTGTTGTTTTTGCGCGGCTTTAACCACCACCACCGCATCCACTAAAGTATCCCAGCCGGACTCGAGCAACAAAGGCACATCCAGCACCAGCAATTCTGCCCCCCGGTTAAGACGAATGAATTTCAGCGCCTGACGTTTGGCGGCCGGATGCAAAATAGCCATCAGGACCTGCAATTTCTTTGGGCTGTCAAAAACGATCTTAGCCAGGCGGACACGGTCGATCTCCCTGCCGCTGAGGACCTGCGGCCCGAAAACTTTCACCACCGCTTTTAAAACCGGCCCGGGCACTTTCAGCAGATCATGGATCACCTGGTCGGCATCAAATACCAGTGCCCCCTGGCGGCCGAACATAGCGGCCACCGTGCTTTTCCCCGAACCAAAACTGCCAGTTACCCCTATGACCGGCATGCGGCATAAACCTCATTGAAATGTTTTACCGAAGACTGCCAGGTAAAACGGCAATCCATCGCCTGCGCGATCAGCGCGGCCAGCTTTTCTTTCTGGTTATACAAACCCAGCGCCCGGTCGAGCGCTTCCAGCAGGCCGGAAACACTGTACGATGACAACACAAAACCATTGCCTTGTTTCTTGTTCACGCCGCAATCGCTGACCGTATCCAGAAAACCGCCCACCCCGGAGACCAGCGGTATCGCGCCATAACGCAAGGCGATCATTTGGGTAAGCCCGCACGGTTCATACACCGAAGGCATCAGAAAAAAGTCCGCCCCCGCGTACACCTGGTGCGCAATATCCTCGTCGTACCTTACCAAAGCCGCAAAACGCTGGGGGTTCTTGCGGGCCAGCTTTTTTAAAAGTTCCTGATATTTCTTTTCTCCCACCCCCAGGAATACCAGCTGGATCGGACGATGCATCAGCTCTTCAAAAGCGCCCTCAATAAGGTCAAAACCTTTTTGATAACACAAACGGCCTACAAAACCAAACACCGGGATATCCGCCAGCACCGGCAAACCCGCCACCTTTTGCAGTTTCTCGCGATGGATCTTTTTGGCCAGCTGATCCCGCGCCGAAAAAGCCGGATCGATAAAAACATCCCGTTCCGGATTCCAGCGCTCATAATCGAGGCCGTTAAGTATCCCGGCCAGCCGCCCTTTCCGGGACTGCAGAACGCCTTCCAGGCCACAGCCCCATTCCCGGGTCTGGATCTCTTTGGCGTACTGCGGGCTGACGGTAGTTACATAATCACTGAAAACAATACCCGCCTTCAGCAAATTGACCTTGCCATAGAACTCGACCTGACTGTCATTAAAGAACTTTTCCTCCAGCCCGAGCTTGGCGTATTCCTCTTTGGGGAAAACTCCCTGATAAGCCAGATTATGGATCGTAAAAACAGTCCTGGTCGCCGAGAAGAACGCCTCCCCGGCATAGGGGGCTTTAAGCAAAAGCGGGATCAGTCCGGTCTGCCAGTCATGGCAATGAATAATATCTACCGGCTTACCGATCTCTTTCAACAACTCCAGCGCTTGCCGGCAAAAGAAAGCAAACCTTTCCAGGTTGTCCGGATAATCGTTCATATTATCGCCGTACAAACTGGAACGGCCAAAGAACGCCTTGTGCTTGATAAAATAAACCTTGATATCCTGGCCGATAACATCCACCTGAGCCCGGTCATTAAAAACCTTTTTTACGCCGACCTCTTTGTAATAAGGCATAATGATGCTTACTTCATGGCCCGCGGCTTCCAGCTCCACCGGCAAAGCCCCGCACACATCGGCCAGGCCGCCGGTCTTGGCAAAAGGCAATACTTCCGAAGCCGCGAAAACTATTCTCATAGCTCTTTCATATCCGCCCAATTCGGGCCGGATTTTACCGTTACGCCTATCGGCACTGAAAGCTGGACCGCTTTTTCCATGGTCTCTTTGACCAGCGCCCCCAGCGTTGCGGCCTCGTCACCGGGCACCTCAAAAACCAGTTCGTCGTGTACCGTTATTATCATCCGGCCGTTACCATGGCCCAGTTTGATGGCCCGCGCCATATGCACCATAGCGATCTTGATAATATCCGCCGCCGTGCCCTGCACCGGCGTATTAATGGCCTGGCGTTCCGCGAACTGCCGCATCATGGGATTACGGCTGTTGATATCCGGCAAATACCGCCGGCGCCGAAACATGGTTTCCACATAGCCCAAAGAACGGGCTTTCTCTATTTCTTGCTCCATAAAAGACTGGATACCAGGATAACGTAAAAAATACCGCTCAATAAAACCCTTGGCTTCCTTGTTGGAAACACCCAGGTCCTTGGCCAGGCCAAAAGCGCTCATGCCATAAATAATGCCGAAATTTATACGCTTCGCGCTATACCGCATTTCAGTGGTCACCAGCGCCGGTGGCACATCGAAAATAAGGCCCGCGGTATAAGTATGGATATCCTCGCCATTATTAAAAGCCTGCTTTAAATTCTGCTCATCCGCCAAATGCGCCAGCACCCGCAATTCGATCTGGGAATAATCCGCCGACAACAGAACCCGGCCGCCCGCCGAAGGAATAAAGGCCCGGCGGATCATGCGGCCCTCTGCGGTCCGGATGGGGATATTCTGCAAATTAGGATGGCTGGAACTAAGCCTTCCGGTCTCCGCTCCGGTCTGGTTAAAAGAACAATGTATACGCCCGGTCAAAGGCGAGACCATTTTAGGCAGGGCATCGATATAAGTGGATTTCAACTTGGACAACTGGCGGTACTCCAACACCAGGGCCGGCAATTCATGCTGGCTGGCCAGGCGGGTCAAAACCTCTTCATCCGTCGAAGGTCCGGTCTTGGTCTTTTTAATGACCGGCAAATGCAATTTGTCAAAAAGGATATGCCCCAGCTGTTTTGGGGAATTGCAATTAAAATCCTCCCCGGCCAGGGCCTGCAAACGGATATTCATAGCAGCAATCCTGGCCGCGCTGTCTTGGCTGAGTTCCGCCAGCAAGCCAACATCCAGGCCCACCCCTTCTTTCTCCATTTCAAAAAGCACTGCGCTCAAACTATATTCCACATCCTGGTAGAGCTCCAGCAGGCCGCGTTCCTTAAGGGTACCCATCACCGGATCATAAAGACCGAGCAAAGCCTGCGCTTTACGCGCCAGGTAATCCCCGCTATCGGCCTCTATCGCCAGTTCCAGATGACGCCAGGCCAGGGCCTCAATGTTATACGCCGACAAGCCGTCGTTGATTAAATACCCGGCCAGTAAAAGATCAAATATATTCCCGTCAATGACCACTCCGGCCTCCGCCAAAGACTTGCGCACCGACTTGGCATCATAGAGCACTTTCAGGACCTCTGGCGCGGCCAGCACAGCGCTTATTCCCGCCAAACCGCCGATATGGCACTGAAAAAAACTCGCCCCCGCCGCCGCCGCAACCTCGCCATTATCAGCCAGCAAAAAAGCCAGCCTTCCGGTAGCCAAAGCTTCTTTACACACGGCCGCTGCATCACCGGACGCCATAAAAGGAAAGGTCTCCACTACCAGCCGGGCCTTGATCATTTTTACCGGTGCCGCCGACGGCACAACCGACGCACCCACCATGCCCGGACGCGGCAAGCCATCCAGCTGGACCCGAAATTCCAGTTCGGCGAATAATTGTTTTAACCGGTCAGCGTCGATACCCGGCCATTTGATATCGGCCAGCTCACCAACCACGTCGATATCAACGGCCAGAGTAGCCAGCTCCCGGCTCAACAAAGCCGAGTCCTTTCCGGCCAGCATCTTGTCTTTTAACTTGCCCGCCAATTCGCCGGTATGCGCCAGCACATTGTCCAGCGAACCATACTGGGTTATCAATTTTCGCGCCGTAACCTCGCCGATGCCATCCACCCCCGGTATATTGTCGCTGGCGTCCCCGGCCAAAGAAAGATAATCCACCATCTGGTCCGGAGTTACGCCAAAACGTTCCCGGGTATCCTCGGGGCCCAAAAGGGCGTCCCGGCGGCTGTTATAGATCCTGACCCCGTCCGACAGTAACTGATGCAGATCCTTGTCGTCCGATACTATGATCACTTCCCGCTCTCCGGAACGAAAACGCCGCGCCAATACCGCGATAATATCGTCGGCTTCCTGCCCGGCAATGGCAAAGATCGGGATATTAAACCCCCGCACCACCTCCTGGATAAGAGGGATCTGCGACACCAGATCCTCGGGCATCGCGGCACGCTGGGCCTTATATTCCGCAAATTGTTCGGTCCGCCTGGTATGCCGGCCCACATCAAAACAGGCCGCCACATAAGCCGGCTGATAACGCGACAGTATCTTTTTAAGAATATTCACGAAACCAAATACCGCATTGGTAGGCTGGCCCTTGGAATTGCGCAGATCCTTGACCGCATAGAACGCCCGGTAACACAAGGCATGCGTGTCGATAAGTATGATCCGGGGGATTGTTGCCATAAAAGATTAAAACCTACTGTGAAGAATAACTGTCCAGGGCCTTGGCCACACTGCGGTTTTTGTCGTCCATCTGCATAACCACGGACTGGGACTCCAGCAATACTTTCTCTTTGCCAAAACGGGCCCGCCGCAGGGCTTCCCGCGCGCCATTGCTCCGCGGATTAAGCATAACCGCCGTTTCCAGGGCCTCCACCGCCTTGCTAAAATCCCGGGAGGTGAGCGCATCTAACCCGGACTGGTACGCTGTTTGAAAATCCAGCGAACGATTCCGTTCGGCGGAGCGCTTCATTTTATCCTTAGCCTGCACTATCTTGTTATCCAGCTCTTCCGCCTGGGCACGCAAACGCTCGGCTTCCAGCGCCGGTACTTTTTTACAAACTTTTATCAGCTCTTCCTGGGCCTGCAGGGTCCAGGGGTCTTCCGGCCGGCCCCGCTCCACCCTCTGGCGCAGATATTTCGCCGCCAGCACATACTGCCCCTGCTTGGAATAGAACATCCCCAAATTGGCATAAACCGGCAGATAATCCCGGTCCAGGCTAATAGCTTTTAAATATCCCTGTTCCGCTTCCTTGACGGCACCCACATATTCCTGCATCAAAGCGGCATCGTTACAAATAGCGGCGTTCCCGGGCTGAAGGGCCAAAGCCCGCAAATAATAGAAAAGAGCTTTGCTGTAATCACCCTGCTCCTGAAAAGCAAAGCCCTGCCGGCGCGAATCGACCGCATCGCTCTCATCGGACTGGGCCGCCGCCGGGTACTGGAATAAAGCCGTCAGCAAAAGGACGATCACCAACACGGTTTTCTTCATAGCTCATTACCCCCGGAAATGTTTTCCTGTACAGAATCGGTCTGTCCCAAAATAGCCCGGGCCGCGCACTCACCCTGACGCAGGGACGTGCCGGTATCCAGGCTGTAAGTCCCCACCAAAGGCAGCATACCCTCGCCGGACGGCACCGGCAATTCCATTACCGCGTCGGCCGCGTAAACATCCGGGATATTCGTAAGCATATTGACATGCACACATATCCGTTCCCGGATCAACAGGTCGGTACCGGCCAGAAAACGCAGGTCGGGCAGTGCTTCCTCAAAGATCACCGTTTCGCACGCCATGACCTTACCCGTCTTAAACCTTACCGCTTTCACATCGCCCTCACCGAGAATATCTTCGACGGTATTATCGTCCACCACCCGCAAACCATGCTCCGCGATCAGCCCGCCAAACTCCGCGAACAGTGCCCGGGAAAGCTCCAGGTCGCCGGACGCCACCAGCACCACTTCCTTACCCGCCGCTTTCAGCGCCAGCGCAATATCAAGGCCCCGCCGGGTGGTTGGGACCACCACCGCAGTTTCAATAAAAATCAAATGCTTTAACAAGCGGTGCAGGGAATCCAGCCGCGCGATATCAAAAACTCCCGGACGGCGAATGCCCTTAATTTCTGGAAGGCGCAGTTGGGGCGTATCCGTTAAAAGCAATGCGTCGTACTCCACCTGCAACCGTTCGGCCAGGTAGATCTTCCGGCGGGAAAAATTGATACGCGACAGCTCCTTGTCCAGGATCAGCTCAACCTTATGTTCTTTATAAAAGCCCTCGTTAGCGAAAAAAACATCCTTCTCCTTGCTCTGGCGCGTGATCAGGCCCGGGAACAGGGCGCGGTCATAGGGCAGGCAAGTATCGGTAGCGATCAGAGCCACCGACCAGTCGGCGCTGGTGCAAATGGTACGCAGAGCTGAATAAGCCGCGGGAGATTGTCCGATAATAACGAGTTTTGGCATCAGGGGTGTTGGAGCTGGATCTTAAAGGTTTCAATACCGTTCTTCATCAACATTACCGCCGTAAGCGGGCCGACCCCGCCCGGGACCGGCGTAATGAAGGCCGCGCGCCGGGCCGCAGCGTCGAATTCCACATCGCCGACTATTTTACCGTCCACAGAATTAATGCCCACATCAATGACCACCGCCCCCTCACGCACCCAGTCGCCCTTGATGAACCCGGGCTGTCCCATGGCCACCACCAGGATCTCGGCATTGCGCACCTGGTCTGCCAGCCGCCCGGCCTTACTGGTAGCGCTATGACACACCGTTACCGTGGCGTTCCGGGCCAGCAAAAGGAGCATGATCGGTTTACCGACGATCTCACTGCGCCCCACCACTACCGCATGCTTGCCCGCAAGGTCAACTCCACTCGCCAACAGCAAAGCCATAGCCGCCGCCGGGGTGGCCGGAATGATACTGGTAGTGCCCAGCATTAACCGCCCGAGATTGGCGATATTCAGGCCCTCAATATCTTTTTTAGGGGTAATAGCATTAACAGCCTGCTGAAAATCGATCCCCTCCGGCACCGGCTTATGGAGCATGATGCCGTGCACATTAACGTCGTCGTTAAGAAAATGGACCTGGTCAATAAGCTCTTTTTGGGAGATATGTTGCGGCAGGACCGAGAACCGGTAATCGATCCCGATGAACTCCGCCGCCCGTTTCTGCGACTTGCCATAAGAGCCCGCGGCAGGATCCTGGCCGATAGTAATGTTCATAAAACACGGGGTCTTGCCGGTGCGCGTGCGCAGGTCAGCCACTTCGGCCTTTAATTCAGCCTGCAGTTTTTGCGCCAGGGCTTTACCGTCAAGAATAATAGCACTCATTGATTGGCTTCGATCATGGCTCGTGCGGCCTGGATAGCCGCGGTAAGGAACACTTCGGCCGCCAGCACATCGCTGAGCAGATACCGGTTCGCTTCTTTTTTAAGGAAAGGGATATTCCGCAACAATTTCCGGCAGATCGTTATTAAAGCGCGCGGTACAAGAGCCGCCGCGCGGTTAGCCGCCTTGAGCCGGGCCTTATCGCCCGACTTCCTTACGGCCACCACATTAAGATACGCCTGGGCATCCTGGGTAATGATCGCGGCCAGCTGGTCACGTTTTTTGTCCGCATCCACGATCAGGCGGGCAAAACGGGATTCCACTGCCCGCGGCTTGCCCTTGCCCACCGAATAACGGGCCGACATGGCTATTAAGGAAGCCCCCAAAGCACCCGACACTGCCGCGGCCGAACCGCCGCCAGGCACAGGTTCACGCGCGGCAAGAAGTTGCAGGTACCTGGTTAAACTTTTATTAGCGTAACTGATCATTAGGATTGAATAAGTGTGAAAGGATATTGAAAGTGCAAAAATAGTATAGCGAGAACAATAATTATTTCCTGGTACTTGATAATATTAACTAAAAAGGCCGCTCTTGGCAATATTTGATTATTTTATTATCAGACTAACGAAAAAAAGCATTTTTAAGCAAGTCGGCGCGAAAGGCGCCATCCGGAGCGGCATAAACCGCCAGCACATCAAAGCGGCCGTTGATATCCACCGTATTGTACCGTTGCAACAGAAAATGCTGGGCCACCCGATACAAAGTTTGCTGTTTCTTGGGATGCACCGCTTCGAAAGCATCCCAGCCGTCTTCCTGCCGGGTCTTGACCTCGATAAAAACGATCAGGCCGGCTTCGCGGGCCACAATGTCGACTTCGCCGCATTTGGCCCGGTAATTCTTTTCCAAGAGCTCGTACCCTTGCGACTTTAGAAAATCAACCGCAAAAGCTTCTCCCGCTTCTCCCAGTCTTTTGGATAAAAGGCTCATACTAAAACCGCCGCATAACTGGCTACCCGTTGGTTTTTCATGACGCCGAACGGGTGGAGCGAAAAGTTTTACGATGGATCGGGGAAAGCCCATGCCGGGCGATAGCCGCGCAATGCTCCGCGGTCGGGTAGCCTTTATGCTTACGAAAACCGTACTGGGGATAAATGATATCATAAATATCCACAATGCGATCCCGGGTGACTTTGGCAATTATACTGGCACAGGCCACCGCCAGGCTTTTACCGTCTCCCCCGATAACAGTCTCCACTTTATATGGCACTGCCGCGGTAAAAGAATTGCCATCCACCAAAACCTTGACCGTCGAGCCAAAACCGGCCGCTTCTTTTAGGGCCGCGGGCAGGTGCGACACCAGGTCCCGCACGGCCGCGGCCATCGCCAAATGGGAAGCCCGCAAAATATTCACCGCATCGATGACGGTTTCGCTCATCAGGCCCACGCCGACATAAGCCCGTTCATGGATCTGATGGAAAGCCTGCTCCCGGCGGGCCGCGCTTAATTTCTTGGAATCCCCGACGACAACCGAAAAAGCCTGATCCTTTAAACACACCGCCGCGGCCACCACCGGCCCGGCCAAAGGCCCGCGCCCGGCTTCATCGACGCCAAAAAGAAAGCGAAAGCCTTTTTCGGCTTTCGCTTGTTGATCAAATGCAATTAACGCCTGGATACTGCCAGGCTTAATGAAAGACATCAGGCCGCTACAGCTGCCGGAGCCGACACTGCGGAGGTTTCCCGAACCGCTTCGGTCTCGATACGCGCACCCTTGCCGCTCCGATCGCGCAAATAAAACAACTTCGCGCGCTTGACCGTACCCTTGCTGATGACCTTGAGGCTGTCGATGACCGGCGAATGGATCGGGAACGCTTTTTCCACGCCCTCGCCGAAAGACATTTTACGGACCGTGAACACTTCCTTGATCCCGGCGCCGCGCTTGCCGATCACAATACCTTCCCAGGAATGCAAACGCACTTTGTCGGCTTCCTGGACCTTGATCTTCATTTTAACGGTATCGCCCACATTGAATGCCGGGATATCCTTGCGCACAAAACCTGCTTCAAATTTCTTGAGTTTCTCGATACGGCTTGCCATTTTAACTCCTGCTTTCCTTTAACAGATCCGGACGAAATTTCCTGGTGCGGGCCACTGCCTGCTCGGTTCGCCACTCTTTTACGGCTTTATGATTGCCGGATAATAACACAGGAGGTGTTTTTTTTCCACAAAAATCTGCGGGACGTGTGTACTGGGGATATTCCAGCAAACCATGCTCGAACGATTCGTCCTCCAGCGAAGCCTCCTTGCCCAGCACGCCGGGTATCAGGCGGGTAACAGCGTCGGCCACCACCATCGCAGGCAATTCTCCGCCGGTCAACACATAATCCCCGACCGAAAGGCTTTCGTCCACCACCATTTCGCGCACCCGTTCATCGATGCCTTCATAATGGCC
>JADFZK010000026.1:38808-40845 GCA_015232565.1 Candidatus Omnitrophota bacterium
TTTCCTGCGCCAGCTCTTTGGCTTTCGCCTGAGAGAACTGCACGCCGCCCGGGCACATATATATGACCCGCGCCTTACGGCGGCCCTTGACCTTTTTAACCGCGTCTACCAGCGGCTGGGGCGCAAGGACCATGCCTGGCCCCCCGCCAAACGGACGGTCGTCCACCTTGCGGTGCGGGTCCTTGGAATAATCGCGCAGGTCATGCACCCGAAAAGCCGCCAGCTTCTTCGCCTGCGCGCGCTTCATAATAGACTCATCAAGCACCGCCGAAAACATACCCGGGAAAATTGTAATGATATCAATGCGTAACATAGTGGAAGAAATATTACCCTTTATTGGTTCCTCAATATAATAACGCCTTCATGCCACCCAGAGTGTGGTAAAAAGGCTCCAGATCGATCTCAGCCCCGTTGTACATCGCCTTAAGCTGACCATGAAAAAGGAAAATGTCAATTTCTAATTTCATCCCTAGCAGGCCTTTCGGCGTGACATGGATATAAAGCGGTCATCTTTTCAAAACAAAAGTCACTTTAAGATCAGCGCCGCAAGCATGGGCTATTTTGTTCATCCGCCCACTTCAAGGGCAATGTCCTTTGCGGTTGACTTATGGAACGAGATCCGGACCGTGTGTCCCAATGCCCGCGCAAGCTGTGTTAGTGTATCAATAGTAAGATTGCTATTCTCGCCTGTTTCGATCCTGGAAACAACCTGCTGAGACACCCCCAGCCGTTGGGCCAATGTTTTCTGGTCAATACGACTTTTCTTTCGTATTTCAGCGATCTTCTGGGTCAAAAGCACTTTGGCATATTCCGCCTGAAAACCACGACGGAAATGCGGAGCCATTAATTTCTCGTTCAACAAGTGATCCGCTTTTTTTAGAGATGAGTTCTTCATGCAAAGGCTCCTTTTACTCATAAATTTCTTTAATGTTCTCAAGTGCTTCAACTTCGTTCTTGCGCATTACACACAATTCAAAATCATTGATCGGAATCTTGTCGGTTTTCTTTCTGATCACATGAAGAAGTACCACAGAATCATTAAGAAAGAAGAAATAAAAGACCCGATGACTATGCGGCCGTAGTTCATAAATGCCAGACCCCAGATAATCGGCTATTGGCCGACGCAGATTATGGCCACACTCCTTGAGTATTTTAAAATAAGCCCGGACTTTCATGTCTTCTTTTTCCGTAAGCTCGCTTAAAGCTTGTTCCACAGGACAATTTCCCCGTTCATCAACAAAGAAGTATAAGTGCTTTAACATTAACTGTTCCTTCACTTTAAATATACAACATATATGCTGTATTTGCAAATTAATATTTGCGGCTTTTTTGCGATTAAAAGCCCTTGAAGCATTACTTTACACAATATTGATGAATAATCAAATAATATTTTACGAAACGTCAGGAAGGTTACCGGGCGGTGCGGGAGATTTCGCGCCAGACGCTGTCGGCGGCGTTGAAGATTAGGCGCAGGCAATAATCTTTTTTCATGGTAAAGGAAACCGCGCTGTCCAGGTTGAGGCCGTCGCCATCATGAAAGGTGACCGAACGGGTATCGTTGGTGCCGTAAAGAATGAGTTCCTGGCCGTCGGCAATGCCGGTAACGGAAACCTGGGCCCCGCCCGTGCCCACCTCGGTATCGCCGCCGCCACTGCTTATGATGCGCATGAAAGAACTGGTCACACTGCCAATGCCCCCCACCCCCACCGACACCGTACCGCCGGCATCAGGCGCCAGAATAAGGGTAGTAAGCGAGCCGGTACCATTAACATCCAGATCATACCGCGGAGAGGTCGAGCCTATCCCCACATTACCGTTCTGGTCGACGATCACGGACGTTGACCCGTTGATATTAAAGCCCACTCGCGCGTTGGCGCCGTCTACCGTATACACGGCGGTGTCTACATCATTAATGATCGTGGACGAACTGCTAATGCCGGAAAGCCGGGAGCCGTCGCCCACCAGCGAGCCGGTGAAATAGATGCGGCTGTCCACGTACAAAGCGCCGTCGATTTCCACGTTCTTGCCAAACATGGC
>JADFZK010000027.1 GCA_015232565.1 Candidatus Omnitrophota bacterium
GGGGCGGGGTATGAGTTTGTTAGCGACGAGCAGGAGGCTGATATTATCATGCTCAACACCTGCTCGGTGCGAGAAAATGCGCATCGGAAGGTCTACGGCAATATTCATGAGATCCGGCATCGGCGTAAAGGCAAACCGGCGCTAATTGGTATCCTGGGGTGCATGGCTACGGGTTTACGTAAAGAGTTGCTGGAAGACAAAGCCCTCGCGCTGGATTTTGTGGTGGGCCCCGATAGTTACAAGCGTTTACCGTATATAATCGCGGATATACAGTACAATCATGGCCGCGGTTATGATGTTACTTTATCCGAATTTGAGACTTATGCGGATGTATATCCCACGCGTACCGAAGGCGTGAACGCCTGGGTTGCGGTCATGCGAGGGTGTAATAATTTCTGTTCATTCTGTATTGTTCCGTTTACGCGTGGCCGTGAACGCAGTCGTTCGGTCGAGAATATTTGCACCGAGGTCGCGCGCCTGGCGGCCGAAGGGTTTAAGCAGGTTACTTTACTTGGCCAGAATGTTAACTCTTATCAGCACGACCGGCAGGATTTTGCGGCGCTGCTGGGAGCAGTGGCCAGGGTGGACGGTATTCGGCGTATAAGGATCACCTCTCCTCATCCCAAGGATTTTCCTGATGCGCTTATCCGTGTTCTGGCGGAGGAGCCTAAAGTTTGCAAGCAGATCCATTTGCCGCTTCAGGCTGGCAATGACCGGGTGCTGGAGCTGATGGGGCGGGGGTATACTGGAGCAGAGTTTATTGCTTTAGTGCGTAATATCCGTGCCGCTTGTCCCGCGGTCGCCCTGAGCACGGACATTATTGTTGGTTTCCCCACGGAGACTGATGATGATTTCGCCGATACCGTAAGCGTTATGCAGGAAGTGGAATTCGACTCGGCTTTTATCTTTAAATATTCGGTACGTCCCAATACTAAAGCCGCCCGGGATCTGCCGGATGATGTTCCTGAGGCTAAAAAGACGGAGCGTATTGTGCGGCTGAATATTTTGCAAACTGAAATAGCCCTGAAAAAGAATAAACTGCTGGTCGGCCAGGTTCAGGAAATTATGATGGAAGAGGTCGGCAAGGTAAATAGCGGCCGGGCTTTTGGCCGCAATGATGCTAATAAGATCGTTACGTTGACCGATGGGAATTTTCTCACCGGGCAGTTTGTCAAGGCGCGCATTATTCGGGCCACGCCGCATCAGTTAAAAGGCGCTTTGGTTACGGAGGCCTGATAAGCCCGGGGTTTTTGACAGGCTTTAAAATCCAATGACAGACGTTTTGGATTGTGTATAATGCGTTTCTTTACAATGATAATTTCGAGGCTGGTATGGAAAAGATTTATGCGGATTTGTTAAAGAGCATTGGCGAGGATTTGAATCGGGATGGCCTTAAGGCCACGCCAAAGCGCGCGGCCCGGGCGTTTCAACATCTGACCGTCGGCTATTCCCAGAACGTGGACGATGTAGTAAATGGCGCTATCTTCGATTCCGATAATGATGAAATGATAATCGTTAAGGATATTGAGCTTTACTCCTTGTGTGAGCATCATCTTTTGCCTTTTTTAGGCAGATGCCATGTGGGCTATGTACCGCAGGGCAAGGTTATCGGCCTTTCCAAGGTTGCGCGTATAGTGGATGTTTTCGCCAAGCGCCTGCAGATCCAGGAGAATCTTACTAAACAGATTGCTGACAGTATCATGAAGTGCACCGGGGCCCGTGGTGTGGGGGTGGTTATCGAGGCCAAGCATTTATGTATGATGATGCGCGGCGTGGAGAAACAAAACTCGGTAATGAAAACGTCCTGTATGCTGGGGATCTTTCGCACTCAAATATCCACCCGCAGTGAGTTCCTGAGCCTGATCCAATAACCCGTTCGTTAGTCTTGGCTATGATTGCTACAATACAAATCAAAGATCTGGCATTAAAAGCAGTGATCGGTATTCACGACCATGAGCATAATAATGCCCAGGATATTATGCTCAATATTTCTCTTGAGTATGATGCTGCCAACGCCGTCCTTGGCGATGATATTAAAGATGCTGTTGATTATCAGGCCATTCAACAGGCCGTAATTACCCTGGTGGCGGCTACCCGTTTTAACCTGGTAGAAAGGCTGGCGGCCGAGGTCTTGAAAGTGGTTACCAGTGATCCGCGGGTGCTTAGGGCTTCTGTGACCATCGATAAGCCCAAAGCTTTAAGTTCGGCCCGCTCGGTCTCTTTAACCATGGTTCAGGGTGGTGATTTCCCTAATACATAAGGCCTCTAACCGGCTGGGCACGTAATTATCATTGAGTATTTGGGCTAATTAATTGTTGTTTAAGGATTTGGTATTATGGGTCTGATCATTTTTGTTGCTATTCTGGGGTTACCGATTGCTGAATTCTGGGTTATTACCCGGGTGGGCGCGGTCTGCGGGTTTTGGAATACCTTTCTGTTGCTTATCTTGTCGGCAGTTTTCGGGGTGCATTTTGCCAAGATCCAGGGGCAGGCGGTTTTGGGTAAGGTTCAGCAATGTTTAGCCGAAGGCCGAGTGCCTAATAACGAGATGCTCGATGGTCTGCTGGTCTTTTTGGGCGGAGTGCTTTTTGTTATCCCGGGCTTCATAACGGATGGCTTGGGGCTGGTATTGATCTTTCCGCCAACGCGGTGGCTTATCCGTTGGTGGGTATCCCGAAGTTCAGCCGCATTCTTTGTAGCGCGGACGGCGTCACCCCGAACGCCGGAGCCTGCTGTCCGGCCGATTACTGACGGCAAATTCACCCGTGGTGAGGTGCAGGATGCCGAGATAGTCGATAAAAAACAATCAAATTTTCCTTGCAAATGACATTTTAATTGCTACTATATTGACGCTTTCAGCAGGTTTAACGGTTTCTTTCGGAAATGGTTCCTATGAGATTAAACAACGAAATAGCGTTTATTACCGGTTCGGCCCGGGGCATTGGCCGCGAGATCGCCGAAACTTTCGCCCGTGAAGGGGCTTTGGTAATTATTTCTGATATTAAACAGGAAGATTGCCAGGCAACCGTTGCCGAGCTGGTGGCCAAAGGGTTGAAAGCGGATGCTTTTGCCTGTAATGTGACCGTTTCGGCTGATGTCGAGAAAACCGTTGAACAAATTATCGAAAAGCACGGTCGTATTGATATATTAGTGAACAATGCCGGTATAACCCGGGATGGCCTTTTTCTTCGTATGAAGGAAGAGGACTGGGATGCGGTTATCAATGTTAACCTCAAAGGCACCTTTAATGCTTGTAAATCTGTTTCTAAAGTTATGATCAAGGCGCGTAAGGGCAAGATCATAAATATAGGTTCTGTTATTGGTGTTATGGGTAATGCCGGCCAGGCCAATTATGCCGCCAGTAAAGCCGGTGTTATTGCTTTGGCGAAATCGCTGGCCAAGGAGTTTGCTTCCAGGAATATTACGGTTAACGCGGTTGCGCCCGGGTATATAAAAACCGCCATGACCGATAAATTAAGCGATGAGGTTAAGAACAAGATCCTCGAAGCAGTGCCGCTCGGCCGTATGGGCTTGCCTCAGGATGTGGCGAATGTGTGTTTGTTCCTGGCTTCAAAAGAAGCGGATTACGTCACCGGCCAGACGGTTCTGGTAGACGGTGGAATGGTAACGTATTAAGTAATTATGAACGACAACAAGGAGGCTTTTTCATGGCTGTTTCAGACAAGGTAAAATCTATTATCGCTGAGCAATTAGGGGTTAAGATCGAAGAGGTTAAGCCCGAGGCTTCTTTTATAGATGATCTGGGTGCTGATTCTCTGGATACCGTAGAGTTGATCATGGCTCTCGAAGAGGAATTCAATGTTGAGATCCCTGATGAGGATGCCGAGAAGATGACCAAGGTCGGCGATGCTATTAGTTATGTTGAGGGTAAGTCCAAGGCCTAACCGGAACGAAGTTTGGTAGTTAGCTTTCAATATGCCCCGATGAAATATTGTCGGGGCTAATTTTTAGTAAGGAAATCAAGTTATGACCAAAAAACGTGTTGTTGTTACTGGTATCGGGGTTTTATCACCGGTGGGGAACGGCGTAGAGGCTTTCTGGCAGGGGCTCAAGAGCGGTAAGAGTGGAGTAGCGCCGATTACCCGGTTTGACGCGGCTTTGTTCGACACGAAATTCGCGGCTGAGCTTAAAGGGTATAATGCGGAAGCGTATTTTAATCCCAAAGATGCGCGCAAGATCTCGCCTTTTGTGCAATATGGCATTGTGGCGGCTCGTGAGGCGATGGCTAATGCGAATTTCAAGATGAATGAAGTTGATGCGGAGCGCGTAGGCGTAGTGGTTGGCTCAGGCATTGGCGCTATCGGGGCGGCCGAAGAAGAGTATGTACGTTTTCTCGAGAAGGGGCCCACCAGGATATCGCCGTTCTTTATCACCAAGATGATAATCAATGAAGTCGCCGGGCATATTTCAATCGATATTGGAGCCAAGGGCCCGATCACCTGTTCGGTTACGGCGTGTGCTACCGGAACTACTTGTATCGGGGATGCCTTTAAAATGATCCAGTACGGAGAGATCGATGCCGCTTTTGCCGGCGGATCCGAGGCGGCCATATCTGTTTTGGGCGTGGGCGGTTTTTGTGCTCTGAAAGCTTTGTCGACCCGTAATGATGCCCCGGAACAAGCCAGCCGGCCTTTCGACAAGGATCGGGACGGTTTTGTGATGGGCGAGGGTGCGGCTGTTTTGGTTTTGGAAGAATTGGAATACGCCAAGAAACGCGGGGCGAATATTCTGGCCGAGTTGGTGGGGTATGGCCAGACTGGTGATGCTTTCCATTCAACGGCTCCGGATGATTCCGGCGAGGGTGCGGCACGCGCGATGGTTCAGGCGGTCGGCTGGGGCGGTCTTAAGATGCACGAAGTGGATTATATCAATGCCCACGGCACGTCCACTTATTTGAACGATAAGATCGAGTCGCTGGCTATACGCAAAGCTTTTGGCGACCATGCTGGTAAACTGGCGGTTAGTTCTACCAAGTCGATGACCGGCCATTTGCTCGGTGCGGCGGGAGCGGTGGAATGTGCGGCTTGTGTTCTGGCGATTCGCGACCAGATCATTCCGCCCACTATTAATTACACCACGCCGGATCCTGACTGCAGCCTGGATTATGTTCCTAACCAGGCTCGGCAGGCCAAAGTGGACCTGGCTATCTCGAATTCACTCGGGTTCGGCGGCCATAATGCAACTATCGCTATAAAAAAATTCCAGGAATGATCCGCCGGACTAACTTGTCTGATGGATTTGTACCGGGGAAAAGGATGACCTATGAAATCATATAAGATCGCTACAATACCAGGTGACGGAACCGGTCCTGAGGTCGTGCGGGAAGGTTTAAAGGTCATGTCGGCCGCCGCGCAGAAGTTCGGGTTTAAATATGAAATTACGAACTTTGATTTCGGCGGTGAACGCTATTTGCGTACCAAGGAGGTCTTGCCGGTTTCGGCGGTAAGCGATCTGCAGGCTTTCGACGCTATTTTCCTGGGGGCTATCGGCCATCCCGACGTAAAGCCGGGTATCTTGGAAAAAGGGATATTGCTTAAGTTGCGCTTTGACCTGAATCAGTATATAAATTTGCGGCCGGTTCAGCTTTTTGACGCGCGTTTCTGCCCGTTGAAGAATAAAACGCCTGATGATATTAATTTTACTGTCGTACGCGAGAACTCCGAGGGCCTTTATGCCGGAGCCGGCGGACAATTATTCAAGGATACGCCCAACGAAGTGGCTATCCAGGAAAGTATCAATACCCGTTTTGGCATAGAGCGTTGTGTGCGCTATGCGTATGAGTATGCCCGTAAGTTTAGCCGGCGTAAACAGCTTACCTTGTGCGGTAAGACGAACGTGCTGACATTTGCTTTTGACCTTTGGCAACGCACGTTCGACCAGGTAGGCAAAGAGTACCCGGATATCAAGACAGATTATGCGCATGTTGATGCGATTACTATGTGGATGGTGAAGAATCCGGAATGGTTCGATGTTATTGTGACCGACAATATGTTCGGCGATATCATCACTGATCTGGCGGCTATGATCCAGGGTGGTATGGGTATCGCGGCGGGAGGCAATATTAATCCGGATGGCGTATCCATGTTCGAGCCGATCGGCGGATCTGCCCCCAAATATACCGGGCAGAACATCATCAATCCTTTGGCGGCTATCGGGGCGGCGGCGCTTTTACTGCATGAAGTCGGTGAGACTGCGGCGGCCACAGCCATAGAGAAGTCTATACGCGAGGTGGTAACCACCAAGCTTACTGACCTGGCCGCTGGTAAAATGGGTTATTCCACTACTCAAGTGGGTGATCTGGTGGTTAAACATCTTTAATCTTGATCCCGGGCTTTTATGTGGACGGGCAATAAACACGAGGATTTTATGAAGCAATATGTGGTAGCAATTCTGGGCGCTCGCTCTGCTGTTGGTCAGTGTATGTATGATATTGTAAAACAGCGGAATTTCCCAGTTAAGGAATTACGTCTTATCTCGCCCAGTGGCGCCCAGGGCACCCTGAATGGTCTGCCTTTGCTGGCGCTGAACGCCGAGGTCTTTAAAGGCGTGGATGTAGTGCTAAGTTCGCCAGGGGCGGACATCAGCAAGATTTGGTCGCCGGTTGCCGCTAAAGCGGGCGCAGTTGTTATTGACAATACCAGTCAATTCCGCATGGACCGCGATGTTCCTCTGGTGGTGCCCGAGGTAAATCCCGAGGATGTCAAGTGGCATAAGGGCATTATTGCCAATCCTAATTGTTCGACTATTCAGATGGTAGTGGCGCTTAAACCCCTGCATGATTATGCCAGGATCAAGCGGGTGGTGGTGTCTACTTATCAGGCTATATCCGGCGCCGGTTCCGAGGCTATCGATGAAATGAAGGCCCAGTTAAAAGGCAATATGGTCCCTAAAAAGCTGGCCTACCAGATCCTGCATAATTTGATTCCGCAGATCGATGTTTTTCAGGAAAACTCCTACACTAAAGAAGAGATGAAGATGGTTCTGGAGACCTGTAAAATAATGCACGACGACGGTATCAAACTCACGGCTACTTGTATTCGGGTGCCGGTTTTTAATGCACATTCCGAATCGGTGAACATTGAGACCGAGAAGAAATTAACCCGCAGTAAAGCTATTGAGCTTTTGTCCAAGGCTCCGGGAGTTACGGTGGTGGATGACCCGGCTAACAAGGTTTATCCTATGCCTATTCTTGCCGACGGCAAGGATGATACTTTCGTCGGGCGGATCCGCGAGGATGAGTCTATCGCTAACGGGCTTAATTTATGGATCGTTTCGGATAATCTTCGCAAAGGCGCGGCGCTGAACGCCGTCCAGATCGCGGAGAAACTGGTAGAATATAAATTGATCTAAGCCGTGAGAACTTTCAAGCTGACCCTGGAGTATGATGGTACTGATTTCAGCGGCTGGCAGTTGCAGTCTAACGCCAAGAGGACTGTGCAGGGGGAGCTGGAGGCTGTTCTTTTTAGATTGTTCAAGAAACGGGTGGTGGTAATTGGTTCGGGGCGTACTGACAGCGGTGTGCATGCCCGTGGGCAAGTAGCCCATTTTCGTGCGGTCTCTGATATGCCTTGCGACGAGTTACAGCGGGCGTTCAATTTTAATTTGCCGGTCGATATCACAGTCTTGAAGGTGGAAGAGGCGGACAGCAAGTTTCATGCCCAGCTTAGCGCCCGGAGAAAAACTTATTCTTACACCGTGCTTAACCGTGCTTATCCGTCGGCGCTTTTACGTCGGCAATGCTGTTTTTTCCCCCGCAAGCTTAATGTGGCTTTAATGAAAAAGGAAGCCGCGGCTTTTGTGGGGTGCCGGGATTTTAGCAGTTTTGCCAATGTGGATCCTTCCCGCCGGGGCGATGCGGTCCGGACAATTTACTCTTTGCAGATCAGCAAACGCGCTGACCTGGTGCGTTTCGTAATTGAATCGGACGGTTTTCTGTACAAGATGGTACGTAATATCGTAGGCACCTTGCTGGAGATCGGGTCCGGACGTTTTCCGCCGGGCAGTGCGGTGCGGATGCTCAGCGCGCGGGACCGGCGCGTTGCGGGGATAGCGGCGGTGTCGCGCGGACTTTGTCTGGAAAACGTTAAATACTGATTGACATTAGAAAAGCGGGTGTTATAATTTGCACTCATTATTTAAGAGAATCGTGCGGCCCTGACTTTTGGCCGGGCGTTCTTCGGGATCACCAGGCAGGTTTCCTGCCTGATCACTTCAAGAGAGAGAGCTATGGCAGTTCAGAAAACAACATTACCGAAAAAAGACAGTATCGTTAAGAAGTTTTATCTCGTCGATGCCGAAGGGAAAGTGCTGGGTCGTTTGGCGGCCAAGGTCGCCGCTATCCTGCGTGGCAAGACCAAGCCGACCTTCACGCCGCATATGGATACTGGCGACAATGTTATTATCATTAATGCGGAAAAGATTCGGGTAACCGGGAAAAAGACCACCGACAAGTTTTACGATCGCTATAGTGGTTTTCACTCGGGGCTCAAGAGTATCCGTTATTCGGATATGCTGGCCCGCCGCCCGCACAAGATTTTGGAACTCGCTATTCAGCGCATGATCCCGCACGGCAAGCTCGGCGCGCGCCTCAAGAACAAGCTTTATGTCTATGCCGGTACTGCACATCCTCATCAGGCGCAGAAGCCTGAAGTTCTGGATATTTAATATTTTTGTGGTATGAAAGGAAAACAAAATGGTTGAAGTAGTTAAGTATCTGGCAACAGGACGCAGAAAAACATCAATAGCGCGCACTACGATTACACCTGGCGCTGGCAAGATGATCATTAACGGCCGGGGTTTCGAGAATTATTTTCCCCGCGAGACAGATCGCATCCTGGTGCTTTCTCCGCTCAAGTTTGTTAATTTGCTGAACAAGTTTGATATTGATATTATAGTTAACGGCGGCGGTCTTACTGGCCAGGCTGGTGCAATTAAGATGGCTTTGTCACGCGCGCTGGTTTTATTTGATGAAACTAACAAGCCTGTTTTGCGCAAGAATGCTTGCCTTACCCGCGACTCACGTATGAAAGAGCGAAAGAAGCCCGGACAAAAGGGGGCTCGCCGCAAATTCCAGTGGGTTAAGCGTTAATTAGTTTTAATAGGAATATAGCGGTTCAGTTTTAAAAGAGCCTGCCTTTCAATAAAAGTTTTATTGACGGGGCAGGCGATTTTATTTATTATCCTAAGTCACTTGTTCATGGTAGTAAGTCTTTATTGTGAACGATCATGGTTATTAACTTTTATACCCCAAGGAAATGATGATAAGAGCTGGCATAGTTGGCATCAGTGGGTTTGGCGGAAAAGTCCTGATGGACATTCTTTTGAATCACCGGGATGCCCGGATCACCTACGTTGCCGCTAATTCAACTGTCGGCCGGGTGGATGATATTTGGCCGGTATTCCGCGGCCGCACCGACCTGGTATGTGCCAAATATGACCAGGCTCAAGCGGTAGAGCTCTGTGATGTGGTTTTCCTGGCCTTGCCGCACATGGAGTCTATGAAGGTTGTGGGCCCATTGCTGAAGGCTGGCAAGAAGGTCATTGATCTGAGTGCTGATTACCGCTTAAAGAAAGCGTCATTATACAAAACATGGTATAACGCCGAACATACTGATCGTCGGAACCTGGCTAAAGCGGTATATGGTTTGCCGGAGATCTTTCGGGCCCGTATTAGCAAGTCCGGTTTTATTGCTAATCCGGGATGTTATCCCACAGCGGCTTTACTTGGGCTTGCCCCGTTGGTTTCAGTTCACGGGGACAAAGTGGCGTCGATCATTATTGATGCCAAATCGGGCACTTCCGGGGCCGGGCGTAAAGTTGCGGAAGGGTTTATGTTTTGTTTTGTGAATGAGAATTTTAAGGCGTACCGGGTATTGAACCATCAACACACTCCGGAGATAAGTCAGTTTCTGGGCAAAATGGCCGGGCGTGATCTGCCGGTTGTTTTTGTGCCGCATTTATTGCCGATCAATAACGGCATCCTGGAGACTATTTATGTGACTTTAAAAGAAAAGATGTCCGAGGCCAAACTCGATGATCTTTATCGGAAGTTTTACAAGACAGAGCCGTTTGTGCGGGTTAGCCCCAAGGGTGCTCAGGTTGAGATCCGGAACGTAGTGGATACGAACTTTTGTGACATTGCTTTGACTTTGAGCCCCGACCGGAAGTTGTTAGTGATCACGTCGGTGATCGATAATCTGGTAAAAGGTGCGGCCGGCCAGGCTGTGCACAATATGAATATAATGTATGGTATCGACGAACGGGAAGGCCTACTATGAAAGTGATCAAGGGGGGGGTAACTACTCCGAAGGGTTTTAAAGCTAATGGTTTCTGGGCCGGGGTAAAGAAGTCGGGCAAGCCGGACTTGGGGCTGGTTTTCTCCCAGTCCATGTGCAGTGCCGCCGCGGTCTTCACCCGCAGTTCGGTTAAGGCGGCGCCAATAGTAGTTTGCCAGGAAAATATACATGATGGCCGGATACAGGCTCTTATTGCCAATAGCGGCAACGCTAATTGTTTTACCGGCGAATACGGTTTTACATATGCCCGCAAGATGACCGAACTGGTGGCGGAAGAATTAGGTATCGGGGCGTCCAGTGTGCTGGTTATGTCTACCGGTATAATCGGCCGGCCGTTCCCATACGAGAAATTTAAGGAAGCGGTACCCAAACTGGTTCGTGGCCTGGGGAATACCAAAGGAGCCAGTTTTGCCAAAGCGATTATGACCACTGATCTGAAAGATAAACAGATCGCGGTGAGCCTGGAGCTCGACGGTAAGCTCGTTACTATTGGTGGATGCGCAAAGGGTTCGGGCATGATCGAGCCTAATATGGCTACCATGCTGGCTTGTGTTACCACGGACGCGGCGATCTCGTCGGCCATGCTTAAAGAGGCCTTGCTGGAGGCGGTGGATGTTTCTTTCAATTCTATTACTGTTGACGGCTGTATGAGCACTAATGATATGTTGTCGGTTATGGCTAATGGCCTGGCCGGCAACAAGAAGATCTCTTCACGGAATGCCGGTTACCGGCTTTTTCTGGAGGCGTTGACGGTGGTTTGCGTGAAATTGGCTAAAGACATTGTTTTGGATGGAGAAGGCGCAGAACGTTTCTTTGAGATCCGGGTCACCGGCGCTGAAACGCCACAACAGGCCAAGGCAGTGGCCAAGAAGATCGCTAATTCCAATCTGGTCAAGACAGCGGACTATACGGACAATCCTAATTGGGGCCGGGTAGCGGCGGCTATAGGCGCTTGCGAGACCAGGGCGACCGAGACGAGTATAAAGATATCTTTCTCGGTTAAGAAGAACAATATCTTCATAAACGCCGACCTTGGCCTGGGGGCGGGTGCGGCGGTGGTTTATACCTGTGACTTAACCCGTGAGTACGTGGATATCAATGGAAAATATAATTAAAAAAGCCGGTGTCCTGGTTGAGGCCATACCTTACATCGATCAATATCGGCGTAAGGTCTTCGTAATTAAGTACGGCGGCAGTATTTTGCACGATGATGTTATCCGCAAGCGGGTCCTGGAGGATATTGTATTCCTGAGTTTTGTCGGCATTCGGATCATCCTGGTACACGGCGGTGGGCCGAATATCTCCAATCGGCTGAAAGAAATGGGGATCGAGCCGCAATTCCATAATGGCATACGCGTTACCGACGAGATGACTTTGCAGGTGGTTATCAAGGAGCTCGATGAGATCAATGATCAGATCGTAGCCGAGATCAAAGCGCTTAAAGGAGACGTAACTGGGCTGAGCGGGCACGAGAATATCGTGCACGTCGAGAAAAAGAAGGCCGACCTTGACCTTGGCTATGTGGGGACTATTACTAACATTGAGTTCAAACTACTGGCGAAACATTTGCGTCAGGGCAGAATCACTGTGGTGGCGCCTCTGGGCATTAGTATCGACCAACAGCCGCACAATGTAAATGCTGATGAAGTGGCCAGTGCTATCGCCGCATCCATGCGTGCGGAAAAGTTTGTTTTGTTGACTAATGTCCCCGGGGTAATGCGGGATCCGCTGGACCCGTCGTCTTTGTATTCTACACTTACAGTCGCGGAAGTCGACGAGTTAAAGAAGCAGGGTATAATCTCCGGCGGTATGATCCCCAAGGTAGATTCCTGCATTGAGGCTCTGGCCGGGGGAATACCCAAAGCGCATATTATAGATGCCCGCCAGGACCGCGCTCTTTTGCTGGAGATATTTACTGATACCGGGGTTGGCACCCAGATCGTCCATGGTTGATTTTTATGACAAAAAAAGAAGTCTTTGAATGTTATGATCAGTACGTTTTCCCTACCTATACGCGCCTTCCGGCTATTTTTGTAAAAGGCAAAGGCAGTGTACTTACGGATATTGACGGCAAGAAGTATATGGATCTTTTTCCGGGCTGGGGCGTTTCCAATGTGGGGCATTGCCATCCTAAGGTAATGGCCGCGGTGCGCGATCAGATCAACAAGTTAATCCATATTCCGAATAATTTCTTTGGCATAAATCAGGCCCGGCTGGCGCGGGAATTGGTGCGTCTGGCGTTTCCGGGTAAAGTATTCTTTTGTAACAGCGGAGCGGAAGCCAACGAGGCGGCTATCAAGTTTTCCCGTTTGTTCGGTAAAGGCGAGCGGTTTGAGATTATTACTACTTTAAATTCTTTTCATGGCCGGACCATGGGGGCTCTTTCGGCGACCGGGCAGGAGAAATATCAACGGGGTTTTGCGCCGTTACCGGCGGGCTTCGTAACGGTTCCTTTTAACGATATTAACGCGGTTAGATCGGCTGTTAATGAGCGTACGGCCGCGATCATGATCGAGCCTGTTCAGGGAGAAGGCGGCATAAATGTGGCGGATGTGCCGTATATGAAAGCGTTGCGGGAACTGTGCGATGAGCGGGGCTTGCTTTTGATCCTGGATGAAGTCCAGACTGGTTTTGGACGGACAGGTAAAATGTTCGCTTTTCAGCATTATGGTATTGAGCCGGACATTATCACTATGGCCAAAGGATTGGGTGGTGGCTTGCCGATCGGAGCTATGTTAGCCTGCAGTAAGCATGCCCATTTGCTGCAGCCAGGTATGCATGGGACAACTTTTGGCGGAAGTCCCCTAGTGGCCAAAGCGGCCTTGGGTGCTCTGGAAGCTATTGCCAAAGATAAAATGCTTAAGAACTCGCGGGTGCTGGGTGTATATTTAACCGAAAAACTAAATGCTATGAAGTCGCGGTTCCCAATAATCAAGGAGGTCCGCGGCCTGGGGTTGATGATCGGAGTTGAACTTACCATCGAGGGTAAGGGGATCTTTGAAACTTGTTTTCAGAACGGGCTGATCATCAATTGTACGCAAGGCAAGGTATTACGTATTATGCCGGCTTTGAATATTACCCGTAAGCAGTTAGACAAAGCTCTTGATATATTAGAAAAGGCGATCCTGAAGAATGATCCGTCTAAGAACCGGGGGAGCGCATGAAAAAAGATTTTATCAGTCTCAGGGATTTTACGGCGCAAGAGCTTCTTAATTTGCTGGTACTGGCTAATCAGGTAAAGCAGAATCCGCGTCAAACTGCGGATTTCTTGCGCGGCAAGTCTTTTGCTTTGATCTTCCAGAAACCTTCAAATCGCACGCGGGTTTCTTTTGAGACCGGGATCTTCCAGTTGGGCGGGAACTCGGTATATTTGGCACCCGATGATATCAGCCTGGGCAAACGTGAGCCTACCGAGGACATTGCCCGAACACTTTCCCGTTATGTCGACGGGATAGTGGCTCGGGTCTTTTCGCATCAGGATATACTGGATCTGGCTAAGTTTGCGAGTGTGCCGGTTATTAATGGCTTATCTGACCTTTCGCACCCTTGTCAGGCGATGGCCGATATGTTCACTATTCAGGAGAAGTTCGGTTCTTTTAAAGGCCTGAAGATGGCGTATATTGGCGATGGTAATAATATGACCAATTCTTTATTGATCGCCGCGGCTAAGCTGGGGATGAGTATGAGCGTGGCTACCCCGCAAGGTTATGAAGCCAGTGCTGATTATGTTAAGGCGGCCCGGGAGTGTGCCTTGAAGAATGGGGGCACCATTACCCTTACCAATTCGCCCCAAGAGGCAGTTAAGGGTGCACAAGTGATCTATACTGATACCTGGGTTAGTATGGGCCAGGAAGAAGAAACTACCCAGCGTTTAAAAGATTTTGCTGGTTATCAAGTGGATGAGAAATTACTGGCGTTAGCGTCCAGGGATCATATCTTTATGCATTGTTTGCCCGCGCATCGCGGGCAGGAAGTTTCGGCTGCAGTGATCGATGGTCCGCGTTCGGTGGTTTTTGATGAAGCTGAAAATCGCCTTCATATGCAAAAGGCGATCATGATATTTTTGTATACCTTCAAGCACGCTTGAGTAAGGACTTTGCGGCCCTAGTTAGTTAAAGGCTGGAATTTAGAAAATTCTTTTTAAAGTTACGAAAAGGAGCTATTTATGAAAAAGGTGGTTCTGGCGTATTCGGGTGGTCTTGATACTTCGTGCATTATCCCTTGGCTGAAGGATCGGGGTTATGAGATCATTGCGGTCATTGGCGATGTGGGCCAGGGTGATAATTTTGCCGAAGTGAAGGCCAAGGCTATTAAGTCCGGGGCTTGTAAAGTTTATTGCCTGGATTTGCAAAAGGAGCTTATAGAAGAGTATGCCCTTCCTGCTCTCAAAGCTGGAGCGCTTTACGAAGGTAAATATAATTTGGCTTGCGCTTTGTCGCGTCCTTTGATCGCCTATCATCAAGTTATGATCGCACGCAAGGAGAAAGCCGATGGCCTGGTACATGGTTGTACCGGTAAAGGTAATGATCAAGTGCGTTTTGAGGTGACCTATCGCCTGATGGAGCCGAATATGGAAGTCTTGGCTCCGGTAAGGGTTTGGGAATTCAAGTCGCGGGACGAAGAGATTGATTATGCCAAGGCCAAGGGCGTGCCTGTTTCGGCTTCCAAGAAGAAACCCTACAGTATTGATACGAATGTTTATGGCCGGGCAATGGAAAGTGGAGTATTAGAAGATCCTATGGCTGAGCCACCGGCCGATATTTTTTATATGACCACCGCTCCCGAGAAAGCCCCGGCTAAACCGGGGTATGTGGAAGTGGGTTTTGAGAAGGGGATCCCTGTTTCAGTGGATGGCGTAAAGATGAAACCTCTGGAGCTGGTGCTTAAATTAAATGAGATCGCTGGACGGCATGGTGTTGGACGGGTGGATATGATAGAGAATCGTCTGGTTGGTATCAAATCGCGGGAACTTTACGAGAATCCGGCCGGGACGGTATTGCATCTGGCTATTCGTGAGATCGAAAGCCTGGTGATGGACCGTGACAGTTTGCGCTTCAAAGAGATCTTATCCCAGAAATACGCCGAATTAACGTATAATGGCTTGTGGTGGACACCGTTAAAAGCTCAGATGGATGCTTTCTTTGATAAGTATCACGAGAATACTACCGGCCTGGTGCGTATTAAATTGTTCAAGGGCCACGCGATGGTGGTAGGACGTAAATCGCCTTTTTCCCGTTATAGTGAGAAAATGGCTACCTACGGAAAGGGAGACCAGTTTGACCAGTCTCTCGCCGAGGGTTTTATTAAGTTGTGGACTGTTCCTTTTCAGCGTCATCAGTGAGCGGGAAAGGCCCTTTGAAAGGGGAAGTTATGTCGACTAAACTCTGGGGTTCGCGGTTTACCGGTAGTTTAAGCAAGCTGTCAGAGAAGTTCACCAATAGTATAGCCTGTGATTCCAAGCTGGCGCTTTATGATTGTATTGCAGGCATCGCTCATGCCGAAATGCTGGGCGAAAGGGGAATCATTCACAAGAAAGATGCTTCGGCGATCGTTAAGGGGCTTAACAAGCTGGTAGACGAGATCGAAGCGGGGACTTACCAGTATGACCCGGCTTCGGAAGATGTGCATACTGATATCCAGGTCAAGTTGAAGAAGTTGGTCGGTAAGCCGGCGGATTGCCTGCACACGGCGCGTTCGCGCAATGATCAGGTGGTAACTGATGTGCGTTTATATTGTCTGAATCATCTGGAGAATATTCAGGCTTTGCTGGATGTCCTGCAGATAGCTATTGTAAAATTTGCCGACAAGAATAACGATGTGATAATTCCGGCGTATACCCATTTACAGTCGGCCCAGGTGGTGCTCCTGGCGCATCAGATGCTGGCTTATGTGGAAATGCTGGAGCGTGACAAAGGCCGTTTCGCGGACGCGGCCCGGCGTACCAGCGTTAATACTTTAGGCGCCTGCGCCTTGGCCGGGACCACGCTTTTGACCGACCGTGAATTAGTGACCAAGAAACTGGGTTTTCTGAAGACTGCGGCCAACAGCATGGACGCGGTCTCCGACCGTGATTTTCTGGTGGAAATAATCTCGGCTATTGCCATAACCGGCATGCATTTGACGCGGGTATGCGAAGATTTGATCCTGTGGGTAACCAGTGAATTTAATTTTATCTCCTTGGATGACGCTTTTTGTACCGGTTCATCCATCATGCCTCATAAAAAGAATCCCGATGTTCTCGAGCTGGTTAGAGGCACTGCCTCCAAGTTCCCGGGCCGCTTGATGGAATTGCTGGTTTTAATGAAGGGGTTGCCGCTTACGTACAATCGGGACATGCAAATGGACAAGCCGGCCCTGTTTGACTGCGTTGAGACTATTGAAGATATGCTGGCTGTGCTGGCCGAGCTCTTTGGCGGTATTGTTGTCAAGAAAGACGTGCTGGCGGAGCGAGTTAACGCCGAGTATTTCTTCTCGGTGGACATCCTGGATTATCTGGTACGCAAAGGCATGACCTATCGTGACGCGCATGATACTGTGGGCGTTATGGTAAAAGAGTGCATTGATCGCGGCAAGAAGCTCGCCGACCTGCCAGTTGAACAGCTTAAACGATATTCTTCTTTGCTGGAGCTGGACGTGAAATATTTGCTTAGCCCGGAAGTTTCTATTAAGAGCAAGAAATCATTTGGTTCAACCAATCCCGACCTGGTGCGGGCACAGATCAATGCCTGGAAGAAAAGATTGAAATAATGCGCTTTCATCCGATACATGATTTTGTTTATAAGAATGGCGAGCTTTATTGCGAGTCGGTCAAGGTTTCGACTATCGCTGACCAGGCCGGTTCTCCGGTCTACATTTATAGTTATAAGACCATTGTTGAGCACTTTCGCAAGATCAAGCAAGCCTTTAAAGCGGTTGATCCGATCATTTGTTTCGCTATGAAAGCGAACAGTAATTTGGCGGTGCTCAAGGCTTTGGTAGATGAAGGTTCGGGGTTCGATATTGTTTCCGGCGGTGAACTGAAAAAAGCCCGGCTGGTTAAAGCGGATATGCAACGCGTGGTTTTTGCTTCTGTGGGCAAGACTGAAGTCGAGATCCAGGAGGCGATCAAAGCCGGGATCCTGCTGTTTAATGTGGAGTCCAAGCCTGAACTGGAGCATATTAACCGCATTGCCGGCCGGTTAAGAAAAACCGTGCAAGTTGCCTTGCGAATTAATCCGGATATTGATTCTCCGACTCATGAAAAGATCAATACGGGAAGTCTGAAGAAAAAGTTTGGCATTGATCTTAAGACCGCCCGGGATATCTTTGTGGCACAAGGAACTTACCGGAATTTGCGCATTAACGGTGTGCATATTCATATCGGTTCCCAGATCACTAAAGCGGAACCTTTTATTGCCGCTATTAAAAAAGCTTTGCTCTTTATTGATGATCTGGAGAGTTCGGGCGTAAAAGTGGAATATTTTGATATTGGCGGCGGGCTGGGCATTATTTATCAGGACGAAACACCACAGACCGCCAGGGAATTCGCCAGTAAAGTTTTACCGCTTTTAAAAGGGCGCAAGTTCAAGCTTTTAATGGAGCCCGGCCGGTTCATTGTTGGTAATGCGGGTATTTTTATTACCCGCAAGCTGTATATGAAGGACAATGGGGTAAAGAAATTTATGATCGTGGATGCCGGCATGAATGACCTGGTGCGGCCTTCTATGTATGGGGCTTATCATGAGATCGTGCCTCTTAAAAAGACAACCTCGGGCTCCGTGCTTTGTGATGTGGTGGGTCCCATTTGCGAGAGCGGGGATGTGTTTGCCCATGATCGCAATATAGCCAATATCAAGGACGGTGAATATTTGGCTTTGTTGTCAGCCGGTGCTTATGGATATGTGATGTCCAGCAATTATAATGTGCGCCCGAGGGTTGCGGAAGTGATGGTGAAAGGCCATAAATGGGCGGTGGTGCAGAAGCGTGAGGACTTTAAAGACCTGATAAGGGGAGCCAGTATTCCTGGATTCTTAAGATGAAGAAGATCGCTTTTACCAAGATGCAGGGCGCGGGTAATGACTTTGTGGTGGTGGACCATGTGCCGGGGATGGATTACTGTGATTTTACCAAAAAAGTTTGTAACCGGCATATGGGTATCGGGGCGGACGGCGTCTTGGTATTGGGTGAATCGCGGAATTGTGATTTTAAGATGTCGATCATTAACGCGGATGGCTCCGAGGCCGAGATGTGCGGTAACGGCGCGCGCTGTATGGCGGTGTACATAAAACAGAAATTTGCGGTAGTGCCGGAGATATTTACCCTGGAAACACTGGCGGGGACCATTAAGGCTTCGGTGCAGGGAGAGGTGGCTTCGGTGCAGTTAAGTGAGCCTAAGGATTTCCGGTCAAATGTCGAGATCAAGATCGGCGATCGTAAACTATGCGGTTATTTTATTAATACCGGGGTGCCCCATACGGTTATTTTTGTGGAAGGTTTGCAGGAGTTCGATGTTAATGGTTTGGGGCGGATCATTCGTCAGCATCAGGTCTTTGCGCCCAAAGGGACAAATGTGAATTTTGTGGAGCGGGTCAAAGACGGAATTGTGGCAGTAAGGACTTACGAGCGCGGGGTTGAGGCCGAGACTTTGGCTTGCGGGACGGGCAGTGTGGCGGCGGCCTTGATAGGGTACCTCCAGAGCCAGAAAGTTTTAGCACCCGTTAAGAATGCCATGATAAAGGTGGTGACCAAGAGCGGCGAGATGCTGGAGATCTCTTTTGACCTGGATGTTGTGAATGACAAGCCGGCCATTACGAATGTTTGGCTTAAGGGTAGTGGAAAGTTTATTTGCAAAGGGGATTATTATGGAGTTTAAAGGGTCGATAGTAGCTTTGGTAACACCTTTTACCGAACATGGTGTGGATGAACGGAACCTGGCGGAATTGGTTGAGTTCCAGATCAAGAATGGTACCCAGGGTATTGTGCCGTGCGGGACGACTGGCGAATCGCCGACACTCTCACATGAAGAGCATGACCGGGTGATCGAGATCGTGGTGGACACTGTGCGTGGGCGCGTTCCGGTTATTGCCGGTACCGGTTCCAATGCCACCCTGGAAGCTGTGCGCTTAACCAAACATGCCGCAGAGGCTGGCGCGGATGCTGCTTTGGTTGTTACGCCTTACTACAATAAGCCAACTCAAAAGGGGTTGTATTTACATTTTAAAGCGGTGGCGGACAGCGTAAAGATCCCGATAATCCTGTACAATATTGAGGGCCGTTGTGCTCGTAATATTGAGACCGCGACAGTGCAACGCCTGGCAAAGGATTGCAAGAATATTGTTGGTGTGAAAGAGGCTTCGGGCAATTTGGAACAGGCGCAGGCTGTTCGGTTGGCTTGCGGTAAGAAATTTGCCATTCTTTCTGGTGATGACGCCTTGACTGTGCCGATGATGAAGCTGGGCGGTGTTGGTGTGATCTCGGTGTTGGCGAATATTCTGCCCAGGGAAGTGGCGGAAGTTGTTAACCTTATGCTTAAAGGCAAGGTCAAAGAAGCTGAAGAGAAACAAGAGCGACTATTGCCTTTGATCAAGGCCATGTTCCTGGAGACTAATCCTGTCCCGGTCAAGACTTCTTGTGGTTTAATGGGGCTTTGTTCGCCTGTTGTGCGTTTGCCGATGTGTGCTATGGAACCCGCGAATCTGGCCAAACTTAAGTCGGTTCTGAAACAGTATAATTTGCTTTAAAAGGACATATGATAAAACTCGCTGTGGTGGGTTGTCAGGGCCGGATGGGCAAGCGTATTACTGAATTGGCCGGTCAAGCCAAGGACTTTCAGATAGTTGCCCTGGTTGAACGGGCTGATTGCGCGGGCTTGCCTGAAGCGGTGGGCGGGGTGAAAGTTTCGGTGGATATAAACGCTATCAAAGGCGCGGATGTATTGATCGATTTTACTGTTCCGCAAGCCACCATGGTTAATTTGGAGGCTTGTTTAAAGCATCGGGTTCGGATGGTGATCGGCACTACCGGACTTACTGCCGACCAGGACGCGCGAATCATTGAAGCGTCTAAATCACTGGGCATTGTGCGTTCTTCGAATATGTCTGTGGGTGTAAACGTGCTTTTTGGTTTGCTACGCAAGATGGCGGAAGCTTTGAAAGGTTATGATGTTTCTATCACCGAAACTCATCATATCCATAAGAAGGATGCGCCCTCCGGTACAGCCAAGACTATGGGTGAGATCGTGCAGAACGCCGGTCAGATGCAGAACGTGCCTATCGAGTCTGTTCGGGAAGGTGAAGTTATTGGTTACCATAAGGTCACTTTTAAAGGCGTGGTAGATACTATTGAGATCTCCCATAATGCCAATACTCGTGATATGTTCGCTGAAGGGGCCCTGGTGGCCGCCCGTTTTGTGGCGTTTAAGGATAACGGGCTTTACAATATGCAAGATGTATTGGGCGTTTGAGTTCTTTATTAATTCCTCGAGGTCAGAATGATAAATTTTGCAGTTTCCGAGAGATTACAACAGTTGCCGCCTTACTTGTTTCTGGAGATCGATAAGGCCAAGCGTGAAGCCATGGCCCAGGGCCGGGATATTATAAATCTGGGAGTGGGCGATCCGGATCAGGTTACGCCCAAGCCTATTGTTGAGGCCATGAAAAAGGCGGTTGAGGACGGCGCTAATCATCATTATCCTTTTGACTCCGGAGTTCCTCAGCTTAGAGTGGATATCGCCCAATGGTTTAAAGGACGCTTTTCAGTAGTTTTGGATCCAGTCAGCGAGATTTATCCGTTGATAGGCTCTAAAGAAGGGTTGGCTCATTTTCCTTTGGCGGTTATTAATCCGGGTGAAAAAGTTCTTTTAACGGATCCGGCGTATCCGGCCTATCAGGCAGCGGTGGCTTTTGCCGGCGGAAAGATCCAATATTTACCGCTAAAGGCGTCGAACGACTTTCTCCCTAAGATCGCCGATATAGAGGAAGCCAAGAATGTGAAAGCACTTATTGTGTGCTATCCGAATAATCCTACTGCGGCTGTGGCCACCAAAGAATTCTACACTGATCTGGTCAAGGTTTGCACTGCCAAGAATATTATTGTGGTGTCTGATCTGGCATACTCTGAAGTTTATTACGACGGCGTTAAGCCTCCGAGCATTCTTGAGGTGCCGGGAGCGAAGGATATCGCTATTGAGTTCCATTCTTTCTCCAAGACTTATTTTATGACCGGATGGCGTTTGGGCTGGGCCTGCGGTAATGCGCAGTTGATCGCGGCTTTGGCCAAGGTTAAGTCGAATGTTGATTCCGGGGTTTTTAATGCCATACAGCACGCCGGTATTGCGGCGCTTAAGACTGATCCAGTTGAGATCGAGGATATGCGCGCCTGTTATCAGGAGCGGCGCGATGCTCTTATTAACGGTTGTCGTTCTATTGGCTGGAAGATCGATCCTCCCAAGGCGGCGTTTTATGTTTGGGCCAGGATACCGGCTAAATTCCCGGATTCGATGACTTGTGCCAAGGCCTTTCTGGATCAGGCGGATATCGTGATGACTCCGGGCGTGGGTTTTGGCAAGAACGGTGAGGGGTATGTGCGGATGTCGCTTACTCTTCCGGTGGAACGTATTCACGAGGCTGTGGGCCGCATGGCCAAGGTTCTGGTATAGCATTATTAATGGAGCAAGTTTTGGCTATTGTTTATCTGGCTCTGGGTTCTAATCTGGGCGAGCGTGCCGGAAATATCACGAAAGCTTTAAAGCAGCTCGGCCAGAACGGAGTTGAGGTCGTGAAAGTTTCTTCTTATATTGAGACTGACCCTGTCGGCGGACCGCCACAGGGTCTTTTTATTAATGCCGCAGCCAAGGTTGAAACTTTCTTGTCGCCCAGAGAATTGTTGACGCTTATTCATCAGATCGAAAGTTCATTCGGTCGCCAGCGGTTGGTTAAGAATGGCCCACGCCCGATCGATATTGATATTTTGCTCTATGACAATCTGCAAATCGCCGAGCCCGACCTGGTAATACCACATCCGCGTATGAAGGAGCGTGATTTTGTCATGCGTCCTTTAGCGGAGATATTTTGACAATTCATCAAATTTGGTTATAATGCCGCAATGATACTTTCAACCAGGAATATAGTGCTGATTGGGTTTATGGCTTGCGGGAAGACTTTTACTTCCCGGGAGCTGGCTCGACGTTTGGACCGCGAGCGGGTCTCTACCGATGAGATGATAGTGCAGCTGGAACAGCGTAGTATTGCGGATATCTTTGCCCAATCCGGTGAGCCCTATTTCCGTGAGGTCGAACGCCGGGTGGTGGCTTCAGTAGCGGCTCGACAGGGCCTGATAATCGATTGCGGCGGCGGTGTGGCCCGTGACCCGGTTAATCTGCAGGCTTTGAAAGCCACTGGTGTTTCTTTTTATTTACAGGCCTCGCCGGAGGCTATTTTCCGCCGGACCAAGGGTAAGGTGGACCGGCCGCTGCTCAACGTTTCCGATCCGTTGACAACCATTAATAAACTGCTAGCCGAACGCGACCCCCATTACCGCCAGGCTGATTTCCTCATAGATTCAAATGAGGACAACATAAGCCAGGTGGTCAATGCGATCCTCGCTATCCTCGCCAATTACTCCCCGGACAGCGCTCATAGCGCTTAACGCCGTATCCGGACTCGCTCCTCGGACAGCTTTTAAACTGAGCCAGCAGGAGGACTTCTGGCCTCGTCTGCTTAATACTTCATCTGAGGAAGCGGCGAGGGCTTTAAACATCAGCGAGAAAGCGGTTATCAATCTGGTTAACTTTCCGGCCCGTGATTTTAAAGATCAGGAAACTGCCCGGGCTGAGGCGCTTGGGTGCCGGATCGTAACGATCCTGGATGATGATTATCCCCTGCGTCTTCGTGATATTACTGACCCGCCGATCGTGCTCTATGTGCAGGGGAGTATACCAGCTTCTGATGAGGTGGTATTAGCAATTGTGGGTTCTCGGCTGGCCACGTCTTACGGGTTAGGCATAGCGGAGCGTTTTGCCATGCGGATAGTTGAAGCCGGGGCGGCAGTGATCTCCGGGATGGCGCGTGGTATCGACGCGGCGGCGCATAAGGGCGCGCTTAAGGCACGGGGTCGAACCATTGGCGTTCTGGGTTGCGGGTTGGATATTGTTTATCCTGTGCAGAATAAGGAATTGTATTCCCAGGTTGCGGAGCGGGGATGTCTTATTTCTGAATTCCCCCTTGGAGCTGAACCCTATCCATATAATTTTCCCCGGCGCAACAGGATAGTAAGCGCTTTATCGCATGGCGTCGTGGTAGTAGAGGCAAATATTCGAAGCGGAGCTCTTATAACTGCCGAGTTCGCACTGGAACAGGGCCGGGAGGTTTATGCTGTCCCGGGTCACATAGATTCGTTACAGTCCAGGGGGCCGCATGAACTTGTGCGTCATGGTGCCAAGCTGATAATGTCGGTTGAGGATATTTTCGAAGACATCCCCGCTTTACAACTTCAGCCGGAGCTGTTTCCGGTTGGGAAGCCTGTACGGCCAGTTAAACCGGCGGACCTGACTAATGATGAGTTGAAAGTAATAACTATTCTGGATGGCGATGAGTGTTCGTTTGACAGTTTGGTGGCGCGTTCTGGGTTGCCGGTTCCGGTTTTAATGGGGGTTTGTTTAAGCTTACAACTGAGGCGGCTGGTTCGTGAACTGCCTGGGAAAGTCTATAAAGCGGTCAGTTTGACAGGTTAGAAACAAGCAAAAAAGCTCCGAGAAAATAGTTTACAGGAATAAAAATGAGTGTATATTGCTTACATCGTTAAATCACTTCCTGGTGTGGTTCGTCTCCTATAACTTTCCGATGGATGCTGCATTTATCCTCGTTGAGCCAAATGTCCTTAAGCATTGGACGCATCACACTGGCAGGAAAATTCCGGTTACATTTTATGGATCAGGTTAGTGTAAAAACAGGGCTTTCAACTATTATGTCCACCCGGGACATGAAGTTTTTTTGTTTTTAAAACGACCCCGCAGGCACGCGGGGTTTTAATTTTTCAGCTTAAAGAAAGAGGTAAGGATTATGGCTCGTAAAGTTTACACACTCGATGGAAATGAAGCCGCAGCTTATGTTGCCTACCGTTGTTCGGACGTGGCGGCGATCTATCCCATTACGCCTTCATCGACCATGGGCGAATTGGCGGATGAATGGGCGGCGGCTGGTATCAAGAACATTTGGGGCTCAGTTCCCATGGTTCAGGAAATGCAGTCTGAAGGCGGCGCCGCGGGTACCGTCCATGGCGCTTTGCAGACCGGAGCAATGACCACCACGTTCACGGCTTCCCAGGGTTTACTGCTGAAGATACCCAACATGTATAAGATCGCCGGTGAGTTGACTTCCACGGTCTTTCATGTTTCGGCTCGGTCTTTGGCGGCTCAGGCTTTATCTATTTTCGGGGATCATTCGGACGTAATGGCGGCCCGGCAGACCGGGTTTGCCATGTTGGCTTCCGGCAGTGTCCAGGAAGTTATGGATATGGCCTTGATCGCGCACGCCGCTACGCTGGAAAGCCGGGTACCTTTCTTGCATTTCTTCGATGGTTTCCGTACTTCCCATGAAGTCGCCAAGATCGAAATGCTCGACGAGAATGACATCAGGGCTTTTATTACCGACGACCTAGTGATCGCACACCGCAACCGTGCGCTTACGCCCGATGCTCCGGTAATGCGCGGTACCGCCCAGAACCCAGATGTGTACTTTCAGGGCCGCGAAACGGTGAATCCGTTCTATTCTAAATGCCCCGGCATTGTGCAGGACATTATGAATCGGTTCGGCAAACTGGTCGGCCGGCAGTACAACCTGTTCGATTACTACGGCGCACCTGATGCCGAGCGCGTTATTGTGGTTATGGGTTCCGCTTGTGAAACTGTGCAGACCACTATAGATGCCCTGGCCAAGACTGGTGAGAAAGTGGGCTTGCTTAAGATCCGTTTGTATCGTCCGTTCTCAATTAAGAACTTTATTCTGGCTTTACCGAAAACTGTCAAGACCTTGTCAGTGTTGGATCGTACCAAAGAACCGGGTTCTATTGGTGAGCCTCTTTATCAGGATGTTATTAATGCCCTTTTTGAAGCTCAGCAGGAAGGCCTGGTCACTTCCGTGCCCAAGGTGATCTGCGGACGTTACGGCCTTTCTTCTAAAGAGTTCACTCCTGCCATGGTTAAAGCCGTGTTTGACGAGATGAAGAAAACCGCCGCCAAGAATCATTTCACGGTGGGTATTAACGACGATGTGTCGCATACCAGCCTGGAAGTGGATGATTCTTTTGTTGTGGAAGATCCCAAAAGCGTTTGTTGTTTGTTTTACGGTCTTGGTGCGGATGGTACCGTGGGGGCCAATAAAGCTACTATCAAGATCATCAGCGAGAATACTCCGAACTTCGGCCAGGGATATTTTGTTTATGATTCCAAGAAATCAGGATCGATGACCTTTTCGCATTTGCGTTTTGGGCCGAATCCGATCCATGCGCCATACCTGATCGGTAAGGCCAATTTCATTGGTTGCCATCAGTTTGTATTTCTGGAGAGGTATGATGTCCTGAAAGATGCGGCGGAAGGAGCCGTTTTTCTGCTTAACAGCCAGTTTTCAGCCGACAAGGTGTGGGATAATTTAACTCGTGTTACCCAACAGCACATTATTAACCGGAAGTTGAAGTTCTTTGTGATTGATGCCTACGCAGTCGCGAATGAAACCGGCATGGGTGGCAGGATCAATACTATTATGCAAACCTGTTTCTTTGCTATCTCTGGCGTTCTGCCGAAGGACGAGGCTATTGTGCAGATCAAGAAGTCGATCGAGAAGGCTTATGGCAAGAAGGGTGCGGATGTAGTGGCGCAGAACTTTAAGGCTGTCGATACTACCATTGCCAATCTTTACGAGGTCAAGGTGCCGGCGGCGGTTTCCAGCAAACTGGAATTAAAAGCCCCGGTGTCCGGCATGCCTACTGAATTCGTGAAGTCAGTTACTTCCGAGATCATTGCCGGTCGTGGCGATAAATTGCCGGTTAGCAAGATGCCGGTGGATGGCACTTTCCCTACTGGTACCGCGATGTACGAAAAGCGTTGTGTAGCGCTCGATTGCCCCACCTGGGATGCTGAAACTTGTATTCAATGCGGCAAATGCGTTTTGGTGTGTCCTCATGCGGTAATTCGCAGCAAGATGATCGATCCGGCTAATCTTAAAGGCGCTCCGGCTTCATTTTTGACGGTAGCCGCGAAAGACAAAGAGTTTGCCGGCCAACAGTTCCGTATTCAGGTTGCGGCGGAAGATTGTACCGGTTGCGGCGTGTGCGTTTCGGCCTGCCCGGCCAAGAGTAAGAAGGACCCGACTAAAAAGGCGATCAATATGACGCCGATCCTGCCTATTCGTGAACAGGAAGCCCGGAACTGGGATTTCTTTTTTGCCTTGCCGGATGTGGATCGTAATAAAGTTAAACAAAATACCGTGCGTGGCGTTCAGTTCCTTCAGCCATTGTTCGAGTTCTCCGGTGCGTGTGCCGGTTGTGGTGAAACGCCCTACATTAAGCTGGTCACTCAGCTTTTTGGCGACCGGGCGGTTATTGCTAACGCCACAGGTTGCACTTCGATCTATGGTGGAAACCTGCCAACGACGCCTTACACCAAGAATCCGGTCGGACGTGGTCCGGCCTGGTCGAATTCTCTTTTTGAGGATAATGCCGAGTTCGGGCTGGGTTTTCGTTTAGCGATCGACAAGAAGGCGGAGCACGCTTCCGAGTTGCTTAAGAAACTGGAGAGTCAGATCGGCGCTGAATTGGTGGGCGCGTTGCTTTCTGCGGATCAGACCGAGGAAATTCAGATCGTGGAACAGCGCAAGCGCATCGAGTTATTAAAGGCCAAACTGAAAGGCAATACCAGTTCTGAAGCTAAGCATCTTTTATCGCTGGTTGATTATCTGGCCAAAAAGAGCGTGTGGATATTTGGCGGCGATGGCTGGGCTTACGACATTGGTTTTGGTGGTTTGGATCATGTTCTGGCACAGGGCCGTAATGTTAATGTATTGGTGCTGGATACGGAAGTTTATTCCAACACCGGCGGACAGGCTTCGAAATCAACCCCGCGTGGAGCGGTGGCGAAGTTTGCGGCTGGTGGTAAAGTATTGCCCAAGAAAGACCTGGCCCGTATTATTATGACGTATGGCCATGTATATGTGGCTACGGTTGCTATCGGCGCGAAAGACGAACATACTGTTAAAGCCTTCACCGAGGCCGAAAAGTATCCCGGGGCGTCATTGATCATTGCCTACAGCCATTGTATAGCTCATGGTATTAACATGGCTGGCGGTTTGACCGAGCAGAAGATGGCGGTCGAGACCGGACATTGGCCGCTCTTCCGTTATAACCCGGCCTTGATCAGCGAAGGCAAGAATCCGCTTACGCTGGATTCATCGGCTCCCAAGGTGGAGTTTAAGGAAGAAGCTAACCGTCAGCAGAGATTTAAGGTTTTGCAGAAGACCAATCCTGCGGAAGCGGAAAGATTGATCCAGTTAGGACAGCAGGATATCGATCGTAAATGGGCGATCTATGAAACACTGGCGGCTCAGGCGGCGGCAGTGGTTAAAACAGTCCAGGCTTAATTTGAACATAAAATAAAAGAGGTTTTTATGTCTGAGGATATAGCGATCAAGATCCAGAATCTGGAAAAAGTTTTTAATCCCAGAAGCGTGGCTATTGTGGGCGCGTCTTCCGAGCCCGCCAAGGTGGGTTATCAGATCTTGAATAATGTGGTACAAAACGGTTATAAAGGGAAGATCTATCCGATAAACCGTAAGGCTACCGAGATACTGGGATTGCCTTGTTTTCCGTCCTTGTTGGAAGTGCCTGGCGATATTGATTTTGCGGTCATCGCTGTGCCGGCGCCTTTGGTGGAAGGGGTGCTTAAAGAGTGCGTGCAAAAGAATGTTAAGGGCACAGTAATTATTACCTCCGGTTTTTCGGAGATCGGCAAAGTGAAAGAAGAGCAGGTTTTAAAAGACATTGCCGATAAGAATAATATTGCTTTGCTGGGGCCGAACACTTTTGGGTTTGTATATTCACCGGCCAAGCTTAACGCTTCTTTTGGGCCTACTGAAGTTCTGCCGGGCAAGATCGCGTTTGTATCGCAAAGCGGTGCTTTGGCGATTTCCCTGATGGGCTGGACGATGATGGAAAAGATCGGACTGGCGGCCGTAGTAAGTCTGGGGAATAAGGTTGATATCGGCGAGAAAGAGCTTATTGAATATTTCAATGATGATCCCAATGTCAGCGTGATCCTTATTTACATGGAAGGCATTAAGGACGGGCGCAAGTTCATGTCGACTAAAATAAAGAAGCCGGTGGTCATCCTTAAGTCGGGGTCGTCCCAGCGCGGGGCGCAGGCGGCGGCATCGCATACCGGTTCCTTATCGGGCTCCGACAAGATCTATTCGGCGGTGTTCAACCAATTAGGGATGATGCGTGCCAAAACCTTTACCCAGGCTTTTGGGGCGGCGTGCACGCTTTCATTGCCCATGCCCAAAGGTGAGGACACTCTTATTATTACCAATGGCGGTGGTATCGGAGTGAGTGCAACCGACGAGTGCGAAGACTTCGGTATAAAGTTGCTGGAAGACCCGGCCTGGTTGGAAGAGAAGTTCCGTCAGACCATGCCCGAGTTTGGCAGTACCAAGAACCCGATCGACGTTACCGGCGGCGGGGGTTGTGAGAGTTACCGTAAGGCGGTACGGATCGCTCTGGGTGAAGATAAAGTAAAAGCTTTAGTGGTTCTGTACTGCGAAACTGCAGTCACCGATCCGGTGCAGGTAGCCAAAGCTATCGTGGAGGAATATATTGCTGCCGGGCGTAACAAGCCGCTGGTGGTGGCGATGGTCGGCGGTGAACGTTCCCGACAGGCCATTCAGACCTTTAATGAATCCCAGATCCCGGCCATGACCGAAGTCCGGGAGGCGATTTCCGGATTGAAGGCTCTTTATAACTGGCAGGAGATTGTTTCTCGTCCCAAAGAGAATGTGCCAGTACCCGCAATACCGGCCAAGGCCCTGGAGATCATTGAGGCTATTCGTAAAGAAGGCCGCACTTTCCTGCTGGAGCATGAATCCCGCCAGGTATTGGAGATCTGTGGAGTCCCGATGCCCAAGTGGGGTTTTGCTACTACTGCTGAGGAAGCGGTTAAGGTGGCCGAGGCTGTGCAAATGTACCCGATAGCCATGAAGATCGCTTCGGTGGATATTATTCACAAGTCGGATGTAGGCGGCGTTATTTTGAATATCAAGAATGCCGAAGAATTAAAAGCCCGTTTTGCGCAGATGATGGAGACGGTGAAGCGGAATGCCCCCAAAGCTGAACTGCTGGGCGTGAATTTATGCCAAATGGTGGACGGCTTGCAGTGTATCGTGGGGATGAATAAAGACCCGCAGTTTGGCCCGGCGGTGATGTTCGGGTTAGGCGGGATCTTTGTTGAGGTGCTCAAGGATGTTTCTTTCCGTATTGTGCCTTTTAGCGAAACCGAGGCCCAGCGGCTGGTGGGTGAGATCAAGGCCAAGAAGCTTCTGGACGGTTATCGCGGCCAAGGGGCGCATAAGGAATCGATCATTAAGACCTTGATGGCCATCCAAAAAATCGCCCAGCATGTTAAGGAAGTGGATATTAACCCACTGATCACTAATAAAGACGGTTCTTACGCTGTTGACGCCCGCATAATTATTTAATTTATGTCAGGTTATTGCCATGGTAGCTAGTCCGGTATTAAAAGTTATTGCTGAACGCCGCAGTGTACGCAAATACACCGGTGATCCGGTAACCAATGAAGACCTGGAAACCCTGGTGCGCGCAGGCATGGCTGCGCCATCATCGCGGGATACCCGGCATTGGTATTTTGTAGTGATTAATGACCCGCTGGTATTGGATAAACTGGTCGCTGGCCTGCCTTATTCCAAAATGATCCTTACGGCTCGGCATGCTATTGTAGTGGCCAGTGATATGAAGGAAGCCCATGGCGGCAGTGATGTGGAATATTGGGTCCAGGATTGTGCGGCGGCTGTCGAGAATATTTTGCTGGCCGCGCAAGCTATCGGCCTGGGAGCCTGCTGGACTGCCGCCCATCCGCGTGCGGAACGCGTGGCTTATGTAAAACAAACGCTTGCTATGCCGGAAACCGTGATTCCGCTGGCAGTGATCGCTGTTGGACATCCCGCCGGTGAAGATAAACCTCGTGATAAGTTTGACCCTGCTCGTTTATTCTGGAATAAATTCGATAGATAATTTTATGGAGCTTCTAGCGCCTGTTTGGTGTTGCGTGGCAGGCAAAAGGCGCTGAGAAAGTGGGCTTTGTAGGACAGAAAGGTTATGCCGATCCATACTGATAAAGCCGCCAAAGGCATAAGCAGGCTGAAATGGGAAAGTGTCTTGAGGAATTGCATTTCATAATTATGCCCGGTGACGTCCAGAACGACTCGTAAAAATAGTAACGGTTTAAAGAATCTGTCCCAGCGCCTGGGCACATTAAAGGCATAGTTGTATAGCGCGATCAGGCAGATCATAGTGACTATTCCGCGAGCGATCGCCAGTATATAGAATATTCCCGCCGGTGGATGAAAAGCCCATAAAGTACGGTAGTATATATAGGGTTCGGACTGAGGTAGTAATAAGGCGCTTAGTTCGCCCAGGCAAAGCCAGGTGAAAAGGAAGAAGTAAGCTTTCTCGAATAATCTTTCGGGCAGTCTCATGGTCGACATTATGGCATAATTCTTTAGTCAGCCATAATACTTTCCCGGGATTCTGCTCAGCGCTGCATTTAATAGCATCGTACGGCTTGGATTTTTTGATTATTGTGCTAATATTACGGTATGGATCAGCAATTCTACGACAAAGTTGAACAGGTTTGCGAACAAGACCCGCGTTATAAGGCAGGGGCGTATGAGTTTGTAATGGAGGCCTTGAATTACTCCCAGCGTCGGTTTAAGAAGGAGCGTCATGTCACCGGCGATCAGCTATTATCGGGGATCAAGGAATTGACTGTTAAGAAGTTCGGCCCTTTGGCCTTGAATGTTCTGCACCATTGGGGTGTCAAGAATACGGAAGATTTCGGCAATATTGTCTTTATCATGGTCCAGCATCAACTGTTGGCTAAACAGCAGGATGATACGCTGGACAGTTTTCGTAATGGCTATAATTTTGAAGAAGTTTTTCATAAAGGATATCGCCGCCAGTTAGAGCGGGAGATCGGGCGCATAAGATAAATCGGTGTTAAAGGAGGCAATTCAAATGGTTCCATTTCTGATCGTAGTCGGCGTGCTGGTTATGTTGGTCCTGATGATCGTTGGTATGTACAATGCTCTTATCCAGATGCGGGTTGCTTTTCAGAATGCCTGGTCGCAGATTGATGTTCAGCTAAAACGCCGGCACGATCTGATCCCGAATCTGGTAGAGACAGCCAAGGGGTACATGACGCATGAACGCGGTACGCTGGAAGGCGTAACTAAGGCACGCCAGATGGCGGTGGATGCTTCGACTATCTCTGACAAGCTGGCGGCCGAGAATATGCTTACCTCTTCCTTGCGCAGTTTAATGGCGGTGGCCGAGAATTACCCCAACCTGAAGGCCGACCAAACCATGTTGCGTTTGCAGGAAGAGTTAACAACGACCGAGAACAAGATCGGTTTTGCCCGGCAGTACTATAACGACGAAGCCGGCCGTTATAACACCGCGATCCAGACTTTTCCCAACAGCATTATTGCTTCCCAGTTTGCGTTCAAGCCGGCCGAGTTCTTTCAGCTGGATGATGTGGCCGAACGGAATGCGCCGCAAGTCAAATTTTAATGCCGTACTCATTCGTTGAGATCCAGCAAAGCAAGTCGCGATCTATTCAATGGTCGCTGGCTTTTCTGATCGCCCTTTACGTTGCCGGGGCGCTTTTGATCGTGTGGGTGGTTAAATATTATTTCCTCGGTACGACGCTGGATCTTCCTTCCGGCTTGCGGCGTTCCCCTTTTGATTTGCTGGATCCTGCGACCTTGCTGTGGACTGCGGGCGGTGCCTTGGCTCTAAGTGCGGGGCACTGGTTGGTAGCCACTCACGCCCTGATAGACAAGACCGTGCAGTATATGTCTGGCCGGGTTGCCGCAGATGGAAAAGATGATGAACGTGTGTTTCGTAATATCGTAGCCGAAGCGTCGGTAGCTACCGGTGGCAAATACCTTATTGAGCCCTATCTTATCCCTACCACCGCCATGAACGCTTTTGCCTTGCAGGATTTCCAGGGCCGTTCGGTCATCGGCATTACCGAAGGCTTGCTGAAGCGCCTTAACCGGGAGCAGTTAGAAGCGGTGGTGGCCCATGAAGCGGGGCATATCGCCTCGGGTGACTGTCTGGAAACTACGGTGACCAGTGTAGTATTTAAGGCTTTTGACACTATTTGTGATGTCACCCGGCGAATGCTTTTTTACAGTAACATTTCTGGTTCCAGCCGCTATTCGTCTTCCCGGCGGGAAGAGAAGGGAGGGTCTTTTGGGGCATTATTGCTGGTGATCTTTTTGATAGCTTTGGTGCTTAAATTCATCGGCTATCTCGGGTCATTGTTCATATCGCGCCAAAGGGAATATCGCGCGGATGCCATGGCGGTCCGCTTGACGCGCAATCCTTTGGCACTGGCTGAAGCTCTGCATATAATTGATCGACGCTGGAAGGGCGGTGGTATCCCGGGGGAAGCAATGGACGCGATCTTTATTCTTAGCCCCCGTCAGAGCGCTTACGATGACCAGGAGAATCTTTTTTCCGACCTTTTCTCGACTCATCCGCCCATAAAGAAGCGTCTCGGGATCCTGCTCGATATGGCCCACGCCCGCGAATCCGATCTGGACAAGGCCATGAACAAGGCCAAGTCCCGGGATGAGATGCTGGGGAATGATCCGCCGGCAAAAACTTTGAAGGATATCCCGGGCGTAGCTATTCCGGCGCCGCTGGCTACTGTTGGAGGAGCGGTTATTGCATCCGGTCTGGGGTTGCCCGTTGTCCCGGTGGCAAAGAACTTGTGCCCGCGCTGTCAAGTGCCGCTGGTGCCTGAAGTTTATGAAGGTGTTCAGATCGGCCGGTGTACCGCCTGCCTGGGAGCCTTGGTCGGCGAGATGGATGTGCTGCATATTGTGGGCACCAAGTCCATGCAGTTTGATGGGCGTATCCAGGAGCTGGCCAGGATCACCCGTGAACAGGTCAAGGTCCTGAAGAGTAACCCTTTTGATCATATTTATGACCAGAAAAGTATTGTGTGCCCTTCCTGTCTGGACACTAACCGGCGGATGACCCGGCGTTTTGTTAATCCCCGTTATCCGGTGGAAGTTGATAAATGCAAGCTTTGCGCCCGGGTGTGGTTCGACCGGGACGAGTTGGAAATATTGCAGTGTTTGTATGAAAACGAAAATATGGCTGTTAACAAATAATGCCTGCATTAGATACCGCTTCTATTCAATTCCTGAAAGGCGTGGGCCCGGCGCGCAAAAAGCTTTTTGCGAATCTGGGCATTCAAACGATCGAAGATCTGTTATATCTTTTCCCCCGGCGTTATGAAGACCGGCGCAAGATTACGCCGATCGCTCAAGTGGTTCCCGGTGAATGGCAGGTGGTTTTGGGTGAGGTGGCGGCCAAAGGGGGGCGACGGACATTCTTTAATAAAAAACATGTCTTTGAGGTGGTCCTGGCTGATGATAGCGGACGGGTTTCCTGTGTATGGTTTAATCAACCGTACCTGGAGAATTATTTGCACCCCGGGAATAAAGTCGTGGTTTATGGCCGGGCAGAAGTATTTAACAATAAACTGCAGATAATAAGCCCTGAATACGAGATCATTAATGATGACGTCGAGGGGCTATCTTCCGCCCGTATCGTGCCGGTTTATCCCTTAACGAGAGGGATCAGCCAGCGTTATCTGCGAAAGGTCATGGCTTTAGCCTTGGAATTGCATGCCCAGGATCTGCTCGAGGTGGTGCCGCCCGAGGTGCGTATCCGTCATCATCTGCGGCCGGTGGCAGAAAGTGTGCGCCAGGTGCATTTTCCTGATGATGCGCGCGCCCAGGAAGAGGCCGATCGGCGGCTGTGTTTTGATGAATTCTTTATGTTCCAGGTTTCGGTTATTCTGCGTCGGCGCACCTTCCTCAAGAAAAAGGGCTGTGCCCATTTCCTGCCCGCCGAGTTTCATGCGCGGTTCCAGCAGGCATTCCCATTCTTGCTTACCGAAGCACAGCGTAAGTCTATCAATGATATTGCTCACGACATGGCCCGGCCGTTCCCGATGTTGCGTTTGCTTCAGGGGGATGTGGGCTCAGGGAAAACCGTGGTGTCTTTCTTTGGCTGTTTGGCCGCTGTGGCCAACGGGAATCAGGCCGCGATCATGTGCCCGACTGAAATTTTGGCTGAACAGCATTACCATACTTTTACGGCTTATTTTTCCCAAGGCCCTTTTGGTGCAGTCCGTACGGCGCTTTTAAGCGGTGCGCTCAAGAAGAAAGAAAAGGCGGCCCTTTATGCGCGGATCCTTTCAGGAGACGTGGATGTGGTGATCGGCACCCATGCCTTGTTGGAAGACGGGCTTGAGTTCCGGAAGTTAAGTTTTGTGGCAGTGGATGAACAACACAAATTTGGAGTGAAACAGCGGGCCTTGCTTTCTTCTAAGGGGGATAACCCGGATGTGCTGGTAATGACCGCAACGCCCATTCCGCGTACGCTCTGCCTGACCCTTTATGGTGACCTGGATGTTTCGGTTATTGCTGAAAAGCCCAAAGGGCGCGGCGAGATCAAGACTTATCATTTTACCGGTGAACAAGCGGCCGGCGTATACCGGCGGGTGGCAGAATGGGTAAAGAAAGGGACGCAGGCCTATATTGTTTATCCGGTTATCGACGAGAATGAAAAGGCGGACCTTAAGGCGGCTGTTGAGATGTATGAACGGTTTAAGAAAGATGAATTAAAAGGTCTACGGGTTGGCCTGGTCCACGGGCGTTTGCCGGCTGATGAAGTGCGCATAGTAATGGATAAATTTAAGCGGCACGAGATCGATGTGCTGGTGACCACGACCGTTCTTGAGGTCGGGATAGATGTGCCGAATGCTAATGTTATGGTGATCGAGAATGCCGAACGTTTTGGCCTGGCCCAGTTACATCAATTGCGCGGGCGCATAGGGCGCAGTGAAAAAAGCGCTGTTTGTATATTGCTGGGAGATCCGCAAACCGAGGAAGGCAAACTTCGCCTGGCGGCTGTTTTAAAGACGGTCGATGGTTTTAAGATCGCCCAGGAAGACCTGGAGATACGCGGTCCCGGCCAGTACTTTGGCCGTCATCAGCATGGGCTTAATGAATTGCGCATGGTTAATCCGGCTACCCAGCTGGATGTGCTGGAAGCGGCCCGGCAGGAGGCGGTCGATCTGGTTAACAGCGATCCGTCACTTAACGCACATTTGATCATCAAAAACACCATACGCAAGCGTTATCCCGAATACCTCAAGCGTGTTCTCGCCGGATAAAAAGGCTTATAGCCCCCTTACGAGCGGAATGTTCCGCTCAAGCGATATTTTTTAAAAGATTCCTATTTGATCGTTTCTCGTCGAGAAAACCTTGTTAACTGTAGGTTAACAAGATGATATTTTGTGAACCAGCACTTGACAAGGGGGCAAAGGTGTTGTATATTTGCCTCAACTTACGAGGAGCGAAATGAGTGTTATCGGGGTTTGCATCAGACGTTTACGGGAAGAGCAGGAATTGACCCTGCGTGAGCTGGCCAAGGATGTGGGGGTCAGCCCCAGTTTTCTGTCCCAGGTTGAGCAGGGCAAGGCTTCGCCTTCTTTGGCGACTTTAAAGTCCATAGCCAATGAATTGCAGACCACGGTTGGTCGACTTATTGATGATGATGGCTCACAGCAGGGAGACCGCCTGGTGATGACCGAGAAACAGCGTAAGGCCTTTAAGCAGGCAGGTAATGGCGTACAGATGTATATGTTGTCGGAATCCAATCCCTATAAGCAAATGCAGCCTTTGCTGATGAAACTGGGGCAAAGCGCGGCTTCCGGCGAGTCTACCTATTCCCATTATGGCCAGGAATTTGTCCTGGTTTTAAAGGGTTCATTGGAAATCACTTTGGGAGATAAAACTCATATTGTTAAGAAGGGCGATAGTATCTATTTTAATTCCAGTACTCCGCATTCTTTCAAGAACATGTTCAAGGGGCAGACCGAAGCGTTATGGGTGGTAACACCGCCAAGTTTTTAAGTGCGGATTTTTTTTGGCCATCGAGTTAACCTCCACAACAGTTAGTTAACCTATACTTAATATGAATGGGCGGTTTGCCATTGTGGCAGCGGCTTAAAAACTACAAAGGAGTGTAATATGAAGGACACAAAGGATCTTAAAGTCAAAGCCGGGGTAGAACAGCGTCAGCATAATCGTCCCGTAAGAAAAGTAGCGGGTGGCCGCGGCGCCGGTTTTTATGCCGCCGACAAGGATGGTAATATTTCGGTAGTCAGCCAATCCCTGGCCAGGTTATTAAAATATTCCAGTAAAGAAGAGGTGGTCGGACTGAATATTGCCGACAAACTTTATGAAACCAAAGAGGACCGTGGGGCTTTTCTGAAGAAATTGTCGCAAGAGGGCACTGTCGAGGGTTATGCGGTTAATATGGTGCGCAAAGACGGCAGCCGGATAGTGCTCTCGGCACATAGCACTTTATTGTGTGACGAGGCAGGTGAACCTGTCGGTGTGGAAGGCGTACTGGAAGAGATCGTGCCGGAAGGCGCCATTATTAAAGCCAAAGACCGTCCGATTCCGGATCTGGTACCGATTAATGAGAATGCGGCGAATACTTTTGACGGCCTTATTAAGGACCCGCTGACCGGCCTTTTGAACTATCAATATTTTATGACTTGTCTTAATACCGAGCTCAAAAGAGTGGAGCGGATCTTTCATCCGACCTGTTTGATGATGATCGACCTGGATAATTTCTCGGTTTTTAATCAGAAGAATGGCCGCGCAGAAGGCGATGAATTGTTAAAGACCGTGGCCAGCCTTTTAAGGGATAATTTGCGTCCTACAGATATTCATTGCCGTCAAGCCCAGGACCAGTTCCTGATCCTGCTGACCGAAACTACCCGGGAAGAGGCTCTGGTATTAGCTAAAAAAGCCAAAGATGTAATTCAGCAAGCTTTGGCGGATAAGAAAGTAACTTCCAGTATCGGGATGTCCCGTTTTATTATTGGCATGACCGTGCAGGAGTTATTTTTGCAGGCGAATCTGGGTGTATACATGGCCAAGGCGGCAGGTAAAAATGAAGCTTGTTTCTACGGATAAAAAAAGGACATCTTATGTATATTGACGTTATTGAACGGATCAGAGAAAAGGCGCGGCAGGATCCGAAGAGGATAATTTTCCCGGAAACCAATGATCCCCGGGTTTTGGCCGCGGTCGAAATAATTCGTGGTGAAGGCATAGCCGAGCCGTTATTGTTTGCCCGGGAGGACATGGAAGCCTTCCAGAAAGAGCAATTCGCATTCTTGCTATATGAATTTCGTAAAGGACGCGGGCTTACGCTGGAACATGCCCGGGAAATGATGGAAGATCAGCATTTCTATGCGGCGATGATGTTGCGGTGTGGTTTTGTGGATGGCATGGTTACCGGTGCGGCCCATTCTACGGCCGATGTAATGCGCGCGGTTATCCATTGCCTGGAGATCAATGACCGCGTTGGGTTAGTGACCAGCGCGTTTATTATGGGAGTTCCGCATTGCAGTTTTGGCGAAGAGGGTGTTTTGTGTTTCGCCGATTGCGGCGTGATACCGGCCCCCACCAGCGCGCAACTGGCGCGTATAGCGGTTTCCGGAGCGCAATTATTCCAGGACATCATGGATAAGCCGGCGCGAGTGGCGATGCTTAGTTTTTCCACTAAAGGCAGTGCCAGCGGAGCCTGGGTAGAAAAGGTTCGCCAGGCGGTTGAGCTAGCCAAGGACTTAAAGAAAGATTTCTATATTGATGGCGAGCTTCAGCTCGATAGCGCTTTAGTCCCGGAAGTCGCGGCGCTTAAACTTAAGGGCAGTGATGTAGCGGGCCAGGCAAACGTGTTGATCTTCCCATCGCTTGATGCCGGTAATATCGGTTATAAGCTTACTGAACGTTTGGGGCATGCCCGCGCTATAGGGCCGATCATCCTGGGTACTATTCAGCCTTGCAGTGACCTTTCACGTGGTTGCTCAGTGGAAGATATTGTGGATTGCGCGGCAGTAACGGTGGTAAGAGCGCAAAAACGAAGCCTGGGCACGCAAAATTCGTTCGTTAATTTGGATAAATATTATGCATATTCTGGTCTTTAATGGCGGAAGCTCTTCGCTGAGTTACAAGGTTTTCGACCTCCAGGGTAACCGTAAGGTGGAACTGGTGTTTAAGGGAAAAGCTTACCGGGTGGGGGTGAAAGGAACCGAGCGTTCGTACATCGAGAATCACTGGCAAGGGAAGATCGATAAAGAGATCGTGGATATCCCGGATCATCAGACGGCGGCTTGTCTGGCGGCCCGATTCATTAAGGCCAATAACATTCCGGTAGACGCCGTGGGCCATCGTTTTGTGCATGGCGGGGAATATTTTCAGCAATCAGCCATTTTGGATCCATTGAATCTGCTTAAGATCAAGGAGTGTTTGCCTTTGGCGCCTTTGCATAATCCGTTATCGTATCGGGTAATTTTAGAAGCCCGGCGGGTTTTTAGTGATATTCCGCATTATGTGGTGATCGATTCCGCGTTTCATTCGACAATTGTTCCGAAGGCTTACAGTTATCCATTGCCTTTGCAGATTGTCGAGCGTTACAAGTTTCGGAGGTTTGGATTTCACGGAATATCGTATTCCTACATATGCGATTCTATGCCCGGGTTGCTGGACAGGTCCGCAGAACAGTTGAATATGATCGTTTGCCACCTGGGCACTGGCGGAGCCAGTGTGATGGCGGTTGAGCATGGCCGGTCGGTAGACACTTCAATGGGGTTCTCGCCCAACACAGGACTTATTATGAGCACACGTTCCGGCGATATTGATCCGGCGGTTATTTTATTTCTGCAACATAAATACGGCCTGCCGCCGGTTGAGATCGAAGCCATGTTGAACAATCAAAGCGGCCTGCGGGGACTTTCCGGTTTTTCCAGCGATATTACCGACATCATTGGCCGGGTTAATGACGTTCAGCATGGTGTGCGGGCCAGCCTGGCATTGGAAACTTATCTTTACCGCCTTAAAAGTTACATTGGCAGTTACATAATGGCTTTGGGTGGGCAGATCAATGCTTTGGTATTTACGGATGATATTGGTGTGGGCAATGCGCTAATCCGCAGTCGAGTGTGCGAATCGCTGGTCTGGGCAGGTATCAAGATTGATCAGCATAAGAATCAACAAGCCCGCAATGACAGCGCTACTTTTCTTCAGGCTTTGGATTCGGGCACTGCTATTGTCAGCATGCCCACTGAAGAAGAATTAATGATCTGCCTGGAAGGCGGACGGATCCTCGGGAGATTTTAAATGAATTATCTAAGCAACACGGAATTTTATGCTGGTATGCCCTTGTATGCCAGGGGCTACGCTATACCTGTTCAACATACCAGCAATGGTTTAATAAAATATGGTCGCAATGGAAGGGTATACCAGAAAGTCATTCAGGAACTGGTGGCCCTTAAGGGTGAACTGGATGCAAAGGTCATTATTGTGTACCTTAACGATAAGACCGATATTGTGGCTTTAAAAGACGGTCAACCGATTATGACCAGTCAAGGATTTGCCGATTACGACGGTATAATGTCCCGCACCGGTTGCGGTGCGATCGATACTTCCATAGTCTTTCAGCTATTTGCGGCCGGGAATTCCAGCGCGGATATCCATCGGGTATTATCTAAAGAAAGCGGGTTTAAGGCCCTGACGGGTGAAAGTTTAAGCCTGGCTGAGCTGATCGACAGTAAGGATCCCCGGGTCAACTTTGCCCTGGAGATCTTTTCTTATCAGATCCTGAAGACCATAGGAGCGGCCTGCGCTTTGTTGGAAGGTCTCGACACTGTTGTGTTCACTGGAGATAATTGCCCGATATTAAAGAAGTGGACCGGTAATTTCATAAGCAATTTGTCATTCCTTGGGCTTCAAACTGCCCAGGATCGAGATCCAAATGATCCCTGCCTGACCATGGCGGGGTCAAAGGTGTATGCATATTACATCAATCAACCATCGTTTAGTCTCTAAGAAACTCTTCCATGGATACTTCATATTAAAATCTTCAGCAATTTTTTCTGACAGTGTTATCATTGTAAGGGAAAAGGAGGATTTAATATGCCCAAAACAAAGATCATTTGCACTTTAGGCCCGGCTTCGTCGAATGCCACGACTTTCCTGACTTCGTCACTTTTTGAGAATTCCGTTCTTTGAAAAGCTTTGTCGTCGAG
>JADFZK010000028.1 GCA_015232565.1 Candidatus Omnitrophota bacterium
AATGGCTGGCCGAAGTTCACCGGAATGACCGGACGAAGTTATCGGAATCCGCAAAAATTTGCAAATAAATTCGAAAAAAGTAAAAATGAATTTGTACGTTACTATATTGCGACATGCGAAACCGCTGAAGAAACAGAAGAACTCGAAGCTTCCATTGTCAGCGAAGACCTTTTGCTAGACGAGAAATGTCTCAATCTTGTTGCTGGCGGCGGTGGAACAAGCAAACATCCATCTATTGCAGAAACAAGTGAGAAAAAACGTGAATATCTAAAAAATCATCCCGAGCAATTCAAGCCCATGCTTGAAGGTTGTAAAAAAGCTTTTCAATCTGGTGACACCCCAGCCCTTCGTGCTCGTAGTGAAAGAATTAAAAAAGTTATGAACGCGGAAAAGTATCGCGAAATGACTCGTACGCGAATTAGTAACTGGAAACAGAACTATCCTGAAGAATATGTTAAAGCAAGAAGAAAGAATCATGAAAAGATTAACGCACCAGAATGCCGCGTAAAACGACAAGCAAGCTTTAAATTGTGGGTTAAAAATAACCCAGAGAGTTATAAAGCCTGGCAGGAAAAGCTAATAAGCTCGCGTACAAGCCAAAAAGCTAATAAAAAGCGCAAAGCATCATTAGCAGAATGGCGCGCTAAGAACCCTCAACAGGCTCAAGCGAATGCACAAAAAAGGGCTAAAGCTGCCGCAGCGAAAACAAGTAAGCCGATTTGTATGATTGATCCACAATCGGGGAATGTCTTACAAAGATTTCCCAGTCAACATGCAGCTGCAAAGTGGCTAGTAGGAAAAGGAAAAGCTAAAAACTTGAATTGTGTTTCATCAATAAATGCGGTTTGCTTACACAGGGCATGTACAACAGGATATGGATATCGTAAAAAAGCTTATGGATATGACTGGCGCTTTACAAGCCCCGCATTATAGAAACTAGAGGCCCTTCGATTTGTTAGTCAAATAGCTTTTATTAAAAACCTCGTCAGTCCAAGCCTAACCACCCCTAGAATAACGCTGTGATGCCCCCAAGCAAGGCCTTTCTCCGTCGATAGTCACTATGCTTATTCATCAAATAGCCCATTAAAGAGCCGAAATGGCGCCAAAATCATCCACATAATCCAATTACTAAAACAGGGCTGAAATGGTGGATTTTAGAGATAAAGAGATATAAATCAGGGCCCGGAAGAGCCTTTTTGGGCATGATCTGGCCCACAGAGATAGACCATATTAGGGATTATTCGATTTCGTCGTCGGAAGGTTCCGGTAAAAAGAAAAGGCCCACTAGAAATCTCTAGTGGGCCTATCTAAATGGCTCCCCCGCGAGGGCTCGAACCTCGGACACTGTGGTTAACAGCCACATGCTCTACCAACTGAGCTACAGGGGAATAAATTTAATGGTCAATTCTTTTTAATTCAAAACTACGAATTAAAAGATTGCTGAATTATAACGATAATCTTGATCTTGTCAATACACGGAATGATCAATCCTGGGAATCCTGGGAATAATCAATCCCCCGCTTTATATTGCTACCTTCGATTGGGGACTGCTGTCCAGGGTTGCAGATATTCTGCCGTGCGCTCTATTGAAAGTATCTCCGGCAGAAGGCCTGGTGGCAGAGTTCCATCCCTGGCACTTGCGGGGTCAAATATGATTGGAGCGCTTTTACCCTGCACTTCCAGTACAAAACGTCTTGTATCCAGAAGTATGCCGCCCACCTGGCTCGATCTTGCTGATGTTCCCGTCGCCGCGGCTTTATCGTTAAACTGCTTTTGGATTGCATTTAACGCCTCCTGGACATCAAGCTCGCTATTAACAACATGTTTCTTTCCATTTACAGTTATCTCGTAGGTGTATGAGCCTCCTTGGCGTTCCTTTTCATATTGTATTTGCAATTGCTTTATTAACTCGGGCGTAACTGCCTGACCTTTGTATATGCCTTGCACAACAGCTTTAAATTGACCCGAGAATACCGATTGCGAACCACTCTCTTTCCTGGTAACACGGCGCTCCTGGTCAAGACGAAGCTTTTTATCAATATTCAATATTGACTCAATAACCTGTGAAATAAATGAATGCAAAGATTTATAACGCGTATCTTCTAATAACCCCTTCAATTTATGTATCACGTCGGGCGACTCCTCGATAAAACTCTTTCTTTGCTCATCACTGGCAATGGCGAATTTGTATACTCCATTCTCAACAGTATACCAGGAATGCTGATTATCTGGCGAACGGGGACGGGAGAATACATCTCCAATAACCTGTTTATTCTGATCTTCTTTCCGAACTTGCTGTAATATATTGTCGATAATATCTCTCGCATCACTCGCCATTCTAATGGTGCTTTGATCAATATCCTTATTTGCAGAGAGCCCCCTGAATTTTTCCATAGCCTCCGTTAAACGTCGCGGGAAATCCGGGCTATTATCCGGTTTTATAGACCAGGACAGGACATTGGCTTTGTCAACTTTATATGAACACCAGGGCGCCATGAATTCCAGGATCTCTTTGAATAACATATCACCGCTCTGGACCTTACCGGCCGTCTGTAAATATTTGGCTAGAACAGTTTGCAAAGCAATTACATTGCCTTTTAAAACCGGAGACCAGGCCACCGCTTCCATAATCTTATCCAGGCGCTTTAAAAAACCGGGGAACTCCGCGCTGACAGAAAGAAAGTTTGAATCATCCATTCTTAATATTGCATCCTTGGAGCCATCCTGCAGGGTATGGATCACTCCCCAACGCGCCATTTGGTTATATATGTCATTGAATTCTAGTTCAGCTGCCAATAACGCCTGCGATCTCGCAAATGTAAGGCCATGCCACCGGGTCCCCTTCAGATCCTCGACCCTGACTGTTACAAGTTTACCATAACTATCAAAAACCTGCACAGTATAACCCGCATTGGTCGGGGCCCTGCCCAGTTCATGGATCCAAGCAGAACCTTCTGAATCATAACTTAGTACAGTTGCATGACCAAGACCTTTAGGATCCGGATACTTCTTGCCGTCTGAAGTACTCACCACCGACACTACCGATACATTATCCAATCGGAACTCATCCGCCAGAATCATGGCATGGTAAGCGATCGAGATACAATTCCAGCCTTGGCGCTTCATAAGATCGATCACCGCCTTGCTATTTATATTGTAAACCACCCAATCCCTGGCCATCAATTGTGCCAACGACAAAGACTCATTACGAAATTTCGCGATCTTTTCTTTATCCTTCTGGTTTTTAAGCACGGCCATTCTGGCTCGAGCCAGGGACGATAACTCGTCAACAGTCAGGCTCGTAAGATCTTTGCCAGATAACAGAGCTGAAAATTCAGGCATAAGCTCTTTATTAAGCGCGCCTTTATTATGCAAATAGTTCCTGAGCATGGCATCGTAAGCGGCCGTTATCTCTTTATCTTTCAATACCGGTCTCCCAACTACCCTGGCATCCTGATTAATTAAGTTTACTCCCGACGTTGACAATGCTTCGGACTGGACAGGATTCAACGCAATATATAATCCCAAAAGGAATGCCGTCACTCCAGCCGAAGTGAACCGGCTATTACGCACCTTAACTGGTCCAGAAGCGTTCAACCGGGTCCTGACCAGATCCAGGGCAGTCCGGGCCAATTCCGCCGGCAGGCTGGCCACCGATACAATTCTTTGCACCAAAGAACTCATCGAACCATCCGCCGAACGCAAGCTGGTAGTGTATCCACCCGAGAAATATTTCCGCGCAATGGGTTCATTGGTAAAAGGTTCAACTTCCTCCCGCACAGAATTAAATACGCCTTTCTGAAAGGCTTCCAAATATCGTTTAAAAACCAGCTGATTATTGGCCGGATCCTGATCAACTCCGTTCACCAGCGAACGATCACTATAAACTTTGTTGAGTAAACGGGTTTTCCAGGCCGATTTATACCAGGCGGCCAAAACCAAAGCCGAGGTTATCTGCCGTAAGACAGCAAAATTGCGACCCTCATTGACTTCCTTTTCCAATACCGGCAGAACTACCGAGCGCACCGCTTCCCGCGACAAAGCCCCGGTTGGCTCTGTTGAAGATATTTCGTTTTTAAGCAGACCAGAAGCCCCCTGCTGTTCAGCCAGAAGATCGGCCTCCAGCATGACTTTCAAATGCACATCCACCAATACCACCGAGGTCCCATGCTCGAAAACCCTGGCCCGGTCAGGAACGATCCAGACTTTGTTAAAGGTATCCACCGGAACATCCGTCGTGCCGTAGCGCTCGAACAGAGTGCTGTAGACTTTCTGCCAAAAATCCTTACCCACCAGACCATCCGGGCTAAGCAAGGCCGAAGTCACTTGTTTTAACACAAAATCCTGGCTCAAAAGATCACGCCCCATCTCGGTAGAGCCAAAATTCTCCGCAATGATCCGGGTCTTCTCGAAAGGAGATAAATTTACCCACAGATCCTGTTCGGGGATCGCCAGCGAAGCCAGGAAATATTTGATCAGCTTGTTATATTCCGCCGCCAGTTTAGTTGGCTCTAACCGCGCCTCACCAGGCTCCATCAGAAACCTTAACGAATACGGATCCCGCTGGTCTACCGTCACCCCCCGGATAACCGGCGGCAAGAAACTCCCGCTTAAATGCCCCATGTTAACTGGAGAAACCACGGAAGGCGCTAATTGGGAATATGCTCGCCCTGCTGGCAACGTCGCCAGCAAACAAATAATCACTACCATTGCAACAAATCTACGCACAAAATCACCTCATCAATATATTGCGAATACCAGTAAAGTGCACGGCCTTAACAATCCGCAGAGCCGCGTTATACGTAAAATATAGAATATTATTGGCCGAAAAACAAGGGCCGGCGGCAAGATATTCTGTTTAAGGCGCTTCCTTAACAGAAACCATCAACTCGGCAGGCAATATAGCCGGATCGTCAGATGCGCTTGTTCCACTGGCCAGCAAGCCTGCCCGGGCGTGATCGGCATCATTCATGAGTCCAGCCAGCATGGTCCGATACCCCTCCGACAGGCTCCCCGCACTGTCGGCACGGTCCAACAACGCTTTAATATATTCTGCCCTGGCGGTCAGAATTGCTGCAAACTCACCCGGCAATTGCGGCAACTGCCGGGCATACTCCAAATACATCAAGGCATCCGTATATTCCTGCACTGTTTGCGCACGGGCCCAGAATGATGACAACTTGGCGATCACCACAGCCCGCGATGGCGCATCCAGTACCATTACACCATTGAGCACCACCTGAGTCATAGGCACCCCGGGTAAAGAAAGCTCAGGCAAACCTTGCGGCACCTTTGCCCCATTGGCCAGATCCTCCATCGAATCCTGCCAGATACCGGCAGACTTGGCACGATAATACTCCACCCGGCTGGTAAAGGTCTCTTTCGCCAGCACTTGCCGATAGTCGTCATCCGTAATGATCACGTCTCCGCTTAAAGCCGCCACCTTGTCCGCAGTATTCTTCTCGGCAAACCCCAGTAAAGCCAGCGAATCCCTGACTACATGTATATTACGCCGGCCATCCGCCAGCGAGCCCTGGCCATTAACCAGCGGCAACGCGTCAAAAGGCTGTGCCGATGCTTTACAGGCTTGCATTGCGCTTACCAGGCCCTCGCCCGCTTTCCCGCGCAAACAGGCCCGCTCGGAAAGCCGGCTCATCCGGTCCAGCGGGGTTTCCGTACTCTTTTCAATATCAGCCAGGCGCTGTTCATCCAGGGCCAGCCTTTGCGCCGTCATGACCCGGTAATGTTTAATAACATCCGCCAATGCCGGACTGGAATACTCGAGCAATAATAAATTATTCCGGGCCGTCCGGTAGCGATCGAAAGACCCATCCTTGCTGAAAGCCGTTGCGAAAGCCTTGTTAAATGACCCGTCGATATCATAAAGCCCGCGGTCCCGGGTTAACATTCCCGAAGATAATTCGTCAAGATCCGAAACTTTGTTCTCGGCCTGGCGGGCATCGAGTCCCGGCGAGCGGTAATAATATCCGGCCCGGTCTTTGGTTAACATTTCCTTAATGGCCGTGTTCCCGGCGGCTCCCCGCACAAAAATATCGGCGCGGGCTTCCACCCCCAGGAAACAGCAAACCAGAATGATCAATGTTTTCAAGGCGGGACCTTCCTTTATAAGCCAAATATAACCGCTTCCATTGTTAACGCATCTTTCTCCTGAACCATACTCCCGGCCAGAAATGGCACTGAACGGGCCCGGGCATCCAGCACCGCCAACAGGGAAATTAATGCTCCCCGGCTGGGAATACGCGAAAGCACCACCCTGATCCGGGCTTCTCTTAAACCCTTTAACGCCGAAGCCTGAAATAGCGGGTTGCCGCCCTCGATCAAAACACCCAGGCCATAAGAACGCGCTATACTATTAATATCATCCACAAAACTGCTATAAGCACGCTCCAGATCGCTTGGCGGCGCTTCCTTGAGGCCCGATAAACTGCGTTCATTGCGCTCCAGATCTTGTATTTGCTCACCCAGGACAACTATTTTACTGTTCAACTCCCGCCACTCACCCGCTTTGCGCATACCTTGCGCCAGCGCCCCCGCCACCACCAAAAACACAATAATGTTAACCACCATTTTTATCATACCGACTTGTCCTTCCGATACGTTATCCTCAGCGCCGGACGCCCGCTAAAGAGCTCGTTAACCACTAGCGCTCTCTTGAAGATACCCCGCCCTTTAAACTCGCCCTCTTCACCTTTTAACACAAAAGCCGCTATTTGGTCTTTGCCCTGCAGATCCGCCTCCCACCCCACACTTTGCAAAGACCAGCCCGCCGGCAATGAGTCCAATAGATCCAGAAAGGCCCCCTCCCAGCTCATGGTCCTTAAAGTACGCAACCGATCCTGGTAGGTCAACAGAGCGCGTTCTTTAACCATACCCTGCCGACGAATAACTTCCCCGCTCATCTTATCCAGCCGGCTTCCCGCCTGCACAACCATTGCCGACATATACCAGGCGAATATTACGGCTCCCGCCATTAATAAGAACGGCAAAACAAGCTTTAAGACCACGCGCCGTAAAGCTTCGCGCTTTATATTGGCCGCTTCATTCTCAGGCGACGGAAAATTTACTCCAAAACGGGCTTTATCCATTATCGCGAGCACCGGCAAAAGGCCTTCATAACTAATGATGTTATGGTTCCCATGCTGTTTTACCGCCAGGTCAAAATACGCCTTGTGGTTAGTGACCACCTTTACCGGCCCGCGCGACTCGGCATACTCACCCAGCCACTTCTCACTCCGCTTTACTTCATCTGCCAGACGTTCACCATCCTGATAAACCAGCTCGCGAGTCTCCAACACACAACTGCCGTCAATTAGAGTGATAAACACCCGTTCCCGGGCATCGTCAACCACGATGTATGCCGCTCCGTCCAACACCAACCCGCGCGCCAAAAGGAAAGCCCTTACCGCCAACCCATAAGGCACGCAAACTTTCAGTGAATTCCTAGGCAGGCCATCATACAGCGCATGCAGGGTATCTTCCCGAACACCCATGACCATACTAACACTGCCTTTTAACCGTTCCTGGCGGACCACAAAACCGCCGGGCAGAGCGGTACTGATGGTGCCCAAACCCTCCGTTGTGCCGACCCGGCGATATTCCACCTCGCTCAATAAAACCACCAACTCACCGGCAGCGCCGTGGTCCAGCCCGGCGAAATCATCCAGCGAAAGCCATTCCACTTTGCTATTACCCGCAGTACAAAGCCCCCGACTGGTCAAAATATATTTGCTCATTTCTACCCCCGCCTTGGTGTTATTAGAACTACCAGCTCAACCCGGGACCGTTTAACTGTTTCATATGAGAATAACCGGCCCAGTATCGGCAGGCGTCCCAGAAAGGGCAGGCCATAATGCTGTTTGCTGGTATTCTTCGTTATTAACCCGCCGATAACCGCAGTCTCCCGGACCTTGAGCCGCACCATGGTATTCATGGATTTCATGGAAGTTTCGGGCGCCTCCAGCTTGCTTCCTCCGCCCAGCGCGATCGAGCGAATATCATCCACACTGCTCACTACCGGAGTCACGTTCAGAAAGATCTCCTCCCCGACCATGTTCCCCACCAGCTGTAAAGTCACCCCGCCGTGAACTTCGCCCAGTGTGCCGCTGACGATCGTCCCTCCCGACTGAGTAGTCTCAATGTTCGACGTTTCCACATACGAACGGTTCGATCCCACCTGAATATTGGCCACGGTATTGTTCAGCATGGCTATCCGCGGCTGGGAAACCACCTCCACCCTCCCGAAAGAATCCAGAGCGCGCAATAATAACTTTACGCCCGTCTCGGTACTGCCAGACCCCGCTTTATCGGCCGCCCCCGACAAAGTAAACGCTCCGGTACCAGGAAAATTATCCTCGGTCATAGTAGATACCGCCTTAAAACCTTTCAGATCACCCCTCTCCATTAGCACCGACCAGTCAATACCCAGGCGGTTCTCGTGGGATAACTCCACCTCGATCACCTTCACATCCACCAGGATCTGCCGGCTCACCCGCCGGTTCAATTCATCGATAAAACCTTCCACCACCGCCAGGACCACCGGGTTATCAGTTACCAGCATCACCCCGCCCACCCGGTTAAGTGACATTTTTCCAGCCGGTGAAAGCAAAGCCAGCACATTACGCTCGGCATCCTCCCAGTACGACAGCCGCTGGGCGCTATTCTCAACCACCACCTTGGTCCCCACGCGGATCTTGGCCGACTTTTTATCGTTGGTACCCGAACTGTCGGTAAGGCTTTCATTGCTGGTTAAAGTATTCAGTTCCTGCTCTACCGGCGGCAAAGCCAGCCGAAACACCTTGCTTTCCATAGCCAGGATAACCAGGTCATCACCGTTTACCCTAAACCCATAGCCCTGGTGATACAGGATGGTGTTTAAAGCTCGCGTTACAGTTACATCCTTAAGATCCAGAGCTATATCCGCGTCTTCCACCCCCTTGCCCAGAACCAAGCCTTTACCGGTTACCAGCGCAATGCTCTTAAGCGCTTCAGTTAATTTAAATGAACCGTTTAACGAAACCAGACGCAATAATTCCGGCGCCAACGGTTCCGGCTCGGCCGCCTGCAACAATGTGCTCCCTGCCACCAGGATAGCCAGGATCAAAACCCACAATCTTTTCTTCATTTTATCTGCCTTTCAGTATGAATAATTGATGGTAACGCAGTTATATCAGCGGTCAGGACCTCCGCCGTCCCGGCTGCAATAACCCCGGGTGAACGTAAAGGAAAGCCGCCGGCCTTTTGCCATTCTCCGGGCGTTATGATGACCAGCTCATTATGTTCCGGATAGAACACCCCGCCCTGCACATGAGCCGGAATGCGCGTTTCCTGCACTAATGGCGCGGCCCAGTTACTACCGCCCAAATACGGAAAACCATTGCCGTTCAGGCCTTCCGCCATGCGCCCCAGATTTTCTTTAACTCCCTGCCGATAACCTTCATCATAGGTCGCTGACGGTAAAGGGGTGCCTGTCGATATACAGCCGGCCAACCCACCAATAACAAATGCCAGTACAATTGATTTAACGAACCCCATAAGGATGCTCCTTTGCGCATTCTTTCAGCGCGGCTAAAAGATCTCCGCCGAGACGTTCCCGGACAGTGTTTAAATACTCATTATTCCGCGGCTCACTATTGGCCGCCCAATATAAGAACGGATCCGGCATCAGCCGTATAACGCCCGAGGCGGATGGCGTTATGGTTAAAGCCTCCGAATACTGGCCCTTAACGGTCTTGAGCGACCGCAATACCTCCGCCACCTCATCACCCAGAGATAACTCGCGCTTAAAACCTTCGATCAGGCTGGGATCCTGTTTCAAGAATATTTTGTTCGCAGTGTTGGCCAATACCGCTCCACCGGCTTTTTGCTGCAGCAGATCCCCCGCTTCCTGGGTAACCGCCACGGCCGCGCAACGATACTTACGAAAGGTCTTAAAAGCATTAGCAATAAAATCAGCAGTGTTCGCCAGCTTCAGTAACTGCCAGGCTTCATCAATGATAAGGAACTTGCGTTGAGCTACCACCCGGCTCTCCGAGACAAAATTGGTAATGAAAAACATGATATTCAGCAAAACCACCAATTGCAGATCCGGATAACGCGATAACTGCGCCAGCTCAAAAACCGTAAAACGGCCGCAAGACAATAATTCATTTGGCCCGTCAAAGAACTGCCCGTACTGCCCCGCTTTGGTAAAAGGGATCAAACACAGCGCGATCCGCCGGCCCATCTCCGCAGATAAACCTTCCTCCGCACTGTCAGAAATATTCTTTAAGACTTCCACAATATCGCTCAGCACCAGCTCTTTACCCGGATTCTGCTCGTAAGCTTTAATAATACTTATCTGCAACAGGCCGCGCTCCTCCCGGCCCAGACGGTCGCGTTCGTCGCCGCCCGAGGCCATCATAGCCAGCATCTCCACCAGAAATGCCTGGCTTTCAGCCGTGGGTTTACGATAAAAAGGGTTAATGCAAAGTGGTTTATCCATTTCAAACGATACATACTGGCCGCCGAGAACCTCACAGGTTTTGCGATACGAATGCCCTTTATCGAGCACAAAGAAATACGACCCCAAGCGATAATTCTGATAGATCAAATCATTGGTAAAGAAAGATTTACCGGCTCCCGAAGCCCCGATAATCACGGCGTGCGGATTGGTTTCGGAATCAAAGAAATCAACTCCCACCGGTTCGGCGCGGCGATTAAGGTATAGAGCCGCCGGTGTGCGCGTGCCGCGAAAAACCCCATACCAGGGCAGCATATCACTAAAATTATCCGCCAGCAGTCGGCGGGTCCGGCGGATAAAATGATCGTAGGCATGGTCGAAATTTAACGGCAGACAGCTCAGGAACAAAGAAGGCGCAATGATCTCTTCTTTTAGCCCGTCCGCGCCCAGCCTGGCCAGCCGGGAAATAAGCGTATCAGCCGCTCGGTCGGCTTCATCGGCAGTCGGTGCAAAAGCCACCAAATGCACCCGGGCACAGACAATCGCCCGACCGCCTTTAAATGATTCACTTATTAGTGATGACAACTCTTCTTTCTTGTGTACCGCCTCCTCGCTGACATCCCCCAAAGACGAAGTCCGTTGAATGAACGCAAAAGTTTTCTGAAATTTCAACCGCGCCAAAGCCTCGGCTTGATCGGGAACAATAAAATTAACCACCAGCAACATTTCCCGGCAGGCGTCCAGCAACGACGCCCCGTCACCGGCCGGGCCAGTGAACATCCCCGGCCAGGTGCGGGCAGGCAGTTCTTTTAAAGTAACCACCCGGGTATGCACCCCATCCAGAATAAACCCCCGCCCTTCAGCCAGCGGAGCGTTATACAAAACCTGGTCTCTGATGAAAGCCTGGCGGGCATTTTCTTTTCTTACCAACAGTGACCGGCGCGGATTAAGCACCCGATATAAAAAGCCGGTTAAACCATCCGCATGGATTACTCTTAATATTAAACCCGCAGAACCCAGCGCATTCTCAACCGGCACTATTAACTTCAGGAATGCTTCGCGGTCTTTTCCCGGGACCGCCTCGCCGCCTTTAACTCCGTCGTTAAAATATCCCCGCGCCCTTCCGGGCCATAACGGCACATTGAACTTCGGGAAATAGCGGGCCGTCAGGAAAACCCGCAAAAGCCTGGGACGTACGGTCTGCTCCAGGTGCGCAAGCTTCTCATCGGTCGACGCTTCCACTATTGCCGATTCACTGTTGCGGCCAGCTGCCCGGTATTCCGCCAGACTTTTCCCTGTATCCGTATCGCTCCATAAAATAGCCTGAAAACACAGCCTAGACGACAACCCGCTCACCACCCCGGCGATCTGGGCCGAAAAAGCTTCCAGCATATCCATGGTCACGGCTTCCGCCCCGAAAGGCTCCACCTCCCACATCCGACCCAGGCTGCCATCAACATTCAGGAACACTCCCTCCTGTTCCTCGGCGTACGGCAAGTGGTCCAGCAAGGATGGCCCTTCCGCAAAGATCTTCTCCATATCTACCGCTGTTAAAGCCACCTAACGGCCCTCCCCTTCAATGAACCAGCGGGTCTTCTCCAACATCACAAAAGACCAATGTCCGCTGATCATAATATTCTTATCCGCATTAGCAATATGTGCCGGCACCCAGACCTTTATTACCCTGGGAGGACGGATAACCGGCAAGTACGGCTTGACCACACCCATCGGCGCGTCCAAAGACAAAGCCGGCACCCCTTCAGCCGCGGTCTTATCCGCCTGCTTGGCTTGCCGATAAATATCGGCAAAAGTACGCGCTTTTTGCTCATCCGCAGTGCCCGCTCTGGTAGCCTGGACCGAGGCACAACCGCTAATCCAGATAACGAGCATGGCCAGAATTATTGATCTTGAGTCCATTTATCCGCACTCCTTCCAGGATGATAAGATACACTTCGACCCCCGCAGACACCCGCACTGCAGGGACAATTGCATTCAACTGATCGGCGTAGTATTTGGATAATTGCGCCGCACTTTGCGCCAGGCCTTGAAATGCGGCATAGCGGCCCACACTGCCGGTAACATCTCTTGATACCCGCCCGGAGGAACTTCTTACCGCTGTCGTTTCGCCGTTAGCCACGGCCTCGGAGGCACCGCCCAGAAAGCCGGTCATAAACGACGCCGCCATTTGCGCTCCGGTATTACGCACAACTACCCCCCTTATACCCAGCTCGCCTTGTATATCAGTGACATAACCGATATTACCTTGATGCTGGAACTCTTTACCGTTGGGCAGAACCACCGATAAAGTAACCGCCTGGATCAAGGCCCTTTCACTATTAAGCTCGCCGGCCGCTTTACCTATTACAAACGCTCCTTCGAGAGGGATACGCGCTTCGTTCGGCCCATAAAAAGCTTCATTCAAACGCACCAGGACCGGCAAAGGATTATTCTGGTCAGCCGGGGCATAAACCCCCGTCAACAAGGTGCCGCGCACAAAACTGCCGGCCGGTAAAAAGACCCCCTCGGCCGGAGGCTCGGCGACCGGATTGATATTCACCACCTCCAGGCGGTAATTTTGCGGCGTTGTGCCCTCATCATTAACCGGCGTAGCGGGTTTAAGCGGCTCTGCGGCGACCCGGGCCGTCAATCCCTGCAAGTTCTCACTGAGCGTGCCCTGAACCCTGACCAATTCGGCAAACTTTTTATCCAGCCGCTCGATCTGCGCCTGCATTTGCCGGCTTTTCTCCAAAGCCCCCTGATATTGCTCTTCCAAACGGCCCACAAAAGCTTTACGGTCCACCTCTTCACCCATAAAAATCCCTGACCGCTCTGCCGGCCGGCTTTTAACTACGGTGCCCGCAACCGGCTTCGGCATTGACTTTTCATCAACTTTAACCACCTCTTTTACCTGATCTTTTGACGAAAAGACAAACATCAAGATAAAAAAAAGAGCCACTCCACCGGCCGCCAACCACAAGCGGCGATCTTGAGCTAAATTCTTAACCTGCTCCTGGAAAGCATTCATCGGGCCGCCACCATATAGAGCACGCCTTTCGCGCCCACTGTCCCGGCGGGCGTAAGAATATCACGCTGCGATGTTACCGCCAGCAAACCGGGAAAGTTGAATTGCTCCAGCGGTACCACCAAAGACTGGGGCAATAAATTCTCGGCAGTCATAACATAACCGACCACGTCGGGCATTTCGTACATGAAAACCGTCTTTATCCGTACCCGGGTATCTTCAAAGATCACCGCTTCATGTATAGTTTCCACCGCGCCCTTTGGCGCACGGCCCGCCGCCAGCTCCCGGATAAGATCGATACTCGACAGCGCACCATTCTCGCTGATATTCTCACTCGGCTGAGGAGCGATCACCACTTTCTCGTCCAGTCCCTTATCAAATACAAACTTCAGCCGGTAAGAACGCCCCACTCCGTCGATCACCACAATCTCGGCCGCGGTCCTTAATACCGGTGTAATGAACAAATGGCCGGCCACCTGCTCCACCTTTATGCTGGCCACATCACCCGAACGCACTATGCTAGCCACACCTCCACCCACCACCACTTCGATGGCCTTGCCGATCTCGGAACGCACTTCTACCGAACCTTCCTGGAGAACATGTTTTACTTCCTGGGCCTCGGCACACACCACCACCCCGAAGATCAGGATCAAGACCAGCGAGCATTTATTCGCTAACATTTGCCACCTCTTCTTTTCTGATATCATATATGTTTAAAGCATACGGATTATCGTCGGTAGGCATAGCTTTGAGCAAGCTCAGCACATAACGCTCACCCTCCACCGACATTTCTTCCTTCCCCATATAAATGCCGCGCTTGCCGTCCAGGATGACTTTATAAATACCTTTGTCCTCTTCCATTCGCGGCTCTGCCGTCAACACAAACACCGAGGACAAGCGATCCCGCCTGATCTTCTCCAGCTCCTCCGCCGCCCGGGCATGCACCTCGGCCAATAATCCCGGGGAAAGGAATTTAAGAGACCGCGCATATACTCCTTCCACTGAATCCGGCGTATAATTCATCCAGCCCATCAGCCACGCGGTAGCAAAACTGCGCACCGACGCCTGAGGCACCTGGTCCGGATAAGCCAGCCCCGAAACCACAGCCCCCGGAATGTAATACATAGCCCGCGGGCGCGAAACTGAATACACAAAGGCCAGCAATACAACTATTAGTAAACCGGATAATAGATACACGATCTTTCTCATCTGCATATTTTCATTCTCCGCCCGGGCATAACGCTCAAAGAAAAGCGTACTGCGCGATTTTAACGGCTGTTGCGGATCAGGCTGTATACTCTTCATAACTCCTCTTCTTTCTGCCCATATGCCGCATAACGGCCATCTCCCGGCGGCAAAAGCCCCTCAAAAGGGACTCCCCAGCGATAAAACAAATGCACCATAAAACCTTCCGGCCGACCCTTCTTCACCGCGGCCAGAAGCGGCCAGCCGATGAAAAGTAATATCAACGGCACAGTTGGCGAGATCAACACCGCCGGTATACCGAATAACAGCATCAGTACTGCCACATCCTCGCCTTCCAGGCCCAGGATCAATAAAGGCCGATCTATAGTTCGCGGACAGTTTTTCATAATTAAAATAAATTTAAAAAGTTAGGCAAAAAGACCAGCGCCAGTAAAGCCAGCACACAGCCCACCGCGGCGCCGTAGTCTTTATGAACTATTTTCCAGATCGCCACTATCAGGAAGATCAACGCCAACACCTTCGAAGCCGGCCCGGTCATTACCTTAACCATAAAACCAGCCAGGTTATTGAACTCCTCATTCGCCCGGTCCTGGGCTCCAGTCGATTCCGCCCAGACCGCCGAGTACGCCGATAATCCCGCCCACAAGAAACCCGTTAACCACACTTTGATCGTTTTCATGTTTTTCCTTTCTTTATAAAGAACACCAGCCCAAACCCGCCCATCCCTAAAGATGCCACCAGCCCTACCCCCCACATATCCCACAGAAAAACTTTACCGTGGCTCAAAAAGGTCACAATATCAAACGCCAATACCGAAGCGCGATCGGTGAAGGCCCAAAACAAGGGCAAAACTTTAACCATCAGAAGGATCTTAAGGAATAGGCCTGCCAGGCCTATATCGACGCTGAAGAACATAAATATCAGCACTAACGGCAAAGCCGCCCACACGCTCCAAAGACCAATACCATATATAAACGGAAAACCCAAAAGCCAGGCCCGGCTGATCCAACTGGCAACTACCTCGGCTTTAATATTGGCCCACTTGTTATCCGGCACCAGATTCTCCCACTGCCAGTTCAGACTTAATGAGCTGTAAGTCCAGGGCGCTATATTAATGTCAGCCTCTAGTACCGCTCGAACCACCGGGTCAGTTAACGAACTGCCATTGTAATAATCGCTCGCCAGCCGATCGAACACCCCGCCTTTATTAAGGCTTCTATAAATATCCTCTTTTAGCACCCGCCATTCAGATACACCCTGAGCAGAATATAAAGCCCCAACTGCCGCGGATCCCGGCCACAGATCCGTATATCCAGAACCATCACGATCTTTTAAAACCCGCACAGCACGAAAATAATTATTATGATAAAAATCTACCACTCTGCCTTTAATAACCGGATCTTTGATCCCCGCACATATTCTGTCCCGGGCAACCAATGCCAGTTTGGCGGTAATAAACGGTTCTTTCAAAAAACCGGCTTTATGCGCACGCGCCAGATCAATAACATTTATCGCCCCGTTAACAAAAGCAGAAATACTGCGGCCCAGAAACACCAGCACCGGACTGGCTGAGACCTGCTCACTCCCGGCTTTCCTTAATATGTCATAGGTGGTGATCGTCACACTACCCGCTTCTTCCATCGCCGCCAGGGGCACCTGCACCTGAATCCTGGGTAACACCAAAAGAAACAATACCGAAAAGAACATGGCACAAAACACTATGACCGGCCGGAAATTGGTTTTAGCCAGCGAACGGGCCAGCGCCAGAATAAACCCCAGACCGAAAATAACTTTTCCGGCCAAAGTATCAATAAAGATGAACTTCAGCAAAGCCGAGCAGTGATGCAAGCCCAAAAGTTCAAAAGCATTATCTAGAGGTGTAATTCCGCCAGTCATGACTTCCTGTCAATTGATATTTGATGAAACATCAACGAATATACAACACGAATTAGACATTGGCAAGAACTTATTTTGACTTTCCATCAAACTAGTTGATTAATAAACAAGGATGGAAAATGCCCCGACGAGGAAATCCAAAAATATCATTTGGCTGAAATGCTACGCAAAAGGATCCGGCCATTAGCAGGATCAAAGGTGACATGAAAACGTTCCAGAAAAGTCAAGCCCAGCAGGCCGTCGCGGCAACCTTTTTCTATTGCGGCATTGGGCTCCAGAAGGATCATGGCCGGAACATTCTTTTCTTCAACATCCCCGACCTTAAAGGACTTCAGAACTACGTAAGCCGCTTTCTGCTCCCCGTTTAAGACCGTTATCTTGCTGATCACCTGAAGATCTTTGGGTTGCAACTGCAGTCTGGAAATAAAACTGAAAGTTAAAAGTACGGTAGGCGAACCGGTATCCACCACCAGGGTTGCCGGCACGTCGGCATTCACTTGCGCATCCACCCAGATATGACCATTCTCCGACTTGGCGGGCACTGCTTTGGTGGCGGCGTCCAGACGCAACTGCTCCTCCTGTTGCCGCACTTTAAGCGCCTCCTGCCGGGCCGAGCTTTGCCGCCAGGCTTCCAGGGCTTTATCGCGCTCCACCTGGGCCGCCAGCTCTTCATTCTTTAATTTCTTCTGACGCCGCCCCCAGCGGGCGTATAACTCTTCGGCTTCATCCGGCGTGGCACGCCGGATCTCGCGCACTTCATCTTTAGCAAACTCCACTACCCCGCCGCCCACCTCGATAGACACCGCATCTTGCGTCTCGCTAACTATCACGCCTTCCACATTATGCCCGTTATGCAACAGGAGATTGTCGGCCGATAATAACCCGGCCGGCCAAAGCAACCATAATGCAAAGATCAAAGGCACGCTAAAGCCTCCCATGGTCATGAGTCACCACCTCAAGAAAAAAACAAAAACACTTTATTTATTTAGTATCTCACGCAAAAGAGCAAACTCCCCGGGATCAACGGGGCAAGGGATATTACAAGAGAAAAGTCCGCCATGCACCTCCGCGACCGCACCGCCGGTAGCATTGAAGATAGCCTTAACCTCGAGCGGTACATTACCAGCCGGAGTACAAAGTTCATAAGTCCGTCCTACCAGAATGGGATTCCGCGGCTCAACCTGGATCATCTTTCTGGCCGCATCATACCCGCGCACGATCCCGGTAAAACGACCGGTAGTATAAGCCGAATTACTATTGGCATACTCAATAGCCTCCGGTCCGGGATCACCGTTCAGAAAGCCTTCGGTAAAACCACGCGCCGAAGTGGCCTGGATCTCGTGCATTTGCCCCGGATCGAACTCCCGCCCGGCCGACAGATCATCAATAGCCCGGCGATACACCCGGGTGATCATGGCTACATAATAAACCGTTTTGGAACGCCCTTCCACCTTAAATGAGTTTATCCCGGCCCGTTGCAAATCGCCCAGCCGCCGAATTGCACACAGGTCTTTGGCATTCATCAGATACGTGCCGTGCTCGTCCTCGTCTATCGGGTACAAGTCCCCTTTACGGGAACTTTCTTCCAGGTAAAAACCGCCGGGCAACGGAACCCCGTCCACCGCCGGCTCTGTGCTCAGCATTCTATACTGCCAGCGGCAGGAATTGGTACACACCCCCTGGTTGGAATCGCGATGGGCCAGATAATTGGATATCAGGCAACGCCCGGAATAAGCTATACATACCGCGCCGTGCACAAACGACTCCAGCTCCAGGCCGGGGCACGCTGCACGGATAGCTTGCATCTCGGAAATCGCGATCTCGCGGGAAAGGATTATCCGCCGCGCGCCGGCCGCGAACCAGAATTGGGCCGCGGCATAATTGATCACATTCGACTGCACTGAAATATGGATGATCTCCGCCGGAAAATGCTCCTTCATAAGCATTATCAGCCCCGGATCGGCCAGGATCCAGGCATCCGGCCGGCACAGCGCCAGCGCCTCACCAACATACTGCACAAAAGCCGCCACCTTGCTGTTATGTGCAAAAATATTGGCCGTTACATACACCTTCTTGCCCCGGTCATGAGCATACGCCACCGCCTCGGCCACCTGCTTGAGATCGCGAAAACCATTCTCCCGCGCGCGTAAGGAAAACCGCGGCATACCCAGATACACGGCATCGGCGCCAAACGCCAAAGCATAACGCATCTTTTCCAGGTCGCCCGCAGGCACTAAAAGCTCGGGTTTTACCAGGGCCATATTTTATTCCATTGAGGGTGAGTAACCTTCGAGAGCGGGCAGTAACAATGCCACCCCGGCCGAGGAAGCCGGCACTCCCGGCTGATCCGCCGGCGGAACCACCACCAGTTTTACAATATATACACTGCTGGAACCATAATATAAACGAAAAGTGGAACGCGGATGAAAAACCGGACTGCTTAAGACCTTCTGCATCCGGGGAAAAAGAAACTGCAGTAAATACTTCACCCGGCCCTGCGCAGTGACCTCCCGCAAAGTCCGTTCATCCACCAGAATATCCTCGCCCAGCCAGCCTTTCTTGAAATCGGCCTCACTCTGCACCACGACTTTCAGGTTGACCTCACCGGAGAATGAGCGCTGAACTTTCTCGATCAGGCGGCCAATCAATTCGCCGGTCATATCCCAGGCTTTGGCAACCTGCGTAAACTCGCCGGCCGGCTGTATCGCCCCCTCATTCTTTAATGCCGGGAACCAGTCGAGCCAGGTCATGCTGACCTGCCGCCAGATATCCGCCAAAGAAGGATCGGCGTGTACCGCCCGGTGCATAATATTGCTGACCTCATTGCGGGCATCATAAGGGATCTCTTTAATGAACCGGGCTTCGAGGGGCGAGGCCGGGTCTTTCTGGTCTTGATGCGCCACATACAACATGGCCCCGTCGTTACGGATGATCATGCCGCTGGACGATCCGCTCCTTTGCAACGGCACCACCAGCCCGTCTTCCACGATCACCTCAAGCGGCTCCACACCATGTTCCAATGCCGATGGCAAACTCATGGTAACCGCATGCCGGGTAAGCCGCCGGGGAAAACGCCCCTCGTCCGCAAACCCGAACTCCTGTAAACGACTCAAAGGGATCATGCCTTTAACGCCTCCAGGAACTTCCGGATACTGCGGTCATAGGTCTTCTCTTCGCCACTGGGAAAAAAACACCCCGGGATCGCTCCCTTGGCACGATGATAGATCACACATTCACAACAAACCCCCTTGCGCGCACAACCCGGATAGGTACAAGTACAATCTTTAAGATTCCGCTCTTTTAAACATTCCATATTCACCTCAATAGCAATTTTAAAAAAACTTGCCCCGCCCCCCGACAAAAGCCTGGGAGCGGGGCAAAATTAAATACCCGGCAACTATCAGGCCTTACCGGCAGAGCCCAGAACTTTCTCGTTCTTTTGCTTGTAAACCGACACCAACGCATCGCGGGCCGGACCCAGATACTTGCGCGGATCAAACTCGCCGGGATTCTCGGTAAACACCTTGCGAATAACCGCGGTCATGGCTAAACGGCCGTCGGAATCAATATTGATCTTGCACACCGCGGATTTGGCCGCCCGGCGCAATTGCTCTTCCGGAATACCCACCGCCGCTTCCAATTTGCCGCCGAACTTGTTGATCATCTGCACATATTCAGGCATAACCGAGCTCGCCCCATGCAGGACTATCGGGAAACCCGGGATACGTTTCTCGATCTCTTCGAGAATATCAAACCTCAACGGCGGAGGCACCAGCACCCCGGTCTTGGGGTCCAAAGTGCACTGGGCCGGCTTGAACTTGTAAGCGCCATGCGAAGTGCCGATCGAGATAGCCAGCGAATCCACTCCGGTCTTCTTCACAAAATCCTCAACCTGCTCCGGCTGGGTATAAACCGACTTGGCGGCCACTACATCATCCTCAATACCGGCCAGCACACCCAGCTCGGCTTCCACAGTAACATCATGCTTATGCGCAAACTCAACTACCTGCCGGGCCAGTTCCACATTCTTTTCGTAAGGATGATGAGAACCATCGATCATCACCGAGGAGAACCCGGATTCGATACAGGATTTAGCCAGCTCAAAGGTATCGCCATGATCCAAATGCAGAGCGATCGGGATCTCCTTGAGATTCTTGGCCTTGGCCAGCTCCTTCATCATCTCGACCGCGCCCTTGGCCATCCAGGTCAACAGCGTAGCATTGGCGTATTTCCGCGCACCCGAGGAAACCTGCAGGATCACCGGAGACTGCGTCTCCACACAAGCCGTAATTACCGCCTGGATCTGCTCCATATTATTAAAATTGTAAGCAGGAATGGCATAACCACCCGCCGCCGCCTTCTTGAACATTTCCTTTGTGTTCGATAAACCCAGATCCTTGTACGAAACCATAAGAACTCCTGTTGTTAATAGTTTATGTAACTCAATAAAACCCGTAACCGCCTATAATAATATCTATCAACCGCTCACCCCAAAACAAGCTTACCAGCGCCCCGATCACCAGATACGGCCCATAGGCGATCGTGCTATCCTTGGTGCGGATCTTCTCAATGATGCCCACCACCGCCCCGAAAAACGGAGCCACAAAGAACGTCAGCAAGGCCATCTTCCAACCCATAAAAGCGCCGACCATGGCCATAAGCTTCACATCCCCACCGCCCATGGCCTCCTTCTTAAAAATAAATTCGCCCAACAAACCCATCAGATAAATTGACCCGCCGCCCACCAGCACGCCCAGCCCGGAATACAAAAGCGCCTGCCACCATACCGCAGTATGATGGATCTGAGGAACCAAAGGGCTGATCAACAGTCCCGCGATCATGCCTCCTATGCTAACCTCATCCGGAATAATTCGCTCATCAAAATCGGTAAAGGTCGCCACAATAAAACCGCAGATCATCAACAAATAAGGCAGCAACTCCAGCACCAGGCCGTAGTACAAATAAAGCCCCAGGAAAACACCAGCCGTCAGAAGCTCAATAAAGAAATACCTGATCGAGAAAGGCGCCCCGCAGGCGCGACATTTACCGCGCAAAAGCCAATAACTTAATAAAGGAATATTGTCGTACCACTGCACCGGTTTGCCGCACTTAAAACAATGCGAACCGGGCGTAATGACTGATTGCTCTTTAGGCAAACGCACAATACAGACATTAAGGAAACTGCCGATCATGGCGCCTATAACAAAGAACAAGACCATGTAGAAAATATTAATATCCATCATCCCTTATAACACGCTTTGTAAAGTTCATCCCACATCTTCTTCTTAAGCGGTTCGGCTAACTGCATCTCGGCCCAGTGCTCAAATGCCAAAACCGCCTGGTAGAACAACATTTTAAGGCCATTTACCGTTCTGGCACCCTTGGCTTTGGCCAGTTTAAGCAATTTTGTTTCCCCAGGATTATACACCAGATCATAAACCATCAAATGCGAATGTAATAATTCTTCACTTACCAGGCAGGGATCAGAAACCTTAAGGCCTACCGGTGTAGCGTTAATTAGCAGGTCCGCAAGCTCGATATTCAACTCGTCGATCGTATTGACCACCTTAACACAACTGACATCAATGCGCGTTCCAAGGTCGCGGACCAAAGATACCACTTTCTCCCGATCAATATCATAGATCAAAATTGATCCCGGGCGCTCACTGATCAGGCACAAACTGGCCACCACGGCCCGAGCGGCTCCGCCGGCGCCTAGAATGGCAACTCTTTTCCCGGATGGCACAAAGCCTTCCTCCAACAGATGCGCCAGAAAACCGGGGCCATCGGTGTTAAAACCTTTCAACCGTCGTTTGGCATCTATGACCACAGTATTAACCGCTCCGGCTTTCTGGGCAAACCCGTCTAAAGAATCCAGGAACGGAATAACCACCTCCTTATGAGGCACGGTGACATTCAGCCCGAAAATATGACTGTCGGGCTTCTTAAGCTCGGAGAAAAAATCTCCCAGCTCTTCCTGTTTCATGGGGAAAAGACAATATTCAGCATCCACTCTCAGTGCCTGGAACGCCGTATTGTGGATCACCGGCGATAGGCTATGCCCTAATGGATATCCCACTAGTCCATAAGTTGATCTTAACGTCATGGCTGTAACCCGAAATCGATATTATTCTTTTTCGCGCCCACCCTAGTTGCGGCACATTTTTTGTTTACCGCGTTCAAATACGCCTTCACCGAAGCTTCAATTACATCGGTAGAAGCGCCGACTCCCGTAACATCATCGCCCTCGAAGTCCACACGTACCCGCACCTCGCCCTGGGCATCTTTACCTTCAGTAACAGATTGGATCCCGTAATTCAGCAATTTGCCTTTCAGGCCGGTGATCTCGTCCACCGCCAAATAGCACGCATCAACCGGGCCGTCTCCGGTAGCCACCTTGGTAAAGCTTTTAGCGCCTGACTTCAAAACCACCTCCACCCGGGGTTTGATAGCCGTGCCGCTGGTCACTACCAAAGAGACCAGAACCCAGACATCTTTTACTTCCTGGGTTTCGTCCTCAACGATGGCGATCAGATCCTCGTCAAAAACTTCTTTTTTCTTGTCGCACAGATCTTTGAACCGGTCAAAAGCCTGGGCCAACTCGGTTTCATTCAACTCAATATTCAGCTGTTTTAACCTGGCCTTTAAAGCATGCCGGCCGGAATGTTTCCCCAATACCAAACCCAGACCGGTAAAACCCACCGATTCAGGCGTCATGATCTCGTAGGTGGTCGGCTCTTTCAGAACACCGTCCTGATGAATGCCCGATTCATGACGAAAAGCATTCCCGCCCACGATCGCTTTATTTGGCGCCACCACAAAACCGGTATGCTTGCTGACCAGCCGGGAAACCCGGCAGATCTCGGGAGTCTTTATCCCCGTGGTTACCCCAAAATAATCCTGACGGGTCCGCATGGCCATCACCACTTCTTCCAAAGAAGTATTGCCAGCCCGCTCGCCGATGCCGTTGATAGTGCACTCGATCTGACGCGCCCCGTTCTTGACCGCCGCCAGCGAATTGGCCACCGCCAAACCCAAGTCGTCATGACAATGGACCGAGATCACCGCCTTGCCGATATTAGGCACATTATTGCGAATATCCAGGATCAACCGGCCATACTGCTCCGGCATCGCGTAACCAACCGTGTCGGGAATATTAACCGTAGTGGCCCCGGCTTTGATCACCGCTTCCAAAACACGATACAAAAAGTCCTTGTCACTGCGCGAAGCATCCTCGGGCGAGAACTCCACATCGGCCGCAAACTTGCGCGCGTACTTGACCGCATCCACCGCGATCTGCACGATCTCATCGGGCGACTTGCGTAATTTATGTTCCATGTGGATCTTGGATGTGGCCAGGAACACATGTATACGCGGATGGCGGGCCGGTTTTAAGGCCAGCGCCGCGGCATCGATATCTTTAATGACCGAACGGGTCAATCCGGCTACCGCAGCTTTCTTTACCAGCTTGGCCACCGAATTAACTGAATCAAAATCACCCTTGGAAATAACCGGAAATCCGGCCTCGATTATATCCACCCCCAAACGCTCCAAAGCCATCGCCACTTCCAGCTTTTCACGCTGGTTCATGCTGGCGCCCGGCGCCTGCTCACCATCGCGCAAAGTAGTGTCGAAAATCAATACCTTATCTTCTTTAGCCATATCCTTTTCCTCCTATATAAAAATACCCCGCTATAACGGGGTATTTTTAATAATCACCCTCAAGTTATAAACCTATTTCTTGATCCATGACATCATGCCCCGAAGTCGCTTGCCCACTTCTTCGATGGGATGATTGTCCTGCTCGGCACGCATTTTTAGAAAACCGGCCCGGCCCTTTTTATTTTCCTTCATCCATTCCCGGGCAAACTTTCCGGACTGGATCTCTTTAAGTGCCTTCTGCATTTCCTTCTTGGTCTTGTCGGTAACGATCCGCGGACCACGGGTATAATCGCCATACTCGGCGGTATCCGAAACGCGTTTCCGCATCCCGGCAATACCCTCTTCGTAAATAATATCCACAATGAGCTTCAGCTCATGCAAGCACTCAAAATAGGCCATCTCCGGAGCATATCCCGCCGCCACCAAAGTTTCGAAACCCGCCTGCACCAGCGCGCTGGTGCCGCCACACAAGACCACCTGCTCACCAAAAAGGTCAGTTTCAGTCTCTTCTTTAAAAGTGGTCTCAAAAACACCCGCCCGACTGCCGCCCAAACCCTTGGCGTAAGCCAGAGCCTGCTTAAGCGCATTGCCCGAAGCATTCTGGTGAATGGCCACCAGGCAAGGCACACCCTTACCCTCTTCATACTGCCGGCGCACAAAAGAGCCCGGCCCCTTGGGAGCCACCATCCAAACATCAATATCGGCCGGCGGCTTGATCTGCCCGAAATGAATATTAAAACCATGCGAAAAAACCAGCGCCTTACCCGGCTTCATGTATTTACGCAATTGTTTCTTGTAGATCTCGCCCTGTAAATGATCCTGGGTCAGCATCACGATCACATCCGCCTGCTTGGCCGCCTTGCCGGCATCCATGGGCTTAAAACCATCCTCGATGGCTTTCTGAAAATTTACTCCACCTTCCCGCTGGCCAATAATCACGTTCAACCCGCTATCCCGCAAATTGAGCGCCTGACCACGGCCCTGAATACCATAACCGATGATCGCAATAGTCTTGCCCTTCAAATCGTTTAAATCAGCATCTTTGTCATAATAGATCTTTGCCATTTTCTTCCTTTCAATTCCGGCGAATCCCAGTTAACTCCACTCCTAGATTAAATTATACCACTACTAAGCCGCACCATCGCAAACATAGCGACGGCGTAGCAGAACTAACGTAACATGTTAATTAGTCGATACCGCTCCTGATAAATATCATTGATCCTCTTGCGGGCATCAGCCAAAGGTATGATATTGATCTTGTTCTGAATAACACCGATAGCTTTCCCGAAGTTTCCTTTTAACAATTCTTCCACCGCCGCCACGCCCAAACGGGTCGCCAGGATACGGTCGAAAGCGCAGGGATTGCCGCCACGCTGAACATGGCCCAGGACCACCGAACGCGCTTCCAGGCCAGTCATGTTAACGATAGTTTCCGCCAGCACATTCGCTTTTATCACGCCTTCAGATACCACAATGATCCAACTGATCTTGCCTTTGCGCGCTCCCTGGGTAATCTTGGCACACATCGCTTTATAATCCGGCTTATCCTCGGGAACCACCACATCTTCCGCTCCGGAACTTAAGGCCACTTCCATCGCGATATATCCGGAACGATTACCCATTACTTCAACAATAAAGATACGCTCCATGCTGTGAGCCGTATCTCTGATCTTGTCTATCGCCTCAACCGCCGTATTAATAGCGGTATTACAACCAATAGTCTGATCCGTACCATGCAGGTCATTATCAATAGTGCCCGGAATACCCACCGTAGGAACACCCCACTTGTGGAACAATTCACTGGCCCCCAGATACGAACCATCCCCGCCTACCACCACCAAAGCATCAATTTTATGGCGCTTAAGGGTATTAACCGCTTTCTTTTGCCCCGCTTCAGTGCGGAACTCCAGAGAACGCGCAGTCTTAAGAATAGTGCCGCCCCGACCAATTATCCCGGATACCGAACGACGATCCATCTCGATAAGGTCGTTATCTATAAGCCCCTGATAACCACGGCGGATGCCCTCAACCTTAAGGCCGCTGGTGATAGCCGCACGGACGATCGCCCGCACCGACGCGTTCATGCCAGGGCCGTCTCCGCCAGAACACAAAACACCGATCTTTTTGATCGTACTCTTTTTAGCCATAATCAATCCACTCGTAAAAGCCCGCTTATCCGAGCTTGCTTATCAATATCTATAGTGATCCGGTTTATAAGGACCTTCCACCGGAACGCCTATGTACTTGGCCTGTTTGGCACTTAGTTTGGTAAGTTTAGCACCAACATTCTCCAAATGCAAACGCGCTACCTCTTCGTCCAGATTCTTCGGCAAACGATAAACCCCCACCGCAAACTTTTTCTGCCAGAGTTCCAGCTGAGCCAAAGTCTGGTTGGTGAACGAATTAGACATAACGAACGACGGATGTCCGGTAGCACAACCAAGGTTCACCAGGCGGCCTTCAGCCAAGAGGATAATACAGTGCCCGTCGGGGAAAACATACTTGTCCACCTGAGGCTTGATGTTAATCCGCTTAATCCCCTTAACCTTTACAAGATCGTAGACCTGGATCTCATTATCGAAATGACCAATATTACAAACAATAGCGGAATCTTTCATCCCGGCCATATGCGCCACCGTGATGATATCCGAGTTCCCGGTACAAGTCACAAAAAGGTTGGCTTCGGGCAGGGCGTCTTCGACAGTCTTGACCTCAAAACCTTCCATGGCAGCCTGCAACGCACAAATAGGATCGATCTCGGTAACGATAACCCGGGCACCATAAGTCCGCAAGGAATGCGCACAGCCCTTACCCACATCGCCGTAACCACAAACTACCGCCACTTTACCAGCCAGCATAACATCCGTCGCACGCTTAATGCCATCAGCAAGGGATTCACGGCAACCATACAAATTGTCAAACTTCGACTTGGTTACCGAATCATTAACGTTAAACGCCGGGAAAAGCAGTTTGCCTTCGCTCTGCATCTGGTACAAACGATGCACCCCGGTAGTAGTTTCCTCGGACACACCCTTGATCTTGGGCGTTATGCCGTGCCAAAGCTTGGGTGTTTCTTTTAACAAAGCCTTCAAACACTTGATCAATTCCTTCTCATCTTCACATGAAGCCTTACGGTCGAGTACCGCTGCATCTTTCTCAGCCGCAAAACCCAAATGCACCATCATAGTGGCATCACCGCCGTCATCGACAATAAGGTCCGGGCCCTTGCCATCGGGAAAAACCAAAGCTTGCTTAGTACACCACCAATATTCTTCCAAAGTTTCACCTTTCCAGGCGAATACCGCTATACCAAGGTCGGCAATAGCCGCCGCTGCCTGGTCCTGGGTAGAAAAAATATTGCAACTGGCCCAGCGCACTTCAGCACCCAGGGCGACCAGCGTCTTTATAAGCACCGCAGTTTCGATGGTCATGTGCAATGACCCCATGATCCGGGCCCCCTTCAGCGGCTTCTTGGCGCCATACTTGCGCCGTAAGGACATCAGGCCGGGCATTTCTTTCTCGGCCATTGCGATCTGTTTATGTCCCAGTTCTGCCAATGACATATCTTTTACTTTGAAATCATTACCAGCCATCTTGACCCCGATCTTTTTTAATGAATCGGGACATATTGAACCTCCGCCAATGCACGCCGGAAGATCCAATATGTCCCGCATGTTATTATGCGCTCTTATCCCCGGTATTAAACTCCGGCATCCTTCTTAAGCACCGCCACCATATCCGTCTTCTCCCAGCTGAAGGCAGCATTGCCGAAATGGCCATAGGCCGCAGTACGACGAAATACCGGCTTGCGCAACTCAAGCTTCTTGATAATACCGGCGGGAGTCAGGTCGAAATTCTTGCGAATGATCTCCACGATCTTCTGCTCGCTAACCTTGCCTGTACCAAAAGTATCAATGAAGATGCTAAGAGGCTCAGCCTTACCGATAACATAGCTCAACTGAATAAGGCACTTGTTGGCAATACCAGCAGCTACGATATTCTTGGTAATATAACGCGCCATGTAAGCCGCCGAACGATCCACCTTGGTCGGATCCTTACCCGAAAACGCGCCGCCGCCGTGCGGAACAACTCCGCCGTAGGTATCCACCACGATCTTGCGTCCGGTAACGCCGGTATCGGACTGCGGTCCGCCCACCACGAATTTTCCGGTCTGGTTGACATAGAACTTGGTATTCTTGTCGATCAACTTGCCTACGATCGGCATAGCGACCTGTTTGATAATATCGTTACGCGATTTATCAGTGATCTTCTTGCCGGTCTTGTCCAGGATCTTCTCGGTGTGCTGGCAAGCCAGGACCACAGAATCTATACGCTTGGGTTGGCCGTCAACATACTCGACCGTAACCTGACTTTTACAATCAGGCCCCAGATAATCCAGGATCTTGCTGTTACGCACTTCTTCAACTCGCTTCACCAGCTTATGGGCCAGAGTGATCGGAAGCGGCATTAATTCCTTGGTCTCATCGGAGGCGTAACCATACATAATACCCTGGTCGCCGGCGCCGCCAGCATCTACGCCCTGTGAAATATCCGGAGACTGACGATTGATCGCGTTTAGGATCGCGCAGGTCGAGGCGTCGAAACCATAAACCTGATTGGTATAACCAATATCAGCCAGAACACCGCGCACCAGCTTGTGCACATCCACATAAGTAGTCGTGGTAATCTCACCGCCAACAATAACAAGCCCGGCGCTAATGAACGTTTCGCAAGCCACCCGCCCCTTGGGGTCGTCTTTAAGTACCGCATCCAGCACGGCATCCGAGATCTGGTCGCAAACCTTGTCCGGATGGCCATTGCCAACGGATTCCGACGTTATGAAATAATTACCTTTCACGATTACCTTCCTTTCATTAAATCTTAATTAAGGGATTTAACTCTGAAAAACCTTCTGCGCCTCATTATACGATTCAACAGAACCAATATCATACCACTTTCCCGAGAATGTCAACCCAAAAACAGGCTGTTTTTGATAAAGCCATTGCAAATATCCACCAGTGGAATCAGCATTATGAGTCTCTTCGACATACTGCCGCAAAAGGCCCAGTGAAGCGGACGGAAAATAATACAAACACATCGAGATCAGGCTGGAACGGGGCCGCGCCGGCTTCTCCTCAAGGGAAGTCATGCGGCCATTGCCATCCAGCTGGATGACGCCATATTTCACTGCCCCGGCGAGGTCTTGCAAGTCGTAACACCCCACCGTCACATGCGGCGCCTTGCCTAAAGCAAAATTAAAAAAGTTTTTTATATCAAAATCGAAAAGATTATCACTGCCCGCCACCACCCAATCCGAATGAACCCGCTCTTTGGCCAGAACATAAAGAACGTCCCCGACCGCGCCCAAACGTTCCTCGGGAGTATGCGTGCCATCATTGATAACCCTTATGGGAAAGGCCAGACCCTTGCGCTCCCGGGCCCAAACAGTCAACATATCCGCAAACTTGGCGTTGGTAACCAGCACCAATTCGTCGATATTCGGCACGCCGGAAAACTTGTCGACCGTATGGTCAATAAGCGTCTTACCCGCCACCTGCAATAAAGCTTTGGGAGTGTCTTTTATCAGAGGATACAAACGTGTGCCGTAACCGCCGGCCAGGATCAGGACTTTCATCAGGGCTTAGCCTCGTAAGAATAGAATTCCGCGGAAGCCTTCTTAAGCTGGCCAGTCATATACTCTTCCACTTCCAGCCCAGTGCTCAGCCGCAGAGCCTCCTTGGAAAACTCTTCGATATCCGCAAATTTAACACTGCGTACCGAACGCTTGATCTGCGGGATAGAAGAAGGCGACATACTAAATGAGTCCACCCCCAGCCCCATCAGGATCATAGCCAACGTCGGGTCGCTGGCCATCTCGCCGCACACACTTACCTTAATGCCGGCATCATGCGCGGCATTGATCGTCCGACGGATCAGCCGCAATACTGCCGGATGGCCGGGCTCGTAGAACTGGGCCATTTTCTCGCTCATCCGGTCGACCGCCAGCGTATATTGAATAAGATCGTTGGTGCCTATACTGAAGAAATCCGCCTCTTTCGCCAAACGATCAGCCGTCATGGCGGCGGCCGGCACCTCGATCATTACGCCCACGGGCATCTTTTCATTAAACTGAAGGCCTTGTTCCCGCAAACGTTCTTTAACCCCTTTAAGAATGTTATTCGCCGCGCGTAATTCACCAGGGCCGGCAATCATCGGATACATTAACGCCACATTGCCATGGGCTGAAGCCCGTAGTATCGCCCTCAGCTGGGTGCGAAAGATCTCCGGCTCTTCCAGGCACAAACGAATAGCCCGCGACCCCAGAAATGGCGTCATTTCCTTTGGCAGTTGTATGCTGGACAAAAATTTATCGCCACCCAGGTCGAGCGAACGGATAATGACCTGATGCGGAGCCATTGCTTCGGCTATGGTCCGATAAGCCTCGTATTGTTCGTCCTCGGTCGGCAGGTCCAGCCTGTTCATATAAAAAAACTCGGTACGGTACAAACCAATACCTTCAGCGCCGTATTTCTTAACCCCGGGGATTTCCCCATGCATTTCAAAATTAGCCATCAAAGTAACTCGCCGGCCATCCAGGGTCTGCGCCGGAACATCCCGGGTGTTCATGATCGAGCCTTCATACTGCGCGATCTTGGTCTTTTCCTTAATATACAGCCGTTTGGTTTCTTCCGTCGGATCGACAATTACCACGCCTTTACGGCCATCTACGATCAGATAATCCTGGTTGCTGATGCGCAAGGTGGCATCCTGCAAACCCAATACCGCCGGCACCCCCAGGGATTTGGCGATGATCGCCGTATGCGCGGTACGCCCGCCGACATCGGTCACAAAACTGAGGATCTTTTTGCTGTACATCGTTACAGCATCGGAAGGCGAAATATCATGCGAAACAATTATTATCTCGCCCAATAAACTCTCAAAATCATGCAGCCGGGACTCGCCCATTAAATGCTTTAGGACCCGACGGCCGACATCGGTAACATCCGCGGAACGTTCTTTTATATATTCATCCTCGATCTTGTCGAAAATGCCAACATAACGATTCAAGACCTGCGAGAAAGCAAACTCGGCTCCAAGTTTTTCCGAGAGTATACGTTTCTTGACCTCATCGATAAGCATGGCGTCTTCCAGAACCAGCAAATGGGCATCAAAGATCTGGGCGTCCGGACCGCCGACTTTGGCCGCGATCTTTTCTTTAACCAACTGGATCTCGATCTTGGTGTTAAGAACCGCTTCCTCGAAACGGGCCACTTCGATCTGCACTTCTTCCGCCAGCACCAGCCGTTCGGTAACAATAAAATCCTGCTGATCCATAAGAAAGGCATGCCCCATGGCAATACCCGGAGCGGCCGCGATCCCTTTAAGGACGATCTCTTTATTAGATTTCTTTGGCAATGAAAGCCTCCAGCTCCTGAAACGCCAGATCCGCATCGGGACCTTCCACGGTCAACACGATCTCGGCGTTATGATCCGCACCCAGCATAAGGATGCCCATAATTGACTTGCCATTGATCTCTTCGGCGCCTTTACGCACCCAGACCTGCGCCGCGAACTTGTTGGCTATCTGCACGAACATCGCCGCCGGGCGCGCATGCAGGCCCTGTTTGCAAGATACTTTAAGAGTTTTTTCTAATCTGGGCATATTCTTTTAGCGCCTTATGACCCTGTTTTTTTCTATTGCCTTAATTAGCGCCTGGGTTAATTTATGTGAATCATGGCGCACATAATCCTGAATACCCACTATGTCTTCCGCAAAAACTTTAATCCCCATCTCATCAATTACATCAATATCAGCGCGGATCGGAAACGAGTTCTCACGTTTATAACGCGCCAGCGCATCCGGGGCATCGATCTCCCGGGTGTTCACTAGTATAGCATTTACCAGATCTTTACGAGTATGTTTTAAGATGACTTTTAAATGATCGGCAGCGGAGAAATTCTCGGTCTCCCCCATTTGGGTCATTACATTACACACATAAATCCGGAAAGCCTGAGTCGAGGCTATCGCATCTGCCATGCCCTTGATCACCAGATTCGGTAAAATACTGGTATACAAACTGCCCGGCCCTACGATGATAACATCCGCATCCGCAATGGCGTCCAAAGCTTCCTGAGTCGGCGCCACTTCCTGCGGATTGAGATACAAACGTTCGATCCCCACGCCAGGACGGGGAATACTCGCCTCACCCTCGGTAACCTGCCCGTCAGTGTAACGCGCCACCAAATGTACGCTTTCTACCGTCGAAGGTATTACCCGGCCGCGGATAGCCAAAACCTTGCTGGTAAGTTCGACCGCCTCCTGAAAATCACGCTCGGCCACCTCATAAAGAGCGGTCAGAAAAAGATTACCAAAATTGTGTCCTTTAAGCTCCGACTTCTCCGGGAAGCGATATTGAAAAAGCTGACCCATCAAAGCCGGCGCGTCGGCCAAAGCCACCAGGCAGTTGCGTATATCGCCAGGCGCAACAATATTAAACTGTTCCCGCAAACGCCCGGAGGAGCCGCCGCTGTCGGCCACAGTAACGATCGCAGTGATATTCGAAGTGTATTCCTTCAACGCCAATAACAGGTTCGAAAGGCCATGTCCGCCGCCAATAGCGACTATCTTGGGGCCACGTTCAAGATATCTTTTTTGATAAAGGATGTTGACCAGGTCCTGCTCTCTCTGGGGAAGAAAGAGGGTAATTAATGACACCAGTAATTTCAGCATCCCAAGCAGCGTCAGCAGAAAACCGCAAAGCACTATTATCCAGCCAAAAACATTAACAAAGTGATAAGAAGACGTGGTGAAGTTACTGCCCAGCCAGAAAACCCCCATACCAAAAAGCGAGGTGAGGATCCACCGCTTGATCTGTATCCCGGGATACAACCATTTAAGAAAGTTATTGGACATTGTCCTGAGGGCTCGCAATGAAATAACTGTATCTATTTGGCCGGTGCCTTTTGCCCCATGGCTTCGTTGCTCATCGTTTACATCCTCATCGAGGATGCGCACTCTTCCCGCCTTGCCATGGGCCAAAATTCACTCGGCCAAATAGCACATTTATTTCATTGCAAACCCTTAACTTAGTTGGGCGTCTTCGCGTGAAACCAGGTCGAGGATCTCTTTCTTATCTTTGGCGGATTTTAGGCTTTCACGAAAATACTTGTCCTTAAGAAGGCGGGAAACACGGGCCAGCGCCTTAAGGTGCGGGCCAGCAGAATCAACCGGCGCGGCGAGCAGGAAAAATATATAAGCTGGCTCTCCGTCGAGAGCGTCGAAATCAATACCTTTTTTACTAACGCCGAGCCCGGCGATAAGCTTGTCTACGCAGTCGGTTTTACCGTGGGGAATAGCTATGCCCTGCCCGATCGCGGTAGAGCCCAGGGCCTCGCGCGCCATCAACACGTCAATGATCTTCGCCTTGTTCTTTTTCTCAAAAGCGCCAGCATCCACCATGGTGGAAACCATCTCTTCGATCAGGTCTTTTTTATTGGTGGCTTTAAGGTCGGCGATAACAGCGTCGGAACAAAGGAAATCAAGGGTCTTCATAAAAGGACTACCTCCTGGTGGAAATTAAAAAAAGCGGCGGATGGGGTTCGAACCCACGACATCGACCTTGGCAAGGTCGCATTCTACCAACTGAATTACCGCCGCATTAAATCAACCGCGCTAAAAAGAAAAATATTCTAACATCAAGCTAAAACGTGTCAACAAATAAACTGGGTAGGAGAGGACTTGAACCTCCATGGGTTGCCCCACCAGATCCTAAGTCTGGCGCGTCTGCCAGTTTCGCCACCCACCCGATTTTCAAAGGAATCTTTGAAAATCGTCCCGAGCCTATCGTGGCCTCTATCAGAGGCCCGAGGCTCGGGACCTCATTTATGCACCCCGTAATTGACGGAGCAATTACGGGGTCACCATTTCTTTTCTCATATGGAAACAAACCCCCTGCTTGTGGCACAGAGCTTGCACCTTACTATTCAACCACCGTACCCCGTAATTGACGGAGCAATTACGGGGTCACCATTTCTTTTCTCATATGGAAACAAACCCCCTACCTAAGGTTAAGGGGGTTTGTTTCTTTGGGAAGAAATGGTGACCGACCCGCGACTCGAACGCGGCACGCCAGCCTTAAAAGGGCTGTGCTCTACCAGATGAGCTAGTCGGTCAAATTTCAAAGAACTACAGCGTCATTAAATCTTTGGTCTTCTTATCCAATAAGGCGTCAACGTCCTTAATATATTTATCAGTCAACTTCTGGATCGCTTCCTGGCCTTTAAAACTGTCATCCTCGGAAATAACGCTATCCTTCTTAAGCTTAACTACTTTATCGTTACCTTCACGTCGAACCGTACGCAGGGAAACCCGGCCTTTCTCAGCCATATCTTTTACTACCTTGGCCATTTCCTTACGACGCTCCTCGGAAAGAGGCGGAACAGACAACCGGATAATCTTGCCATCGTTATTGGGCGTTATCCCAAGCTTGGATGACAAAATAGCTTTCTCGATATCCGCTAAAGCCGAAGGATCCCAGGGCTGAATTACCAAACAACTGGCATCCGGCGACGAAACCGCCGCCATCTGCTTAAGCGGTGTAGGCGTGCCATAATAAAGAACGGTCATCTCTTCCACCAGGCCCGGATGCGCACGGCCGGTGCGTACTTCAGCAAACTCATGATGAACAGAATCCAGAGTCTTCTTCATGATAGCTTCGGTCTGAGAAACAACATCTTTGACGCCCATATTAGACCCTCCTCAAAAAATTTATAAAAAATTTTTTGCTCAACTCACAATGGTGCCAATGTCTTCACCAAGCACTGCCCGTTTAATATTGCCCTTCTTCAAAAGATTAAAAACCAGGATCGGCAGATTATTATCCATACACATACTGATCGCAGTTGAATCCATCACCTTCAGGTCCTGATTCAAGACCTCAATAAAACGCAATTTGTCGTATTTGCGGGCCTTCTTATCCTTCATGGGGTCGGCGGTGTATACTCCGTCAACCTTGGTAGCTTTCATTATGATATCGGCCTTAATTTCACTGGCACGCAATGCCGCCGCAGTATCAGTAGTAAAATACGGGTTACCGGTACCGGCCACAAAAATGATCACCCGCTTTTTTTCCAGATGGCGCATCGCCCGCCGTACAATATATGGCTCGGCAACTGTTTGCATCTGAATCGCGGTCATTACCCTGGTCGGAACCCCCAGCTGTTCGAGCGCATTCTGCAAAGCCAAACCGTTAAGCACAGTAGCCAGCATGCCCATATAATCGGCTACCGAACGATCCAGGCCAAAACGTTTGCTTTCTGCCCCACCGCGAAAAAGATTACCACCACCCACTACTATCGCAACCTGGACCCCCATCTCCCATACATCCTTGATTTGGGAAGCGAATGTTACGCAAGTATCCGCGTCGATGCCATGTTGCTGGCCGCCCTGAAGGGCCTCGCCGCTAAGCTTGAGCAAAATTCTCTTATAGCTGGGGACTTCTTTGGTCACGCTTTGCTCCGGTGATTACTCGCCGATCTTATAACGCATAAAACGGCTTACAATGATATTCTCGCCGATCTTGGCCACCAGCTCATTAAGCAGATCAGCCACAGATTTCGAAGGGTCCTTAACATAAGCCTGTTCCAGAAGACAATTAACCTTTAGAAAATCTTTCTGATCGGCTGCGCCGCTTAATACTTCCGCCGGTACGTCTTCCTTCTTAATATACTTAGGGGCCATGGCCGCAATGTGCATGGCCAGGTCCTTGGTGAACTTGATAAAGTCTTCGTTACGACCTACAAAGTCGGTCTCACAATTAACTTCAACAATAACGCCCATCTTATTACCGTTATGAATATAGGATTCTATACGGCCTTCATTAGCCGCCCGGCCGCTCTTCTTTATGGCCAGCTCCAGGCCGCGTTGCCGTAACAAGTCCTTGGCTTTATTCATATCGCCATTGGATTCGGCCAAGGCCCTTTTACACTCCATGATACCACAACCGGTGGATTCCCTGAGTTCTTTAATATTATCGACAGACATTGGAATTACTCCTTATCGGAAGCGCCTTTTTTAGCACGCTTTTTGTTATCAGAGATCTTTTCGCCAGTTACCAGGTCGTACTTATCGAGCGCTTCAGACAAGCTTTCCTTAATGATCTCGGGGATAGCCGGATCGATCACCGGAGACGCAGGCTCAACCGCCGCCGCTTCAACCTTGGCAACCTCTTCCACTTTAACACCAGAGGTACCCATGAACTCCTTGCGACCTTCAATAATACCATCCACTACCATCGACATAACGATACGAATGGCTTTCACCGCATCATCATTGGAAGGAATAGGCAACTGTACCGGATCCGGATCGCTGTTCGTATCGATCATGGCGATGACCGGTATATTCAAACGGTTCGCTTCGCGCACCGCAATCTCTTCGTTCTTAACGTCCACCACAAAGACCGCCTCGGGATACTGCGTCATCTCGCGGATGCCACCCAGGTCGGCCAGCAAACGCTCGCGTTCCTTGTTTAACACCGAGACTTCTTTTTTGGTAAGGCGCTGGAAAACACCATCTTTTTCCATGCGCTCGATATCCTGCAACTTGCGGATAGATTTCTTGACCGTTTCGAAATTGGTCAATAAACCGCCCATCCAGCGATTGTTCACATAGAACATCCCGGAACGCCCGGCTTCTTCCTTAACAACATCCTGCGCCTGCTTCTTGGTGCCGATAAAAAGGAACTTCCCGCCTTTAGCGGCGATATCGCGCGCAAAATCGCGAGCCTGCTCCAGGCATTCACCGGTCTTCTCAAGGTCGATAATGTAAATACCGCCCCGGGCGCCAAAGATATACTTCTTCATTTTGGGATTCCACCGGCGGGTTTGATGTCCGAAATGGACGCCGGCTTCCAGCAACTTCTTGATCGTTTCTGTGGTCATGACTGCTCCTTTTTGATCCTGGCCGCGCCGTATAGACCCAGAAGTGAAGGCGCACCAATTTTCCCGAATTATTTTTCGGGATGAAACTCACGGCATTTCACTTCATTCCCTGCCGCCAGCTTCCGTTATTAACACCCGGCCCCGCCTGTCGGAACCAAAAAATGTTGCGTTAGTATATCCACAAAATTTTATAATTGCAAATAAATTGTTTGGGAGTTTTATTTCCCGTAAACAATTCCGCGCCAGGGAGACCCTGACGCGGGAATACTGGAACACATTCTTCACAGTTAACACTAACTGTGGGCAACCGAAGTACCATCCGCAGGGGTTGGCATCCCTAAAAGCTGGAACGGACTGGCCAGAGGAATAACACGCAAAATTATTCCCTGAACACCGGGGAGATCACCTCGGCGGAACTCGGCCACCATCGCCGGATCGAATTTCATTTCGATCCCGTTGCCATCCTTGGCCAGGTCAATATCCATCTTCTGACCATTCAAGGAAATACCACCCGGCGGTAGAGCCGAGGCATCTGCTGGTGCCAAATTATCATTTTGTGCCTTATCATCACCAGTGATCGCACTTTTCATCGCCGACAATAATTCGCTAGCTCTTGTAACAAGCCAATCATTCGACATATCTAATTGAAACGACATACCGTACCGATAAGTCATGTCATAACCCTTATCTGCATCGGGATTATTTTTACTAATGTTGTCATGCGTGGCATTGCCACCCAAGAACTCGGCCAGAACTGAATATATTGGCAAGGTGTCCCTAGTGCTATCAACAACCAAAGAATAGACCTTATTTTGACCAAATAGTTTAGCTTTATTGAGATCAGGCCGTAATACTATTTGCTGCAAAATCATATCAATGTCGGATCTCACATCCTCAACAGACCTTTCTGCCAGTACTGTGGAGAATATCACTCTGCCATCCTGTACCTGAACTGGCCCCCAAATTGATGGTTCTTTTAAATCCATATTATCAATGTTTGGAGAAGTCTCACTTTCCAATAATAATCCTGGCATAAGCAATGTGCCAGGCCCGTCATTAACGTTATCCCCAGTACGTATAATAAAGTTTTCACCCATTGTATCGATAGACTTTAGCGCGCCCACAACGCCAAACCCAGTAATATCCCTAGGTTCGTTGCCGACTTTTCTCGACATCAAATAGGCACCTGGAGAGCCGCGCTGCTTCCATAAAACTTCAACATATGTCTCATTTCTATGACGTTGAAGGTTATCATCCACCCAACTAGTATCTCTCATAGAAGTTATATGAATTCCATCACTAAGTTTTCTAACACTCGCTGAATATATGGTCATCCGCTCACGATCAGCAGAAGTCTCCCGACCCTCTATTACGTTAACAACAGGACCCTTTCCAATCTCTATCTTCCCAAAATGAACAATTTTATCGTGGAACTCAACACCCTTAAGCAAACCTCCGTTTTGTATGTTCCATTGGATAAACAAATCCTCAAGTTCCGACGGCAGGACCTCTCTTCCTACGGGAAACACAAGTGACGCCGTACCTTGCTTGAGGATCGTCATTCTTTGAGTTAGCAACCAGGCTCGAACTCTATTAATTGCCAAAGATCTGTCACCGGAGAATTCTAACCAATATTTATACATTAACCCCTGTTCGCCATTTATGTAAGCCCTATTGCTTGTCTCCATAATCTTAAAACCTAACGCAACAGCAAGCGCGCTAAAAACCACACCAGCTGTACTGCTTGTTGAAGCATATTCCAAAAGACCTTTATTTTCTGCCTGATGATTTATAATTTCGAGTAATTTACTGATCTCAGATAACGCTAACGAAACGGTTTGTGTTTTTAGAAACTGGACCTTACCATCCACTACCCGCAGTGCTTTGGAAGCTCCGGCCGCGTCCGTTGAACTAGCCTCGGGGGTCTTAGCTGAGGGATCTCCCATCCCCAGAGCTTTTCGGGCCTCAACTCCGCGCCATTCCAGTAGCAGGGGCAGAACATCCTGTTTAAACTTTCTCAATTCTGCCGGACTTAATTTTACTATCCCGGCCACAATCGCGGCACCCCATTTTACTCCATCAACCGGGCTTTCCGGATTTACTAAAGCGGCATACAAGACAGTCGACAACTCTTTCCAAGAAAAGAACTTTGTTAAGTACTTGGTATAATCCTGTAAACGCGAGACCGGATCTTGCTGATTTAGTTCATTCAGCAGATCCGTCACAAAATCTTTCAAATAAGCCGTCTGGTCCAAACCGCCAGCCTCGACCACTAACCGTAATAACTCCCATTTCATCATAAAACGCATCTGCTGACTGGCCCAGGTACGGCCTGAATCTGGCCCTGATGAAACATTATCCCGAATAGCCTCGTAGGCCTTTTGGGCATCTTTGCCTTTAAGCAATAATTGCATTTTCTCAACTGAGAATAAATACTCGGAACGAAACTTCGCCGGATCCATTTTATTTAAATCAGGCATTCTATTGTCACGCATAGTATCCGCAACCTCCAGGCTGTCAGACACCCGGCCAGCTCCCTGAAGCGCTTTCCCCAAAGCATTCGGGCTTACCGCCCCGAAGATATCACCTGCCACCGCCAACTGAAGCATAAGCAATGCCAGATTAGTAGCCCTGCGTACTAAAGATCCGGATCTCCCCGCCAAAGTGATAACTGCCGGAACCACCGCTGCCTGACCAGGAACACTCATTAATTGAGCCTCAGTACCACTTGGAGAACCCACACCAGTGTACCCCGCCGCAACATTTAGTTTTAGTCCACCTGAGAAATATTTGCGCGGTATCGACTGTTGACTGACCGTGTCCATATCTTCTTTAATGTAATCGAAAACGCCTTTCTTGAAAGCCTGCAAATACTGTTCGTAGATCTGGTCTTTTGCCGCCTGGTCGTCGGCCAGCACCCCGCTGGTCCGGCTCTGGTCAGTATACACATCATTTAGAAGCGCGCCTTTGACCGCTTTTTTGTACCAGGTCGCCACGATCATCGAATAAAACATTTGCCGTAACATGGCAAAATTCCGGCCTTCATTCACTTCTTTCTCCAAAATCGGGATCACGATCTCGCGCAGGACGTCCTTGGCAATTTTGTTTGATTCGTTTGTGGCGTTTGGGGCGTTTGGCGTTTGGGTTGAGACCTGGGTTGCTTTCACATTCGATGGTTGAGGGGTTGGCATTGCGTTGGTCGACGTCGCTAAATAATCTGTTTCCAGCATTACCTTTAAATGTGCCCCTAAAACGTAAGCCGCGTTATTGCGCTCCAGCACCTTGGCCTGGTCGGCCACAATCCAGACCTTGTTGAAAGCATCTACCGGTATATCAATACTGCCAAACTGCTTTTGCGCCCGAGCATAAACCTGGTCCCAAAATGCTTTGCCCAGTGAACGCTCCGGATAGATCAACGATGCAGTCAGTTGTTTTAACACATAATCCTGGGCCAGCATGTCGCGTCCCATCTCGGTCTTACCAAGATCGTCGGGAATCATGCGGTCTTTTTCAAATGGCGAAAGGTTGATAATCATCTAGAAGGCTTCCGCCCCGGACCATTACAGCTATAGTA
>JADFZK010000029.1 GCA_015232565.1 Candidatus Omnitrophota bacterium
TGAAATAGATGCCGCTATCCACGTACAAAGCGCCGTCGATCTCCACGTTCTTGCCAAACATGGCGTTGCCGGATGTCCCCAGCACAACCTCAGCTGTATGCGAAGGAATAGTCGTCCCAACGTAGATCGCACCGTCGACCTGCAATTTGCTATAAGGCGTAGTGATGCCAACACCAACCCGGCCATTATTCCTGACCAACAGAATAGAAGTAGCATTCAGGTCTTCTACATTCAGAGCGGCTGCCGTACTATCTGCCGTTGAGCCCACAACCTCTAATGAAGCATTCGGAGAACTGGAGTTCTTGCCAATCGACAGACCAACGGAGTCGTAAAATAAACCCTTTCCACTAGCAACGGTAAACCGTATATTGCCTGATGCAACTTGAACATTATTGGATCCCCACGTTAGAAACGAACCATTCCCATCGCTAAGCCGAACACTCGCAGATGCAGAATCTCCGTAAAGATATCCGCCAAGTACCTGCGCATTCCCGTTAACGCCCAGCTTATACGCATACGTGGTTGTTCCGATCCCCACATTGCCGTTCTGGTCGATGATCATGGACGTCGAACCATTGATGTTAAAGCCCAGGCGGGTATTGCCGGGAGTGGCATTGCCATCGATGACGTAAATGTTGGAATCAAGATCCTGAATGACCGTGGAAGAACTGCTGATGCCGGTAAGCCGGGAACCATCGCCCACCAGCGGGCCGGTGAAATAGATGCCGCTGTCCACATACAAGGCGCCGTCGATTTCCACGTTACTGCCAAACATAGCGTTACCCGAAGTCCCCAGGAGGACTTCAGTATGGCTGGGCTTGGTTGTGCCGGCATAGATAGCGCCGTCCACCTGCAACTTGGAAAAAGGCGCGGCGGTGCCTACACCAATATTACCGGCAAAATAACCTTGCCCGGCGTTGCTTATCGTGAACTTACTCACATAACTGCCGCCGCCAACTCCGGCATCAATCAGATATTGCAACCCGCTTCCGATCGCCGTTTCGGTACGATTAATTAGCAAGTCGGTGTTTGCGGCTGTGCCGGAAGTCTGGTTGTATGTGGACAAAAGTTTTATCGTGTAGAACTGTCCGGACGTATCATTAAAAGCATTCCTGTTTTGCAACGAGATACCGTACTTGGTAGCCGCCGTCCCCCCGCCAGCTAAATTTAAAGTAGCATTTGAGCTGTAGGTATCAATGGTCTTGACGCCGTAAAGTCCCGCTGTGGTTGCGCTCATAAAAATACTACCACCAGTAACATTCAGATTTCCTGTACCGCCAATGTCCAGAGCTTCAGAAGGAGCGGTTGTTCCAATGCCAACACAGCCGCTCTGATTCATCAAAAGTTTAGTCACGCCGTTAATATTAAAGCCCACACGCGCGTTGGTGCCGTCAACCGTATACACTGCGGTATCTACATCATTGATGATCGTGGAAGAACTGCTGATGCCGGTAAGCCGGGAACCATCGCCCACCAACGAACCGGTAAAATAGATGCCGCTGTCCACATACAAAGCGCCGTCGATTTCCACGTTCTTACCAAACATGGCATTGCCCGAAGTCTCCAGGGCAACTTCAGTATGGCTGGGCTTGGTTGTGCCGGCATAGATAGCGCCGTCTACCTGCATCTTGGCAAAAGGAGCGGTGGTGCCAACACCCACATTGCCCTGACTGAAGATCACCGAGGAACCCTGCAAATAGAGCGGTAAGAACGCCGCACCGGTACGGTCGTAGGCCTGCACCACACCCAGGCCGCCGGTAGCCGTTAGCTCCAGCCCCCTGCCCGAAGCGGGCACAGGCGCCGCTCCGCCCAAATCCTGGGCTCGAATGTAGCCGTCACCCACATCCAGTTTGGCCGCGGCTGTTGCCACACCAATACCTACATTGCCCTGGTCAAACAAAGCCGAAGAGCCGCGCAAATAAAGCGGCAAGTACACGCCACCCGTCCGGTCATACACCTGCACGACGCCCACACTGCCCGTGGCCGTGATCTCGATACCTTTACCCGAGGCCGGATTGGTAACACTGCCGCCGCTGTCGAAAGCCCGCAGAAAGCCGTTGCGCACCTCAACAGCCGCCAACGGAGCCGTAGTGCCCACACCAATATTGCCATTGTTATCAATAGCCACCGAAGTGGAACCATTGATGTTAAAGGCCATCCGCGCATTGGCGCCATCAACCACGAACATGCTGGTATCGCTGTCATTAACTATTGTAGTCGCACTGCTGATGCCGGTCAGCCGGGAGCCGTCGCCCACCAGCGGGCCGGTGAAGTAGATGCCGCTGTCCACATACAAAGCGCCGTCGATCTCCACGTTCTTGCCAAACATGGCGTTGCCCGAAGTCTCCAGGAGGACTTCAGTGTGGCTGGGTTTCGTTGTTCCACCATAAATAGCCCCATCCACCTGTAACTTGGAAAAAGGCGCGGTGGTGCCAACACCCACATTGCCCTGACTTAAGATCACTGACGAGCCCTGCAAATAGAGCGGTAAGAACGCCGCACCGGTGCGGTCATAGGCCTGCACCACACCCAGGCCGCCGGTAGCAGTTAGTTCAAGACCTCTGCCCGACGCCGGCGCCGGAGGCGTGCCGCCGGTATCGTAAGCCCGGATGTACCCATTGCTGACATCCAGCCCGGCTGAAGGCATCGCCGTGCCGATACCCACATTGCCATTAAAGAAGTTCCCGCCCGTGCCCAGGCTGTAAATATTGCCGTCGGTTTCAATAGCTCCCTCAACAAATAAGTCAGCACTGCCAGAGATATAAGTTTTTGTAGCCGGGCCGATGGAAACGTCCCCGGTGACCGTCATACTGCCGGCGACTTCCATTAAAGCGCGCGGAGCTGTGGTTCCCAGACCCAAACTTCCAGCCGCCGTTAACACCATCTTTTGTCCACTTTGATTGGATGGTTTAGTTAAAAACTTAATATCTTTATTGGAAGCCTGCATTGCAATTGAGGTGGAGTCATTCCAGAAGCCGATACCAGAACCCCCAGTTGTAAAATCTTGCGTTCCAAACATAAAATATCCAAGACGCGCAACGACATCTCCTGATGCGTTCACCCAAAATGGATAATAAGCGTTATCTCCCCAAACCCCGATCCTGCCAGCCGAATCAACCTGTAAATATTGTGATGTTGGCGTGCCGGCCACAATAAGCCTGGCCTGCGGCGAGGTGGAACCAATACCCACATTGCCGTTCTGGTCAATGATCATCGATGTCGAACCGTTGATATTAAAGCCTATGCGTGCGTTGGTGCCGTCAACCGTATACACTGCGGTGTCTACATCATTAATGATCGTGGAAGAACTGCTGATGCCGGTAAGCCTGGAGCCATCGCCCACCAGCGGGCCGGTGAAATAGATGCCGCTATCCACGTACAAAGCGCCGTCGATCTCCACGTTCTTGCCGATCATGGCGTTGCCATACACGCCCAGGTCAACCTCGCTATGCGACGGCTTCGTCCCCGCATTCACGTAGATCGCACCATCAATCTGCAACTTCGCCGCGGGACTGGTCGAGCCAACCCCCGTATTACCGCTGGTGCCATTAATGAACAGGAACGATTGGGCATCATTCTTTACATTGTAATTCTTCGCCGCGTACGCCGGCATGGCCAGCGCGAACAGAAAGCACAGAGCCGCCATCACGCCCCGTAACGCAAACGCCGCGCGCGCTCCAGGATGACGGGTCTTATCAACCTCTCTGTGCCAACAAAACTTTTTCATTATCGCTTTCTTTTTTCTTTCAGTCCGCTCAGCTCGCGTTCGATGGCCGCAACAGACGGCAAACTGCCCTTAAGCGCCTTCGGTAAAGATGATGTCAAGCGGTCTTGCCACTGCGCAACTCCTATCGGAGAAGACACGTTTCTTAATGCGTACTCCACGGTCAGCTTTTTACGCCCGCGGCATAACAGCAATCCGATCGTGGGTTTATCTTCAGTGGAACGCAGTTTTTCGTCAACAGCCGAAAGATAGAAATTCAACTGACCCGCGTGTTCCGGCCGGAACTCAACCGCCTTCATCTCCACGACCACATAACAATGCAATTTAACATGATAAAACAACAGGTCGACCACATAGTCGGTTTCATCAACCTCCAGATGAACCTGCTGGCCCACAAAAGCGAACCCGGCGCCCAACTCCTGCAGGAACCGGCGCATATGAACGATCAACTGCCGTTCAACATCGCGTTCAACAGCTGCGGGGCCAACCGTTAAAAAATCAAAAACATACGGATCTTTAAAAGCATGTTGCGCCAGCCCCGCGTGCGGCGCCGGCAAGGTCCTGGAAAAATTTGTTTGTACCCGGCCCTGACGGTGAAAAAGCCTTTTGGCGACCTGGTCGACCAAACTCTCCCGGCTCCATCCTTCCGTAGCGGCACGACGGATATACCAGGCGCGCTCCTGGTCGTCCTTGACCATCTGAAGAAGCCGGACAACATGCCCCCAGGGCAATAGTGAAACAAGCTGTTTCACTATTGGGAGAGCAGGATAGCGTTCGGCAAACATCCGCATAAAGAGCAGGTTTCTGGGCGACCAGCCTTTCATGCCGGAAAATTCGGCGCTCAGGTCACGTGCGATCGTGTCGATAACCTTCGAGCCCCAGCCCTCATTCTTTTGCCGTAAAAGGATTTGCCGGCCGATCTCCCAATACAAAACGATCATCTCCCGGTTGGCCGACGCAATCGCTTTGGCCTGCGCCGAACGTATACGGGCCTTCAATCCCGAGATAAACCCGCGGTATCCATCCGGAATAATGACTGATCCTGATGCCCGACGCTTATGAAGCATAAAACCTGCCTATTGAAGATTAATAGCAATTTCGTCCGACGTTATCTGCAACCGCGGCGTGTTAGTGCTGTCGGCCACCGCATTACCCACCATCACATTGTTGGAAATATTGGCATTACCGTTAACATCAAGTTTCGCTCCCGGGTTCGTTGACCCAATACCCACATTGCCGGAAATATAGGTGTTATGCGCGATGATGTCGTTGCCCACGAAGTTGTGCGTGCCTTCTACCTCTATATCCCACACCTGCTCGGGCGGGGTATGATCGATAGACTCAATGCGCTCAAAAACCGGCTTGCCGTTATCGCCCACTACCGCCACCATCTGGCCCGCCGCCAGGTTAGCCGCTATTGTCCACTGACCGGAGCCCTTGACAAACGGCGCAACTTGTGTCAATGTTTGAACTGCGGTCGCAAGATCGTTTTTATAGGCCCCTTGCGGGCCTTTTTTATTATCCTCACCTTGCAAACCCGCCACGCGCGCATGGTCAAAATGCCCGGCAGGCAGCGCCAGATAGGGATGGTTTCCTGTGGTGCGGATCTGTTTGCCGGTAGACGTGGTGAGCACAAAGATATCCTTAACGCCCATATCCATCAACGCGTTCACCCGCGACACCGTCATCCGGCCTGAACGCTCGTCGAGAGTCATGATCTCGTCACCAGGACGGATCTGGTCAATACGGACATCCTCGAAATAATCCTCCTCGATCCACTGGCCGTCGGCATCATTGCGCTGACGCCGGCGGCGGCGCCTGAGGCGCGTATCGCCCGTCACACACTGACCATTGACGTGCAAAGGCTGGACCAGAACCGTGGTTCCGATCCCCACATTGCCATTTTGGTCGATGATAACCGATGTTGATCCATTAACGTTAAAGCCCAGGCGAGTGTTCCCGGGAGTGGCGTTGCCGTCGATGACGTAAATATTGGAATCCAGGTCCTGAATGATCGTAAGGCCCGAGGTTAAGGTGAACACAGATTTGGCGGTGGGGATCTGCAGGTCGGTGGAAGATGAACTTACCGCCGTCACAATTGAATTCACGGTGTTGCCCGAGGCCAGCATCATGGCCTGCGCATACAGGACCCCGTCGGTCTCGATATTGCCTTTGGCAAAGATATCCGCGTTGCCGGTAGCATGCGCATTAGAGCCCGGGCCGACGGAAATATCGCCGGTGATGGTCATGCCGCCAGTGATGTCCATCTTGACCCGCGGCGTAGTGTTACCCAAACCCACGTTACGCGTGGCGCCTTGAATAAAGATGCCGGGATTGGTAAACGCGCTATCGACCGCGAAATAGACATCCGACGTGGCCGAATAATCAGTTTGATAAGCGAAAAACTGTGCACCCGATGAAGCATAAACCATGTTGCCGTTATTGTCCGAACGGATCTGCGCTTTATTAACATTGCTAAAGGTAAACGCAAAACCCGTTTGCGAGCCGGTATTGTTCATAGCAAAAATCGGCTGGGTTGCGACGTTATTAGCGTAGCTAAGCGTAAATGGCGAAGTAAGCGTGGGCGACGTGGTGCCGATGCTCACCTTGCCGGAATTGTAATAGATATCCGACCCGCTGGTGGTCCACTGGCTCGATGTTAGCCCGGTCAGGCGCGACCCGTTGCCGTATATGAAACCATCCACATAAATACTGCTGTCCACATACAATGCGCCGTCGATCTCCACGTTACTGCCAAACATCGCCTGGCCTGCACTGCCAAGTGTAACCTGCGTATGCGAAGGCGCGGTGGTGCCAACCTGAATGGAGCCCGTATTGTAAATGCTACTATCCACATAAACCGCGCCGTCCACTTCCATATTTCCGCCGAACATGGCGTGGCCGGGCGTGGCCAGGTCGACTTCGGTATGCGAGGGCTTGGTGGAACCTCCGTAGATAGCGCCGTCAACCTGCAGTTTGCTGAACGGTATGGTGGTGCCGATGCTCACTTTGTAGGGAATAATATCGTTGCCGGTGCCGTCGGGATAGGCCCAGGCCGCCGCAGTGCCCAGGAGGCACAGGAAAGCGCAAATCAGTGAAAATATTCTTATGGAAAAATGCGGCTTGTAAGCCAAAAGCATACTTTTTCCCTTGATCAGAGTGTAAAACGCTTGTGATCTTTGCTTTGGAAGGAACAGGAACTCGCATTACCTATAACTATATTACATCTTATGTGTAATGGGTTCATGGTCAAGGTAAATACAGAAAAAATCAGGGGTGTTTTTCAAGGTCTCAGGAGTATATCGTTAAATTGCCGGGCGTAGACAAGCTCCGCCCCCCACATCCTGGCCCCTCCGGGGCCGGGTGGGGCCTTTAGGCCTACGATCATGGACTTCAGGACAGCGGCTTCATCGGGATCTGCCCGGCATAATTTGATAGCAAGGAGATAGGCTCGTGATCAGGCTTCGGGGAAGATGCCTTTGGCGGCGTAGATTGGGCGCACGAAGGAGCGAAAACGTGGGAGGCGGAACCAGAAAAGGACCGAGGCGGTAAGCGCAAAAACGCCCGCGAAGAAAAGCGCGGTGGATACTCCGGCGCGGGACGCAATAAAACCGGCGGTCAGACTGCCAAAAGGCGACATGCCAACCAGAGCAATGCCATAAAGACTCATCACCCGCCCGCGCTTGCCTTCCTCCACCAGCGTTTGGATGATCACATTCATGCCGCCAATGCTCATGATCATGGTTAATCCGCTTAAAAAAACCGCTACCGCCGCCAAACGGATATCCAGAATAACCGCGAATAACATAAATGAAACCGCGGTCCCGGCCGAAGCCACGGCCGCCACCCTCCCCAGGCCGATAACCGTACTGCGGCCCGCCAGGTACATCGCCCCCAGTAAAGCCCCCAGCCCGGAACAGGATAAAAGCAGGCCCAAAGTCCTGGGGCCCCCGCCAAACACCTCCTTGGCAAAAATGGGCGCCAATGCATGGAACGCTCCGCTTAACATGCTTAAGACCGATACCATGATCAATAAAAGGCGGATCGGCATGGAATGGTATACATACCGGAAACCTTCCACCAGACTGCTGCGCGCCGACAGGGAACGCCCGGCTTTAACATACGACAAACGCATTAAACACAAAGCCGCAATGACCGGCAGGAAGCTCAGTGCATTAAGCAGGAAACAAATGCCTTCCCCGAAAACCGCAATGGTCAGGCCGGCCAAAGCCGGGCCGATCAAACGCGAGCCGTTAAAGACCGAGGAATTAAGCGCCACTGCATTGGGCAGGTCTTTGGGGTCGTCGATCATTTTACTTATGAACGACTGGCGAATGGGCAATTCGTAAGCGCTTAAAATACCCAGCACCACACTCAGCGCCATTAAATGCCATACCTGGACCGTGTGGGTAAAAACCAGCACCCACAAAATGAAAGCCTGGACCATGGAAAGAGTGTTGACCAGCACCAGAAGACTGCGCCGGTCGAAACGGTCGGCCGCGACCCCGGCCAAGGGAGAAAATATCAAAGCCGGAAAATTAAGCGCGAAAGCGAAAGCGCCTAACAGGAAAGCGGAATTGGTTAAGCGATAGATCAGCCAGCTCCCGGCCACGATCTGCATCCAGGTGCCGATCAGCGAGAACAGCTGGCCGGCCAGGAACAGGCGTAGGTTATAGTGTTTTAACGAGCGGAACATTGTGTCCTCACTGTGGCTTGGCGGTGTAGACTGCCCAGCTGTCGCGTACGGTCAGGTTGTAGACGCACGGCACCACGAAGAGGGTAAAGAACGTTGACACCGCTACCCCGCCCATGACCGCAATGGCCATTGGCGCGCGCACTTCTGCTCCGGCGCCGATCGCCAAAGCCGGGGGCACCGCCGCGGCAATAGTAGCCAGCGAAGTCATTAATATCGGGCGCAAACGTATGGGGCAAGCCACCAGCAAAGCCTCCCGCACCTTCTTGCCTTCTCCCCTGACCTGATTGGTAAAGTCCACCAGCAAAATGGAATTCTTTTTTACTATCCCCATCAGCAGGATTATGCCGATGATACTATAAAGGTTCAAAGACTGGTTACCGGCCAGCAAGGCCAGAAAAGCGCCGGAGATGCTGAAGGGCAAAGCCAGCAGGACAATGAACGGCTGAAGAAAACTGTTGTACTGGGAACCGATAACCATGTACGCAACCAATATACCCAGGATAAACACCATGGCCATGCCATTGGAAGATTCCTGGAAAGTTTGCGAAGTGCCGCCCAGAATGGCCCGGTAACCGTCAGGCAGAGTGTCTTTGGCGATCTTCTGGGCCCGGGCAATAGCATCGGTCTGCGACTTGCCCGGCGCCACATTGGCATACACCGATATGGCCCGTTCCCGCGCCCGGCGGGTAATGGTAAGCGCGGTGGGCCTTTCGGCCACCCGCACCACATCCTTCAGCTGGACCCGCTCGCCGCGGTTGTTCCAGACCTGCACGCTGTCGATATCGGCCATATTGACCCGCTGGTCGCTTTCCAGCTGAACCCGGATATCGTAACGGCGGTCCGCGCTGGAATATTTACCGGCCAGCTCGCCGCCAAAAAGCACATTGACCGCCGACCCGATATTCTGCATGCTCACCCCGCGGTCGTCGGCTTTTTTACGGTCGGGCTCAACCCGCACTTCGGACGCGCCGGGTTGATAATCGCTATCCACGTCGGTCATCAGGCCGCTTTTGGCCATTTGCTCCTGCATACTGTCCGAGTACTCCACCAGCTTGTCCCAGTCGGGGCCGCGCACACTGAACTCAATAGGAAAACCGCGCTGGGCGGAGAAACCGCTTAAAGACAAGTCCTGTATCCGGGCCTTAAGGTCCTTGATCTTGTTAAGCTCCTTACGGAATATACCCATCAGATCGCCCTGGCTCAGCCGATGACCAGAGTCATTCTTTAAACCAACCTCCGCGGAAAGCGGACGGTCCTTGGGGTCTTTAAAAGTCACAAAGATGATCCCCTTGTTTACTTCCCCGCCGCCAAAACCGCCTACGGACGAAAAATATCGCAGTGTTTCCGGCCGGCTGGCCACAAAACTTTCCGCTTGCTTGAACAGTTTGTCTGTATAAGGCAAAGAAGCCCCCGGCGGCGCCTGCAAACTCACCATGAACATGCTCTGGTCCTGCGGCGGCACAAACTCTTTCCGCAACAATCCCACAATAAGGAAAGAAGCCGCGAACATCACCAAAGAAATAAAGATCACCAGCCAGGAATGCCGCAAAGCCCAGCCCAGCGTTTTACCATAAAAAGCCGCCAGGCGGCGAAAACCGTCATCCACTCCGCGCCCGAAATCCGTGGAACGGCCCACCTGCAAAAACTGGGAACAGCGCATGGGCGTAAGCATCAGCGCTTCCAGCAAAGATAAAGCCACCGCCACAGCAATAGTAATACCGAACTCAAAAAAGAATTTCCCCATGATCCCCGAAATAAAGATCACCGGAATAAAAATAGCGGTGATCGCCATGGTAGTAGCAACTGCCGCGCCGGTTATTTGATTAGCGCCTTTACTGGCCGCCGAAACTTTATCTTCTCCATGCTCGCGAAAACGCACAATGTTCTCGAGCACCATAATGGAATCGTCCACCACAATACCCACCGCCAGCGAGAGGCCCAGCACCGTAAAAGTGTTCAGGGTAAAATGCAGAAAATAAATAATAATGAAAGTGCCCAGGATCGACGTGGGGATAGCCAGCAGGATGTTAAGCGTGGCGCTCCAGGCGCCCAGGAAGAACCAGCATACCAGGGAGGTTATCAGCGCCGACAAGATCAAAGTGAAGGTAAGGTCGTGGATCGACTCCTCGATGAATTTGGTGCGGTCGAAGACCACATTCATATGGATGTCCGCCGGCAAGCCTTTCTTGACCTCGGCCAAACGCGCTTTTACCGCATGGGCAATAGCCACATCGTTGGAACCACTTTGTTTCTTGATGCCCAGGCCGACAGCCGGCGTACCATTAAAACGCGTGATCCGGCGGATATCGGCCAAACCGTCCTCCACCCGGGCCACCTGGTTTAACCGGATCGGCGTAAAGATCGGCTTACCGCCGCGGGTGCTGATAAGGATATTGCCAAACTCCTCCGCGCTCTTGGCCTCACCCATAACGCGCACACTTTGCTCGGCCAGTGCGGTCTCGATACGTCCGGCCGGCACCTCGTTATGGCCCTGGCTGATAGCATCCATTACATCCTGGGCGGTCAGTTCGTAGGAGTTAAGTTTTTGGTTGTCGATCCACACCCGGAAATTGGGGTCGATATACCCGCCCAGCGAAACCTCACCCACGCCATTGACGCTGGTGAATTTATCGCGCAGGTACTTTTCCACATACTCCATGAGCTGGACTTTAGTGCGTTCGCTGGTAACGGCGATCCACATGATCGGCTGGTCGGCCGGATTGGAACGCGACACTACCGGCGGGTCGAGGTCTTTAGGTAAATGGCGCTGGGCCTGGTTGATCTTGGCCTGGATATCCTGGACCGCGGCGTCGATATCGCGCCCCAGTTCAAGTTCAATAGTAACGCTGGCCTGGCCCTGGCGGATGGTAGACGAAACTTCCTTGACCCCCTGAACGGTCATCATGGCCTGCTCAACAGTATCGACCACGTCTTTTTCCATTACCTCGGGCGCCGCCCCCGACCAGGTAAGGCTCACGTTAACCACCGGGAAATCAATATTGGGCAATTGGCTGACACCCATGCGCTGGTAACTTATAAGGCCGAAGATCATCAGCGCGGCCATTACCATCCAGGCAAATACCGGACGGCGTATTGAAGTATCCGAAAGGCTCATAATTCCACTCCTCCAACCGCGATCTTAAGCGCCCAGAAAGCCCGGCGGGCATCGGCCTTGGCGACCGCTTTTTCCCGGCGTACCGCCTGCAGGTCTTCGATAGCCTGCAAGACATCCAGGTTGCTCACCAGGTTCTTCTGAAAATCCTCCGACTGCAAAACGTAATTCTCCCGCACCGCTTCCAGGGCGCGTTCCAGGCCGGTTAAACGTTTTTCATAAAGGGTCCATTTGCGAAAAGCGGTGCGTAATTCCATTTTGGCTTTACGCCGGGCCTGGTCGAGGCGCAGACTGGCCTGATTTTTCTGGGCCCGCGCCTGTTTGACCGCGCCCACATCGCTTAACCCGTTGAAGATCGGAACGCTCACCCCCAGCGTAACATCCCAATCGTTCCCGGCCGACGTGCCCACCCTCGTAGTATAAGAATTTCCCGACAAAGTCGCCGTAGGAAAGAACTGGGAACGGGCGGCAGTCACATTTTGTTTATACGCCGCCAACGCTTCACGGGCGGCTGCAATATCCGCCCGGCTTTCCAATTCCTGAGCCATAGCCTCCAGGGTGCGCGCTTCCTGCGGCAGCACATCGTCCAGCAAAGCCTCCGGTTCACGGCCAATGAGAAACTCCAGCAAAGCCCCCGACGCTTCCTTCTGAACCATGGTCATGGCCAAACCGGCTTCGGCCCGCCGTAACCGGGCCTCCACATTCACCACCTCGCTTTTACGCGACTTGCCAATACCCTGGCGCTTTTGCATTTCGGTAAAACGATCCTTGAGCGCTTTAATAATATCTTTCAAGGCCTCTTCATCTTCCTGCAAACTCAGGCAAAGATAAAAAGCGTCCGACACATCCACCAAAAGCAATTGTTCGGCACGCTTGAGCTCGGCCGCCCGTTGTTTGCCAATATGCCGGCTGGCCCGAATGGCGGCGAATTCCTTGAATCCGGTAAAAAGCGGCTGACTTAAAGTGAACTTGGCTTCCGGCACATTACTATGGAAGGAGTCACCCTTGTAAACATCCTGCCATTTCTCGGAATAAGCAAAAGCCACTTTGGGCAAAGCCGTACTTAAGGACTGCAGCATGAGCCCTTCGGTTTCGAGGATCAGCTCTTTCTGAATACCTATGGCCTCACTGCGCGCCAAAGCCAGCCGGTAACAATCCGCCAAAGTCAACGGACCTTCCTGCGCCCGGACCAAAGGCGCCAGTAACGCTCCGGCAATAACCAGCACAAGTAAAGCGCGAACTATTCTCATAAGGCCTCATCGATAATTTTAAATAATTGCAGCTGCTTTTTCCGATTGATAATCCCGGTAGCGATTGGGGGCTGAACACGTGACAATCTTTTTCCTTTTGAAAAAGTATACCATAATACGATTTGTCACCGTTCAATTTCTTGGAATAGATATGAGCCTGTTCTTCAGGCCGGATTCCTGTTCTCCTCCCGGGCGAAGACCAGTGCCCACAGGATACCCGCCGTAACCAGCGGCGCACAGAGGGCCGGCAGATACGGCACAGCCTGATGCGCTACAAAGTACTGCATCAGCGCAAGTCCAGTTAATGGACCCAGCATGGTCAAAAAGTTCACATACTGATCACCTTTACTGATAATAAAACCCAGCCAGGGCAAGAACCCCCACCACACCGCCAGGATCGTAACGAACCAGGCGGTATTATTGCGAAACTCACCCAACCGGTAATACTCCAGAAAAGCCGTGAACCCCAGGATATAGCCGGCGCAGATAAATACAAGGCACAAACTGTTCAGCCACCCGGTACCCGTAGCCGCCAGATAAAAACCATAATACGCCGCACCCTGCATTATATAGACCATTTGCGGGCCAAATGCACTGGCCCCGTCGTTGAAAGCGGAGCGGGCGACCAACTTCTTAGTGCTTAGATCCTGGTATTTTCGATACTGAAAATAACTGGGGCTTAAAAAGAACGCGGCCGCTATCCCCAGGAACACATATACAGTACTGTGCAAGCTGGCCAGCCCGAACAAAATACCCGCCCGACCATTGTCACTCCGATAATGGGAATTAAGAATACCGGATGCGGCTTGCGGATCAAAATAAGCACCCACACACAAGCCGGTGACCACGGTCAAAAGGAAAAAACAGATCCTCAATATGTCGTCTTTCGACCAGGCCGGGCTGTTCGGTTGACAGAAAGTCCTGAATAAAGCCCGCACGATAAAAACTATTAAGGGCACCTGGAGAACTGCCTGCAAAATAATAAGCGGTAAATTAAGGCCAAAGAACCAACCCTGCGATCCCCAGTGCTGGCCCGGCGGAAGCGCATAACTGGCAGCTCCCAGGCCAAGAATGTGATAAAAACCCGTCCCCGCCGTAAAGGAAGTGACCATGCCGAATAACGGCATGACAAAAAAGAACAGCCCCACCATCACCAGCGGGCTGTTTCTATGGTTCTGCCGGGTAGTTAACAGGGAGATCAAAACAGCCGCACTATGGAACAATAGAGCCGTCAAAACAAGAGAAAGGTTATACAGCATAACGCGCCACACGCCGATCTCGGTCAGCGGAGCTAAAACTACTTCGAGCAGAAACAACCCGCCGAATATCAGCCATTCAAACCAGGCCGCACCAAAGACCAGGCCGACGATCTTGTCTTTAACCGCCTCGGGTGAATTGCGATGAAAATCCAGGGTGCCGCATTGCCGCTCGCGGGAAGACAGGCTGAATACAAAAAGAGTTCCCGCCAGCAAAAGCACACCGGCCTGTGCAACTTCACATACTATCAGGAAAACCTGTAAAGCATTCATATCCCGGGCCGGAACATTCATACTGGTAAAATATGACAGGATGATGAGCCCGGCATAAAGAGCCCCCAGGCAGATAATATTAACCGGCCGGCTGCGTTCATACCAACAGCTCAGGAAAAGAGCATTATCATTAAGTTTTTTCATCATCACGCTACCTCCCTTGCGCCGACCTTAAGAAAAATATCTTCTACATCATCACTGGATATGGCACATTCCAGCGGCGACACGCCCCGCCCCATGAGCTTCTGCAAAAAGCCTCCGGCCGCACCGCTGGAACCTTTAAAAATAACCACATAGCGTTCCTGATCCTGCACGACCCGGCCGGCCTCAATATTCTCTTCCGCCAGCAGGTTCCGGAAGATCTCACCGTCCTCGGGACGGGAAAAACGCAAAGCCAGTTTCTGACCGCCGCCCAGCCGGGAACGGATATCTTCTATACTACCGCTCATCACCAGCCGGCCTTTTTCCAGGATTATCAGGGAATCCACGAACTCGCTCAACTCCGAAAGGATATGGCTGGAAATAAGGATCGCGGCGCCGTTGCCCCGGCATTCCTTAAGGATATCGCGCATTTGTTTACGGGAGATCGGGTCGAGGCCGCTGGCCGGTTCATCAAGCAAAATAATATCGGGCGTCGATAACAAAGTCCGGGCGAACACCAGCCTCTGGCGCATACCCCGGGATAAACCCCGGACCAGGGCCTCTTTCTTGGAAGTCAGGTCGGTCTTCTCCAGCCATTTACTGATATGCCCCGGCCTTTCGGCGCTGGGTAAACCATAGGCGGCGGCAAACACGTCCAGATATTCCCAAACCTGCAGATTCTCGTACACCGGAGCGAAATCCGGCATATAGCCAACTTTAAGCAAAGCTTTTTGGCGTGCCGTCGCCAGGTCATGGCCATTCAGGATGATCTCCCCGCAGGCAGGCTCCAGAATACCGGCCAGCGCTTTTATGGTCGAAGTCTTCCCGGAGCCATTCGGCCCCAGAAAACCATAAACCCGGCCCTTTTCCAGCTCAAAAGAAATATTGTCGACCGCCCGCACTTCATCATAGTTCACCTGCAAAGAAACTACTTTTACACAGCTCATGGTCTTGTCTCCTGTAGGCCCGACTGCCACCCTCCACGAACCGGAGGGTGGCGATATTAATTCATTATTTCTCTGCCAGCGTGATGGCCGTATAAGTTATCAGCCCGCCGCTCATCATAATAGCCCCGGCGATAAAATACACTCCGGCCGCTGTGATCCAGCTTAGATCGAAGCCTATCGCATAAGGCACACACAACATGGAACCAAAAGCCCCGCACGCGAACATCACCACCGCCAAAGCCTTGCATAATGTTTTTATTGCCGCTTGTGTCATAATAACCTCCAGATTTATACCACATTAATTTAAATTTTGATCCTCCGTTCTCAGCTTTTCAGGTCTGTCAATGCAGCACCTCCTTCCGGCACCAGCGGCGAAAAGCGGTCACCGCGAACCAGGCGCCTAACCCGCCCGCCAGCAACACCTGCCAACCTAAGGCCCGGGTGGATAAATACGGCATACTCCACACCTCGGCCATCACCAAGACCACGCAAAACAGGCAATTTATCGCCACTCCGATAACACTGCCTACCGTCGTGGCATAAACGATCCAGGCCAGCAGCATCTGGGCAAAGACCAAAGAAAAACCCAGGTACACCCAGAGCCGGGTTCCGGCCAATTCTGCCGGCAAATACATGACCCCCGGCGCTACCACCACCAGGACCGCCACAAAAAACCAGGCGCTGGCCATGGTGGCCGTTAGCAAAAAGCCCCACTGACCCACCAACCCGGCCCGGGACACCGGACGCATTAAAGCATGCTCGAAATAGGCCATAACCCGATAATTAGCCATCAAGGTAATAAAAAGCGGCAACATGACCAGCAAAAGAAAATTACCATAGGGCTGGCCGCAGATACCGCGCCCGCCGGTAACTACCACCCAGGCCATGAATAGAACCGCCGCCAAAGAACACACCAGACCGGTCTGCCCGGCGGAAGCGCCTTCCACCCAGGCCCAGTGCGCGGCCTGGCCCGCCAGGCCACAGCGTTGCCCATACGCCTCCAAACCGGCGGCCCGATATACCGGCTGAATCCCCGGGATGACACTCGCGAACGATCGATACAACGGCCAGGTTAACAGATACGGATATTCCGCACAGCCTTCACGCAAACTTCCCGCCCGCCACACCAGCCCCCCCGCTATTAACGCCGCCAGGCCCACTAACCCAATCAAAGCGCCGGGGATATTTATTACTATGTCCAGAATGTCGAGCATACGAGTCACCAAAACAAGCAACGCGCCATAAGAAATAAAAACCAGCACCGGAACCGAAATATATGCCACTACGACGGTAGCCAAATAGGTCAGGACGCAAAGCAAACCCACTACGGTCAGCGCCCGGTCCGGGACCAGCCACCGCATACTGCTTAGCCAGGCCACCGTAGCCAGGCTCACCACGCTCAGGACCATAAACGCTACGCACCCAACCGCCCGGCGGTAACCCGGCAATAACCCGGCCAATGGTGAAACCGCCTGCCGTTTAAGCAATAAGCCCACAATAAACGCTTGGCACATCCAAACGATCAACCAAAGCGTCATAAGATCCTCGATCCAGAAATACACCCGCCGGTTCCACATTACCTGAATAACGGCCATCATTACTACCAATCCGCCGCTGAGCAGGAGGAACAAAGGATTTCTCCAATACAAATTGAAAACCGCGTTCAGGCTCTTCATCGGGTCATCTCCAAAAAGATCTCTTCCAGATTAAGATCTTCAACTTCCACCGTGCCGCCGACGGCTTTCTCCAGGAGCGGCTGCAAAGAAGGACTAAAGCCCCGCACCGTGAACACCCCCTCATTTCCCTGGATATGACGGCTCAGGATACTGGCTCCGCCCATATCCTGCGGTAGGGCCCCCCTGGAACGTACCCGCAAGCGTTTCACCATATCTTTAAGGTCGTCCAGTCCGCCGCAAAAATCGATCACCCCGGCCTTAAGCACCGCAACGGTATCGGCAACCCGCTCAAGGTCGGAAGTGATATGCGTCGAGAAAAAAACCGTACAGGTCCTTTCCGCAACAATGGCCAAAATCGTCTTCAGAAAATCGCGCCGGGACGCCGGGTCCAGGCTGGCCACCGGTTCATCAAACACCATCAGGTCCGGCTCATGCCCCAAAGCCAGCACAATAGCCAGCTTTTGGGCCTCGCCTTCCGAAAGCGTGCCCACCCGCGCCGCCAGGTCGAGCTCCCACTCCGTGCAAAGGCGCGCTACCAGCGCGGAATTCCAGCGGGGGTAAAAAGACGCGGTATGCTCGATCAATTGCCCGGCCAGCAACCAGGGATACGGCCGATACCCCTGGGGCACATAACCAATACGGGCTTTGGCGCCAGCGCTTAACTGCCAGGCATTCTCACCCAAAGTAACCAAAGAACCACCATCGATCTGCAACAGGCCGAGCACGCTTTTGAGAAGCGTGGTCTTACCCGCTCCGTTACGCCCCAGCAAACCGATCACCGAACCCGGACCAATGTCCAGGTTAACGCCATTTAGAACTTTTTTCTTTCCATAGGCCTTTACGACCCCTTGCGCCCGGATGATATTATTCATGGCTGTACCCTTTCCAGATCTCGTTAAAACGGTCAATTACGCGTTCGCGTTCCAGCGACATTTGCTGGGCCTGGTTAACAACTTCCCGCAACAAGGGAGCTACGGCATCCTCGGGACTGGCATGACCAGGCTCCACCCTGGGTGCAACCGGTATCCGCATTCCCAGACCGCGCACAAACTCAACATAGCCGCTCTTCTCCAATAAGGAGTAGGCCTTGGAAACGGTCATCGGGTTTATCTCGAGCGCGGCCGAAACTTCGCGTACGGAAGGCATAAAATCGCCGACCTGCCAGCGGTCGGTGGCTAAACCCAGCTTAACCTGGTCGAATATCTGCCGATAGATCGGAACACCCGACCCGGGAGCCACCCGAAACCATATTTCGGCATCTTTTGCGCTATTTGTCTCATTTTCAGCCATAAAAGCCCTTTCGTATTACTGCATTAATAGTGTAATACACTTTGAACAAAATGTCAAGGCCTGCACTGAAAATAATTGAATTATTTTTGTTTTAACGGATCAGACGAGTAGCGCGCTACATAACGATCCAGAACGGTGCGGATCATGCGCTGATACTTGAAGCCATGCTTAAGAGCTTGTTCCTTAAAAAACTTTACACTGGACTGATCAAGCGCAATTGTAACCTTAACCGGCGGATCAGGGAACCGGAGCTGATCGGGCGGCGGAAGAAAATCCGCGACTCTAGTTAACTTTCCAATGGGCATATCCCAGTCAATACGTTTTTTCTTCATACAATCCCTTCCCTTTCCGCCAATAACCAGCTCCAAATATCCGTAATTTCCCCTTCCGATAAGTAAAACGAACTGTCAAAACAAGACCGTTCACACATCCTAAGCAAAAATATCGAGTCTCCAAAATACTATGATGTTTATCCAGGAATATCATTCTCTCCGGATCAGAGAAGGCCTGCGCCGCACTCTTAAAATCAACTTTGTGTTTCAATAAATTCGCGCGCTCCTTGTGCGAATTCCAAATAAAATCACCGAACACCACGTCCATAAAATATCACCTCCACATTCTATTGTCAATATTAATATACATATAATCGTATTGCTACAATGTAAAGCCATTGAATCGTTACCCGGCCAAGCATAACAATCCATTGCATTATGTGCAACATTAATTTGACGATACAACAAAATACATTCCGCTAAAAACCCGAGGTCTCCAGCCTCGTTCTACATTAATATAAGATCAAACCCTCAGCAATTCGGAATTGTACCGGGCCAGGAATTCGGCGGAAAATTCGGCGTAGCGGGATTGCTCGATGGCCTCTCTTATACGGCGCAGGAGGTTTACATAGTAGTAAATGTTGTGGTAGGCGGCCAGGCGTAAACCCAGCACCTCACCGGAATTAAAAAGATGGCGGATATACGCCCGGGAATAATTGCGGCAGGTCGGGCACGCGCATTCGGGATCCAGCGGACCGAAATCCTCCTTGTACTGGCCATTGCGAATAACGATCTGCCCGCGGTCGGTAAAACAGGTGCCGTAACGGCCGTAGCGCGTGGGGATCACGGTATCGAACATGTCTATGCCCATGCCCACCGCTTTCACCATCTGGTCGGGCATGCCGATACCCATAAAATAACGCGGCTTGTGCTCCGGCATCAGGGGCATTACCCAGGAAAGCACCTCGAACATTTCCTTTACCGTCTCCCCCACCGAAACGCCGCCGATAGCACAACCATCGGTGTCGAGCGCCAGCAATTCCCGGGCCGAACGCTCGCGCAGGTCCTGGTAAACCGAACCCTGAATAATACAAAACAATCTTTGCCCGCGCAGGCGCATGCCAGTCTGGTCGAAATGTGCTTTGGTGCGCTTGAGCCATAAAGTGGTCCGCCGCACCGCCGCTTCGGCATTAACCCGGTCGCAAGGATACGGCGAGCATTCGTCCAGCGGCATGACCATATCCGAGCCCAGCACCGCCTGGATGTCCATCACCCGTTCCGGAGTCAAAAAATGCTTACTGCCATCCAGGTGCGACTTGAACTCCACCCCTTCATCGGAAAGTTTGCGCCAGTCGGTCAGGCTGAAAACCTGATACCCGCCGCTGTCGGTCAGGATCGGCCGCTCCCAGCTCATGAATTTATGCAAGCCGCCGGCTTTCTGGATAATATCGCAACCCGGACGCAAAAACAGATGGTAGGTGTTGGATAATTCGATCTGCGAGCCGATAACCCGCAGGTCTTCCTGGGAAAGGGTCTTCACCGTGGCTTTGGTGCCAACCGGCATAAAGAAAGGCGCCTGCACATCACCATGCGCGGTATGCACCACGCCCCTGCGGGCGCCAGTCTGCGGACAGGATTTTATCAACGTATAGAAAGGCATATCAAACATCGATCCCAAAAGCTTTTCGCACCAGCAACCCAATGCCAAAATTGATCGCCGCCACCGACAAGCTTAAACCAGCCATCTCCAGGAAACGCTTGCGAAAGGACACCCCCTTGGCAACCGAAATATAAAAAGTGGCCACCAGAATTATAACCACTGCATTCGCTAAAGCCACCCCAAGAGCAAAAAACATATTCGAAAAAAACAGATACGGCCAGATCAGAAATAACACGGTCGCCACATAAGCCAGGCCAGTATACAAAGCTGACTTGAAAGGATCTTTACCATCCGGATCCTGCTTAACCGACAAATAGGATGAAGAGGCCATCGACAAAGATGCCGCAATACCGGTTATAGTTCCCGCTATAGCGATTAACTTCATGTCCTGCAACGCCAGGGTAAACCCCGCCAAAGCCCCGGTCAACTCCACCAGCGCGTCATTCAAACCCAGCACCACCGCCCCGATATACTTCAGGCGTTCTTCATCGATCATGTTCAAAAGCTCTTTTTCGTGCGACTGCTCGTCCTTAAAAAGCTGTTCGATACCCGGATGTTCCGCCTTTAAGGCCTCGTAAACTTCCTGCGCCAGGCCTTCCTGACTTTCCATCAGGCGTAACCCGAAATTAAGCCCAAAAACACGGCTGATAGTAACATACCAAAGCACTCGCCATTTATCGGCAGCAATTTCCTGCCCGGTCAGGCCTTTTAACACCAGGGCATGCGCCTCCTCTTCCCGGGAAATTCGCAAAAGGATCTCGCGATGTTCCGGCCAGCGTACAATAGCCGCGAGCTGTTGGTAAATAAGCGCTTCGGTCAACTCATTGCTCTGAGCAGACAAAACCTTTTGTTTGATCACATCATTCATACAACATCCCCCAAAAAATGTATCGGTATCCAGAAGACCGAGCGTAAGTATATCACACTATCAACATTGCGTCGCCGTAACTGTAGAAGCGGTAATATTCGCGGATCGCCTCGGCATACGCTTTTTGCACCAGCTCAAGCCCGCCGAAGGCGGCCACCAGCATCAACAGGGTGCTTTTCGGAAGATGAAAATTGGTTATAAGCGCGTCTACCAGCTTGAACTCGGCCCCGGGATACATAAACAAACTTGTCGCGTCGCTGGTACGGCCCGTGCGGGCATACGCCTCCAGCACCCGGCAACTGGTGGTCCCCACCGCCACCACTGCGCGGCCATCCGCCCGGGCTTGACGCACCGCCTGCTCTGCCGCCGCGCCGATCCGGTAATCTTCGGAATGCATCGGATGAGACACCACATCCTCCGCTTCAACAGGCTTGAAGGTGCCGTAATTCACATGCAGGGTAACCCGTGCCAGATCATGCCCGGCATGTTTCAGCCCGGCCAGTAAAGGTTTGGTAAAATGCAAACCGGCCGTGGGCGCCGCCACCGAACCCGCCGGCCGGGCATACACCGTTTGATAATTGATCCGGTCGGAAGCCTCATCCGGGCGCTTGATATAGGGCGGCAAAGGTATGTGCCCGGACTTTTCCAAAGCTTTCAGCACATCCTCACGGTCAAATTCCACCACCCGGGCCGCCCGATCCACCAGGCGCGCGGTAACCCCGCCGTCGAACACCAGCGGTTCGCCATCCCGCACCTTTTTTAAGGGCCGCACCATCGCCTCGAACCGGCGGCCGCCCAGAGGCTTTAACAAGAACACTTCCACCTGTCCGCCGGAACGCGGCTTATTGCCCAGCAAACGCGCCGGAATAACCTTGCTGTCATTAACCACCAAAAGGCTTTTTGCGGGAAGATGTGCACCGATATTATGAAAGATGTCGTGCTGGATCGTGCGGGCCGTACGGTTAACCACCAGCAGGCGGGCCGCGTCGCGCCGGGCCGCCGGATACTGGGCAATAAGCCCGGCAGGCAGTTGATAATCAAAATCGCTCAGGCGCATTACATTATCTCGCCGGTGATCCCGAGGACCTGGCGGATCCGGGCTTCCATTTTGGGAGGGTCCACCGGTTTTACAAAGTAACCCTTAACGCCTTCCGAGAAGAACATGTCCTGCATATTGTCGTTGGCAGTCAGCATGATCACCGGAGTGTCTCCGCCAACGGCCAGGCTTTTCAGTTCGGCCATAAACTCAAAGCCGCTCATATTAGGCATCTGGACATCCAGGATGATAAGGTCCGGCTTAAACTGCGCCACCGCCTTTAACCCTTCCAGGCCATCACCAGCGGTCAGCACGTCAAAACGTTTTTCTTTCAGGGTAAATTTAAGCAAGGTGATATTAAGGCGGTCGTCATCAACAATAAGTATCTTCGGGATCATACGGCCTTTTATGGTGCGCGGCACCATTTATATATTCGGGTTAACCCTTGAACCGCAAGAGCAAAAACGTTAAAATCACTGTTATGTCATTCGATAATTTCATGAACAAGGTCCGGCTTTGGGACAACCGCTCCAACCAGTGGTTCATGCGGCATTTCTACGTACTCTTCTTTGAAATGATCCTGGTAGCGGCCTTCGTGCTGTTCTTCGTGGTTTCCCTGAACACCATTAACACCGCCGTCGATCTCGAAAAACCTTCGGCCATCGAGAAACTTTTGTTAAACCAGAATTACCTCAGCCTGCTGATGATCTTCCTGATGCTCTTAAACTCGTTCTGGATGCTGTTCATGTTCTCCGGAATGCTCAAGATCCGCGGCGTCCTGAAAAACATGGATTTCAACCTCGCCCGCCGCAGTACCGACCGCCGGACAAATAACGAATAAAACCCTCTTTAGAAATATTCATTACACATTTCCCGGAACCGGGAAACCAGGGCGTCGCGCCAGTCGCTGGGCTTGCGGGTGTCGAACACATAGCGCATACTGCCTTTATAACCCATCTCCGCCAGGCTGGTAGACACCGCATAGAGCAAGGCCGGCGTAAGCCCGGGAATACTGCGCGCCATGGCTACCGGCAAGCCTAAGGACGCTTCCACATATTCCATCAGCCCGGGCATCAGCGCCCCGCCGCCCGCCATTACCACGCCATTACGGATATGCCCTTCATAACCACAGGCCGCTATGCTGTCACGGATATGCTTAACCAGCTCGGCGGTTTCATCATCGATCGGCCCCTGGATGGCGGCATACTTGACCGGTACAAAGCCCTGGTCTTTCTTTATAATGATATCGTCCGAACTATGCCGGGACTTGTCGCCGGAACGCCCGTAACTTTTCTTGATATCTTCCGCCAGCGAAAAAGAAATATTCAACTCTTTAGCCAACCGGGCCGTTATGCGGTCCCCGCCGAACAAGGCAAAAGCAAAGTGTTTCAGCAGTCCGTCCTTAAAAATAAATATCTCGGTCTTCCGGGCCCCCACATCCACCAGCACACAACCTTCCTGCCGCCGTTTCTGGTCGACCGAAGCCTCGCTAAGCGCCGCGCCGTTAAAAAATATATTGTTAACCTCATAACCGGCCTGTTTGACCGCTTTCTGGATATTGCGCAGGCGGGTATTGTTTATCAACACCAGCAAAACCTCAACCTCCAGCTTGCGCCCGTAAAGCCCCACCGGATTCAAGGCCACATTAATATCGTCCACCTTGAACTGCCGCACAAAATCCTCGACCACCTCTTCCTCCAGCCGCATGCCGAGCAACCGGGCCTGCTGACGGGAATGCGCCACATCGCTGGGCGCAATAACCTTGTTGCCGCGTTCGGTAAGAGGTATCACCGCCCGGCTCATCCGGGTCTCCACCAGCTCGCCGCCGACACCCAGATAAACATCCTGGAATTTTATGCGGGTCTTTTTAACCAGGCCATCCAAAGCCTCGCTGATAGCGCCCGAAAAAGCGCCGATATCATTGACCGAAGCATCCTTAAAACCCCGGGTATCGACTTCATAAACACCCAGCAATTCAAAATTGTCGGCGTCCTGGACCTTGCACAAACTGGCCTTGATCTTTTGCGACCCGATATCCAGGCCGCAAAAGATCCGTTCCTGGAATAATTGCCCTATAAGATCCCTGACTTTTTTCATTTCTTGGAAGTCCTTTTGCCGATCACCGGTGTTTCAAAACGCAGGTCAATGTACTTAACCTCGTTGACTGCCAGCCCCGTGCGGGCCACCATCACCGAAAGTGTTTTAAGTTTTTTAGTGTAACTCTCCTTATCCACTATCACGTCGAAGCGGGCCGGATCCGCCGACAGGCCGAAAGAAAAAACACTTTTATCCACCGCGCTCACATCGATCGTGCGCAAATGCAAAGCGGTTAACGCCGGATCTTGCGCTACCTGCTCCACCGCCGCCAAAATTGCCGCGCCATCCGGGTCGGTCAACAAAGTGCCCGTAGCCGTTTTCTGGCGCGCCAGGCCTTTAATAACCACCAAAGGCCCGTCTCCGGGCGCCCCGATAAAACAACCATCCCGGGACAAAGCCAGCACCCGGCCATCCATCTGGGCCGCCGCAAAAGCTGTCCGCCGCGCCCCCAGGACCGCTATCTCGTCGGGAAAACGGCGCAAAACAGCCAAACCGGCAACACCGGGATATTTGGCCAGGATCTTCTGTTCAACCACCGCCAGGTTAACCTGAAAAATATTCTTGCCCTTGATCTTGGCCAGCTCGGGTATGTTGATCTCCCCCAGGCTTTCCGCCACCACCACCTCGCGGATCAAAAAGATGCCTGAATGCCGCACGAACGAAACAAGGGCGACCACGGATATGATCACAGCTATCAATACAAAAACAGCAATAACCAACCAACGGACCAGGTCAATGCTGAAAAGAGACTGATTCGGCTTTTTTCTTGCCATACGCCATTTCAACTAAAAACAGGCACAACTGCTGAAAGTCCAGCCCGGCGGCGCGTGCCGCTTTGGGTAAAAGGCTGGTAGCAGTAAAGCCAGGAATAGTATTTATCTCCAGAACGAACGGAGTATTATTATCGTCCAGGAGGACATCCACCCGGCCGAAACCTTCACAATTAAGCGCCCGGTAGGCTTTTAGCGCCACCGCCTGAACTGCACTGGTAACCCCGGCCGAAAGTTTGGCCGGAACAATATACCGGGTAGTATCCTTTTCGTATTTGGCAGACGAGTCGAATAGAGCACTCCCCTCCCCCGTAGGGGCCACGCAGATCTCCACTATCGGCAAAGGGCAATTGCCCAGGATGCCGACGGTCAATTCCCGGCCGCGGATAAATTCCTGGATAACGATATCACGGCCAAAAACCTCGGCCTCACGCACCGCTGCCAGCAAAGCCGGCTCGTCGTTAACCAAAGCCACCCCGATGCTCGAACCTTCACAAGCGGGCTTGACCACCAAAGGAAAAGCACCGGCAACTTTTAATACCTCTTCCACCGACAAAGCGGCGGCGCCTTTAATGGCCACCGTCCGGGGCGTACGCACCGCATGATCCTCAAAACGCTTCTGGGCCACTACCTTATTAAACGCCGCATAACTGGCCGAGGGAGCGCACCCCTGGTAAGGGATATCCATCTCGTCCAAGATGACCTGCAGTCCGCCATCCTCACCGAAGCGGCCATGCAGGGCAATGAACGCCATATCGATCTTTTCCGACTTGAACCACTCTTTTATAAGGTCGCGGTCCTCGGTAGTAAGGTCCAGGGTCTTCACCCGGCAACCGGCCTCGGTCAAAGCCTTGACCACCGCGCCGCCGGAACGCAAGGACACTTCACGTTCGGAAGAACAACCGCCCAGGATCACCCCGATGGTACCCAGCGCGCGTATCTCGTCTACCGTGCGCTGGCGGGCCGAAGGTATATGGTCAAAACCCACCCGCCCGGACAAAGCGCCCACAAAAGTATCCGATATATTAGTGATGTCGCCGGCGCCCAAAGTGAGCACCAGGTCGCCGGAACGCACCACCGACAATAAATGAGGCACGATCTCCTCTTTTTTCATAAAGCACAGCTCCTGCGGCCGCTCGGCGTGGATCCTGGCCAGAAGAGCCTCGGTCGTAACGCCTTCAATAGGCTTTTCACTAGCCGGATAGATATCCATCAGGATCAAATGATCGGCCAGGGTAAAACAAGCCGCAAACTCATTCATCAAAAGCTGGGTACGGGAATAACGATGGGGCTGAAAGACCACTATTAAACGTTTGCGGCCCAGCGTGCGGGCGGCCTGCAAAGTAGCCGCGATCTCGGTCGGATGATGGCCATAATCGTCCACCACCAGCACCCCGCCCGCCTCCCCCTTGCGTTCAAAGCGGCGCTTGACTCCCTGAAAAGTCTGCAAAGTTTCCATGATCACCGGCATTTCGATCTTTAACTCGAACCCCAGCACAATGACCGCCAGGGAATTCAGGATATTATGCTTGCCCGGCACCGCCAGCCCGAAACGCCCCACCAGCTTGTGCCCGCAATAACAATCAAAAGAAGAACCGTTGGCGTCGCATTCAATATTGGTGGCCATCCATTCATTATCATCGCCGAAACCGTAGGTTACAAAACGCCGGCCGCCTTTCTCGACGATCGCGCGCAAGTCCTTATTATCGCCGCAGGCTATTACTACTCCGCCCGGCACCGTGCGCTCCACGAACTTGGCATACGCCGCCAGGACATTATCCATGGACTTGTAATAATCCAGATGCTCGCGGTCGATGTTGGTAATGATCGAAAAATGCGGCGAGAAATAAAGAAACGAGCCATCGCTCTCATCGACCTCCGCTACAATGTGCCGGCCAATACCCAGATTGGCGTTATAACCCTGCAGGATAACCCCGCCGACCGCCGTAGTAGGCTTAAGGCCCGCATTGATCAAAAGCAAGGAAGCCATGGACGAAGTAGTGGTTTTGCCATGCGCGCCGGCCACCGTGATCCCCACTTCCTTGTTCACCAGCTGGGCCAGCAATTCCGCCCGTTTAAGGATAGGCATGTGCAGCCGCACCGCTTCGAACATTTCCGGATTCCGGGCAGTAATGGCCGAAGAATAAACCACGCAATCCACACCGTCAATGTTGCGCAGGTCATGGCCAATGAATATTTTGGCGCCCTTGGTCCGCAACTGGCGCGTTAATTCGCTTTCCTTCTCATCCGAACCGCTGACGCTGTAACCTTTGGCCAGCATCAAAAGAGCCAGGTTCCCCATTCCCATCCCGCCGATCCCGATGAAATGGTACTTCTTGATCTCGGTTTTCACTTTGGTTTTATTATTTCTTTTCATGATTTAAATGGCCCTTCCAGTCGGCCTCCAGGGCATTAATGGTCTGATACTTCATATATGCTTTTTTTAAAGCCCACTCAAAACGCGTGCCGCTATTCAACTCCCGGCACAGCCGCGCAAACCGGTACATCTCTCCCTCGTCGATCAGAAAACTGGTCAGGCTGGCGGCTTCAACATAAAAGATCCGAACCAGTTCACGGTCGGAATCACGCCCCAGCTCAAGCCTGGTAAGGTCTTCCAATGGTATAAACTTGCCCTGCTCAATGATCTGCCGTACTTCGGCATCGGCGCCCCAGCGGCCGGATTCCTCCTGGTACATCGCCGCGCCTTCCTCAAGCCACAACGGCACAGCCGCCTCACTGCCCACAAAATCACGAAAAATAATATGCCCGATCTCGTGCGGCAAAGTGGAATCAAAGAACCCTTGCGCCGCCGGAAAAGCCGAGATCGTTTTCGCCCGGGTCTGTACCGAGCCTGCCGCCCAACCCAGCCCGGAGGCGGCCTGGTAATCCGCGGCATCGTCGTAAATATAGATCTTTACCCGGCCGCTCCAGGTCCATCCCTTGTAACGCGTAAACCCCAGGCTCACTGCCGTACGCCGGTAATTATCTTCGGCCCGGGTGGAGGTGTTCTCCACAAAACGCAGCGGCGCTTTTTTGTAATAAACCACAAAATGCTCGCTCTTGACCTCGCGCCATTCCGCGGCGCCGGCCAATGACGAACATAAAAAGAAGCACAACCAAAGTGACCCGCGATAGAACATAGTCACAAACGTTCAACCTCATCAGCCAAACGAACTACAGCGTCGAATGCGATATCTTTGGATAAGGCCTGCAGGACCACTTCCCTGGACCGGGGCGCTTGAAGCACTGAAAAAATCTTATCCCCAAGCAGTGCGGGGTTCAAGTCTTTTTCCCGAATAATTACGGCGGCATTATGCCGCACTAATACCCGGGCATTGGCTTCCTGATGGCTATTGGCAAAAGGATAAGGTATCAAAATGGCCGGCAGTCCCAAAAGTCCCAGCTCCGTGACCGTACCCGCCCCGGAGCGGCAGATAACCAGATCGGCGGCCGCGTAAGCATCCGACATGCCTTCCGAATAATCCCGCAGATAAAAAGGAAAGGGCAAAGCCTCATAACGCGGGCGTAAGCCTTCCGCCCGGCCCTGGCCCGCCAAATGAATAACCTGCAATGGAGCATCCTTGCCTAACGCTTCCAAACAGGAGAGCACCGCCTGGTTAATTGCTTGACTACCCTGGCTACCCCCGAAGATCAAAACAGTTTTGCGCCCCGCTTCCAGGCCGAACGCTTTTAATACCTGCGCCCGCGGCCGGCCGGCGCCTAACGGCCGCATGGGATACCCGGTACATACCACTTTAGAACGGGCAAAAGAACTCTGGCTATCATTAAAACTGACCGCCACCTTCCGCACGAACCGGCCCAGGATCCGGTTAGCCAGCCCGGGGCAAACATTCTGTTCATGGATCATGGTTTTGCGGCCCAGCGCCCAGCCGATAAAGACCGCCGGAAAAGAACTGTACCCGCCGAAGCCCAGGACCACCGCCACATCCGAGCGCCAGACCTCCCCCAGGCAAACAAAGCAGGATTTAATCAGGCAGATCAACGCCAGAAACACCTGCCACGGCCCCCGGGAAACAAAACCTTGGGCCGTAATATTACGATAGGCGAAGTTGCGCGCGCTCAGCTTGTCCACCGCCGAACCGAACCGGCCGATGAATTTAACCGTCCAGCCGCGGCGCCGCAATTCTTCCGCCGTAACAATAGCCGGATAAATATGCCCGCCGGTGCCTCCGGTAGCAATGAGTATGTTTTTTTTATTATGCACTGCCCAGGTCCTGTGTGCGTGAAATGTTAAGGATCAGCCCCACTGCCATCATATTGAATATCAAGGCCGATCCGCCATAGCTAATGAATGGCAAAGGCAGGCCTTTGGTCGGAAGTGCTCCAATACTAACGCCAAAATTAACCACCACCTGGATCCCCAGCATCATCAAGAAACCAAAGATCAAATAATAGCCAAACGGATCGACGATCTGCTTTAATATCCGGATAACCTGCCAAATGAACAAGGCAAAAAGACCAATAACCGCCAGGGCGCCCAGGAAACCCAATTCCTCGCCAATGATCGAGAAAATAAAATCCGTATGTGCCGCCGGCAGGTACAACAATTTCTGTTCGCTCTGCCCCAGGCCAACGCCCCAAAAGCCACCCGAGCCAAGCGCGATCTGCGACTGGGATAACTGGAACCCCGCCCCCTGGGGGTCTTCCCAGGGATTCAGGAACGCCACTACCCGCCTGATGCGGTAGGGCTCCAGTAAAACCAGCAGGACCACCAGCGGAATGGCCGGAAGGAAGATCGACACCAGATGCTTGATGCGCGCTCCGGCGATGAAAAGCATGGTCATGGTGATAAGAAAGACCAGCACGGTATTACCCATGTCAGGTTGTTTCATAATAAGCACCGACAGCAGGCCCATCACCAGCAAGGCCGGGCAAAAACCTTTCCACAAATTGCGTAACAAACCCTGCTTGCGGGCGCAATAATCCGCCAGATAAATGATCAGCCCGACCTTGGCCATTTCCGAAGGCTGAAAATTGATCGGCCCCAGATTAAACCAACGCCGGGCTCCGGAGGATATCTTGCCGATGCCCGGCACCAGCACCAGCACCAGCAATACGATGACCACTACCATGATCGGCCGGGCCCATTTGCGTAAAAGACGATAATCCATCAACATCACGCCCAGCATCAACGCCGTTCCGATGCCTAAGAACATTAAATGCCGGGTCAGAAAATGCGAGCTGTTATGCATCACTTCCAGGGCATAAATCCCGCTGGAACTATAGATCATGACCACGCCCAGGCACATCAATATGCTAAAGGTCATAAAAAGTTCCATCCTGGCATTGCGCATCAAAAATCCCTCACGATATCCTTGAACACTTGCCCCCGGTGTTCAAAGTTGTTGAACATATCAAAACTCGCCGTCATGGGCGACAACAAAACGCATTCACCCGGTAAGGCCGCCTTACGCGCACAAGCCACCGCCGCATCCAGCCCGCCGTCTATAACCTCGACGGGCAACACATCAGCGAAAGTATCTTTAAATTGCTGTCGGATAGCCCCAAAAGCCACCATTACGCGCACCTTGCTCCGCACCAGTTCACGTAAACAGGAATAATCCATATGTTTATCCGAACCGCCCACGATCAATACCGCCTTCTGCCGTAAACGCTCCAGGGCCCAACGCCCGGCCTCAACAGTGGTCGACTTGGAATCATTAATGAATTCAACTCCATCCAAAACCCGCACCCGCTCCAGCCGATGCTCCACTCCGGTAAAATCAGCAAAAACTTTTTGGGTTACCGTATCCGGTATCCCCAGCGCCCGGGCTACTTCCAGCACCGCCAATTGATTGGGATTCTCAGACTCACCATCCTTGTTAAAAACGCGGACCTGAGCGCGAACCTGGTCTCTAAGGCTATAAACCAATGGGTCACGCGCATTAAGCACCGCCACATCCGCCGCAGTTTGATTCATGAAAATACGCTGTTTAGCCGCAAAATAATCGGACATATCCGGATGACGGTCCAGATGGTTCTGGCTGAAATTAAGGATAGCCGCGATCGACGGCCGAAAAGAATCCACCAGCTCCAGCTGAAAAGAGCTGATCTCGACTACAAAGAAATCCACATCGGTCCTGCGGGCATACTCGGAGAAAGGCAGGCCAACATTGCCGCACAGGCAGGCTTTTTTACCCGCGGCTTCAATAACCCGGGCGATTAAAGTTACGGTGGTGGTTTTGCCATTCGAACCCGTAACGGCAATAACCGGCTTGCGGCAATGCCGCCAGGCAAATTCGATCTCGCCATAAACCGGGATACCGGCCTCGCGCGCCCACTGTAATGGCAAAGCGTCACGCCAAACCCCCGGACTGGCCACCACCAGGTCGCTGGCAATAACAAAAGCCCTCGTATGCCCGCCAGCCTCGATAACTGCGCCGGCCCGGTCTTTGAGCCCGGACAGGGCGGAAGCAATATCGGCCAGCGGTTTGCCATCCGTAACCTTTACCACGCCGCCCAGGTCGCTCACCAGGTTAGCGGCCGCAATACCGCTCCGGGCCGCGCCGACTATACACACTCTTTTCCCTTTGATATCCATACGTAACCTGCCGCTTACCGGATTTTCAACGTTGTTAATGTCACCAGAGCCAGGATTATGCCCACGATCCAGAACCGGATCACGATCTTGGATTCCTTCCAGTTCAATTTCTGCAAATGATGATGATACGGCGAACAAAGGAAGATCCGCTTGCCGGTCAACTTGAACGAAGTTACCTGCATGATCACCGATAAAGCCTCCCAAACAAACACGCCTCCCAGAATGCCCAGCAAAAGCTCCTTTTTAATGAATACCGCAATGATCCCCAGCGTGCCGCCCAGCGCCAGCGCGCCCACATCCCCCATAAACACCGTCGCCGGATGGGCATTAAACCACAGGAAGCCCAAACTGGCGCCCACGATCGCGGTACAGAAAATCGTCAGCTCTCCGGATCCCGGGATATAAGGGATGAACAGGTAATCGCTGAAATTCACGTTACCCGTAACATAACAAAGAATAGCCAGCGTAAGCGCCACCAGTAAAGTACAGCCAATAGCCAGCCCATCCAGGCCATCGGTAAGGTTCACCGCGTTCGATGCTCCGATAAGGATCAACATTACCAGCCCCATGTAATAGGGGCCCAGATTGATCACCATTTTCTTCATGAACGGCACGTCCAGAGCCGTAGACACATCCAAATAGGCATATACGTAATAGCTGACAATGATCGCCAATACAGCCTGCCAGATCATTTTTATCCGCGCCGGCATCCCGTTCTTGTTCATGCCGGACAACTTCATGTAATCATCCGCAAAACCTACCATCGCCATCCAGACCATGGTCAACATGGTCAACAGAATATACGGATTGGTCATATCCGCCCACAGAGCTACCGAAACCAAAATACTGCCAATGATCAATATCCCCCCCATGGTCGGGGTACCCAGTTTGGGCCTGAGCTCCGCACCCAGGATCGCTTCCCGGCCCTGGCCCATCACCGGCTTCTCACCCAGATTCCACTCGCCCAGCTTGCGAATAAACCACGGCCCGATCACTACCATGATCAAAAAAGTGGTCACTGCCGCCAACCCGGCACGAAAAGTGATGTACTTGAAAATATTAAGCGGAAAGAACTCATACCTGAACTGTGATAAAAAATAAAACATGTTCGGCCTCTGGAAATATTGCTATTTATTATTTAACCGCCAGCATTTGCTCCACCAGACGGTCCATATGCATGCCCCGCGAACCTTTTACCAGCACGCAATCGCCCTCGCGCAGGATCTCGCCGAGCGCAACAAAGATATCTTCCTGCTTGGCAAATTGCCTGGTTTGCACCGCCGGAGCGACCTCCCTGGCTCGCTCGGCAATCAGCCCGGCAAAACGGCCAATGGTAAAAATATGGTCCACCCCCGCCCGCGCCGCCGCTTCTCCTACCGCGGAATGCAAAGCTTCCGAACGGTCGCCCAGCTCCAGCATATCCGCCGCCACCAGGACCCGCTTGCCCTTCACGCTCATCAGGGATAAGGTGCGGATAGCATTATAATACGATACCGGATTAGCGTTATAGGTATCATCGATCACCCTTACCCCGCAGACCACATGGAAACACTGCCGTCCAGGAGCCGGTTTTACCCGCCCCAGGGCCACAGCGATATCCTTAAAAGGGACTTTCAAGACCTGGCCGCACACTGCCGCCGCCAAAGCGTTGGAAACATTACCCCACACCGGCGTCGCCAGCCGAAAAGACCGGCCTTTATCCAAAACCACCTCCAGGCCTGCGCGATAGGCCCGTACCGTCTGGGCCTTAAGATCCGCGGCCTGCTCGATACCGTATGAAAGCACCTTTTGCGCAAGCTTCATATCGAGGATCGCCCGTAAATGGACATCGTCCTTATTAACGACCACCGTGCCTTTCTTTGCGCAATACTGGAGCAGAGAAACTTTTTCCCGAAAAACCCCCTCGGGGCTTTCCAGCCCAGCCAAATGCGATTCCCCGATATTGGTAAACACCACCATATCAGGGCGGATCAGCGAACCAAGCCAGGCGATCTCGCCAAAATGATTGGTCCCCGCTTCAATGACCGCGGCCTGATGCTTTTTGTTCAATTGCAACAACGCCATCGGGACGCCAATATGATTATTCTCGGTGCCTTTAGTGTACAGCACCCGATATTTACAACTCAATACCTCGGCTATAAATTCTTTGGTCGTGGTCTTGCCGGCACTGCCGGTCACCGCGATGACTGGACATTTGAAGCGTAAACGATGAAAGAGCGCCAGGTGTCCCAGGGCAATAACAGTGTCTTTAACCAGTATCACGGCTACCGACAGCGGGCATTCCACATCTGCGCGGCTCACCAGTACCGCCACGGCCCCCGCCGCCGAGGCTGAAGCGGTAAAAAGATGGCCATCAAACCGGTCGCCTTTTATCGCCACAAAAAGTTTCCCCCGCTTGACCTTACGGGTATCGGTGGAAACCCCCTTCAGGCGCAAAGTCAGCGCCCCCCGCAACAACTTGCCGCCCACCGCCTTAACGACCTCCTTTACCGTGAACATGCCGCCCTTTCCGCAACCACCCTTTTCACAATATCCCGCTCCACAAAATCCACCGAACCTTCTTTAAGCACCTGATAAGTTTCATGGCCTTTACCGGCCAGCAAAATAATATCTCCCCGGCTCGCCAGCTCTATGGCACGACCGATAGCCGCTTCCCGGTCCACCTGAACTTCATAATTGTTTTTAGTAAAACCCGGGATGACTTCTGCAATAATTCCGGCCGGATCCTCACCGCGCGGATTATCCGAAGTGATTATGGAAAGGTCCGCCAGTTCACAGGCCACTTTACCCATACGGGGACGCTTGGTACGGTCGCGGTCACCGCCACAGCCAAAGACCACGATCAACCGTTTATGTTTTACTTCCTGCAAAGCCTGCAAAACATTCTTCAAGCCGTCGTCAGTATGCGCGTAATCAATGAATACCTCAAAGTCCTGCCCGCAATCCACCCGCTCCAGGCGGCCCGGAACATTCTTCAGCGCTTCAATGCCTTTTTTTATAACCTGAGGGTCAAACCCCTCGCCCAGCCCGGCCGCAAAAGCCGCCAGGATATTGTAAACATTATGTTTGCCGGTGAACACCGTGTTGATCTCAACTTTACCGCCGGGGAAATGAATATCGAACCGCGCCCCTTGCCGGCCGAATTCATGCACCTGAGCGTACACCTCGGCAGAATTGCCCGGTTCAATACCATAAGTAAAAACCCGGGCCCGCGTCAAAGCCGCCAGTTTCCGGCCATAGGAATCATCAACATTTATTACAGCGTAAGCGTCGGCCGCCAGACCGGTGAACAAAAGGCTTTTGGCGGCAAAATAAGCCTCCATGGTGCCATGATAATCAATATGATCACCGGTAAGGTTGGTAAAAAGCGCCCCCCGAAAAGCGATCAGATCCACCCGTCCCTGATGCAAAGCATGGGAAGAAACTTCCAGCACGGCATGCGTAATACCCCGCTGGCGCAGATCGGCCAGAAAGATCTGATTATCCAGCAGGCCCGGAGTAGTATTGGTGGACGGTACAACTTTACCAGCCACCCGGTAATTAACCGTCCCCACTACGCCGCTTGACTTCCCGGCCGCTGCCAAAATCGCCTCCAGGAAATATGTTATCGTGGTCTTGCCGTTAGTCCCCGTAACCCCGATAGCCCGCACCTGCTCGGACGGCCGGCCATAAAAGGCCTCCACCGCTGTCCGAAAAGCCTGCCGGGGATCAGCTACTCCCACAAACTTTACCTGCGGATAACGAGCGCTAAACGCCTCTTGGCTCTTTTCCGACAACAAGATCACTACCGCACCCTGCTCCACCGCCTGGGGAATAAATTCCTCACCCCGCCGGTTCGGGCCATCCAGGGCCGCGAACAAACTGCCCGGGACCACTCTGCGCGAATCATCCCAAACCGAGTTAACCGCAATATTCTTAAAAAGCATCGCGCTGACCTTTCCGACTTGCCAGATATTTCAAGGTATTCTCCACCACTTCCTTAAAGACCGGCCCGGCCACCACCCCGCCATAATACGCCGGATGCGGCTCGTCCACATTTACCACCACCGCCAGCCGGGAACCCTCTACCGGAGCAAAGCCGATAAATGAGGCCACGAACTGACTGTGTGAATAAGTGCCATTCACCACTTTCTGCGCGGTACCGGTCTTGCCTCCGGCCGTCACGTCCTTGATCTTGGCCATCTGCGCCGTGCCTTCATCAATAACTCCCTGCAAAATACTGCGCACCCGCCGGGCAGTCTCCACACTCATGACCCGCGACACCACTTGTGGTTTGTTCTCGGCGATCACCATACCGTTAGCGGCTTTTACCTGTTTGACAAAATAAGGCTTCATGATAACCCCGTCATTGGCAATGGCGGCTATAGCCACTGCCAACTGTATAGGCGTCACCGTCACTTCCTGGCCGATCGGTATTGCGGCCATCGAGGTCTTGGACCAGCGGCTGGTGGCTTTTAGCAAGCCGCCGACCTCGCCGGTCATGCCAATATTGGTCTTCAGCCCAAACCGGAACCGATGAGCATATTCATATACTTTATCGGGGCCCAGGCGCTGGGCCACCTTAACGGTGCCAATATTGCTGGATTCCTCAATAACCTGCCGGAAAGTCAGCCGGCCTTTCGGATGCGCATCTTTAAGAATATGATTACCCACCCGATATTTGCCATTCTCGCAAAAAAACACTTCCTGTTCGTTGGTCACACCCTCTTCCAGCGCGGCAGTAGCGGTAACTATCTTAAAGACCGAACCCGGTTCATACACAAAGGCCACCGCGCGATTAGTGCGGTTCTCCGCCGGGCTTCTGTCCGGAGCGTCGGGCCGAAATGTAGGGCGGTTGGCAAAAGCCAGCACCTCGCCGGTCTTCGGGTCCAGCACAATAACGCTGGCCGATGCGGCATTATACTTGACGAAAGCTTTCTCCAAAGCTTTCTCGGCGATGAACTGAATGGTCTCGTCTATGGTAAGTATTACATCACTCCCGTCTTTGGGAGCGATAAAGTCTTTTTCGATCATCAGGTCGCGCTGACGGGCATCGCGCAGAAACTGCGCCACCCCTTTGGTACCGCGCAAATACTTGTCGTACTCCAGCTCTACGCCCTGCAGACCGACATTGTCGATGTTCGCGAACCCTATCACATGCGCCGCCATTTCGCCATTGGGATACGACCGCTTGCTTTCCCTGATAAAAGCCAAACCGCTGATCCGGTCCGCTTTTAATTTTTCATACGCCTCCTGGGGGATCTTGCGGGCCAGCCACACAAAGCTCTTGGACTTTTCCATCTTCCTGAGCAAGGCCTCCGAACTGACTCCCAGGACCCTGGACACTTTTTGCGCGGCCAGGGATTTTTGTTCGTTCGTCATGGCCTTGGGATTAGCAAAAAGTGAATACGCCGCCAGATTACGCGCCAGCTCGCGCATTTCCCGGTCGCAGATCTTGCCGCGGATCGGCTCAAGGTCCACCACATGGTTGTGCTGTTTGTCGGCCTTATCTGCCAAATAACTGGAACGGAACAACTGAATAAGAGACAGTTTGATGGTGAACATGCCCAAAAGCAGGAAGATGCTAAAAAAGATAAAACCAAGGCGTAGGGAATAGCGCTGGGAATTCAAACTGAGGCTTCTCTGTTTGGGAACCGTTAATGTTCTGTTATACGCTCATTCTAGGAAAATTCCGAGGGAAGAAAAGCAAAAACCTTAAAATTTCGCCAAAGCCAAAAGCCCCGCCAGAGGATTACCGGCCGTTTCCTCAACTTCAACCACATTATTCCGGCCCAGGAACTTGTAATCATTTTCTTTGGCCAGTAACTGCCGTCCCATATGATCGGAGGACTTCAGGCGTAAAATTTCGTTCTTCATAATGTTATTATTTTCGGCCAGCTTCTCGATCTTGTCCTCACGCCTTTTACCCTGATAAGCGAGGTCATAAATATTCATCTGCAAATGGATGTAAAGCACACCCATGGTAGTTATAAGGAACATAACCTTAAGAAAATCACTGACCTTCATAATATCCTTTCCAATGCCCGTAAACGCGCACTGCGGGAACGGGGGTTCGCCTGCTCTTCTTCTGGAGCAGGCCTTAAGGGTTTTTTAGTTAATACCATGGCTTGCCCGGACAGGGCCAACGCCCGAAACTGGTCTTTTACAATGCGATCTTCGAGAGAATGAAAAGAAATAACACACATCCTGCCGTGTACCTTCAACCGGGAGAAAGCCGTTGCCAGCACTGCTTCCAGCGCCGCCAGCTCCTGGTTTACCGCTATCCTGATGCCCTGAAATGAACGAGTCGCGGGATGTGCGCCATCCCGGGAATGCTTGTACGGCAACGACCGCAAAATGATATTGGCCAGCTCGGCCGTGGTATCAATGGCACTCGCCGCACGCGCCTTAACAATATTGCGGGCGATCCTCCGGCTAAAACGCTCCTCGCCGTACTGCCACAAAACCCGGGCCAACTCTTCTTCCGCAAAAGTATTCACGATCTCAAAAGCCGAAACCGGAGCGCCGGAATCCATCCGCATATCCAGCGGGCCATCCCGGCGAAAACTGAACCCCCGGGAAGCATCGTCCAACTGAATACTGGAAACCCCCAGGTCGAAAAGGATCGCATCCACCGCTTTGATCTCGAGGCCGTCGAGAACTTCCGCCAGGCGCCGAAAATTGCTTTTTACGATGTCCAACCGCCCGGGAAACTCGCTCAAGCGCGCTTTAGCCGCCGCAATAGCCTGGTCGTCCTGGTCTATACCCACCAACCGGCCTTTGGGGCCAATAAGCCCGCCCATAATCAAGGAGTGCCCGCCCAAGCCCAGAGTGCAATCCACTACCAACATCCCCGGGCGTAACATCAGAGCCTCCACCACTTCCCGGCTCATTACCGATACATGCCCAAAACTTTCCGGCACCACAGATTCATCAGGCTTTACAACTTTCAATTTCATAAAGCCGCGAATTCCGGACTGGCCGCCACAAAACTTGGTATCTTGCGTTCCATAACCGCTAATTCGAACCCTTCCCAAACATTCTGCCGATCCTGCTCATCGAGCACCTCTTCCCAGTTGCCGCGGGTACCATTGCGCTGATAAACCTTGCGGCGCTCCTTGAACAGGAGAAAGATCCTCGTCCGACCGGTGAACTCCTCCTGGGTAGAACAAAAAACACATTCACAATGCGGCAATTCCACCATGTGCTTGAAGACGAGCCTGGACTGGATCATGGTCATCATAGGCACCCCCTGGTTCGAAAAAGTTTTTCCCCGATCGCCTGTTTGTTACAGGTCGATCATCTTCTCGGCTGTTTGCTCAAACAGCTCGGTCGACTTGCTATAGAATTCCTGCCAGCGCGCGGTGTCCCAGATCTCGATACGATTCGAAACCCCGATCAACACTGTTTTTTTACTGATACCCGCAAAATCCTTTAAATACTGAGGGATAACAAAACGGCCTTGCTTATCCGGCACCACATCCACAGCGCCGGAAAAGAACATGCGGTTAAATGTGCGTGCATCCTGCTTGGTGAAAGAAAGCCCCTTGAACTTCTGCTCTTGGACCTTCCACTCGTATTCCGTGAACATAAAAATGCACTTTTCCAGCCCGCGGGTAACAAAGAACTTTTCGATATTGTTGTCACGGGCCGCATCACGAAAACGGGAAGGCATGATCAGACGGCCTTTGGTGTCCAGATTGTGAGCGTATTCGCCGTAGAACATATCGTCACCTTTTTGCCTGTTCCGGTGGCCACACCACTTTACACCACTTCCCTCCACCTAATGACAAGTATATGCCCCCCGGCGTCAGAAGTCAACAGGGAAAAGTGCAAAACCGGCACTTTTTTTAAGGCCCTAAAAACACCCTTACACCGTCGGTGACATTAAGAAACAATTACTGTTTGGGAGAAATGCGCGAAAAAGGCAGGCTTAATTACGGAAATGAGCCCCAAAAGAGGGCCCGAAAGAGTAAATGGCGGAATTATGGGTAACCTGCTCCACTAGTGATCATCTAAAAAAGGTACATGTTTAGCGAATCGAGAGATTTAATCATTTTCGTAGGGGCCGACCTTGTGTCTGGCCCGGCGGAGAAGCGATCGCAACTCGATTTGCTTCTTATGCCGGGCCGACACAAGGTCGGCCCCTACGCTCGACGAGCTCTCGATTCGCTCCTGACTTCGTCAATGGGACACCCAAATCAGCCTTTTTGAACGATGTTGTAAA
>JADFZK010000070.1 GCA_015232565.1 Candidatus Omnitrophota bacterium
GAATGGCTGGCCGAAGTTCACCGGAATGACCGGACGAAGTTATCGGAATCCGCATGATGAAACCGACATGGCGAAGAACAAGCTCTTCAGTCTCAGCTTTACCGCCGCGCTTGGCTTTAGCGATCAACCGTCGTTCTTCTATAAGGGAAAGCTTCGGGAATCGTGGCAGTCTTCGGAAATATGATTCCCACACGCAGGCAACATGACTTTTTATTGGTGTTCAACAACGGCGGCAAGAGCTGCTGCGGCTTCTTCAAGGATCTGTGCGGAGGCCTTTCCAATATGTTTTACAAATCGCTTTGTGTCTACTGCTCGCACTTGATAAACATCCACAGCTGATGATTTTATTAAATTGTTCTGCGCATCGGGATCAATCCGTATATGCCAAATGTGATTTATATACGCCGCTTTCCATTCCGTTATCGGTGCGACAATCTTAATCGGCAATTTGCCCATTGCATCCGAACTTAGAACAAGGCAAGGACGACTTTTATTCATCTCTGATCCCACAATTGGATCAAGAGCGACTTCCCAAATCTCACCACGAAGAGGAATAAAGATCTTACTGCTCAAGGAAGTCTCCCGTTTGCCACGCATCACGCGACGCATCGGATGCATAATGCACCGCCGCCTTATCTGCCTGGTCAGCCAAGATCCTTCTTCTCTCCTCGATGGAAAGCTTCATAAATGAACGCATTCTTTGTAATGACAATGGTGTTTTATCATCGATCTTTTCACCCAACAACACTTCTGATTCTTTCTGACTAAGAATTCCCTCTGCAAACGCTCTGTAAACATGCTGCTTCAACCATTCCGGTTTCTCCACAGCCAATGGGGATGGCTCTTGCTTTCTCCATCCCATTATACTAATCGTTCTAAACCAAGCAGAATATGTCGAGTTATTAATAATACCCAAATCACTTAAACGATGGAGGATGGCTTGAATACTCATCCCCAGCTTCTTCTTTAAAATAATCAATTCTTGAGCATCAATAGCCGTGCGATGAGGTCCAACTTCTCGCTTAATCCATTCCTGAGGTGCAAGAAATGCTCCCCCAAAACGGAATGCTGCTTTTTCCTCGTCGACTGAATTGGAAACCCTCAAAACCAAATGCCCCAACTCATGCGCCAAATTCAAACGCTGACGATCCCCAGGAATACCCTTACGAACGGCAACGGCAAAACCCTTAACTTCTTTACCTTCATATGCAATAGCCGCTATACCATCAAACTTCTCATGCGCTTCGATCTCAACAACATGAACAAAGTTATCTTCTAATATGGATGTAACATTAGACAGTTGATCTCTGCCCAAGCCCCATTTAGCTCTCATTTGATCCGCAACGCTCTCAACATCCTCTAATCTATTGATCTGGAACTGCGGAACCGCTAATTTCGACTTCCCCGCATATACCAAATCCTGTACACGTAAGCGCTGCTCCATTGCCTCGCGCACACGATTCTCAATACGAACCTGTTCCTTCATCGCAAGCCCAGACCTCTTTCTATAAGCAATAAATTCAATCTTATATTGAGGCTCTGCCAATAGCTGCATCGTCTTAACCTTAAATGCTGCAGCAAGCTTATTTAGAATCTTTGCAGAAGGCTGCGCCTTACCAAGTTCATACTTGGAAATCGCCTGTTTAGTAACAGCTCCGCCTATCCTTGCCACCAGCTCATCCAAGGACCAGCCCTGAGCCAAGCGAAGTTGCTTCAATTTTTGTGCCACCATGTTTTCCCCCTAGTTGACAGAATAGAACATTTTCTATGATTTGTCAACCGTGTCAAGAAAAAACATTTTTGTCATATTTTGTCATATCTCAAACTTAAAAAACTTCGTCCACCGCCTCCAATCCGTCGTTTTCCCATCCTTTATTGTTGCCAGAACCCCTTTCGGCTTACCATCATCCTTAGGCTTCATCCGGAGTTGCAGTTCCCTGGACCGTTGCTGCCCCTCTTCCACATACGCATCCCATTGATTACTCCGCCTGATCTCTGCCCAACGGATATCCATCAAGTCTCTCTCAGTCATAATCCCGCCCCTTTCATGTGTTTGCCCTGATCATCGCGTCAACCAGCCTGGCCTCCAGATAGCTCCCGCTCGATGCCAGGGCTGTCTCCAGCGCAGACGGGTATGATACGTTATACGTAAACCCCTGCAAAACCTCCAACCGATCCTCCATTGAGACGCTGGCTCTGCTATAACCCTTCGCCGCGCTCACAGCCATGGCCAAAGAATCAATGTAATCATCGTGCGCGCAATGCGGATAACTCGTGAGCTGTTCCCACAAGGCGATATGATGCTTGCTCAGCTTGACCGACCCGTTCTGGATTGACAGAAAAAGCGACATCAGGCGGTTATGTTTTGTTTCCGTATGGACGATCTCCTGAACCTCGATGTGGTTGCGCTTAAGTTCGTCCGCCTCCTTGAACCAGACCTGGGCGCCGTTAGCCTCGACCACGAACCGCGCATACTTGCGCTTGCGATGCATATCAACAACCTGTTTCACCAGAATGTCATACGGCCACTGATCCCCCACAGAATCCAGAACATAAATGATGTTGGTCTTCGTATCCAAAAGAACCGTCGAGATCACCGAATAATCCGCGCTAGCTTTCTGGCTATACCCAAAGTCCGCGGCGCCAATTAAGACGGCATGCTTATGAAACAGGCCGCTTTCCACAATCCCCTCATCATCCCAACGGACTATGCCTTTGCTGTCGAAATACAGATTCCCGCCTTCTTTAGGATCATTCTGCTTCTCGGAATAGAAGGCAATATCCCCAATCTCTTCCTTCTGAACTATAAGCGTGTAATAATCCTCATAGGCCTCCCAGAGAACGCGGGTTCCCTGAAGCATCGCTGCTTTTCTGGACTCAAAGAACATCCGCGCTGCGTCCCAGCCGGAAAAACCGTTGAAGTTGCCCAGCCCGCGATAGATCAATGACCATTGCTCCCACAGATCAACCCGAGTGCTAAACTCGATCACCGACTTGTGCCGAATCGTTATCCATCCATGGAAGTCTTTCTTCTTATGGATCTTCCCCTGCAGGCTATCCTGACTTAACATCGTCCCGCACAAAATGACATTGGTCTTGGTATCCCCCAGCTTCAGAACCTCCTTGGCAAACTTCTTGTGAAACTTCTGCCGCGACTCAAGACTATAGGTGTTCTTGCTTGTCTCTATGTCATCGTTAATGACCAAGGAAGGACGACTCTCTCTATTGCGCAAACCACGAATCTCTGAATCGACGCTTGTGGCAATAACCTTGATCCCGCCCGCGGTCATGGCATAACCGTTCTTCCACTTGGCAGGCTGATCAAAAAGATGTGGCACTGCCCGACGAAGAAGCTCGTTGCCAGCCACCTCCGCACGAATATTGTCGAAAATATCCCGGGCACGCACCTGCGTTGAAGAAAGGATCACAATATACGCTTCATGTCCGTAAGCCAGACACCATAACGGATACGCCAAGCTGACGATCGTGCTTTTACCATACCCGCGAGGGCTTACCAGCGCGATCTTCATATTCCGCTTAAATGTCGCCTCCTCAAGCGCCCGGATGATCTCCAGATGAAAATACTCCAACTTGCGACTACAGTGCTCCGGCAGATAGGTCTTCATGAAAAGAGCCAGGCTATGCCGGCAGCTTTCAAAGACCGCACTGTCTAATTCCTTTATCAAAACATCACGCATCGGTCACCTCCTCTTCAGCAAGTGACGCCGCATTCAACTCAACAACACCCTCCGAGATCTCACTTTTATTGATCTTCGCTCGTAAGGCTGTAAGCCGCCTCTGTGTCTCAGGCGTAAGCGTGCCCAGTTCGCGAGCATTCGCCTCGAACTCCTCGATCTGACGACGCATGTCCTCGTAAGACGCCTCAACCAATCCTTCCTGATGATAAACAGTCGCAACCACCTTCTGCGGCACTGACGGTAAGACACCCAACGCTTGATATGTCTTGATCGTCTTGTTATCCATCTCCCATGCCGTTCCTTCCGCCATGACCTTAACTGCCGGCGGCGTTTCCTTGGCGCGCGCAAGACGCGACAGCGTTGCGTGGCTATTCTCCGAGCGCTCCTTGAATTCTCCTATCATCTCTCGGGCCAATCCTGGCGTCGCTTTGATCGCATTCCGTTTTCTGATCTCTTCCTGATCTCGACGTATTGTACGATCCGAGACCTTAAGCATCCGCGCGATCTCAGCCTTACGGATGCTTTCTCGAAGCATAACCTCAATGCACAAGAGCCGCTCATCAATGGAGAACATATCCGGCGCGAGGGTCCCATTGCGTAATCCCTCAATAAGATCCAGCGACAACCGTTCCTGTGGCTTATTTAACGACATGGTCCAGCTCCTTTCCGTACTTCTCCCAAACCTCGGGCGACACACGAGCCCGGCCCACCATACGTAAATAGCGCCGAATGGAAACGTCAACGTACTTTGGTTCGACATCTACACCGAAAAACAACCTATTCATGGAATACGCACATAGAAGCGCCCCGCCTGATCCCATACATCCATCAAATACCCTATCTTTTATTACCGAACTGTTTTGCAAAGCTCGTCTTGTAAGTTCGACGGGCTTAACGGTAGGATGCTCGAGGTTCTTGGTCGGCTCACGATCAACTTCCCAAACATTTGACGCGTTCTTGCCACCGTAGAACTTATGCGGCGCTCTCTTATCCCAGCCAAAGAGACAGAACTCTGACCTAAAAGCGTATGGACCCCAGCTCGGAGCCGCATATGGCTTAACCCAAGTGACCACGTTTGAAACATGAAACCCTTCCTCAATTAAGATCTGTGTCAGAAATCCAAAATTACGAAAACCATCCCATAAATAGAATGATGCTCCTTCCTTCAGGAATGGCTTGATCGCCTGAAGCGCTTTACGACACCACTCAGCATGATCTTCACCTTGAAGGTCATCGTTCTCTATCTTGTCCCAACGAGATGTCTTCACTCCAGGACGATCGTTCTTATACAGAACCCCGTACGGGTAATCTTCCCAAATCAGATCTATCTTCTCATCTCCGATGAGCCTCTTGAGTACTTCTGGATCTGTGCTGTCCCCACACATGATCCGATGCGGACCCAGCTCAATTACATCGCCTGGCTTAGTGATGATTTCTCCAATAGCATCGAGCTCCTCTTCAAGATCAAAGTCATCCTCTTCTGGCGTACCTAGACCCTGAAGTGTTTTGCTCACCTCATCCCACTCAAACCCGCTTGCCTGCGGATTAAAGTCCGGCTCCTGCATAAACTCCTGCAAAAGCGCTCCCAACTTGTCCTGATCCCAGTCGCCGCGGATCTTGTTGAGAGCAATGTTGAGCTTCTTTTCCTTCTCAAGTGGCATATCAACGATCACGGTTTCCACTTCAGTGAATCCCTTGTCGATCAAGACCTTGAGCCTCAAGTGCCCGCTCACCAACGTTCCTGTCTGCTGATTGAACACCAACGGCTCCACCAGATCGAAATCATCCAGGCTCTGACTGAGCTGTTCGTAAACCGCATCACCCGGCTTGAGATCCAGCCGAGGGTTATACTCGGCTGGTTTCAACTGACTGATCTGCATTTTTTTAATAAGCACACTTTCCCCCTTATGATTATCCGTTAAACCCGTCGACACTTGACCTGACCACCACCTGTCTCATCGACAAAGTTCTGGCAGTCCGAACTTTGTTCTACGAATATAATTAGAAACATCCGGATCCAGCAACTCCACGTCCCCACCCATCTCGCGCCTAAGATTGTCGAATTGCTGCTGCATTTGTTGATCATGACCCTCACGTCGCGCGCGCTCCATTTCTCTGTCTGTTGGCTCTTGATAGCGCCGCACACCCAACATTTGCTCCATGGCAGTCACAACATAAAGCCCTTGCTTAGCGGCATCAACGTTCACCGCGCGCAGGTCTTCTCTGCTGAGCCGCTCATACGTATAACCAGCAGCCTCGGCTTTTGCTTGAACACTTTTGATCGTTTTCCAGTACCCCATAACTGCCCCCTTGTTGTTTGTGGCCAAAAAAGAAAAGGCCGGTGAATAAAAATAAGGTTACGGACTTCTCCGTTCTTAACCTTACTTTTACCCACCGGCCCTAAATAGCGGTCGTGGACAAACCTTGTCTGAACATGTTTAGCGGGTAACGCGGCGGCTCATGCTACTTGATGCCCGCCCCCTGG
>JADFZK010000030.1 GCA_015232565.1 Candidatus Omnitrophota bacterium
AATGAACGAATTCCAACTGGCGTTCTTCTAAAAGTTTTTACCGGACAGCTGTGGGCTTGTGTAACGTATCATTGACATATATTTTTTTGCTGTTATTATTGACATATGTCAATAACCATTATTGGGAGGTAACGATGCCAAGACCGTGTAAGAAGCGGACCGTGTGCCTTGACTTAAAGTCCGCTTATTTTAAGCCGAGGGGCATTCCGATGAGGGATCTTTCCGAGATCGTTCTTGAGGTTGATGAAATGGAGGCAGTGCGTCTGGCTGATCATGAGGGCAAGTATCAGGAAGAATCGGCCAGGCAAATGGGGGTTTCACGCCCGACCTTCAGCAACATTATCAACCGGGCCCATGCCAAGATCGCGGAGGCCCTGATAAAAGGGAAGGCTCTTCGGATAAACTGTCCTAAATTTGCCAAGAAAGCTAATTAACAACAAAGGAGAATCAACATGAATAAGATATTTGTAGTTATTTTAAGCGCAGTGCTTTTGGTCGCACTTTGTATATGGTTCTGTCCTTGTAGAAGATCAATGACCTGTGCGAGTCAGGGAATGATGGGGAAAAGCGGCCGGATGGGTTGTCAGATCAATGGCAAAGGACCGAAGGGGCAAATGCGGGGTCAGGGGATGGAAGGTATGCTTGATAAAGAAGTGTTACTGACGCCTGATGGCGGGCTTTTCGTTGTTGTTGGGAATAAGATCGTTAAGTACGACCAAGATCTTAATGTGGTCAAGGAAGTTGAGGTCATGGCGGGTGCAAAATTGTTACCTAATGAGCCGATGGGGATAAAGAAGGGTTGCCCTATGATGAAAGGTGGTCTTCGATCTGAAGATGTTGATAAAACCAATCCTGTGCCGGTTAAGAAATAGGAATGACCATGGTGGTCCGTCTCAAAAAGCAAGGTGTAAGCATGGTAAAAGATAAGAATGACAGCAATGATGATCTTATTTGTTATTGCTCTGAATTAACACGGGGCGAGATAAGGAATGCGGTTAAGAAGGGGCATCAAACAATAGCGGACGTCAGAAAATATACCGGCAAGAATATAACAGGACAATGTGCAGAGAAGAACCCGTCAGGCAAGTGTTGCGGGAGTGAATTCCAGAGGGAAATTAAAAAAACGATCTCAGCTTAATAGGCTGTCCACATTTGAAGCCCTAAAAGGTCAGGAGCGGTTATGAAAATCATAATTGGTGTAGCAGCGGGTGGTGCCATTGGGTTTGCGGTGGGTTATTTCGGACGATGTGCCACCGGGACATGCCCTTTAACCAGCAATCCTTGGGTGAGTGCTTTGATTGGCGCTGTCATGGGTTTGATGGCAACAATTTCATAGGTATAATCTGTTAACTCGTGAGGTGTCTAATGAAGGTATTGATCATTGGAGGCGTGGCCGCAGGACCTAAAGTTGGTGCCAAGATCAGCCGTCTTTGCCCGACTGCAGAAGTGACGCTTGTCGAAAGGGGAGAGTTCTTGTCCTATGCTGGTTGTGGGCTTCCTTACTATATTGCTGGCGATGTTAAGGAGCAGAAAGAGCTTATGTGTACGCCTGCAGGTGTTGTCCGGGACCCTGTTTTCTTTCAGAATGTAAAGAATCTGAAAGTGTTGAACCGGACTGAGGCGATAAAGATCGATAGAAATGCCAGGGCCGTCACTGTTCGTGATCTTCGCACGGGGTCAGAGACGGTTTTGTCCTATGACAAATTGGTCTTGGCTACCGGAGCTTCGCCCGTGAAACCACCAATCCCCGGCATTGAATTACCGAATGTTTTTTCTGTTCATAAGGTTGAAGATGCTGAGGCGATCCGTGCGGTACTGGCGGAGAACAAAGCAAAAGATGTTGTGATCGTTGGCGGGGGGCTTATTGGCCTTGAGATGACGGAGGCCCTTGTTCGACACGGAGCCAGGGTCACTATTGTCGAAAAGTTGCCGTATATCCTTCCTTTGATGGATGTGGATCTGATCATTCATACGATGAAGTATTTGGAATCGAAAGGCGTTAAGGTCCGTTGTTCGACGTCGGTCCAGTCGTTTGAAGGGAATGGGCGCGCTGAAAAAGTTAGAACAGACAAGGGGGAAATCCCTTGTGACATGGTGATCGTTGCTGTGGGCGTGAAGCCGAATTCCGGCCTGGCCAAAGACGCAGGTCTTGAGATCGGGAAGACGGGCGGGATTAAAGTCTCTTCCTTAATGCAGACGAGTGATCCGTTTATTTATGCGGCAGGTGATTGTACTGAAGGGCGCAACTTGATAACAGGTGAGCCATGTTTTGTTCCGCTTGGTTCAACCGCCAACAAAGAAGGGCGTGTGGCTGCGGTCAATGTTTGCGGCGGAAAGGATTTCTTTAACGGCGTTCTTGGAACCGCGGTTGCTAAGATATTTGATCATACCGTTGCGCGGACTGGTCTTGGTGAAGAACAGGCGCGAGCGGCGGGGTTTGATGTCGTTACAGTTTTAAGTCCAGCTCCAGACAAGGCGCATTATTATCCGACGGCCAAGACGATCATGATGAAGCTGATCGCGGATAAGAAGTCTCGTCGTCTCCTGGGGCTTCAGGTTGTTGGTCCTGGTGATGGCGATAAGCGGGTAGATGTTGCTGCAACCGCTATTACGGCAAAGATGACGGTGGACGATGTGTCGCATCTTGATCTGGCATACGCACCGCCATATTCGCCGGCAATGGATAATATCATAACGGCCTGTGATATAGCGCGTAACAAGATGGACGGCATCTTTGAGGGGGTTAGTCCTTCCGAGGTCAAGGCCATGATCGACCGGAAGGATGATATGGTCCTCCTGGATGTGCGGTCGCCGGCAGAAGTGCAGGCGATGCCGTTCCCAGGTTCTATCAATATTCCGCTGGGTGCGCTTCGTATGCGCTGGCAGGAGCTTCCCAAGGGTAAGGAGATCGTCACTTTCTGTAAGATCTCTCTTCGGGGTTATGAGGCGGCAATGATCCTGAAAGGGCAGGGGTTCAACAAGGTCAGGGTCATGGATGGCGGTTTGGTCATGTGGTCGTAGGAACGTATAAATAATTCTTCGGTAAGAAACCAGGGAGGTACAAGATGGAGCCAACAGTTCAGAATAATGCGGTATCAATGCCAAGGATCGGTGATAAGGCGCCTTCGTTCAAGGCTGTGACGACACAAGGCGAAATCAATTTTCCGGAACAGTTTGCTGGCAGCTGGGTGATCCTGTTCAGCCATCCTGCAGATTTCACACCGGTCTGCACATCGGAGTTTATGACATTTGCCACTATGGAAAAGCAATTTACCGATGTGAATTGCAAGTTGGTGGGCCTCTCTATTGATGGTCTTTTCAGTCATATAGCATGGTTAAGAACGATTAAGGAGAAGATCGAGTTTAAGGGTATGAAGAATGTTGAGGTGAAGTTCCCTCTCATTGAGGACATCACGATGGAAGTGGCCAAGAAATACGGAATGATCCAGCCCGGCGAGAGTTCAACCAAGGCGGTGCGAGCCGTTTTCTTTGTTGATCCCAAGGGCGTTATTCGGACTATTTTGTATTATCCGCTTAGCCTAGGCCGTAATTTTGATGAGCTGTATCGGGTCATTATTGCGCTTCAAACTGCAGATGCGTTCTCTGTGGCCACACCTGCTGATTGGCGTCCGGGTGATGATGTGATCGTTCCGCCTGCCGGTTCTTGTGGTGTTGCCAAAGACCGAATGGCAGGAAAGGAAGAGATGAAATGTTACGACTGGTTCTTTTGTACTAAGAAGCTTGATAAAGATACGGTGATGCAAGCTATTCTTAAACAGAAATAAGATGATAAAGCCCGTGAGAATAAAATTCATTGCTAATGGATCGCGTTCATGGGGGCGATGGATCACGCGTGGGGGATCATTAAATATGCCGAAGAAAAAGGAATAACTGTCCCGTCAGCGTACGAGGTCAAGTATCACATCGGTCATGGGGTTGAAACCAGGGTCGATGGAAGAAAAGTTCTGATCGGATCAGAAAAGTTTATGACCGATAACCAAATAGGCATATCTGCCGTGTCCAAAAGGAATCAGGCATTGTATGATTCCGGGAAATCGGTGCTTTTCGTTTCTGTGAGCGGAAAGCTGTCCGGATTGATATAGTATCTGGATATTCTGCGAGATGAAGCGAAAGCGGTTATCAAGGCGCTGCATAAACGCGGTATTAAAAGAATAGTGATGTTGACCGGAGATAACCCCAGGGCCGCGCGAGCCATTGCCATGGAAGCGGGGGTGGATGCTTTTGTCGCCTCCGCTCTTCCGGAAACCAAAGAGAATTACATTAAAAAGCTGCAGAGTGAAGGTCATGCCGTTGTGGTGGTGGGTGACGGGATCTAAGAATAAAAGGAGGATAAGAGACGTTATTAGGGCCTCTTATCCTCAGGTGGGCATTACTTTTCGGTCTCTGTTTTTGTTGAAGCCGCAATAACGATCGCCGCAACGATGGCTCCCACAGCCAAGATAGGGAAGAACGCCCTTCCGATAAAACAAGCTGGTCCAAGAAGTGCCTTGTACATTTTAATCACCCCCTTTCAAGAAAGGATTCTTTTTTGAAAGCTCTTGAAGCTGCCAGAGGCCGGATAAGGCCTCGGAGCGAAGGAGCTGCTTTACATGATTTGCATAATCCAGTAAAGGACAGTTGATGGTCTTCGATCTTAAACTGGTGCGCCTTTGATACTATTGTCTCCAGTTTTTTTATAAGTTTGATTTCATCCTCAATGAAGTCTGAGTATTCAATGACCTTTTGGCAATGGCGGCAAATCAGGTGATGGTGATGTTCCGACATCCCTCCGTTAATGATCTTGAAAGATGCCCGGCCATTAAGCAGGGATAGCTTTCTGATGACTCCCGCTTTGGTAAGGCTATCCACAGCTCGGTAGATCGTCGTAGTTCCAACATTCTTTCCGCTGGCCTTAATAGCCAGGTAGATGTCGTCGACACTTAAGTGTTTGGGCGATTTGTTTAAGATCGTCAATATTATTTCCCGGGCTTTGGTTATCCGGTAGCCTTGTTTATTGAGCTTCTTGTGAACTTCTTTATTGTCAGTGATCATGTTGTCCTTTTGCCATTATAGGTAGTGGTAATCATTTCCTATAAGTAGTATGCGCCCTATTTTTGTTTAGTCAACGGTTATTTCTAAAGGGCTTCTTGCGTCGAGGATCTCGTAATGAGAGGCGCAGATTGTATAGGTTGTAGAATTCGGGAAAATGACAATTGACAAAATAGCGGCCGGTTGTTAATGTTTATAAACATAATAATGTATAAATTGTCTAATGAAGGGCGGGGTGGCATGGGAAGCAAGGACATTACTTCCGAGGGGGACATTCCCAGCGGAAAATTCTTTACGACATCTGAATTTGCTGAACTTTGTGGCGTATGTCGTTTTACTGTCAGGAATTGGGTCCAGTCAGGCAAGATCAAATCAGTAACGACAATGGGTGGCCATCGCAGGATACCACGTTCTGAAGTCCTTGAATTCTTTAGAATGCGTGGGGGAAAGAGTATGAAGATTGTCGATTATGCTGTTTTACATTGCTGGCAGTATGCAGAGAAGGCCCAGTGCCTTAAAGAGTGTCCATCCTGTGTGGTTTATGTTGAGAAGATTGATTATTGTTTCCTGGCTGTTCAGCGTTTCGGGAAAGATAAGGTCTGCTGTCCAGGGAATTGTTTGGAGTGTTCATATTTTAACGACATATTTGATCAAATGAAAAGGTTAAGAAACCCAGACATCGATAAAGGTGTCGGTTTGGATTAAGGCGGGGTTGGGAATTCAGCAGTTTCAGGAAGTTCGGCGGGCACGATTGTGCCAAATGTCTAGTCTTTCAAGAAAAAGCCAATAAATGCTTCATTCTTGTCAGAAAATTTGGATCTGCCGCGATCCAGTGTCAGTCCGATTGTTTAAATTGCTCTTATTTGATCGAACATTATCCGAAAGAAAAAGAGGTCTTTAAGGCAGAAGTCATCAAGGCGGCCAAACATAGCAAACTGAAGAAAGGTCTTAAAGCGCCGCCGTGTTGGCGTTTTAAGGATTTAATAGATTCTGACAAGCATGACTGTACGCGATGCTTGGTTTTTAAAAGGAAAGCCGATCGATGCTATCTTTCCGTGAAAGAACATGGATTAGAAAAACGGCATTGTAAATATGACTGTCTTAGCTGTGAATATTGGCAACGGCATTATTCCGAAGAAAAGACAATTCTCCAAGCAACCATGAGGGTGCGTGTAACAAATGCACAAGTTTTGAAGGGTCGACACAAGACGAACCCGTATGACAATGTCTTTATTTAGTATAGTCAGTTTCTGTCTTTGAGAGACGGCATTAATCAACAATTAGAGAGGTAGAAAAATGAAGATTTGTATCCCGACAGAAACAGATAAGGGTAAGGATGCCGTGGTCTTTGGTCATTTCGGCAGTGCCCCGTTCTTTACGATCTATGATACGGCGGACTCGAGCATAGAGGTCATCATCAATGCCAACCAGCATCATGCCCACGGGATGTGCCAGCCGATGGCGGCACTGGCTGGAAAAGGTGTTAATGCGGTTGTTACAGGCGGAGCCGGTGCTGGAGCTATTGAGAAATTGAACCAGGGCGGTATCAGGGTTTATCGGGCTATTGCCGGGACGGTTGCGGATGTTGCGGCTCAGTTTGCTGCTGGCAGGCTTGATGAAATATCTGTTAAGAACGCCTGTGCTCATCATGATTGTCATTAAATTTTGATTCATATCATTCAGAGGGTCCGGGGAGAGTCAGGGGAAGATGTCAAGTCAATCTAGAGATTGATTGTTGTTGGCTAATTCCATGGCTTTACTTTGACACTGAAGGCTTTGGCAACAGTTTCTTTTGTGGTGTCTGGACGTAGTTGATCTTGCTGACCACCTTCTGGCCGGTTTCCTGTTCCAGTTTCTTGCGGGCGATACCGGCAACGCCGCCACCGCGGACAGTTACAGCCATGTTAGCCACGAACCCGTCAGGATGTTCGACCTTGGTGGTCTGGGTGGTTGACGCCACGCCCAGCATGGAGAAGATCAGTTTCAGGTCAGTCATGTGGTCACGCAGGTTCTCGCACTTGAGACCCTTGAGGTTCTTGTAGTTGCCGGGCGTCAGGCCAAAGGTCGCTTGGGATATTTCCGCGGTCAGGATTTCGTACTCACGGTTCTCCTGGACACCATGTTTTTTCCACTGGTCGGTCAACTCTTCCCGGATGGCAATGCCGCGCATCCGCTTTTCAATCCAGTCGTCAGAGTAGCCCTTGGCCTTGTAAAGGGCGCGTGTGCGCTTGGTGACCAGTTCCGGGTTCTCGATCTCCTGGATGCGCTCATAACCGACCCGTGCCAGCCAGAGTTTAAAGGGCTCTGCTTTAGGGGAGGGTATAGACTGGATTAAGCGGAACATGCTTGCTGTATCAGCACAGTCAGTTTCGTATTTTTTGCCATCTTGGGAAGCAAGTTTCAGTTGTCGACAAAATGTCGACAGCTGAGCACCCTCATTTGTTTCAACGCGAATCTTCATTTTGTACCAGTAATCACGAGGGTGTGGTTCCGCGACCCAGCCTTCCCGTTGCGCAATAAGGACGCCGCGATTACCTTGTTGAACAATCTAAAGAAGTAAATTCAAAATATTCAGACGGCAAGTCAGCGTGTTAGAATATTAGCAGATTTCATGAGGGGGGGTTATTTCAAAAGCCATAAGGGAGTGTTAATGTATTGGGTAAAGAAACAGCAGCATGATTTCAAGAACGATCCGTGTGGAGCCGCCGAACTAATTTCAGTCATTATCCCGGTTTACGGAAAGAAATTAGCGCCGATCGTGGAAACATTAAGAAGTCTTCGGCAACAGAGCTCTGTTCAGTTGGAAATAATCATTGTTAGCAATGGAGTTTCTGAAGGTTCTTTCAAAGCGCTCGGTATCTTGGCCGGTCGTGATATTAAGATTGTATATCTTGGGAAGAATATGGGCGCCGCCTTTGCAAGAAATGCCGGGGTCAAGGTTGCCAAAGGCGAGGTCTTATGGTTTGTGGATTCTGATGTTTACGGCGTAAACCCTGACGCAGGTCGTCTGGCTTTAGAGCACTTGAAGCAGGATGGGCAAATTGGATCTCTTGGAGGGGTTATTTTCCATGGCGATGATGGTTGTTCGTTTGTAGGCGGGCGCATCCGAGATGAATTTACCGGTACATATAGTCACAGCGGCAAATTGCTGGATGATGATTTTGTAAATACCGCATGTGTCTTTGTTCGGCGGAGTGTTTTTAACACCATTAACGGGTTTGCGGATTATATTGAATATCCTTTCGACGATGTTGATTTTGGTTTTAAGGTCCGTTCTGCAGGATTTCGCTGTGTTGGTTGCTTTGAGTGTTCTGGCCTGCATCCGCTGTATTCTCCCTCTGACAATTTCTTTTACACGTTTATGACGATGCACAATCTTCTTTTACATTTATTCATTAGTTATAATCCTGCTACCTTTCGGGCATTATTACGCAAGAAGCGTGAAATGAAATGGAGAATGGCGCCACCCAGCAAGAAAGCGGCGCAGATTTCTCGAGTAAAACCCATGATCAACAAATTGTTTGGATTGTTTTTGGCGGCAGGCTGGCTTTTAATTCATTTGGTCTTGGTGCTTAAATTAAGAGTAGAAAGACAGCGATATATTCATAGTTTTGGTGATATCCAGGTGTTTGCATGAGCAGGACAAAAGATGTCATAGCCAAGATCATTGCCAATGCGCGCACGGGGCAAGAGCGTGAAAGAATCTTAAGACTGGTTTTAAGATTTCCAACTGCCTTCATTCAGGGCGGAGCCTTATTGTGTAGAGGCTTGGCTGGTTTAAGACTTCCCTGGACTAAGCGTTGTCCTGACACGGTTTTCTTTTTCATCACCAATACGTGTAATCAAAAGTGCGTCCATTGTTTTTACGCATCAGAGATCAATACTTCTCACGAACAGCTTGCGGTGAATGAAATAAAAAAGATTTGCCGTTCGATAGCGGGAAAAACGACTACGGTTTTCTTATGCGGAGGAGAACCAACGACAAGAGAGGATCTGCCAGAAATAGCCGTTGAATTTATTGAAACCGCCAAAGTGGAACGGTTATTTATTACTTCCAATGGCATATTGCAAAGAAAGTTGATCGATACGGTAACGGCGGTCCTGGCATCAAAAAGGAATTTTCAATTGCGCGTTCCGATCTCGCTTGATGGTCCGGAGCATATTCATGATGCGATTCGTCGGCATCCTGGCGGGTATCAGAAGGCCATGGCCACTCTGCAGGCCCTAATTCAAATAAGTGAAAAAGACCCGCGGCTTGTGCCATTGACCACGACGGTGATCCAAAAAGCCAATGTGGATGTATTCATGGATTTTTATAAGTTTCTTAAATCCACAATCGGGGATCGGGTGCAATTTACATTTATTCGCCAGGACGCGCGGGACGCCGGTGGTTTGGATAAAAATCTGTTATTAGATGCGGGAAGTTCAGAAAACTCATTACCATCTATAGAAACATGCCGACGCATTCTTGATGAGATCTGCAGGTTAGAAAAGACGCGGCCGTCTGTTTCTTGCATGTCGTTCCTGGGAGTGTCTTTTTTAAGTCAGCACCTTGATTTGGTGGAACGCCACGCGCCCGTTGCGTCTCCCTGCATTGCCCCGCATAGTTTTGCAACAATTTATCCTAATGGGCAATTGTCACTATGTGAGGTTGTAAAGCCATTCGTGGATTTGAAGAAATTCAATTATGATCTTATTCAAGGGTGGAACTCATCAGAAGCGGATCTTCAACGGAAGCAATTAGCAAAGTGTTGGTGTACATATCCGTGCGCTTTAGGGAACTCTATAATGCGGCACCCTTCGGCACTTGCCAAAAGTGTGGTCTTTGTTAAGAGCGTCCTACTTCCCCAGTGGTCGAAGGATGGCATCGAACCACGATCAAGGGGTGAGTATGTAACTGGCAAGGTCGGCCCTTATGAAAGATAATAAATCACTCGCTTTGTAGAAACCCTAACAGTGTGAGGCCTTGATAAGTCTTGGTGGACAATTAAGCGTGTTTTGGTATTATTAGTCCGCACACCCCCAGGTGCAAAGAATTATGCCCTGGGGGTGTGTCTTTTTTTCAATAGTTGCCTGAAGGTTATAGCCTGAAGGCCAATGGTGGGGTTAGGGATGAAATTAAGCTTGTTGCTGAAAACGCATTTTGGGTTTGATCGGTTCTTGCCTTTGCAGGAGGAGATCGTGCGGCATGTCTTGACCGGTAAGGATGCGCTAGTCCTGATGCCGACCGGCGGAGGGAAGTCGTTGTGTTATCAGCTTCCGGCGCTGGTGTTGGACGGGCTCACGCTGGTGGTTTCGCCGTTGATCGCGCTGATGAAAGATCAGGTTGATGGGCTGAAGGCGAATGGTATCGCGGCCGAGGTGATCAACAGTAGTTTATCGGGGGAAGAGGTCGTGCGGATCAAGGCGGCCTTGCAGAAGGGCGAGATCAAACTGCTTTATGTGGCGCCGGAACGTCTGGCGCTGGCAGGGTTCCGGGCTTTCTTGCGCGGGCTTAAGATCAGTTGCCTTGCCGTGGACGAAGCGCATTGTATTTCCCAGTGGGGGCACGATTTCCGTCCGGACTATCTGAATTTAAAGGCCTTGCGGGAAGATTTTCCGTTGGTCGGGATCGTGGCGTTAACGGCTACGGCAACCCCACGGGTCTGTAAGGATATTGCTGATAACTTACAGCTAAAAGAGCCGCGGACCTTTCTTTCCAGTTTTAACCGTCCTAATCTTCATTATGATATCCGCCCCAAAGACAATGCCTTTGAGGAATTGGTGGGATTATTGCGTTTGCCTCGGCACAAAGACCGGGCGGTCATCGTGTATTGTTATTCGCGCAAGGATACCGAGGCTTTGGCGGAGGATCTGGTAGCGCGCGGTTTTAAGGCCGCGGCGTACCATGCCGGGCTGGAGCCGAAACAGCGGCATGCTATCCAGGACCGGTTCATCAAGGACGAAACTCCGATCATCGCGGCGACGATCGCTTTTGGCATGGGGATCGACAAGTCGGATATTCGTTTGGTTGTGCATTATGCTTTGCCGGGATCGATCGAGGGTTATTATCAGGAGACCGGACGTGCGGGGCGTGACGGGCTGCCGGCGACCTGCGTGCTTTTTTATTCTTATGCAGATAAATTCAAGCAGGAATATTTTATTGCCAAGATCCCGGATCCGCTGGAAAAACGGCGGTCGACGGACAAGCTTAACAAGATCGTGGCGTTTTGCGAAAGCTATTTGTGCCGGAGAAAGTTTCTGCTGGAATATTTTGGCGAGCGTTATGAGCAGGGCAACTGTGCGTGTTGCGACCGTTGCCTGCGGCCTAAAGAGACGTTTGATGCCGATGAGATCGGGCGGGCGGTGCTGGAATGTGTGCGGCTGACCGGCGGCAGGTTCGGCGGGCAGTATATAGTTGATATATTGCGTGGATCGCGCAATGAGCGTATCAGCAAGAACGGTCATGAGCGCTTGTTGCCGCATGGCGGCGGGCGGTCTTATAGCGAGGCTCAGTTAAAGGAGCTTATTGGGTTGCTGATGGAGAAGGGCTTGCTGGTGAAAGCGGCCGGAGAGTATCCGGTCATTGAGTTAACGGCTGTTGGGCAGGCATTGTTAAATGGGGCGGAGCGCCTGGTTTTGCCGCAGTTGCGCGCCACGGCTAAAGCCGTTTCCGGGAAGGCGGGCGTTGCCCGGGAGCCGGAGGTTGCCGGTGATGACGGTTTGTTTGAAATATTGCGCAAGTTGCGTAAACAACTGGCTGAGGCACGCGGCGTGCCGCCGTTTGTGATCTTTGCCGACACTGCCTTGCGTGAGATGACGCGGCGTTTGCCGCGGGACGAGGAAAGCTTCCTGGCGATCACCGGGGTGGGCGAGCAGAAACTCAAGTGGTTTGGCCCGGCGTTCATTAAAAAGATCGAAGAATATTGCGCTGATTAGTTGATTGTGGCGGTCAGGGGTAATTAGCTCTTGCTGGTTGATCGCAGTACTGGGGACATGTGCCGAATTCGCGAGGCGAGTTTGGCGTGTGTCCCCGTAATTGTTTTAGGGTCGGATAAATTGGCAATCTTGACGGTAATATTCTATATTTATAGCAGGGTTCAGGATTCGTATGTTCAACTGTCGGGTCAAGGTATGAGTAAATCCTTTGTGAAAGTTGATTTATGGAAGAAGGTTGTTTCCGGGCTGATGGCAATTGTTTTTGCTACAGGCTCCGCGTGGACTTCGTATGGTGCAGCCTGGCCCGCGGCCGCGCTTAATGCCAGTGACCAGCCCGTCCCGCTGTCGGTGCCCGGAACTATGGTGTCTCTGAGTGAGCCGTTTGCGCCGCCGCTCCTGAAGGGGGTTAAAGTTTACAAAGACAATCCTTTTAGGCTTGATTTCATTCTTGATAAAGGCGATTCTGAGAATGAGCGCGTAAGGGCCGACCTTGCACTTGCTCGGCGATCCGGCGATTATTTAAAATCAGAATCAACTCGTCTGGTTAAATATTTCCTCGCCTCGATCACTGTACCCGAGCAAGACTTGTGGGTTAACCTGTCCCCGTATGAGCAGGGCCGCATAGTTCCCGATGCGTTTGGTGTTACGGAAATGGGGCGGGATCTTCTGGCGCAGGATTATATGCTCAAGCAGATCACAGCGTCAGTGATCTATCCTGAAGGTGAGATCGGTAAAGCTTTCTGGGCCAAGGTTTATGCCGAAGCGCAGAAACGTTATGGCACGACTGATATTCCCGTGGATACCTTTAACAAGGTCTGGATCGTACCCGAGAAAGCGGTTGTTTACGAAAGCAAAGATTCGGCATATGTAGTTGAAGCCCGCCTGAAAGTAATGCTGGAAGCCGATTATTTAGCAACCTCGACCAACCCAATGCCTACCGGCCCTGGCCCCAGCCCTCTGCCAACCCCCCAACCACTGAATGTGAAAGCAACCCAGGTCTCAACCCCAACGCCAAACCCTACAAATGCTACAAACGACCCAAACAACATCGCCAGGAACATCTTGCGCGAGATCGTGATCCCTATACTTGAGAAAGAAGTCAACGAAGGCAAGAATTTTGCCCAGCTCAGGCAGGTTTATCATTCGCTTATACTGGCGGTCTGGTACAAGGATAAGATCAAGGAGAGCCTGTTCGGCAAGGCTTACGTTGACCAGAACAAGATCGGCGGCGTAAATATTGAGGACAAGGCGGCCAAGGACAAGATCTGGGCGCAGTATGTTGAGGCCTTCAAGAAGGGCGCGTATAATTATATCAAGGAAGATCTGGATCCGGATACACAGCAGCTGGTGCCAAAGAAGTATTTCTCGGGTGGCGTGAGGCTTGGAAATGTGAGGCGAGTGGTAGTAACGGCCATGCGTTCCCAGGTTTCAGAGAAGGTTTCTCGATCGGCCATGATCGCCAGGGTGAATCTTGATTCAGCGGGGACGGCCAACGAGCTGGCGGGGGCGTTGTCTATAGAAGAACAATATAACGTATATTTGCGGAAATCTTTTGGAGTTGGTTGGGAAGAGCTGGGTGAAGTTGGACAAAGATTAATTAAATTAATGGGCATTGAAAAGTCAGTTGCCATGGCAGTGGCGAGTGGCAAGCATGCAAAATATATGTTTCAATATGGATTGGCGGATTTGGGGTTCAATCCTGAAGATTATCTCAGGCATTGGGATAGGTTGGTTAATATAGTAAATTCAAGGGGGGTTGTTGCCCTTTTCAGCCGTGAATTTCCAAGGGCTCTAAGATATATAAATTCTTCAGACGCATTAGTGAATTATGGTGAGAGGGTTTATAAGCTATTTACATTCATGGATGCCGACCAGACTAAGTTTTTCTTTGATGATATTTCAGTGAGAGCGAAGATTTCGCAGGCTCTAGTTCATTCTCCTGGGATCAGCAATAGATATGATCTTGTTCTCTTCTTACTTAGATTTGATTTAAGTATAGAGGAGAGACGTACTATTTTGACTAAGTTCCTTGAGCCATATGTGTTTAGTCATCCGGAAGAATTAACCGTTCAATTCATTAAATCTTTACGTAATTTTTATCAGGACAAGGAAATAAGATATTTTTTATATTTCATTAAGATTAATCGCCGATCACCGACAGAAGTAAGAGAATACGTAGATGCTATTATTAGGGATGAGAAGCTGTTTCTCCTCCATGATGATATAAAATCACACATACAGATTGGAAGCAAAGAAGTCCTGGTTGTTCATAATATTGAAGATGGAATGGGTGATGAATTGATTAGAATGGCCCCGATATTACAGGGGTTCTTGGATTATAATCCCGATATTCATATTACTATTGTTACAAGACGTCGATTTTTGTATGACAAGCCTGGCGTAACCGTTGTTGGTATAAGAAATGGAAAGGTAGAGATTAAGAAAAGAGGTGTGATTAAAGAACACTATGATGTTGTAGTGAATTACTACGATGATGCTAAATCGAACGATGTGTTTGAACAAATGCTTCAAAAAAGAGATGTAGAAGATGGCGGTCCCTTTATCAGTATCAAAAGTAAAAAAGGTGATTTTACTTTTGAGCAAGTAAGTATTGCAGGGCAGCAATATGCCAATCTTTACAATTTGGATCACACAAGAAACGGCAATGTTTATGAAACAACTTTTAGGTTGATGGCAGAATTGGGATTGCCTATTAGGACCGGCAAGGATGGAAGGTCTGTGAATTCTTTGATTGTTGGGAGGTTTAATAAGGATGCTAAAAAGAAGTGGCAAGCCATGATGGCCATGACCGGGAATAAATTAGTAAATGGAAGATTTAATAGTCCGGTCTTACTGCTAAATCCCTATGGAGGGGAATCAATGGGGAAAGGTTTTAGTGGCAGGGGCGACGGTCAAGGGGAGTTAATAGATATGATTAATGAAGCCGTAAGAATCGGGTTCAAAGTAATTATATTGCCAAATGGTCGGCGGGGAGGAACAGAAGACGTTGCAATTAATTTGTTCAATGCTTTGGACATGGGTGTTCGTAGCCATTGTACTGTTTCTCCGGAGCCCGCAGACAACCCAAGAAGGGTTAAATATCTTGTTGGCGACGCTAACGCTATTCTTGCGGTTGAGGGCGGTATGATGCATATGTCTTATAATATGGGGAAGTCATTTGGTGTGTTCAAAAGACAGCAGGAAACAGAGAAATGGATCCCTTATGGAAGGTCTTCAATGCAGGAAGTGGTGCAGGACGTAAAAGATGCTGTTAGGTTTTTAAAGGAGGTAAAATCGGCCTGGGATAATGACAGGGACTTTTCCCAGGACCTTGCGGTAAATAATGGTGGTATAGACTTAACCTCCGACATTATTGGCCTTCAGGTTCAGCGTGAGGGTCAAGGTGTACAGTTTAATGTCGATCCTGCCATGATCCAGCAGCTGCAGAATTCCTCCGGCCTGAAGCCGGTCATAGTTGATATCCAGCCAATGACGACATCGGTGTCGATGTTCCTGGGGCTTTACAACCAGGCTCCAGGGTCTGCGCTTTAATTTTTGCGAATAATTTCCTAAAATCGTGGTCAGTTTTAATTGCCCTTGACATACCATGGGGGGGTATGGTATCTTTAGATCAGAAAGGAGCTTTGCTATGGTTAAGCCAGTTACTACTCATGCAGAACAGTTGGTGGCTCTTCGCAAGATCGAGGGGCAGGTCCGGGGTTTGCAGAAGATGATCGAAGAAGGGCGCTATTGCGTGGATATCTTGACGCAGATCCACTCGGTGGGCGGCGCTATCAGGCGGGTGGAGAATGAGGTCTTTAGAAAACATCTGGAAATGTGCGTGGCCGGCGCAATAGAAAGCCGGTCGGGTGTGGAGAGCAAAAAGAAGGTCGATGAAGTTATCGATCTTATTATGCGCTTCAAGAAGGGGTAGTTATGTGGCGCTATTCGGTGGGTATATTATTACTTGTGATGCTGGCTGTTCCGGCTTTTTCTGCGGAGACTTCCGGGCCCGTTAAAAAGCAGGGCTCTGTTCGTCCCTTGGTGTTGGCCGGCTCTCAGGCGGCCACTTTAGCGGTCGATAGGGTGGCTATGCCAGCCGCCGCTGAAGGCAAAGTGGCGCTCAAGGATTTTCTGGAGGAAGCTCTTAAGAATAATCCCCGTCTTAAGGCCGCCCAGTATCGTGCGGCCGCGGCCCGGGCCCGGGTGGGCATTTTTCGTTATATCCCCGATCCGGAGCTGGAATACGAGTATGACAAAATTACGCCTGCCGCCATTGGTATGGGTGGAGGCAAGGTTAGGCCGATGAAGACTATAGCGGTGTCGCAGGAGATCCCGTTCCCGACCAAGATCTTTATGCGTCAGAAGTCTGCGCAAAGAGAGGCTAATGCGCTGGAGCAGGAATATAAGGAAGTGGAACGGACGGTGATCAAGGAGGTAAAAGAGGCGTACGCCAAATTGTATCTTAACCGTCGGAAGGCGGCTTACCTTAAAGATACCCTGAGCTTGATGAGCCAGTTTGTGGAAGTGACCAACAAGAAATACGCGGTTAGCAAGGCTGGCCAGCAGGATGTGCTGAGGGCCCAGGTGGAATATTCCCGGCTGTATAATTCGGTGGTGCTTTATGAGCAGGAAGCCCGGATCGCCGGAGATTGGCTCGTTTCGCTTTTGGGACGCCAGGATGGCGTGGGGATCGATATTTCGGATCCCGAGCCAATGAGTGATCTTAATTTGCAGGAAGCGGATATTGTGGCGCTGGCAAAAAAAGGCCGGCCGGAACTTAAAAGTGTGCGGGAAAGGCTGGAAAAGGCCCGGGCCGATAGCGCTTTGAGCAAACAGGAATTCCTGCCCGACGTTACTTTAAAATATAAACGCGAAGAGGTCGACGGCAAATTCAGCCGGCTGGACCAGGGGCAGTGGGCGGGATCGATCGGTATTAATGTACCGCTCTGGTTTTGGGGTAAACAGCTGGCCGGAGTGCGGGAAGCCCAGGCTGACTTTGCGGCCGCCCAGGCGGATTATGCCGCGGCGGAGAATGCGGCGGTATTCGAGGCGAAGAGCGCTTTTGCCCGCTACGAAGCCGCGCGCCAGCTGGTGGAGGTGTATGAGACCGGCATTCTGCCCCAGGCTAACGCGGCCGTCAACACTGCCCGGCGGGCTTATGCTGCGGGAACCATGAGTTTTACAGATACTATCGATGCCATGCGGTCCCTGCGGGACCTGCAGATGGAATATTTTGCGGCGGTGGCTGAATTACAGGTAACGAAGGCCGACTTGGAACGCATGGTCGGCGGCGACCTGGATATTTAAGGCGGTGATATTATGGAGATATTGCGCGGGTTTTTGTTAGAGACGGTGAATTTGTTCAACACCATGTCGCCGTACTTGCTCTTCGGCTTTCTTATGGCGGGGCTGTTGAAAGTGTTCCTTAAGGAAGATTTTGTGGCCCGGCACCTGGGGACGCATGATTTCTGGTCGATCCTCAAGGCGTCGATTTTCGGGATCCCTCTGCCATTATGTTCCTGCGGAGTTATTCCGGCGGCTTTGGGCCTGCGTAAGCAAGGGGCGTCGAAGTCGGCGGTTTTTTCTTTTATGATATCCACGCCTACGACAGGAGTGGATTCGATTTTGGCGACCTATGCCTTGCTGGGCGGATTTTATGCCGGCTTTCGGGTATTGGCCACCTTTATCGTGGCGTTTATTGTGGGAGCGGCGGCGCTTTTGATCAAGGATGTCCGTAAGTCTTCGACGGAGGAAAAGGCGCCGTGTCCCCATTGTAAACCGGATCCGCGAGTTTCGGCAAACTGTTGTGCGGATGATCAGCCGCGCGCCGGGTCCAGATTGCTCCAGGCTTTACGCTATGGCTTTTATGATCTTTTGCGGGATTCCGGACGGTCGATCCTGGTCGGCGTATTTATCGGCGGGGCAATTTCGTATTTCTTGCCGGTATCTTTTGTGGAACAGTACTTGGGCAATGTTTGGGTTTCCATGCTGGTAATGCTGGTGCTGGGCATCCCGATGTATGTTTGTTCCACCGGGTCCATACCGGTGGTGGCGGCCTTGATGCTGAAAGGGCTTAATCCGGGGGCGGGTTTTGTTTTCCTGATCACTGGCCCGGCGACCAATACGGTCTCCTTTGCGGTTATTGCCCGGGAATTCGGTGTTAAGTCCATGCTCTTGTTCCTGGGTTCGTTAATTGCGGGGTCATTGTTGATGGGGTTGGTGTTTAACTGGGCGTGGGGGTACTTTGGGCTGAATTTTCCGGAGTTGATGCGGCATCATCATGCCGGCGGGTTGCCTGGATGGGTGAATGTAGTGTCGAGCCTGGTCTTGGCAGGATGTATAATTTTTAGTTGGCAGAAACCAGACAAAAATAAAGGACAGGGAGGTTGTTTATGAGAAAGAATGTCGTGTTAATGATTATGGTTCTGGCGGCCGGTTTTCTGGCGGGTGGCGGCGGTTTCTTAGGAGGAACAGTTGCCCTGGCCGCCGAGGCGCAGGCCCGGGGGGCGTATTACTGCCCGATGCATCCGCAGATCACCTCCGACCGCAAGGGTTCTTGCTCGATATGCGGGATGGACCTGATCAAGAATGAGCCGGAGCCGGAAATGACGGCGCCTGCCACCGAACAGACCGCCCGAAAAATACTCTATTATCGCAATCCTATGAACCCGGCGGTTACTTCGCCGGTTCCGACCAAGGATTCCATGGGTATGGATTATGTCCCGGTTTATGAAGAGCCGCAGGGCGCTCCCCAGGGTGTGCCGGTCAATGAAAGCAAACAACAGTTGATCGGGGTCAAGAAAGCCCTGGTGCAGAAACGCCCGCTGACGGTTGAGATCTTGAGTGTGGGTAAAGTGGCGTATGACCCGGAGCTTTATGTGGCGCAGGAGGAATATGTTCAGGCGTTGAAGGCCGTGGCCGCAACCCGGGATAGCGCCTTGATGGCGATCCGGGAGCAGTCGGCCGGATTGTTGGCTGCGGCGGAGAAGAAGCTTATGCAGTCGGGAATGAGCCAGGCCGAGATATCCGCGCTGAAAAAAAGCGGCGCCGCGCAGGACGGCCTGTATTCGGCGGGCAATTCCGGCAAGGCCTGGGTTTATATAACAGTTTACGAGTATGAGCTGGGGTTGGTTAAAGAAGGGCAGAAAGTCGCTGTTAATACCGAGGCTTATCCTGGTGAGGTTTTTCCCGGTCAGATCGTAGCCTTAACGCCGGTGGTCAATGCTGAAAGCCGTTCACTGCGGGTCCGGTCCGAGGTGGCTGACCCGGCAGGCAAGCTAAAGCCGGAGATGTTCGTGAATGCCAAGCTTGTTATTGACCTGGGTGAAAAGCTGGCCGTTCCGGCCGAGGCGGTTATGGACTCCGGCTTACGTAAAATTGTTTATGTAGTAAAGAACGATCGTTTTGCGGCCCGGGAAGTGGTGTTGGGGCCCAAAGCCGGGGAATATTATGAGGTGTTGAGCGGGGTTAATGAGGGCGAAGCCGTAGTGACGAGCGGCAATTTCCTGATCGATGCTGAAAGCAAGTTAAAGGGCTCGATCTAGTGTGGTGATTTATATATCTCTTTACATTTGAATCACCACACTGGAGCAATGGAGCAATCGAAAATGGAGAAATAATTAAACATTTGGCTCCATTGCGGTCTATTTTCGATTTTCCAATGCTCTTCAAATGTAAAGAAGCATCAGACGCACTACATTAAACAGGGCGTCGGCTGAAAGGGTATATGATCGAGCGGATCATTGAGTTCTCGGCGAAAAATAAATACCTCGTCATAATTATGACGCTGGTGGCTATTTTGGGCGCGGTGTACAGCGTGCAGAATATCCCGCTGGACGCAATTCCGGATCTTTCGGATACCCAGGTTATTGTGTATTCCCGCTGGGATCGCTCGCCGGATATTATAGAAGACCAGGTTACCTACCCAATAGTTACCGCCCTGCTGGGCGCGCCCAATGTCAAAGCGATCCGCGGCTTCTCCGATTTTGGTTATTCCTTTGTTTATATTATTTTCAAGGACGGCACCGATATTTACTGGGCCCGCAGTCGGACTCTGGAGTATTTAAGCAAGATCCTGCCCAAATTGCCAGAGGGGGTCAAGACCGAGATCGGGCCGGATGCTACGTCGGTCGGCTGGGTGTATCAGTATGCCCTGGTAGACAAGTCGGGGCATAACGACCTGGCGCAATTGCGTTCCTTTCAGGACTGGTATTTGCGGTTCTGGCTGCAGTCTGTTCCGGGCGTGGCCGAGGTGGCTTCGGTTGGCGGGTTTCAAAAGCAGTATCAGGTGAATGTAAATCCGAATGCGCTGTTGGCTTACAATATTCCGCTGATGAAGGTCACCGAGGCGATCCGGAGCGGCAATAACGATGTGGGCGGCCGCCTGGTGGAGTTCTCCGGGACGGAGTATATGGTGCGCGGGCGCGGCTATATAAAGTCGATCAAAGATATTGAAGATATTGTGCTGGCGAATGATGCCAATGGCTCGCCGGTATATGTGAAGAATGTGGCGTCGGTCGTGCTGGGCCCGGAGATCCGGCGCGGGATTGCGGACCTGGATGGTGAAGGCGACACCGTAGGCGGCATTGTTTTGATGCGCTCGGGCGAGAATGCGCTCAATGTAATAAGCCGGGTTAAAGAGAAGCTCAAGGAAGTTAAAGGCTCTTTGCCGCCCGGCGTTGAAATTGTAACCACCTATGACCGGTCCGACCTTATTAAGCGGGCGATCGACACGTTAAGGCATCAGCTGGTGGAGGAAATGATCATTGTGGCTTTGGTCATTATGTTTTTCCTGTGGCATTTCCCGTCGGCCAGCGTGCCTATTGTCACTATTCCGGTGGCGGTCCTGTTGAGCTTTATTCCGCTGTTCATGATGAATCTGACCTCGAATATCATGTCTCTGGCCGGGATCGCGATCTCGATCGGCGTACTGGTTGACGGGGCGATCGTCGAGGTTGAGAATGCGTATAAGAAACTGCAATTGTGGGACGCCGGCGGGCGGAAAGGCGATTACCACGAGGTGTTGCTCAAGGCCTTGAAAGAGGTGGGGCCGTCAGTGTTCTTTTCCCTGCTGGTCATTGCGGTGGCGTTCTTGCCGGTGTTCACCTTGCTGGACCAGGAAGGCAGATTGTTCCGTCCGCTGGCGTTCAGCAAGAACTTCGTGATGGCCATTGCGGCGGTATTGGCGCTGACCCTTAATCCGGCCATGCGGATGCTCTTTACGCGGATCGAGCCGATCAATTTTCATCCTCTGTGGCTCGGGAAGATCGTTAACGGGATCGTGGTGGGCAAATATTATCCGGAAGAAACCCATCCGGTGAGCCGGGTGCTGTTCCGGTTTTATGAACCGCTGTGCCGTTTTGTCCTCAAGTTCCGGATGCAAACGCTGATCGTGGCCGGGATATTGATCCTGTCGACGATCCCGGTGTTCCTGCGCCTGGGGTCGGAATTCATGCCGCCGCTTAACGAAGGCACTATCCTTTATATGCCAACCACTCTGCCGGGTTTGTCGGTAACCGAGGCGGGGAAGCTTTTACAGCAGATGGACAAGGTTATCCGGACCGTGCCCGAAGTAGAGCGCGTGTTTGGCAAGGCCGGGCGGGCCGAAACCTCGACCGATCCGGCGCCGTTTTCTATGATGGAAACGACGATCATCCTTAAGCCCGAGAACCAATGGCGCAAGGGCATGAATTGGGAAAAGATCATCGCGGAGCTGGACCACAAGATGCAATTTCCCGGGGTATCAAATGCCTGGACCATGCCGATCAAGGCGCGCATTGATATGCTTTCTACCGGCATTCGCACTCCGATCGGGATCAAGGTGTATGGCGCGGACCTGGCGAAGATCGAGCAGATCGGGATACAGGTGGAGGCGATCGTCAAGAATATCCCGGGCGCGCGCAGTGTATATGCGGAGCGTGTGACCGGCGGGTATTTTATTGATTTTGATATCAAGCGCGACCAGATCGCCCGCTACGGTCTTTCCGTCCAGGCGGTGGAAGAGATCATTATGACCGCTATCGGCGGAGAGCCGGTAACGACCACGATCGAGGGCCGGGAACGCTATACGGTCAATGTCCGCTATGCCCGGGAACTGCGCGATGACCTGCCCAAACTGCGCCGGGTGTTGGTGCCGAGCCCGCTGGGGCCGGGAGTACAGGTGCCACTCGAGCAATTGGCCGATATAAGGCTTACCACCGGCCCGGCCATGATCCGGGACGAGAACGGGATGCTGGCGGGTTATGTATATGTGGATATTGCCGGGCGGGATGTGGGTAGTTTTGTGGCGGAGGCCAAAAGGGTTGTGGATAAGGAGTTGCAGGTGCCGACGGGCTATTCACTGGTGTGGAGCGGTCAGTTCGAGAATGTGTTGCGGGTGCGCGACCGGCTGCGGGTGGTTATCCCGATCACGCTGTTCCTGATCTTCATACTGCTGTATATGAATACCCGTTCGCCCGTCAAGGCTGGAATCGTTATGCTGGCGGTGCCTTTCTCACTGGTAGGCGCGGTGTGGTTCCTGTGGCTGTTGGGTTACAATATGTCGATCGCGGTCTGGGTGGGCATGATCGCCTTGATGGGGTTGGATGCCGAAACGGGCGTATTCATGTTGTTGTTCCTGGACCTGGCCTATAATGATGCCGTCCGTCAGGGGAAAATGCGGACCCGGGAGGATCTCACCGAGGCGATCGTGCACGGTGCGGTTAAACGGATCCGCCCCAAGCTCATGACGGTGGCGGCGATGTTCATGGGGCTGGTGCCCATCATGTGGTCGTCGGGCGCTGGCGCTGATGTAATGAAGCGCATTGCCGCGCCCATGATCGGCGGGGTGTTCAGCAGTTTTCTCTTAGAGTTGTTGGTATATCCGGTGGTTTATTATATCTGGAAGTGGAATTACGAAATGAAACGCGGGGTGGTTTAATGTAAAAGATAATGTCTTTTGTTTTATTTGTTAATGCGCCGACGTTAAAGCTGTTGGCCGAGATCGCTGATCGGGAAAAAGTCTGGGAACAGGCCCGGAGTTATTTGCGTACGGCCATCCAGCTTATGCCCGATGATACTGCGGTTTCCGGAGCATTAAGGAAAATTGAATTATTGATAGGCAGGTAAGGGCCGTTGTTTGACGGGTTTTAGAAATGACATTGTTAGTTGGCACGCAGTTCCCTAAATACGGGACATGGTTTACGTATGGATTGGATTTTTGCCAAGGAGAAATCTTGAGTGAAAGCAAGAATGGCATGGAGAGACAGAACTGAAGATAAATTGGCAGAGTAAGGGAGAATGATCTATTCTTATAGCAAGGCAGGTTGATTCGGATGTCCTTGAGGTAAGCATATGAGCAATGTTCGGCGGTTCAATTTCTGGCAAAAGGTTGTTTTGGGGTTTGTGGCAGTTATCTTTGTTTTAGAATCCGTGGGGGTTTCGTTTGCTCAGAGTGTTTTAATGCCTGTGCCGGGAAGCTCGGCCTACCCGGGTGAGGTATTTGCGCCGCCGGTTCTAAAGGGTGTTAAGATTTACCCGGATAATCCGCTTCGCCTCGATTTTATCCTTGATAAAGGTAATTCCAGTGATTCAAACGATCAATTAAAAGTTGAATCAATTCGCCTAATCAAGTATTTCCTCGCTTCGATCACTGTTCCCGAGAATGACTTGTGGGTAAATTTGTCGCCATATGAGAAGGATCGCATTGTCCCCGAAGCTTTTGGTGTGACCGAAATGGGGCGCGACCTTCTGGCGCAAGATTATCTGCTCAAGCAGATTACCGCATCAGTGATCTATCCTGAAGGGGATATCGGCAAAAAGTTCTGGGCTAAAGTTTACATCGAGGCGCAGAAGCGCTTTGGAACAACTGATATCCCGGTGGATACCTTTAACAAGGTCTGGATCGTTCCCGAGAAGGCCGTTGTTTACGAAAGTAAAGACTCGGCCTGTGTGGTGGAAAGTCGCCTTAAAGTAATGTTGGAAACAGACTATTTAGCGACGGCGACCAACACTATGCCAGCCTTTCAACCAACGAATGTGAAAGCGACTCAGGTTTCAACCTTAAGGCCAAACGATCCAAACGACATTTCCAAAGACATCTTGCGCGAGATAGTTATCCCCATCCTTGAGAAAGAAGTCAATGAAGGCAAGAACTTTGCACAACTCAGGCAGGTTTATCATTCGCTTATTCTGGCGATTTGGTACAAGGATAAAATTATGGAGAGTGTTTTAGGCAAGGCTTACGTTGACCGTAATAAAACCGGAGGTGTTGACATAGAGGATAAAACGGCCAAGGAGAAGATCTGGGCGCAGTATGTTGAGGCGTTCAAGAAGGGTGCGTACGATTACATTAAGACTGATGTTGACCTGGTAACCCAGCAGCCCGTACCGAGGAAGTATTTTTCTGGCGGAGTTGGGGCCAGTGGAATCAGGGGGGTGTATAGGCACCAATCAGTGGATTTTGGTCAGCTATCTGAATTGGGCAGTCCTCCATATGGCGCTGATAGGAAAATTGTTAGTGTTAAATTAAATGCGATGGTTAATTCCGGGACAGAAAGTATCCGGCTTGCGCCTATTCTGGCGTCTATATTGGCGTTAATTCCTCCGGGGGCGTCTATGCAGGCGGGTATTGATGCGCTTTATAAAAATAAATATTATCAATCCCTGTTCGAATGGAGAGAATACAAAAGAAGTTTCGAAAGTTTGAGCAGGCTTCTTGAGCAGGATGAATATATGATCGATCGCGTTGTGGTCGAGAAGCGGGATGAGATTGCGTTAGGTCAGATCACGATGGAGTCGCTGGAGATTCGGGCCAGGGCAATCCTGGCGGATCAGGAGCTCACGTCTCTTTTTAAAGCCATAAACGATCAAGAATGGTCTAGCATGTTGAATCGCAGCCTTCAACGCTCTATTCTTCTTTCCAATGCTGCTTTGCTCGCGCTCAAGAATTTCTTATCACGGGGAGGGCAAGAGTTCCTTCTTGATAAAGAAACGGGGGGCGCTATTATCATTCTTCTTGAATCTCCTTTGAGTCGGGAAGCGATGAGCGCCTTGCTGGGGCAATTCGAGCCGCAGTATGTTACAGAAACTCTATGGAGCTGGATTACGCCGGAAATGCGCCACAACGGGTTGAGCCCTTTAAAATATCGGTATGCGCATATTCTTTACAATCTTCCTTCGGTCTACGCCAGGCTTCGAGCTAAGGGATTGACCTATGAGGAAAGCGCCAGGCGTCTGGCTTTCTGGGTTTATGATTTTATGGCGATCTATAGGGACATGGCCGACTCAGATCGCTCGTACGATTGGATCAAACCGGCCTATGGGCGTACTCTTAGTTTGGCTTTTGCCTGGAATGCAGAGACGGTCGAATCCAATCCTGTAGAGGTCAACGAGCGAACAGTCCAGTATATCTCTGATCGATTGATCGCTCTTGCACCGAGTGAAATTCAAAAGCGTTTGACGGAAGTTGCGGCAGATCTTCCGGCACCGACAGAGATGGTCGTTCCGCTTGAAATGCCAGACGGGGTCCGGCATGAATATTATGGAAAGGCGATGGACACGGTGCGCGAGATCCTGGAGATAGATCAGAGAAAAAAGCAGCCGGGGGGGTTACAGAACTGGTGTCAGCTTCATTCTATGCTTCTTCATGATCTTTTGAAGCGGATGAGGATACTTTCCAGGGTGGTCGGGCTTGGTAGATCAATTAGAGAGCAGCATTTTGCCGTTCAGACCGAAGCGGAAGATGCTTATTTGGATGCCTTTCCGGAGCGAGGTCCCCTTATGATTCAGGGTTTTGCCGAGCAACGGCGTGAGAGCGGTAATCGTTCGATGGTCATTTTGTCATCGGACAGAGAATACAGTGATTATGAATACTTTGCCAGGCAGGCGCTGGAACAACCTTGGGGTAGTAATGTTGAGGGCGCTCTGGCGGAGTTTCAGTCAGAACTCAAGAGGATCAAAGAAGAATATCAATCGCAACTTGATGAATTTTTGGCTGGATTCTATGCAGATTTGGCAAATCGTGCTGAGCAAAGTAAAGACACGGCTATGGGGATAGCTGACCAGAAGGGTGGAGTTGATCTAACTCGCGATAAGCTGGGCCTTCAGGTCCAGAGTGATTGGGGGCATATCCAGTTTAACATCGATCCGGCCATGATTCAGCAGTTGCAGAATTTGACAGGTCTAACGCCAGTCATTATTGACATTCAGCCAATGGCGATAACGGTGCCGGTGTTTTTGGGGTTTAAGGGCGCTAATTTGCCGGATCAGATGTACAGTAGATAGTTTCTGTTCAAGTTTCTTTGGTTTAATGCGGGTTCACACAAGGTCGCGCTGGGGTGCATGCTCGGCGTGTGCACGGCTCGGCAAAGAGCGCTGGAATAAGGGAATTAAATGTATGTTCGAGAAGATCAAACGCTGGGCCCGGTTGTGGTATCTTAAGTTATTTCGGATCAATGATAGTCCGCTGAAGGTTGCGCTGGGTTTTGCGCTGGGCGCTTTCGTCGGGGTTATGCCCGGGGTGGGGCCGGTGGCGGCGCTGGTTTTGGCGGTTTTTTTCCGGGTGAACCGGGTCAGCGCTCTGCTGGGCAGTTTGCTCTTTAATACCTGGATGGGCTTGGTGGCCTTGGTGCTGGCGGTCAAGGTTGGTGCGCTGGTAATGGGCCGTGATCAACAAGTTGTTCAGGCCGCCTGGAGTGCAATATTCCGGGATTTCAAGTGGGAAAAGTTGTCTGCAGTGCCGATCTACGACGTGCTTCTGCCGATAGGGGTGGGATATTTTATAGTTTCATTTTGCTTTGCGGCCCTTGCGGGGACCGCGGTGTATGCGCTTATGGTGCAGATCAGGCGCCAAAAGAAAACTGGCGGTTAATAGTCTGTTCCGACGGGTTCTTTGGGTGGTTCCGGTTCCCGGGATAATTGCTCCCAGAGCGTTTGGCCGTAATGGTCGAGTTTGTCGATGACACCAAAGTGGTTTTCGTTGGTGCGGATGTTGTAAAGTTCCAGGGGATAGGGTTTGTGGGCGGGCCGGGTACGGTCTTTGGAGTGGGTGTGCCGGATAAAGCCCCGGTAGCCGTTCTTGCCCAGCGGCTTCTGGGCGACAGCTTTTATTACCAGGTCATTGTGACTGCTCCAGGCGAATAGCCTGCCGATCCGCCGGGTTTCCAGCCAGTTCCAGAAAAGTGTGCGCTCGATGAAGATTGCTATCGGGCAGTGTACGAAGACCAGGTTTTTTATACGGATGTTTTTGTCCTTTTGCATGGCTTGTTCCACGATCCACCCGCCAAAGCTGTGCGCTAAGATCGAGAATTCATAGTCGGGGCACTCTTCGCGCAATTCCTGCATGAATTGGGAGAAGCCCCGCAGGTAGTAGCGCCTGAGCCAGGACGGCAGTTTGAGGAAGGAGGCCAGGCTAAGCCACCAGGAAAAAACCGCCAGCAATTGGCCAAAGCGGAAATGGATTACTTTTACTTCGGGGGACACGGTTTTAAAGAAGACGCCCACCCTGGTCTGCCAGTCTTCCCTGGTTTTCCAGCGCACGCCGTGGATGGTGATGATCGCGAGTTTCTTCATGAGACCGGACTGTTGGCTCTTCAAATGTAAAGAAGCGTTAGACTCACTACTCTGGTATTTTGTGAACGGCCTCATTATAGATTGCCAGAGCGTTTTACTGATAAAAGTTTTGCAAAAGTTGTCGGCCCGGTGCTTGCGGCGGTTGTTTGCGAAATACATTTAGCAAATATCTTGGAGGCTCATTCTGCTTGATAAACATGTTCACATTTTGCCGTCTTCTTTGCGTTAAGTTCACGATAGTTGACAAGTCAACCATCGTGTGCTATCTTTGTCTTGTAGGCTGGCAGTGCGATCTTGTTCCGGATGTATGTGCCAGTAATGCGCCCGTAGTGGCGCCCGATGGTAGAGAAATAGTGAGGGTTTATGGATGATCTGCAGGCGTTCGGCATAGAAGCGGGCAAGGGGCGGCATTATGAGGAGGCTTTTTACGGCCTGATCCTGGTATACACGGCGCTTTTTGACCGCATCGCCAAATATCTGGATGGTTTCGGCCTGACTCCGGCCAAAATGAATGTATTAATGGTCATTAAGCACCAGGGGGGCGCGGAAGGGTTAAGTCAGAGGGATATTGGCAGTCGTTTGATGGTCACTGCCTCCAATATGACCCGTTTGCTGGAGAAGCTGGAACGTGAGAAGCTGGTAGAGCGATCAAGCCGGGCGGGGGATAAGCGTGTTAAAGTTATCCGGGTTTCAGCCCGGGGTTCGCGGCTGCTGGATTCTGCCTGGCCGGGGTATATGAAGACCATGAAAGGCCTTATGGACCGGCTGTCCCAGGCAGAGCAGAAACAGCTGGCCGGCCTGATGTTCAGATGGACCCGAGAGTTAAAGCGGTAATTTTTTTACCCAGATAGTTGACTAGTCAACTATCGCAACAGGAGGCGCTATGAAAACAATCGTGCTGAAAGTTGGGCAATGGCTGGCAGCAGGCTTTATACAAGCGGGGCTGGCAATTCAGGTGGGCCGGGGACAGGCGCCCACAATGAGCGCCAATATGAATGGGCCGCAATATGCAGGAGGTGCTTAATGAATAAAATACTCGATAAATTGATGTTGATGGCGTTTGTAATAACTGCCTTGGTTGTGGGTTGGGGCAGCATAATCATGGCGTTAGTGAAGCGTGTCTGACGCTTCTTTAAATTTGAAGAGCATTGGAAAATCGAGAATAGACCGCAATGGAGCCAAATGATTTATTATTTCTCCATTTTCGATTGCTCCATTGCTCCAGTGTGGTGATTCAAATGTAAAGAGATATATGAATCACCACACTAGGCGGGTTGTCCGTGACGGGCTACTATCAGCCGGGGTATCATATGGCCCTGGTGCATTTATGATGCGTAATGCGCCAACACGCCAGTGATTTCGAGCTTTGCGCTTTAGATATCGACGAAATAAAGGTAAAATAAGCGCCAGGCTGTACCGGAAACATGTTCTAGTAATGCGCCCACAGCGCGAATGATGCAAAGGAGAATTATGGACCAGACTTGCCGATCGATTTCGTTTAAGGCTTTACTGGCGGCGCAGTTCCTGGGTGCGGTCACCGATAGTATGCTGAAGGTGGTGGTTTCGCTTTACGCCGTACAAATACTTTTGTCGTCCGAAGCGGCCATGCGCGCGGTCAGCCTGGTGGGCGTGCTTTACATACTGCCTTTTATTATCTTTTCTCCGTTTGCGGGCTACCTCGCCGATCGTTTTTCCAAAAGAAGCGTTATCATCGCCATGGGGGTGGTTAAAGTGTCGCTGGCCTTGCTGGCCAGCTGGGCATTATGGCGGGGGGACCTGTGGATCCTCTGCGGCGCCTTGTTCCTGTTCATGGTCGACAGCGCTTTATTCAGCCCGGCCAAGTCCGGCCTCTTGCCGGAAATGCTGGACGAGGAAGAGTTGTCGAAAGGCAACGGATATATGCAGCTGTGCACTTTTGGCGGGATCATCCTGGGTACGGCGGCGGGCGGGATCCTGTTCAAGGTTCTCGGTAATGGTTTATATTTGATCGGTTTGTTTATGTGCCTGCTGGCGCTGGTAAGCCTGGGCGTAAGTTTTGCCATTACTGCGTCGCGCCGTGTAATAAGCGTGACCCAAGGGTCCCTGTCCGGATCCTGGGCCGCGTTACAGGGTATTCGTAAAGACAGCGGCCTTTTCCTGACCATGATCGCTTTGGCTTTCTTTAATTTCCTGGGGGCGGTTTTCCAAATGAATATCCTGATCTTTGGCGCCCATGTTTTGTCCTTGGGCCAGATCGAGATCAGTGTTCTGTTGGTGGCGGTTTCCCTGGGGATAGCGGCGGGCAGTGTGCTGGCCGGAATGGCGTCCGAGGGCAAGGTGGAATTGGGCCTGGTGCCGCTGGGCGCGCTGGGTATTACCGTGATGTCTTTTTTGCTCGGCTTCGGCGGGAATTTTTATTCCGCGCTGATATTGCTGTTTGTGCTGGGTATTTGCGCGGGTTTTTATACCGTGCCGTTAAATGCTTTCTTTCAGCGCTACAGCCCGGTGGATGCGCGGGGGCAGTATCTTTCGGTATTGAACATGGTCACCTCTCTTGGTTCGTTGCTGGCCGGCGGTTTCCTGTGGTTCTTCGGCGGGCAGTTAGGTGTGGGGTCAGACCGGATCTTCTGGCTGGTGGCCGGGCTGGCTTTGGTGGCCGCGGTTTATATAGTGGCTACTTTGCCGGTAGCGCTGGTGCGGCTGGTGACCTGGGTTTTGGCGCATTCGGTCTACCGGTTGCGGGTGGTTAACAGCGCCGTGGTCCCGGAAACTGGCGGGGCCCTGCTGGCCGCCAATCATATTTCCTATGTCGATGCTGTCCTGGTGCTGGCGGCCTTAAAACGCCCGGTGCGGTTTATCATGTATCGCAAGATGTATGAATTGCCGGTCATCAATTTCCTGTGCCGCACCATGAATGTGATCCCCATCGACCGCGACGAAGGACCCAAGGCGGTGGCGCGGGCTTTGGCGCAGGCCCGGCAGGCCATAATCTCCGGGGAAGTGGTGTGTATTTTTCCGGAGGGGCATTTAACCCGTACGGGGAATATGCTGCCATTTAATCGCGGGTTCGAGCATATTATGAAGGGCCTGGAAGCGCCGATCATTCCGTTGTACCTGGACAATATCTGGGGCAGTATATACAGTTTTGCCAATGGGAAATGCCTGTGGAAGATCCCGCGCTTCAGTCTTTATCCGGTTTCGCTGGTGTTCGGCCGGCCATTACCGGCGCAGGCGCGTGTTCACGAGGTGCGGGTGGCGGTGCAGGAGCTGGGTGCGGAAGCCAATATCCTGCGCGGAGCCTGGCGCAAAAAACTGCATCTGGCTTTTATCGATGAAGTGAAACGCCATCCTTTCAAATTCTGCATGGCGGATTCGACCGGTGCGCGCTTTACTTATCCCGGGGTATTCGCCGGGTCGGCGGCTTTGGCGCGAGCCATTTTCCCGCCGCAACGCCGTCCGCTGGAGACCAATGAAATGGTGGGGGTGCTTTTACCGTCCTCTTGTGCCGCGGCTATGGCGAACCTGGCGGTGGCTTTTGCCGGCAAGGTGCCGGTGAACCTTAATTTTACGCTTTCCGCCGAGGCTCTGGATTCTTGCATAAAGCAATGCAATATGCGTACGATCATAACGTCGCGCGCGTTCCTGGAGAAGACCGGCCTGGCCGCCAGACCTGCGATGGTGTTCCTGGAAGATATCAAGGCGCAGATCAGCCCGCTTAAGGCCGGGAGGTATTGGCTGGCGGCTTTTATCTTGCCTAAAGAGTTGTTGACGGCCTGGTTCGTGCGCGGGGACAAAGTGAATGTGGACGATGTGGCGACAGTAATATTTTCCAGCGGTTCCACTGGCCAGCCCAAGGGGGTGGTGTTGTCGCACGCGAACATATTTTCCAATATTGAAGGTTTGTACCAGGTGTTTAATATCGGCCGGAATGACGTGGTAGTGGCCGCCTTGCCGTTCTTTCATTCCTTTGGTTTCACCGCGACCCTGTGTTTCCCGGTGGGTACGGCGGTGGGGGTGGTTTATCATACCAATCCGCTGGATGCCGGGATCATCGGTAAACTGGCGCAACAATACCAGGGCACGATATTAATGGGCACGCCGACCTTTCTTTCGTCTTACGTCAAGAAATGTACCGCCGAGCAGTTCGTTACGGTGCGTATGGCGGTGGTTGGCGCCGAGAAATTAAAAGAGCCGCTGGCTGCCGCGTTCCGCGAAAAGTTCGGGTTTGTGCCGTTCGAGGGGTATGGCGCTACGGAGCTGTCACCGATAGTTACCGTGGGGTTTCCGGATTACGGCAACAAGGAGGGCGGGGAGCATCAGGTAGGCCACAAGTTCGGCAAAGTGGGGCATCCGATTCCCGGAGTGGCGGTTAAAGTGGTGGATCCCGATACCTGGGAGATCAAGGGTTCCAATGAAGACGGCCTGTTGCTGGTAAAGGGCGCCAATGTCATGAAGGGCTATCTTAATGATCCGGCCAAGACTGCGGAAGTATTGAAAGAGGGCTGGTATGTTACCGGTGATATCGCGACCATCGACGAGGATGGTTTTATCCGGATCACCGACCGGTTAAGCCGCTTTAGCAAGATCGGCGGTGAGATGGTGCCGCACCTGAAGGTGGAGGAGAATATAATGGAGGCCCTGGGGGTGGTTGATCCCGTCGTGGTAGTGGCCTCGGTGCCCGATGAAAAGAAGGGCGAGCGGCTGGTGGTCTTGCATACTGTGGACCTGGCGCCGGATGTGGTTTGCACTGCGCTGGCGGCCAAAGGCCTGCCCAATTTGTGGATCCCCAAGAAGGACAGTTTTTACCGCATAGCCGCCATTCCTCTGTTGGGGACCGGAAAAACGGACCTCAAGCAGGTGAAGGCCCTGGCGCTGGAGCTTGCCGCCAAAGGAGAGCCATGAAAAAACTCACCCTCACAACCATCGACAAGCACCGTATTGCGGCGGTGCATTATGAGCGGGGCGCGGGCAAGGCCGTGGTGCTGGCGCACGGGTTCTTTAACAATAAAGAAGTCGCCCTCTTCGATGGCATAGCGCAGGCCCTGGCGGTGGAGTACGATGTGTTCAGTTTTGATTTTCGCGGGCATGGCAAAAGTTCCGGTTTGTTTTCCTGGACGTCCCGGGAAGGCGCCGATCTGCAGGCCATGCTGGCTTATGTAAAAAGCCTGCATTATCAGTCGATCGGGCTGGTGGGGTTTTCCCTGGGTGCGGCGCTCAGCCTGATAGAGGCGGCCCGGGACCCTGATATTAAAACGGTCGTCGCTGTCAGCGCTCCTTATGATTTCTGGCAGATCGATTTTAATTTCTGGAAGCCGGGCATGCTGGCCGACCTTAAGCTTAATCTGGGGGTCAAGGGCCGAGGGAAAGGGGTGTGGCCGGGCAATCCTTTTGAACCGAAAGTGGCGCCGATCACGATCGTGGGCAAGATTGCGCCGCGCCCGGTGTTGTTCGTTCACGGCAGTGAGGACTGGCTGATAAATGTACGGCACAGCCGGGAGTTGTTCCGTAAGGCCGGGGAGCCCAAAAAGCTGGTGATCATGGAGGGCGGCGGCCATGCGGAAAAGCTTTTCGACGATCATCCGGACGAGTTTGTGAAAACGATTTTAGACTGGTTGAAGGAAACTTTATAGGAGGGTCGTTTATGGTACGCGCTATTTTGCAGGGGGCCATTGTGGTGTTTTTGTATTTTCTGGGGGCGCTGGTGGTGGGCGCCGCGCTGGCTCCGGCGTTGTTGTTCTTCTTTAAATTGTTTTACATGACCGCGGACTGGACCTCGGTGCCTCGTGCGCTGATGCTGGGGTTCGGGATCGCCAGCGGGTTCTTTATTTTCGGGCTGACGCTGATGTTCCTGGTGGGTTTTTTGAACATGGCCCTGCATTTGCGCCTTAAGGAAGGGGCATTCGGATTTAAGGACGGGGAAATGTTCAAGTGGTTTTTCCTTAACGCTCTGGTCCAGGCGGTGAAAGCGTTCTTCATGGATTTCATGCTGTTAACGCCGTTTGCCAATTTGTTCTATCGCATGATGGGGGCCCGGCTGGGCATGAATGTGCAGATCAATTCCAGGAATGTGGCCGACCTGTCACTGCTGGAGGTGGGCGAGAACACGGTCATTGGCGGTAACGCCACGGTGATCTGCCATCTATTTGAGCGCAAAGGCCTGAAGTTGAAGAAGGTTAAGATCGGCGCCAATGTGATAGTGGGGTTGAATTCGGTGATCATGCCGGGGGTTGAGATCGGCGACCAGTCGATCGTCGCGCCCGGAGTGATCGTTCCCAAAAACACCATTATCCCGCCGCGCACGGTTTTCTCCGGCGTGGAACGGCACCCGCCCGTGGATAAGCACCCGGCGGCCGGACCTGACAGCGAAGGCGGTCAGTAAGGACATTGATAGTGTTATACAGAGGTGATGATAGTTGTAGTCCGGGGTGTGGGCATGAAAAAGGGGCCAGGAGCTCTATGATGGCGCAAATTTGGCGATATATATTTAGGCTTACCTTGGCGGCGGGGCTGGTTTATGTCCTGGTGTCGGCGTCTTCTTTTGGCTGGATGCTATTTCCGCTGTTCTGGCAAAATCAGGCCGAATTGCAGGGTGTGGCTGTCAGCCTGGAAAAAAGTGTGCGTCACTTAAGTGAAGAGATCGGGGTCAGAAATTATTCTCGACCAGATAATTTGGAAAAAGCGGCGCGTTATGTGGAACGGTCGTTTGAGGCTGCCGGGTTGCCGGTGGAGTCCTGGGAATACGAAGCGCAGGGGCAGAAGTTCAGGAATGTTGTGGCTAAGTATCAGAATAATCCTTCACCGGAGTATTGGGTGGTTGGGGCGCATTATGATTCCTGTTTTAATCCGGGTGCGGACGATAACGCTTCCGGGGTGGCCGGGCTTTTGTGGCTGGCGGATGCTTTAAAGAAGGTGCCGCTAAAGGCCAATATTCTTTTTGTAGCTTTTACTAATGAAGAGCCGCCGTTCTTTGCTTCTTCCTCTATGGGTAGCCGTGTTTTTGTGCAGGCCGCGCAGGAACGGCGCCTGGTGATCCGCGGGGCGATAGTGTTGGAAATGATCGGTTATTATTCGAACCAGTGGTTTTCACAGAAATATTTGCCGCCAATGGGGCTGTTCTATCCTAACCGTGGTAACTTTGTTGCGCTGGTGGGCAGTTTTGGTTCCGGGCGCCTGGTCGAAAGTATTCAGGCGGATTTTAGCAAACAGAAATATATCCTGACGCGCTCGGTGCTGGCTCCGGCCTGGGTGCCGGGGCTCAATCTATCCGACCATGCTTCATTCTGGGCGGCCGGCCTGCCCGCGGTTATGGTGACCGATACCGCTTTCTTGCGCAATAGTAATTACCATCAGTCAACCGATACGTTTGGCCGGCTGGATTACAATAAAATGGCCGCGGTAGTGGCGGGCCTGAAAAGCGCTGTTATCAGCTTGAGCGAAAGGTAGTCGTGGTGGAAGGTCTGATTATGTGTTGCAGTTTATGAATAAATAAATTGTGCCACATAGCTGGGCCGGGGATGCGCAGGTATGTAATGAAGCAGTTAAAAGCACTGCGGCAGAATAATGCGGCGTAAACTAACTGGAGGTTGTTATGTGGCTAGTGTGGTTATGGATGATTTCGATCCTGGGTACAGTGTGTCTCGTTGAACAAAAAAGGCTGGCTTTAGGCGGGTTCCTGCTTTTGGCGATTTTTACCGGACCAGTCGCGTTGATCGTGGTTTGGTTGTCTTCCGGTAAGCCGGCCGTTAATAAGGAAGAGGTTGGCGCCGGCAATGACCTGGCCGGAGCCCGGCTGCAATTACAGGATCTGCGGCGGGCATTGCAGGTGCTGGAGCAGAAGGCCGTTAGCCTGGAGGGCCTGCTGTTGCGTTTGTCGGAGAATGGCGCCGAGGCTGTGCCGGTGCCGGGTGTTCAGAAGAGTATGGATAATGAGAGCTCTGCGGCTTTGGCGGCGCCGGCGGCCGCGCCGGTTTCTGTACAGGCGGCAGAGGCGGCTGTTTCGCCGGAGCCGGCGCCGGATGCGCATTCGGATATAGAGCTGGATTTCGGGCGTAACTGGCTTAACAAGATCGGCCTGGCGGTGCTGGCTTTGGGCGTGGCTTTTCTGATCAGCTATTCGTTCAAATATTTCGGGCCGTTCCTGAAAGTGGCTTTTGGTTATGGGGTGGCCGGGGCCTTGTTCGTGAGCGGGTTTCGGCTGGAAGCGCAAGAACGGCTTAAAAGTTATGGCCAGGCGCTTTTGGGCGGAGCGTGGGCGATAGTTTACTTTACGACATATGCCATGCACCATTTTACCGCGTCGCGCATAATTGCCAGCGAGGGCGTGGATATTTTCCTGCTGATCGTGGTGGTGGCGGGTATGGCGGTGCATGTATTGAAATACCGCTCGGAAGGCATGATGGCGGTGGTCATTATGGTGGCCTATTTAACCCTGGCTATCGGGCAGATCACCTGGTTCACGGGGGTAAGCTTCTTGATCCTGGCGGCGCTGGTGTTGTTTATGGTGCTCCACTTCCAGTGGGTGCGGCTCCTGGCCCTGGGGGTTATTCTGACTTATGGTCTGCATGTGGCCTGGATCATGCCCAGGCTGTTCGAGCAAACCGGGCAAAACGACCTGATGAGTTTTGTTTTTCTTTCTTGCTACTGGCTGATGTTTTTTACGGGGGCGCACTTGATCCAGGAGCGCGCCGGTTCCGGGCAGGCCCGGACGATCGCCTTTACGAATCTGGGCAATGCGGCTTTTTACGGCTTCCTGGCTTATCCTCTGATGTTTTTCTTCTGGAATTGGCGGTTTGAGATGGTTTTAACTGTTGGGCTGGTGTATTTGGCCTGTGCTTTGCTGATGAAGCGGCTTGGGCGGGAGAAGATGTATTGGAGCGATCTGACGGCCGCGGTATTTATTATTACTTGCTCTTTCGCGCTTAAGTTCTCGTCGAATATGAATTGTATGATCTGGATAATCGAAGCTCCCTTACTGCTTTTTATCGGCACATATTATAAGGAGGCGATTTTCCGGTACTTCAGTTATGCCCTGTCAGTCATTACGGCGGTACGTTTGATGTGGTTTTGGGAGTATCATTTCAACGCGGGCCAGGTTTGGGCGTCGCCGGGAAATCTTTATATGTGGGCGAGCCTCGCGATGGCGGCCTGTTTTTATCTTACGCAACAAACGAAGAAAGAATGGCATGCGGAAAGTGTGGAGGGCGTGTTCGATCAGCTGTTTTCGTTGCTGGCGGCGTTTTATGCATCGTTATGGCTCTGGCAATCGGCATATGGCAGCCATGGCTGGTCTTCCCTGTTGTTCCTGATCGAAGGTTGTTTGCTGGCCGGATTAAGCCTGGCTTTGCGGTTAGGGCGGTTTCGGGTTTATTCCTGGCCGGTTATGCTCATTGGTGCTTTGCTCTTTCTTTTCGGTCCAATCCACGAGAGGAATTATCTGGTGAAGTGTATATTGATCAATTGCAATGTCCTGGGCTGGTTCGGATATTATTATGTTTTAAAACACCTGGATAAACAACAGCCGGGCGCCCTGCGGACCTTCGAGCTGGGGGCGGCTTATTCTTTGGCCATTCTGGTCGTGGTGGCTACGATATTCCAGTATGTTACGCCGCAGTGGATCACTTTGGTCCTGGGCCTGGCCAGTGTGGTGGTAATGTTGACGGGCTTTTTTACCGGCTACAAGATCGAGCGCCTGGGCGGCCTGGCTTTGCTGGCGTTAACTTTATGCCGGGTGGTGGTGATCGACCTGGCGGGAGTGGAGATAATATTTAAGATCATCACGCTGATGGCTCTGGGGGTCCTGTTACTGGGGGTTTCGTATATTTACAATCGTTTCGGCGGAGAGCAAGACCGCCGGGGTAAGTAAGAGTTATACGAGACGCTATAAATAATCAAACAGGGAACGGTCAATAGATCGTTACCCCCCTGAATGAGTGACATCTTCCAGTTGAG
>JADFZK010000031.1 GCA_015232565.1 Candidatus Omnitrophota bacterium
GAAAGCGACCCAGGTCTCCACCCCAACGCCAAACCACCCAATCGAAGCAATCGACCCAAACGAAATCACTCGCAACGTCCTGCGCGATATCGTGATCCCCGTGCTTGAAAAAGAAGTGAACGAGGGGACGAATTTTGCGCCGCTCCGTCAGGTGTATCAATCGTTGATCCTGGCCGCGTGGTACAAGAAAAAGCTCAAAGACTCGATCCTTGCGCAGGTGTATGTGGACCGCAATAAGACCGACGGCGTGAACATTCAGGACCCTAAAGAATCCGAAAAGATCTGGGCGCAGTATGTGGAGGCGTTCAAAAAGGGGGCGTATAATTTTATTAAGGAAGAGCTCGACTCCGTCTCGCAGGAAGCCATTCCGCGAAAATATTTCTCCGGCGGGCTGAAAATGATCGTTGATCTGGAGATGACCACCGACAATGCGGCCGTGCAGGGTTCCGGAAAGGGTAACGGGAAAGCTTTGGTAGAAGTCAACCTGCATCCGTTTGGTGCCCAAAGATGGCAAACGGTGGGCGGAGTGACCGTGCCGATCAGAGCCGGATCAGCGCAGGCGACCAGAGAGGGGAATATTGTGCCGGCGGGGGAAGATGATATCAGGACATTGTTAGCGGCTGCTCCTGAGGAAATTCAACGTCGGTTGCAAGAACGCGCGCGAGCGGGACAAAAGCCCAATGGTCGTCCCGTGGCCCGGGGAGTGGCCGCGCTTGATCTGGCAAATGGTCTTATGGGTACGCCGGGGTTTGGCCGCGGGTATGATCTTTTGGCTAAGGTGGTCCATAAAATCCAGGCTTTACAGGTTAGAAGGGCAGAGATCGCGTTAGGAGAAAACCGGAAGGTTGAGGAGCTGGATATCCCTATCATTCGTACTTTGGCCATAGCCGAGGAATTGCTGGAGATCGTAAGACGGGAAATGCCCCTGGAGATTGTTAATGGCGATGAACATAGTTTGCGGGAGATAGCCGATCTGATCAGCAGTCCTTTGTTGGGTGGTATGCCGAGCGCAGAGTCCCGGCAGAAATGGTTAGAGGAAATATTAGCAATGCTTACCCGTAAGATGGTCGCAGAAGGCCAGGCTTTCAATTCAGGAGAAGGTGAGGGCTTGATCCTGGGAAATTTCCGGCTATCGGCTTTGAAACCGCAATTCTTTACTGCGTTGATCGAGGCGCTGGTTGCTTACGGTGTAGGGCGAGCCGCGGAAGCGGACCAGGAAAGGGTGGAAGGCGGGACAGACCTGGAGGTTGCGCGCGGGTTTACTGATAGGCAGTTGAACGTGCAGTTTGAGCGCAATGAGGGCGAAGATATATCGCGGGAAGCGATAGCGAATCTTGAGCGTATTATTGAGCGGTATCTGGTGTATATGCAGGAACAATATGCCAAGACCGGCAATGAAGTTATGAAGGCCCGGTTCAAGGACCTGAATATTCCTGACGCGGTTAAAGCATTGTCAATATTGGCAGACGCGCCGCCGGAGGTGGATTTTATTGGCCGGGTTTTTCCAACGGTGCTGGGGGTGTTGGAAGAATTTCTATTAACGCATTGGGGGGAAGGGGCGCGCGGGCAAGATTCTTTAGAGAACATGACGGATGACAATCGTTTGATCCTGCTCGGGATGCTTTACCGGGGGTGTGTTATAGCGCATAACGCCGGATTCACGCAAGCCGAACCATCCCTGGCCCGGGCGGCCGGAACGCTTTTGGCTAAAGGTAATGCTACGGCGGGCCAGCGTGAACTATTATTGAATATTATTCAATTCGCGGGTTTAACCAATCTGCCGGGAGATATGCGTAATGTCGTGGTGCGGGATATTGCGCGCATGGGCGATGAGGGTTTGCCGGGCGCCCAGGCATTGCTTGCCCAGGATGAGGCAATAGCCAGCCCAGGCGAGAAGGAACAGCGTGCGGCCAAAGCCGCCAGCTTGTTAGCGGAATTAAAGGATCTTAAAGGCCTGAGCCCCACAAGGTTTGCCCGGGTCAGGGAGGAAGTGCTGGCCCTGCCCTTGACGGAGAGCGGCCCCATCGCCGGGTATGACCCCGAAATGTATGGCCAGGGCTTTGAATTCGAGATGGCTGTTAATGGCGATTTATATAAGCCAATTGCCGACACTAATAAACGGATCGCTGGTCTGGTTAGGGCTGACTTGCTGAGTGAGGGTTGGAAAGCCAAGGAGGCTGGCCATTCGCAGATGGAGATAGTAACGCCGTTCTTCCCCAATACGGGAGAAGGCTGGCGGCTCTTTCAGGAAGGGCTGGCCAGGATATTTGACGGAAAAGATCCGAATATACGGGCTATTACCTCAATGCATATTAATACCGGCGTTGCGCCTTTGGATCTGCCCTCTGCGGAAAGGGCTTTTGCGGCTGTTGCCAAGGCCTTGGAAGGCGTTCTTTATCGGTTGAGCCGTAACAAGATCGCGCTTGAGCAAAGCGACTTTAATTATGTGGGGATGCTCCCTGTGGACGCTGTGTTCGGGACTTCTTCTTTTGGTTGGAGGCGGCAGATGATAAATTTGCGTCCCAGCAGTTCCGAGGGTGTCAAGAAGATCGAGTCCCGGCATAATCTGGCGCCGGTCTTTAACAATGCCCGCCAGGTGAATGTGCTTTTGTTGCGGCAGTATGTGCAAATGCAGTTTGCATTGACGCGTTATGCATTTTTGAATAGAAAGGATATCAATCCTTTGCATTTGCCGCTTCTGGTGGTGTTGGGAATGAAACCGGGCCCGGAATACGATGTTGGTTTATTGCGGTTTTTGGATAAGATCTTCGGTGATGATGTTTTGGGCAAGGCGATTTTTATAAAACAATATTATCATCCGGTTTATGGCCAGTGGCGTAGTAAAGGGAGCGCGGATCCCTGGGCGCTGGAGTCCGGGGTGCGGTCGGAGTATGAAAAACGTGGTTTATGGGCGGTGTATCAAATGCATAAAGCTTCCGGCGGATACGAGGCTGACCCGGTGGGGTATATTCAGGCCCGGGCCGAAGCGTTAACCGATGCCGGTCGACTTGACGGTCAGGTCGCGGCTTTGATCCGGATCGTTATGGAACAGGGGAGTGACCTGGAGAAGGAACGCCTTAGTGCATTTCTGGAGAAAAAAGGTTGGCAATGGATTTTTGCGGTTGAAAAATTGCGTAATACGGAAGATGTTTGGAGATGGTTGAAGGATTCGCCCAAAGGCCGGGCGATCCTGGGTAAAGACTCTTTACCATTGGAGTCAGATAGCCGCGCTATTCTGGCGTTGGTTGCGCGTTCGCCGGAGCTTTGGAAATATTTGCCGTCTATCGATATGAGGGTTGATTTTAGGATTCATCCGGAAGACCGGGATGAATTTGTGCGTGTATTCTTACAGCAAGAATTAACCGGGAAAGACATTGCGGATTTTTTACGAATATGGTTTTTTGCACATATCGAAGAAGTGGCCCGTGTTTTGGCAGACAGCCCGGACCCTAAAGTAATTACAGCCTTGTTCAGCGCATTTGCTTATATAGGTTCCTCCGAAATGAAGCTGTCGCTTTTGACCAGGATCAAGGCCCTGGGACTGGAGCATAAACTGTGGTTGCAAGATCAGGCGCCTCTTTTAAAAGGGCTAATGGTCGGTTCAGTGGAGGCGGTTGCCGTTCTGGCGATGGACATTTTGGCTGATATTCAGGAGCTCGATGAACAGGTGTGTGTGCGTTTGGCCAACCAGGTGGTGGGCGGAAACTTGCGGGATCGGGCGATTGAGATACTGATGAAAAGCCGGGATCGCGAGTTGCGTCGGCAGGGTTTGCTTTTGGCGGTCACCAAACATCCGAGCCTGTCGGTACGGCTGGAGGCGATAGACGCATATATTGAAGGCCAATTTGATCAAAACGAATTGGAAAGTGCAGTCAGGCCGGGGATACAGGGCGTATGGGCAACCCTTTTACCGGGTGGGCGGTTGCCCTAGTGGATAACGTGTGCTGTTATGGCCCGGTCCAGGCGTAGTTTACCGGCGGCTTTGGGTAAAGAGGTTTTGGATATAGTGGTTAATGATCGGGGTACTTTAGAACAGATCATTCGCATGCGTAAAAGGGCCGGGTTGAGCGATTGGGATGCTTACTTGGGGGAGATTTCCGGGAGGTTTCCTGATACGCAGAGCCTGCGGGACATTATTGCAGTTCCGGCTGAAGAGGAAGTGGAAGTGGATCTGGTGCAGTGGCCAAAGGGGATCACGCCGGCTTTTGCCGGGTTTATTATCAGTGACGATCAAGGGTTTCGGGTGCTGGACAAAGATCTGCGGCCGGTGGGGGAGAGCAATGCCGGGATTGGGCGAAAAGTCGAAGTGCATGTTCTTGAAGAAAAACAAGGGGTTGTTTTGGTGGGGGATAAAGGGATACAGGTGCTGGATGCTGATCTAAAGCCGAACGGAGCGCCTGTCTTGTATGTTCAAGATACCTTACGTTATGAACAGGTTGCTCGTAGTTTCTTTGAGTTGCCTAAAGGAGTGGTTGTGATTGGGGGGAAACAACTGTATCTTTTTGATAATAAACTTAAACCGGTGATTCTGAAGGAGGATCAGCATTTTTCCATCGCAAATGTTAATGAGATAAGGCACAAAGGTAAATTGAAAGGATTGGTTTTCAGAGATGATCCAAATATTTTGCATATCATTGATGTGAATTTGAAGATACATTTTGTTCATTCTATTCGGGAGGCTATTGAAGTATTGAGTTATGATGACGGGATAGTTCTGGTTGGAGAATATACAAAAATCTTTTTAGGCTCGGATCTGGTTCCGTTAGGGAGGCAGATAATAAGTCGTTTTGCTGGCCGGCCGGTAATTACGCCGTGGGGAGTCGTTATTCCTACCGAGCGTGGATTTAGCTGTTATGACCGGCAGTTAAATCCGATTGGAGCGGACATAACTACTGTTGGAAAAGCGGCTCAAGTTGTAATTACTTCGCAAGGTGTGGTAGTTTACGGGAGCAACGGCGCTGTTGTGCTGGGCTCTGATCTTCGGCCGTGGCAGTCCAGCCATTTGGATCCAATATTACGGGGTGCTGGCATTCAAGTATTTAAAAGAAGCATTGCGGTGCGAGATCGCATTAATGGAACGGTGACTTTCTTCACGCCGGATCTGGAAAAGCAATTGTTTTCTTATTCTGGTTTGCGGGGAGAGGTCAGCATATATGAGGCCGATTTCGGGGTCTTGATCCATAGTGAGAACGGGTTGGTGATCGCTGATAAAGAATGGAAGACAGTAAGAGAAGAGAATGCCGGGGATCTGAAGCGGCAAGGGGATGGCTTAATTTGGTTTGAAGCTGGCGTTACCGGTAATGCGGTGGCGCCGGACGAAGATTTGCCCTTCTGGCAACCGGTTCCGGGTAAGGGCGAAAGAAGAGGTTATCAGGAGACGGATGGAATTGTGTTTGGCGATAGGCTCGAGTTATTAATGCCGGAGAGCGGCCGCTCGTCTTTGAGTGTGATGACCGCTAACAGAGTTAAGGGTATTCATCCGACGCCGCACGGAATAGTGCTTTTGGAAGAGCGTGGTGTTGGATTTATAAAGCCGGATGGAACGTATAGGCATTTAGGTGTGTCTACCGCCGAGTTCAATCGTATTACCAGCCTATATGGAGAATCTGGGTTGGGGCAGAGTGTTCAATCCAGTGAGGAGGGTTTGATACTTTTTAAACCAGGATATCCTGAGGTTCCTTTGATCGTGTTTGACGCACTGGCGGATGAGTGGCGCAAGTTTAATATTGGCAAGGTGCTTTCGGTAAAGAGGGAGGCCTGGGGTGCGGTGGTGGAGACGGATAACCGGGTTTATCTTTACGACCGGCAGTGGCAGGAGATACGTCGTATTGAAAGGCTTATACCTAATGACGGATTGGCTTTTGTGGCGCGCTATAAAGGTGTCAGGATCCTGGTTGAGCCGAAGGTGGATATAATTGAGCATTATTCTGGCCGATCTTCAAGAGTCGATTACAGCGCTCTGGCCGATGGCGTTATGAATCAGGATAACAGCGGGTTTGTGGCGGAAGAGCGCGCGCCGGATGGGCTCGCTAATGGCGGTATAGACCTTACCACCAGCTCGGCCGAAGTCCTGGCTGCAGGCGGGGCTGGAGCGGCTTTTACCTTTGATCCGGCCATGTTGCGCGAATTGCAAGACGCCTCCGGCCTGGTGCCCGCAATTATAAACATCCGCTCGCTGGACAACGTCCCCGCCTTCCTCAACGCCGCCGCGCCCGGCGCTTCTGGCGCGTAATTTTTAACGTCATCACGACACATATACTTGCACTTATAAGTGTAATGTGTTAATATTTCTCAGGAGGTATTTTGCTATGGCCCAGTTAACTATTTATCTTGATGATGAAACTTTAAAACGTATAGAGAAGTCTGCCCGGCAGGAGAAGGGGTCGGTGTCTGCCTGGGTTAAGCGCCGCTTGACGGTGTCCCTGGAAGAAGGCTGGCCGGCGGGATATTTTGACTTGTTCGGTTCTTTAAAAGAAGCCGATCTGAAGCGGCCCGCCCAGTTGCCGTCGAGCGCGGACCGGAGAAGGGCGGAATTGTGATATTTTTTCTGGACACTGATATTTGTATCTTTGCTTTGCGCGGGGCGTATCCGGCCTTAAATCGGGCTTTTCGCGAGTGCAATCCTGCGCGGATAAAGGTTTCAGCGGTAGTGCTGGCCGAGTTGTTGCTGGGGGTACAGCGTTCGCGCCATGAATTGACTGCGCGTAAGGCAGTGACGGCCTTCCTGGAGCCATTTGAGGTGGTGCCTTTTGACCGTGCCGCGGCGGAAGCTTATGCGCATATTCGGGAGGATCTTGAGAGTAAAGGCCAGGTCATTGGCCCTAATGACCTGATGATTGCGGCCATTTGTGTGGCCCGGCGCGCCACTCTGGTAACGCATAATACAGGAGAGTTCGGACGTGTCCCCGGGCTTAAGTTACAGGACTGGACAGCCTGATGCCCCGTTGTAATAATCTTTCGTTGACAGCAGTCCGGGGGGCGTTACAATTTAGTCCGTCAGCCGGCGGGTGTTTTTGAGGCTGGCGCTGTTGATGATAACGGGTGGAATTCATTCCTGGGGATAGAGGGCTTATGCGTTTTCTTCTGATAGTGGGTTTAATGTTCTTTTGTGCCGCGCCGCTTTACGCCGCGCCGGATCCTTTGGCCGACCTGCAGGCCGCGATCATTCAGGAAGATTTTAAGGAAGCTAATTCCCTGGCCAAGAGCCTTGTGAAAGCGCGTTTGACCCGGGCGCAGTCTGCCCAGGCGGAATATTATCTGGGCTTAAGTTACCTGCGCCTGGCCGAGTATCAACTGGCTTACGAAACTTTCAAGAAACTTTTGTCCGAGCGTCCTTCAGTTGAGTTGTACGATAAAGCCGAGGTGGGGATAATCGACGCGTTTTATATGCAGGGCCAGTACGAGAGCGCTTTAAGGGAGGCCGTGGCTTTAATGAACAAGCGCCGCGATTCCGAGCAAATGAGTGTGATATGTTTGAAGGCCGCCCGTGCGAACCTCAAGCTGGCACGTTGGAACCGGGCGCGTGAACTGCTGAAGAAGATCCTTAACGATTACCCCGAAAGTTTTGAGGCCGAAGTGGCCCGGGGGCTGATGGAGGAAAAGCAGTATTTCGCCGTGCAGGTGGGGTCTTTTAACGACAAGGTGCGGGCCGAGAAGTTGATGAAAGAATTGCTGGACCGCAAGGAATATGCCTATATTGTCGAGACCCGCTCGCCGGAAGGGCGGTTGTATTACCGGGTGCGCGCCGGCCAGCTTACCGCTCTTAAAGATGCCCAGGAACTGGAACAGAAGCTTTCCGGTTTTGGTTATCCAACCTTGATCTATCCATAATGAATGCCATTCTTGCCGCCCTTGCGCAAAAAGCTTTAATTGATAACGACATATTGTTTTTGGCCGGGCCTTCCGCGGTGGGTAAATCAGCGGCGGCCCTGGAAGCCGCGCGGCGTTTTAACTGCGAAATAGTGTCTTGTGATGCCATGCAGGTTTATCGTGAGGTGAATATAGCCAGCGATAAACCAGCGGCCGAAATGATCGCCGCAGTCAAGCATCATTTGCTGGATGTGGTGTCGGTGGAGGAAGATTTTAATGCGGCCCGTTACCGCACGCTGGCCCTTTTGGCTATAGAAGATATCCGGCGGCGCGGGCGCAAGGTGATCGTTTGCGGCGGCAGCGGCATGTATATGGCGGCTTTGCTGGACGGGATCTTTGCGGCGGTGCCTATCCCTGAGGGTTTGCGGGAGTCTTTGCTGGCGCGGGCCAGGAGCTCGGGCCTTGATGCCATGCACCGGTGGTTGACCGAGATCGACCCCCAGGCGGCGGCGCGGATCAACCCTCACGACCAGGTAAGGATCATCCGGGCGCTGGAGGTTTTTGAGGCTACCGGTATGCCGATATCCCGCCTGCAAAAAACCCGGGACGGTTTGTGGGGTAAACAGCCGGTGGCTGTTGTGGGCCTGGAGCGGCCGCGTGCGGAGATGTACGCCCGGGCGGAGGCGCGGATCGAGGCCATGTTCAAGGCCGGCCTGGAGGATGAAGTGCGCGGGTTATTGGCCAGGAAGCTGGCCCCGGCGGCGGCGCGGCTGATCGGTATCCCGGAAGTTAAAGGTTATATTGATGGTGAATACGGGCTGGACCGGGCAAAATATTTAATGAAGCTTAATACCCGTCATTATATCAAGCGCCAGATGACCTGGTTTCGCAAGGATCAGCGTATTGAGTGGGTAATGAATACGGGTTAAGTTTGGCAGATGGAGGAGTATGAAAGAACGCGTGCTTTTGGGAATAGTTGATTTTAAGGAAAGAAATCCCTGGCCTTTGCACCAGACGGGTTATGAAATGGAAGAGCTGGTTAAGGCTTGTAACGGCCAGGTGGCGGGCAAGGTGATGTGTCCGGCGCATCCGCCGGAAGCGTCCACTCTTATACACAAGGGCAAGGTGCAGGAGCTGGCCGGGTTGGTTACGGCGCTGGAGGCGAATATGGTTATATTCAGCTCCGAGCTTAAAGGCCGGCAACAGCGTGAGTTGGAAGAAGCCCTGGGCGTAAGGGTGCTGGACCGCACCCAGTTGATACTGGATATTTTTGCCCGCCGGGCCACGTCTTTGGAAGGCAAATTACAGGTGGAGCTGGCCCAGCTGGAGTATCGCTTGCCGCGTTTGTCCGGGAATTACGAGGGGCTTTCCCGGCAGGGCGGCGGCATTGGTACCAGCGGGCCCGGTGAAACCAAGCTGGAAACCGACCGGCGGCGTATTGAACAGCGCGTGGACAAGATCAAAAAAGAGCTGGTGGAGGTTACCCGTTCGCGTCAGGTCAAGCGCAAGAAGCGCCAGGGCCGTTATGTTCCGCTGATCTCTTTGGTGGGCTATACCAACGCCGGCAAATCGACTTTGCTGAATACTATCACCGATGCCGAGGCGGTTACCAAGGACGGGTTGTTCACCACCCTGGATTCGCTGGCGCGCCAGTGTAACTTGCCTAACCGGCAGAAAGTGGTTTTTTCGGACACGGTGGGCTTCATGCATGACCTGCCGCATAACCTTATTGAGGCTTTTAAGGCCACGCTGGAAGAAGTGCAAAGTGCCGACCTTTTATTGCACGTGCTCGACGTAAGCAATCCGGAGTACCTGAATTTCAAGATATCGGTCGATAGCGTGTTGGAGCAGATCGGGGCTCTTAACAAGCCCACTATTCTGGTGTTAAACAAGATCGACCTGGTGGCCGACAAGGGCCTTATTGTGGACGCGCATCGCAAATTCGAGAACACGGTGGAGATATCCGCGTCTGCCAAATTTAATATCGGCGCGCTGTTAAGCCTGGTGGAGGATTTTCTCGCTGAGCAGGTGGCGGAGATCAACGTGGTTTTACCCATGGCCCGCATGGACCTGGTGCGCCTGGCGCACACGGAGGGCGATGTGATACTGGAAGAATACGGCGCCGACGGCATTCACCTGCACGCCCGCGTCCCGGCGCACCGCGCGGAGCTTTTTCAGCAGTGAGATTATCTAACTATTCTGGAAAGATCTTCTTGACAGAGTAATGATCTGATGTTATTCTTGAAACGTAGCTCGGGAGCTTTGATATGCGGCCGGATAAAAGACTGAATGATTTTGAAGTCAGGATCGACCCGCAGGCTCCGCTCTTTGTGATAGGCGTGGCGTCGGATATGGTGGGGGTGCCTATTTGGACCTTGCGCAAACTTGACGAGATGGGCGTGGTCACACCCCAGAGAGTGGGTGTGCGCACACGTTGTTACTCCCAGGTGCAGATCCGGCGGCTTTCTTACGTGAAGTATCTAATGGAAGAGCGCCGGGTGAATATTAGCGGCGTAAAAATGATCCTGGAAATGGAAATGCCGCGCGGGTAATTTTTTTTGATCTGATTCTGGCACTCAACGGTGTTGAGTGCTTAAAAGGGCGCAAGTCGCCGGGACTTGCCAAAAAAATATTAATTCATTAAAACGGAGGTGCTTTATGTCATTTTCACCGCAAAACCAAACTGTGGTCTGGAAGAATCCATTCTTTGAAATGGAAAAACTGCACCGGGACCTGAACCATTTTTTCGAGGGCTCTCTCCCGGGGAAAGGAGGCGCCGAATCTTCTTTGCTGGCCGGTTGCTGGTCCCCGGCGGTGGACGTGGTCGACACAAAGGAAAAGGTAATAGTTAAAGTCGATCTGCCGGGTTTGAAAAAGGAAGACATCGACGTGTCCATAGAAAACGGAGTGCTCACGATCCGTGGAGAGAAAAAGCAGGAGATCGAGCATAAGAACGGGGATGTATTACGTTCGGAAAGGTATTATGGTTCATTTTACCGGGCGTTTACCCTGCCATCCAGCGTGGATGCGGGAAAAGTAAATGCCCGTTTTGAGGACGGGGTGCTGGAGTTGTCGGTATTAAAGAAGGAAGAGTCTAAACCCAGGCAGATCAAGATCGATGTGAAATAAGGAGCGAACATGAAAAACATTTCATATTATTCGGGCTGTTTTGTTGTAACGGGGCTTTTGGTTCTTTCAGGAGCCGGGCCAGTTCTCGGGGCTGTGCAGGCGGCAAATAACACGGCACCACAAACGATAGCAATTGAGAAAAGTGAATTACAAGCGTTGCAAGCCAGGGTCGCGGAGTTACAGGGAAAGATCGACCAGCTGGAACATAAAGCCGGGTATGATAATGATCCTTTTGCCATGATCGATTCGATGGAGCAGAATATGCAGGCTATGTTGCTTGGGCCGTATGGCCCGGGAGCCGGGCTGGTTTTGTCGCCTAACGCCCATCGCGGGTTAGTTAACCCGGATTATGATATCAAGGATAACGGCCGGGCTTATGAATTGATCTTCGATATGCCGGGCATGGACAAGGCCAAGATCAACGTAAGTGTGAATAATGGCTTCTTGCAGGTTTCGGGAGAACGCTCCTCGGAATCCAGTGAAGGCCAGGGAAACAAGATGTATCGTCAACAGCGGAGTTTCGGGTATGTCTCCCGGAGTATCATGCTGCCGAAAGACGCCCGGCCAGACAGTGTGCAGGCCAAGTATGATAATGGCGTGCTTAAGGTGACAGTGGATAAAAAGGAGCCCGCGGCGCAGAAGAATGCCCCGGTGAAAGTGGAAGTGAAATAATGAGCCCTATGATGAATGAACCTGAGCAGGGGAACAAAAGCGCGCTGGAGCTTTATGGCCGGGACCTTACCGAGCTGGCGCGCCGGGATAAACTGGACCCGGTGATCGGGCGTGACGAAGAGATCCGCCGGGTGATCCAGGTGCTCTCGCGGCGCACCAAGAACAATCCGGTGCTGATCGGCGAGCCGGGGGTGGGCAAGACCGCCATTGCCGAGGGGCTGGCCCAGCGGGTGGTTTCCGGGGATGTACCGGAGGGGCTGAAGAACAAGAAAGTGATCACCCTCGACATGGGCGCGCTTTTGGCCGGGGCGAAATTCCGCGGGGAGTTCGAAGAAAGAATGCGCGCGGTCCTCAAGGAAGTGGAGGAGAAGGACGGCGATATCATTCTTTTCATTGATGAATTGCATACTATTGTCGGGGCCGGACGGGCGGACGGGGCTATGGACGCGTCCAACCTGTTGAAGCCGGCCCTGGCCCGGGGTACCCTGCGGTGCGTGGGCGCGACCACTCTCGACGAGTACCGCAATCATATTGAGAAAGATGCGGCGCTGGAACGGCGTTTCCAGCCGGTTCTGGTGGCCGAGCCATCGGTGGCGGATACCGTGGCGATCCTGCGCGGGTTAAAAGAGAAATATGAAGTGCATCACGGTGTGCGTATTGAAGACCGGGCACTGGTGGCCGCGGCGGTGATGTCGGAGCGTTATATTGCGGACCGGTTTCTGCCCGACAAGGCTATTGACCTTATAGATGAAGCGGCTTCCCGTTTACGGATAGCTATCGACAGTATGCCGCAGGAATTGGACGTCAGTGAGCGCCGCCTGCGGCAGCTGGAGATCGAACGCCAGGCCCTGGCCCGCGAAAAAGACGAGGCTTCCCGCGAGCGGTTGGGCAAGATCGAGGAGGAGTTAAAAAGCCTCAAACAGCGCAACGCTTTGCTGCGCGAGCGCTGGCAGAAGGAAAAGGGCCTGATCGCGCGGATACGCCGCATCAAGTCGGAAATGGAAGAACTGCGAGCGGCCGGCGATAAAGCCGAGCGGGAAGGCGATCTGGCCCGGGCGTCCGAGATCCGTTACGGTAAACTGGTGGCTTTGACGCGCGAGTTGACAGCGGAGAATAAAGCGCTGGTGGCGGCACAGGGCGGGCAGGCGTTATTAAAAGAGGAAGTGGGCGAGGACGATATTGCCGAGGTGGTGGCCAAGTGGACCCGCATTCCGGTGGACAAATTGCGCCTGGGGGAGCAGGAAAAGCTGGTTAATATCGAGGAGCACATAAAACGCCGGGTGATCGGGCAGGACGAAGCGGTGGCGCTGGTGGCGGGTTGTGTGCGCCGGTCGCGGGCCGGGTTGTCCGATCCGCAGCGGCCAACGGGCTCTTTTATTTTCACCGGGCCTACTGGAGTGGGCAAGACCGAACTGGCCCGGGCCCTGGCGGAGTTTTTGTTTGACGACGAGCATGCTTTAATACGGTTGGACATGAGTGAGTATATGGAAAAACATTCCGTGTCGCGCCTGATCGGCGCTCCGCCGGGGTATGTGGGTTTTGAAGAGGGCGGACAGTTGACCGAAGCCGTGCGCCGCCGTCCGTACAGTGTGCTTTTGTTCGACGAGATCGAGAAAGCGCATCCGGATGTTTTTAATACATTATTGCAATTGCTGGATGACGGCCGGCTGACCGACAGCCAGGGCCGGGTGGTGAATTTCAAGAATACCATTGTTATTATGACTTCCAATCTGGGTAGTGCCGGCGATGGCCGGTCGGCCCAGGAGGCTTTGCGGGCGTTCTTTCGTCCGGAGTTCCTCAACCGGATCGATGAAGTGGTAGTGTTCCGCCAGCTGGACCGCCAGGATGTGGCGTTGATCGCGGATATCCAGCTGGGACTCCTTAAGGTCCGGTTGAGCGAGCGGCGGATCGATTTGACAGTTTCCGCGGAAGTCCGTGACTGGCTGGCCGAGGGCGGGTACGACCCGCAATTTGGCGCGCGGCCGCTCAAGCGCCTGATACAGCGCGCGGTGCAGGACAAAATAGCGTTAAAATTGCTAAAGGGTGATATCCGGGACGGACAGGCGGTCAAGATCGTGCTGAAAGACGGGGTTCCGGTTGTTCTTTGACAAAATCAAGTTGCGCGATTGAATTGCCGGGCGGGTTTGTTACAATACTGGCATGCTAAACGGTGCGATCATTCTGGCTTTGGTAATCTTGGGCGCTTGCGCCAGTGCGCCGGCCTGGGCTGGCCAGGCCATGAAGGACGGCTTTTACGACGAGCTGGACGCGCACGGCGGGCTGGTGCGCACGGTGGAGTACCAGCTGGGGGTGGCGCACGGGCGGTTTCGTGAGTTTTATCCCGACGGCCTTTTGCGGGCCAGCGGCACTTACCTTAACGGCCGGCTCAACGGGATGCTGATGGAATATTATCCCGACGGCAAGCCTAAGGCCAAAGTGTTCTATCGGGACGGAATATTGCACGGGATCAATACCAGCTATTATCCCACCGGCCGGATCCGGATCGAGGAGCCTTATATCGCCGGCTGGAAAGACGGCGTGGCGCGGGAATATTCTCCGGACAGTACGCTGGTCTTCGAGCGCCAGTACCGCCATAACCAGGAAGACGGGATAACCCGCAAGTATTATGCTTCCGGCGGGGTATACCGGGAATACGATTACCGTAACGGTGTTCAGCATGGCAAGATCCGGGAATATTTTCCGGACGGCAAGCTGAAAGGCGTGTACCAGTCCTCCGAAGGTAAACGCAGCGGGGCGGGCCGGGAATATGCGGCTACCGGAGAGCTTTTGAGCGAAGGGTTCTACGAGAACGATGTTTTGAATGGCCTGGTGAAATTCTTTTACCCGAGCGGTAAATTGCGCAGCCGGGTGAATTACACCGCGGGTAAAATGGAAGACCCCGCCTGGCGCGAATATTACGAGAGCGGCGCGGTGCACTGGCTGGTCCCGGTCAAGAACGACAGCAAGGAAGGCCCCGGCCGGGAATATTACGCCGATGGCGTTCTTAAATGTGCGGGGCTGTTTCAAAATAATGAACGGGCGGGCATCTTTAAGGTGTATGATATAAAGGGAGTGTTGGCGAGCGAAGAGACCTACGAGTCCGGGCGGCTTACGCGCTGGGTGGAGTTATTCCCGTCGGGCAAGGTGAAGAGTGACCAGTATTTCTTTGTTGAGGACATGAAGCCTGCGGGGACAAACGAGGCGGCGCGGCCAGGGACGCAGTAAGAGGATTTGACATTAGGCGTTCTTTTTTTTATAATCCCGCGCTGGCAAAGAGATATCAAGAGTGCTAAATGAGGAAAAATATGGTCCGAACCAATCAGCGGCAACGCAAAGATATTGTTCTTACCATGGTAGTTCAGCAGTACATTCGTACTGATGCGCCGGTGAGTTCTGCTTTCATAGCTGAAGGTTATGAAGACGGGATAAGTTCCGCCACTATCCGCAATATCCTGGCGGATCTGGAGAGTGACGGCTATTTGACCCATCCGCATACTTCGGCCGGGCGTATACCGACCCAGCGCGGGTACCGTTACTTTGTGGATTTCCTGATGCGCGAGATCGCCTTGGTAGAGGAAGAGCGGCATAGGATCCAGCGGGAATACGAGCAGGGCGTGCGGGAGCTGGAGCTTTTGATGGAGCGGACCTCGGCGATCATTTCGGACCTGACGCATTGCGCGAGCATAGTTACTTTGGACGGGTATCCCCGGACTTATTCTTTTCGCGGCACCAATTATCTGGCCGAGCAGGTGGGTGCGCTGGGCTTGCGCAAAATGGCGTGTATTTTGAAGGCGCTGGAAGAAAAAGAGCGGATCCTGGAGGTGTTGCGCCGGGACCTGGATAAAAAGATCAAGATCTATATTGGCCAGGAAACGGCGTGTGTGGATTTTGATGATTGCGCCATGGCGGTATCGCATTTTAAGACCCGCGGCGGAACTGCGGGGCATATGGCGGTGCTGGGGTCCACCCGGATGGATTACGCGCGGGTGGTTTCGGCCCTGGAATATGTATCGGAACTAATGAGAGAGTTGGATTGAACTTATGGCTGATGAAGATATGGCTGGCGCCCAGGAAGCGCTAAAAGAAACAGCGGCGGGTGAGAACGCCAATGGCGGCCAGGCTCCGGGGGAAATACCCGAGGCGCCGGGTTTGCAAAAAGAACTGGTGGAGGCGAAAGATAAGTATCTGCGGCTTTTTGCCGAGTTTGATAATATGCGTAAACGCCATGAGCGTGAGCGTGCGGAGCTCATCAAATACGCTCATGAAGAGGTTATCATCGAATTGCTGGGTTTCTACGAGGATTTTGAGCGTTCGGTAACGGCCGCGCGGGCGAACCCGGCGGAGGGCGCGGCGCTTCTGAAGGGCGTGGAGATGGTTTTAAAGCGGATGCAGGAATTATTAAAGAAATATGAAGTGGCCGAGATCGAGGCCCTGGGCAAAAAGTTCGACCATACTTGCCATGAAGCGTTGATGGCGGTGGATTCGGACGAAATGGAAGACGGGACGGTCATGGAGGTTTTTCAGAAGGGCTATATTATGGATGGCCGGGTAGTGCGCACGGCCAAGGTAAAGGTTTCCAAAAGAAACTAATGTTAGCCTGGCGTAAAGCCGGCTTTGGTTAATAGTAAAACAAGTGTGTAGGGCCGATCTGGTATCGGCCCATGATAGAAATATCAAAATCTAGAAAAGGGGCAGGCATATGGCAAAGTTCATTGGTATCGATCTGGGTACATCCAATTCGGCGGCGGCGGTGATGGAAGGCGGCCGGCCGGTAATTATCCCGTCGGCAGAAGGCGCCGGCGTGGCTTCGGGGAAAGCGTTCCCGTCTTTTGTGGCGTTCACCAAGGACGATCAGCGCCTGGTGGGAGAACCGGCGCGCCGTCAGGCTGCGGTCAATTCCCAGGGCACTATTTACGCCGCCAAGCGTAAAATGGGCACCGACCACAAGTTCGCGGTGATGGGCAAGGAGTTCACGCCCCAGCAGGTGTCGGCGTTCATTTTGCAGAAGATCAAGGCTGACGCCGAGAAGTACCTGGGCGATACGGTCGAAGGCGCGGTCATCACGGTGCCGGCTTATTTTAACGACAATCAGCGCCAGGCCACCAAGGACGCGGGCGAGATCGCGGGCCTGAAGGTAATGCGCATTATTAATGAGCCTACGGCGGCGTGCCTGGCTTATGGTATCGACAAGGCCGGCAAGGAACAGAAGATCATGGTGTTTGACCTGGGCGGCGGCACCCTGGACGTTACTATCCTGGAGATGGGCGAGGGCGGCACTTTCGAGGTTTTGTCGACCAGCGGCGACAATTTGCTGGGCGGCACCGATATGGATAACGCGTTGATCGCGCATATCGTCAATGAGTTCAAGAAAGAAAGCGGTATTGATATTTCGCAGGACAAGATGGCTTTTCACCGTTTGCGTGAAGCTGCCGAGAAAGCCAAGGTGGAGCTTTCCAGCACGGTGCAGACCGAGGTTAACCTGCCGTTCATTACGGCCGATTCCACCGGTCCCCGCCATTTGGCCTTAACGCTGGACCGCGCCAAGCTGGAATCGCTGGTGGGGCCTATTGTGGAACGTTGCCGCGGACCGATCCGTCAGGCCATGAAAGACGCTACCGCCAAGCTCGGCGAAGAAGTGAAGGTCGACAAGATCATCATGGTGGGCGGCCCGACCCGTATGCCGATCGTGCAGGAATTCGTGGAGAAAGAGGTTGGCCAGAAGATCGAGCGCGGTATCGACCCGATGGAATGCGTGGCGCTGGGCGCCGCGGTGCAGGCGGGGATCATTAAAGGCGATGTCAAGGATGTGCTTTTGCTCGATGTTACGCCCCTTACCCTGGGTATCGAGACCATGGGCGGCGTGATGACCAAGATGATCGAACGCAATACCACTATCCCCACCAAGAAGGCCAATGTCTTCTCGACGGCGGAAGAGAACCAGCCGGCGGTCACGATCCGCGTTTTGCAGGGTGAGCGCCAGATGGCCAACGACAATGTGGAGCTGGGGCGTTTCGACCTGGTGGGCATTCCGCCCGCTCCGCGTGGTGTGCCGCAGATCGAGGTCACTTTTGATATCGACGTGAACGGCATCGTGCATGTGCATGCCAAGGACAAGGCTACCGGCAAGGAGCAGTCTATCCGGATCACTTCGCCCAAGAAACTGTCGGAAGAAGAGATCCAGAAGATGGTAAAAGAGGCCGAGAAGTACGCCGATCAGGATAAAAAGAGCAAGGAAGAAGCCGAGATGGTCAACCAGGCCAATGCCCTGGTGTATTCCACCGAGAAAGCGCTTAAGGATTACGGCGATAAAGTGCCGCAGGCCGAGCGGGAGGTTATTCTTAAGGAACTTGAGAGCCTTAAACAGGCAGTGAAAGACAAGTCGGCGGACCGGGTAAAGACGGCTACCGAAGCGCTTACCAAAGCCAGCCATAAACTGGCCGAGGAAATGTACAAGGCCACCAGCGCCCAGGCCGGCGGAGCCGGGGCTAACGGCGAGGCAGGACCGGGGCCGGAAGCGGCGGGCGCTCAGCCGAACGAGCCGCAACAGCCGCAGGCGGAGCCCAAGCCGGGTGAGGCCAAAAAGCGCGAAGGGGTGATAGACGCCGACTTCGAAGTTAAGGACGACAAGTAACTTTTCGTGTTACGGGGGTGCGGACAATAATCTGATTGTCCGTAGCCCCGGAATGCGGGATGTTGATCATACATATGAAAAAAGATTACTACGAAATACTGGGCATCAAGAAAGACGCGGCGGTAGCCGACATAAAAAAGGCGTATCGCCAGCTGGCGATGCGCCATCATCCGGACCGGGTGGCGGAGTCCGAGAAAAAGCAGGCCGAGGAGAAGTTCAAGGAGATCTCGGAGGCTTATGGAGTGTTGTCCGATGCGCAGAAGCGCCAGACTTACGACCAGCACGGCCACGCGGGTATCGACCAGAGCTATACTTCGGACGATATTTTCCGCGGGGCGGATTTCTCCAGCGTTTTCGGGGAAAGCGGTATGGACGACATCCTCAGCCAGTTCTTTGGCGGTTCCTTTGGCGGCGGCAGTGGCCGGCGCCAGCAACAGCGCCGGGCGGCCCGGGGCCGGGATATCCAGTATGAAGCCGAGCTTACGCTGGAAGAAGTGTACAGCGGAGCTAAAAAGTCTATCAAGGTTCCGCGTAACGAAGTGTGCCGGGATTGCCAGGGGAACGGGGCCCGGAACGGTACGGCTTTATCCGACTGTCAGGCCTGCGGCGGGCGCGGCCAGGTAATGATGAACAGCGGGTTCTTTCGTATGGCGCAGACCTGCCCGTCCTGTCAGGGCGAAGGCCGGATCATAAAAGAGTCCTGCCCCAAGTGCAACGGGCGCGGCGCCATTAAGCATGTGCGCGAGATCGAGGTTAATTTTCCGCGCGGCCTGGACAACGATTCCCAGATGCGCTTGCGCGGCGAGGGCGAAATAGGCCCCGGCGGACCGGGCGACCTGTATTTGTTCATCAAAGTGAAGCCGCATCCGGTTTTTCGCCGGGTGGGCAATGACCTGGAGCTGGACCTGCCGGTGAGTTTTGTGAAAGCGGCTTTGGGCGGCGAAGTGGTGGTGCCGTCTTTGGATGGCGAAGTTACCATGAAGGTGCCGGCCGGCACCGAAAGCGGCAAGGTGTTCCGCGTAAAAGGTAAAGGCCTGCCCGATTTGCGCGACGAGCGCTTGTTCGGCGAGATCTATGCCCGGGTAATGGTGGATGTGCCCAAGCGCTTGTCCAATGAACAGCGCCGTTTGCTGGCCGAGTTCGCCAAAGCCAGCGGTGAAACGGTAGATAACATAGATTCGCTGACCGATAAAGTTAAGAAGATTTTCAAATGACCCTCGGAGTATTGAGGAAGCTCCCTTCCCCTCGTCAGCCTGTTGGGCTGTCGTGTGGGAAATGTAGTATAAGGATTTTCGACTGAGGAATTGAGGAAGCTCCCTTCCCCTCGTCAGCCTATAGGGCTGTCGTAGGGGAATGGAGCATAAAATTTTTACGGAGAAAAATTTTATGCCCACATATGACTACGAATGCACGGCCTGCGCGCATGTGTTTGATGTTTTGCAGAGCATGTCGGAACCCAAGCTTACCAAGTGCCCCGAATGCGGCCAGGAAAAACTGGCCCGGTTGATGGGCAGCGGGAGCGGGGTTATCTTCAAGGGCTCGGGTTTCTACGAAACCGATTACAAGAAAAAAGACCAGCCCAAAGCCGACAAGTCCCCGGCTCCGGCCTGCGCGTCCTGTCCCGCCGCCAAAGGCGGCGCGTGCCCCAATTCCTGAGCTTCGCTTTCATTAAAACCATAGTATTTAGCGGCACATAACTTAACAAAGCGTTATGTGCCGCTAAATATAACCCCCTCTTGCCCGTTCAGAAAACGTTTCCAGGCACATGGCTTAAAATAAAAAATGGCATTTTCGGAGATTGTGTGTTATCTTTTCAACATCAATATGATGACATCCTGTGTCATATTTAACAATCGGTGAAGATAATATCCAATAGGGGGAGTTTGCGATGTTTAGGAAAACACTATCTGTCCTGTTAGTCATTTTGATCGGATTCGGGCCGTCTTTGGTGCAAGCACAGCAGTTTGTAGTGTCTCAGTTGCCGGTGCCCGGGAACACAGTAGGAGTGTCGCCTGTTTTTGACCCGGTCTTGGTGAAGGGGCTGGTGATCTTTCCCCGGGAACCGCTTAAATTCCGTTTCCTTGTGGACTCCGGCAATGATCAGGCCGCCGCTGACCGTATTAAGGAGGAAAGCGAGCGAATGGTGAAATATTTTCTGGCGGCAGTGACTGTTCCGGAAAAGGACCAGTGGGTCAACTTGTCACCTGTAGAGCATGACCGGATGATCGCGGACACGCTCGGCCAGACCGACCTGGGGCGCGATATGCTGGCGCAAGATTATGTTCTCAAACAGTTCACGGCATCCATGCTGAACCCGGACTCAGTGGCCGGTAAGGAGTTTTGGAGCCGGGTTTACGCCGAGGCACAAGCCAGGTTTGGTTCGACCGATGTGCCGGTGGATGCTTTTAACAAAGTGTGGATCATGCCGGACACTGCGGAGGTGTTCGAGCAGGGCAATGGTTCGACAATCTCACCACAAAGTGCCGTGTACGTTACGAAGGCGCATTTGAAAGTTATGCTCGATGTGGATTATGCAGCGGCCAATCAGCGCGCATCTTCCGGGCGAGACGGCGGCGGAGTGCCGGATCCGGTTAATGCGGCGCTGGCTGGACCAAAGCCGGAGGGTGCAGCGGCCCAGCCTGTTTCGGCGGTGCAAGTGCTGGCCAAAGATATTATGCGCGAAGTTGTCCTGCCCGCTATTGAGCGGGAAGTAAATACGGGGGCCAATTTCGCCACTGTGCGCCAGATCTATTATGCCGGCATTCTGGCCCGTTGGTACCGTGATGCGATCAAGGACACTCTTATGGCGTCCGCTTATATGGACCAGGGGAAGACCAGGGGCGTGGATGCGGCCGACCAGACTTTGAAAGAACAGATCTACCAGCGGTATATTGCGGCGTACCAGAAGGGCGTGGTGAATTTTATCCGCGAGGAAAATAACCCGGCGACCGGCGAGGTTATCCCCCGCAAGTATTTCTCGGGCGGGATACCGAGGATGATGCCGGACCGGGCCGAGATGACCAGAATTTCTGATCCTTCAGCGGTCACCAGCGCGACTCGTGGCCAGGTAATGGGCGTAGACTTTTCGGCTAAGACCAACATCGATGCTGAGAGTGCCACCGAACAAGAGTGGGTGAACAATCTTAATGGTAGCGTGGGTAGCAATGAATTCGAAGATCGATATGAGTATTCGTTATTGTCGCGGGAAATCAATCCCCGGGCTCTCCTGCGGGCACTGGCCAGGACGATCACATCTCGTCATTGGGATGGATTTCAATCGGTGATGAGCGATTTGAAAAAGAAGAGAGGCGTAAATCTGCCGAATACCACGGAGATTCTGTCGCTGATCCTTAAGCGGGCCCATGATCAAAAGATGTTTATTGCGATCTCCTATGAAGGGGATCGAGGCCGGAACTTTTGGCGGGATTGCGATTACTTTCGCAACCATGAAGCGTATCATAGTGATTTGGGACTGGACTCTTTGACTGAATACCTAGATGCCCCCTGGACATTCTTTCTTAACGAAGAATTGTCTGCGAAAGAGTACGCGGACCTTCTATTGGCCTGGCAGAAACAGCTTTCTGGCCTGCTCGCTGTTCTTTATGACGAATATAGGGACGATAAAGGCAATAGAAACTTTGATCCCTACTTGCTGGATAGCCTGACCCATGACTGGTTTGCCGCTAAGGCGGGCCAGGTTCTGGGCAAGCTTTCGGAAAAGGCTGCTCCGAAGGACGCGGGCATCATGAACCTGAAGGCATTAAAGGATCAATGGCAGACGCGTGCTACCATTCGTCAGGCCCGTGGCCCTCTGGTTCAGATCTTTAATCCGGCACCCATGGAGCCATTGGATTACGAACGGTTTCAGTCTTCCATGACAGCAGAAAGAATGAATGCCGAAGCTCGTTCTCGGTATGATCGTGAACTAACCGGCGAGGCTCAAGAATTTGCTGCCGAGGTTGGCAAGATCGTTCCCCAGGAATTGCTAGTGACAGAATTTGCCCGGGCCCTATATTCCATGGACTATAAAGCGTTCCGGTCATCGAAACCAAGATCGTCGTTCATGCGGCAATTCAAGGAAGCCATGCGTGACCGGATGGACCCGGAACAGCTCCGGTCAATCGTGAAGATCGTTAACCAGGCTATGGATTTCAGATCTAAAGGCGAGTTTGATTCCTTTAACTCCGTGGCCAGAATGCGTAAATTTGGCGTAGATCTGATCCAGACCGTTTGCCTCGCGAAATCTAAACAAGAGGTGGCTCAGGCCTTGGCCAATGTTCCCTCCGCGGCCATTGCGGCATTTGATGCCGCGGCTATGACGAAAGAGGAATTTAAACAGATAAATGAACGTGTCAGTCAGCCGGACTCGCCCATGGGCAAAGCTGTGGCCAGGTTCTTAAGGAATTACGAACGATATTTACAAGACACTGAAGATGTTGGGGACGGTAAGTTTTATGGCATTCTTTACGATGGCCATAAGGAGCAGTATGTGATAAATATTGCTTCTTCAACGGGTAATAATACAAGTTCCGGGCATAATGATTATAAGATGCTGCACCGGGTGCCTGCCGGAAAGCCGGGAGAAGGGATGAAGGGTTTTACCTGGTTTGATATTGGTATCAATCCGGGAAAGATCCATTCTGCGAATGAATTGATACGTTTACTGGAATATGTTACCGGTCTGGGGATTGCCGGTTGGCAGGCTGGGGGCTTATTCCTGCAAGTGATAAGAGACCTGGATGAAGAAGCCCGGACTGGCCAGCCAGCCAAAAGTTCCTTGGCTAATATTCATGTGCCGCCCTTGACGGAATGGGAGGCAGGGTTGATAAAAAGTGACAAGTGGCGAGAAATCTTGCAGTCAATTCTGCGGACAATTGAGTCCGGAATGCAAAAAGGTTCTCAAATAATTACTATTTTTAGCTATAAGGGAGAGGGTGCAGAATGGTCTAGATTAATCCAGGAGCAATTGGGTTGGGGGAAATTAATGGGTGGAAGCCGGTTTGGCAGTCTCGATGAGTGGGGCGGTGAAGGATACAATTACATTTATCCGCAGAGCGCTCCGGAATTGGTGCGGAGAATTAATGAACACCTTGAATCTATTTCCGATAAGGCAGAAAAAGCGGGTAGTTCATTTAAGGACCCGGCTATGGGAGATCCGTCCGGGAAGACGGTAGATAACAGTGCTATCAACGGTGGTATCGATATCCAGAATATCGACGTGGCGAAAACAGGCAACGGTTTGACCGTGGCCTTCGACGCGGCCGCCCTTAAAGCGCTGGTGGACCATGGCTTTGACGGACTGACCCCGGTATTTCTTGGCATCACGCCCCTGGAAAGCCCGTTACCAGCGCTGGGAGTGAAGTAAGGGCAAAAGAGCAAGACTGAAATTTGAAATGGCAAAGCTGGGATCGGCATGAGAACGAGTGAATCCAGAGTTCGCCGTTTTATCATTGCCCTTTCATATTTTCACAGCCTTTATGTATTGTTTTCCCCGCGTTAAGAAAACGTTTCCAATCATATAACACCTAAAACTACCATATACTTGCATATTGCCTATTCATATGCTATATTCTTGGTACTTTATGATGGTATGTTCCCGTATTCAGCTAATTAATCCAGTATTTGTTGAACGAAAGGTTGAGTTATGCAAAATTTGCAAGAGTCGTTTTTGTTCCGTTGCGTTGCGGGGTGGATGGTGATCTGTTTTCTGGTTTCCGGAGTCTTGCCCTCGGGCGCTTATGCCCAGGCGCTTAATTTGCCGGCTCCCGGGGTGATGGTGTCGGCCAGTCCGGCTTTTGTTCCGGTGATCATTAAGGGTTTGCAGGTGCATCCGGATAATCCTCTGCTTTTTGACTTTATGATCGATACCGGCAAGTCCGGGATCAAGATCGACAGCGCGCAGTTCAAGGCCGAGTCGCAAAAGCTGGTGAAATATTTTCTGGCATCGTTGACTGTTAAGGAAGACGACCAGTGGGTGAACCTTTCGCCTTACGAGCGCGACCGGATGATCCCCGCCGAGCTGGGCGGTACCGAGTTGGGCCGGGATATGCTGGCGCAGGACTATATTCTTAAACAATTGACGGCGTCTTTGATCTATCCGGAAAAAGCGCTGGGAAAAACATTCTGGGACCGGGTGTATGCGCAGGTGCGCGAGAAGTTCGGTGATGTGGAAGTGCCGGTGGATACTTTTAACAAGGTATGGATCGTAGCCGATCAGGCGAAAGTGCTGGAGCGCAATAACGCGGCTTATATCATCGGAGCGCATCTAAAAGTAATGCTGGAAACCGATTATTTGGCGACGTCAATGAACGCAATGACCAATGTCCCAATGCCTACCGGGGGACATGATGCCCCGCCAGCGGATCTCAACGAGCGGGGCTTCGTGTCCCCCAGCCGTCTGCCAACCCCCCAACCAAAGAATGTGAAAGCAACCCAGGTCTCAACCCCAACGCCCACCCCTCAAGACGAAATCGCCAAAAACGTCTTACGCGAGATCGTGATCCCGATCCTGGAAAAAGAAGTGAACGAAGGCCAGAACTTTGCAATCTTGCGCCAGATGTTCTATTCCATGATCCTGGCGTCCTGGTACAAGGTGGCTCTGAAGGAGGCTTTATTGAACCAGGTTTATACCAATAAAGCCAAGACCGCGGGGGTGCTGGCGGATGATCCGGCGGTGAAAGAGAAGATCTACGAGCAGTATTTGCAAGCGTATAAGAAAGGCGTGTTCAACTATATAAAGGAAGAGACTGATGCCGTCAGCCAGGAGCTTATGCCGCGCAAGTATTTCTCCGGCGGTTTGCGTTTAGGCACCGGCCGAAATTTATCGCGGGTTACGGATGCTAATAATAGTCAGCGTACAGAAATGAAGATCGGCGATATGGCCGGCGTAACGGTGCAGATGGGTGCCAGCGATGCTTCCCAGGATAATGCAGGCAGTTCCGAGAGGCCGATCGATCCTGTTTTTGCGAAGAATTGGCTGGATCTGGAGCGGGAATTGAGGGAGGTAGATCATCTGTTGGCGGGTCTTTCCGAGAGAAATATAAGAAAGGCTGTAAATGGCAAGATCTGGTTATTTGATTTGCCTGGGAAGGTAGATGCGCCTCCAGAGGTATTAAGGCAGTTGGCAAGATATTTTCATTTGCAGGTTTGTGAAGAGTCTAATCGGGAAGATATTATATTCGGATTGGAATTAGGCTCGGGTAGTAAGGAAGACTTTATTAAGGACAGGCTTAATGGTCTGCTTTTATGGTTATCGCATTACCGCACTCATCAGATCCGCTCCCAGGTTGGCTCACTTGCGCTTCCTCTAAAGGGTGAGCATTGGTCAGAAGAAGTTAAGGCTGGCTTCCTTAAGAAATATGCTCAGTTGGTTCAAAATTCGCGAGCAGTGATTGTGGATGATCAGGAAATAAAATACAGATCAACAAACGTCTTTGGAGATAATCAACTCTCTACGTTAAGTTTTACTCCCGATGGCATTGTAATAACGTTTAAATCAGGAATTGACGAAGGGGGCCGTTCCCGACGCCTGGATTATAAGTACACTTTTACCCGTGAAGGGGTTTCGGTGAGGTCTAAGGGCGGTTATGTTGGAGAAGAGAAAAGTGCGACCATTTCTTACGCAGGAATAGACAGGTTATTCTTTGTTGGCGGCAGGATCTTTGTGGAAGCGGACGGAGAATTGGGGTCTCGTTTTGGCCAGTGGGAATTGCCGTATATGGCGCCGTTCTTGGTGTTTAAACAAAGAAGACCGGGTAGTTTCTTTAATAAGATCGGGCGTGAGGATGCTTTTCGTCGGATGATAGCTGAGGTTGTTTCACAGCTTGAAGTTATTAGCAGGGCCGCTGATGTTCATGAAATTAAAGAGTTGGGTTTCTATGGTGTCCGGGTAGAGCGTCCGGGTTTTAATATAAGCGTGCGGCTGGACTCTCCTAGACAGGAGTTGGTGTTAACACTAAATCAATCCTCCGGGGCTGGTAGCTCTCAAACGGTCCGAGTGCCTCTTGTAGACGGGCCGGATGCTGAAAAATTGCAGGTTTTCATGAAAAAACAGGAAGGTCGTGGCGAAAAGAATAATTTTAAAAATTTACTTGGTGCGAAGATGATCATACAAGTTCCGGTTTTACCGGAGCAGAGGAACGATGCCGGGTTTAAGCGGTTTGTAGACGAGTTCAATGGCACTGCTGGCAAGGATTTTCAGCTCGAAGTAATCGACGCCGCGGGAACAACGACAGTGACCAGAGCCGGGCTGTCCGAGGCTATCCAGAAAGATTTCGAGAGAGTCGGCTTGGATCTGAGCAATGATGTTGAGCTGGTTGAGATATTGTTTGTTGATGATCTTATCAACGAGGATAAGGTTGTCTTTAAAGCCGGGGATGAGCAGTTTCCGAGGACAGTTGAGGCCTTAATGGCCTGGATCCAGGCTCGGGAATTTAATGGCTTTACGGATGTGTTGATGGTTAATATTGAATTCTCCAAAAGCGGCAGGGCTAAGGCGGTTGCGGCTCAGGAGAAACAGTCTGGTAACTTTGCATACTTTGTCGACCCCGCGGGAACAGTGACCAGAGCCGGGCTCGATGACGCTATTAGGGCAGACATTGCTAAAGCTGGACTGGTTTTGTGGGAGGATATTGATTTGATTGAACTTCGGTTTGCTAATGATCCGCATGATCAAAATACAGCCGATGTTGAACCGGGAAAGGACGGGATTGAAGCAACATTCGCGGGCTTAATGGAGCTTATTGTTAATTCTGAAGATGAGAGAAATAAAAAAGTGCGAAGAGTTCGGTTTAAGCTTTCTAGATCTGGTCGCGCTAAAGCAAAGAAGGCCGGGATAGAAAATAGTGAGTGGTTGACTTACAACGTCGATGCCGGGATGCAAAGCAGTGTTGCCGCTCGGCAGGACCTTGGTGGTATCGACTTGAATGCCCGAAAAATGGGGTTGGATGTGGCGCGTGAAGGGCGGGGCATTAATATGAAGTTCGATCCGGCCATGATAGCGCAATTTCAGAATGGCGATTTTGCCGGTGTTTCCGGGGTTATTCTGCGCATTGTGCCGATCCAGGATCCGTTGTTGATAATGGGGTTGGTAAAATAGTTGAGTGAAATAGAATTCATCAGGGGATTGTTATGCTCAAACGTTTGGTTTCGATCGCCTTGTTATGCACTTTTACCTTTACCTCTCTGGGCCCAGGGACGGCTGGGGCCCAGGGTCTTTTTCTGCCCGCGCCGGGTACCATGCTTGGTGTAAGCCCGGCGTATATGCCGGTCATGCTTAAGGGTCTCACCGTCCATGCCGGGAACCCTCTTTTGTTCGATCTTATTGTAGATACAGGAGATACAAGCCTGAAACCCGGCACCGCAGACGATGCGGCAATAAAAAGCGAATCGGCCAGACTGGCCAAATACTTTCTGGCTTCCCTGGCTTTGCCGGAGCAAGATCAGTGGGTTAACCTTTCGCCATATGAACAACAACGCATCCTGTCGCCGGAATTCGGCCAGACCTTGCTGGGCCGCGACCTGCTGGCCCAGGATTATGTTCTTAAGCAGGTGACGTCTTCCCTTATTTACCCAGAGGGCGCGGCGGGTGCCGCTTTTTGGAAAAAAGTTTACGAACGCGCGGCCAAAGAATTTGGCACTTCCGATATTCCCATGGATGCGCTAAATAAAGTCTGGATCACCGCCGACAAAGCGGATGTGTACGTGGACCGCAAAACGTCCGGAAGCGCCACCGCGTACGTGGTAAGTGCGCATCTAAAAGTAATGCTGGAAACCGATTATTTGGCGACGTCGATAAACGCAATGCCAGCCAGGGGACATGATGCCCCGCCAGCGGATACTAATGAGCGGGGCTTCGTGTCCCCCCGCCGGTTGCCAACCCCCCAACCAACGAATGTGAAAGCAACCCAGGTCTCAACCCCAACGCCCAACCCCACAAAAGTTTCAAGCGACACAACCCCCACAAACGTCACAAACGACACCAACGCGGAAAACGAAATCGCCAAAAACGTCCTACGCGAGATCGTGATCCCGATTCTGGAAAAAGAAGTGAATGAAGGCCGGAATTTTGCCAGTTTACGCCAGATGTTCCATGCCATGGTCCTGGCCGCCTGGTACAAAAAGAATTTGCAGGATGCGCTTCTGAACCAGGTATATGCCGACCGTAAAAAGACCGGCGGAGTGCAGGGCGCCTGGGTTAAGGATCGTTCAGTCGATGTTGACCCGCAGGCTATTTGGCAGCGGTACACCCAGGCGTTCAGGCAGGGCGTGTTCAATTACATTAAAGAAGAGACCGATGCGGTTACCGGCAACATGGTGCCGCGCAAGTATTTCTCGGGTGGTGTGAGCGACCTGGCGGGAGCGGTACGGGAAGTGGATAACTCCTCGTCGGATAACCCTGCCAAAGGCGCTTTGGCGCGGGTGGCAGTTCTCGCTTCCAACCCCGGGCAGAATGAGATCCCCGTCACTGCCGCTCCTGGGGAGCATTTGCTTACCGCGGCCCTTCCGGTTCCACGGAAGGTGGCTATTTTGGTGGTTGATGATAGCCCGGTTATTGTCGGTGGTATCTCGGAAGCATTGGAGAGAAAGTATCCGAATCTTACGGTTATCAAAGCCTATAGTGGGAATAGCGCTATAGCTCTTTTGCAAGATCCGCAATTCGATTTTCGGCTTATTTTAACTGATCGGCAAATGCCCGATGGTATTGGAGATGACATAATAAGGCATGTTCATGCCTCTGATCCGAATGGCAAAATAAGTGTTCTTATGCTGACCGGTGACTCCGATCGTTCTTTAAGAACAACAATTGACGCGATCCATCCCAGAGTTGGCATTCTTATGAAACCGTACAACATTCGGGATTTATTGGGGCGTGTTGATGCTCTTAAACCGAATTTCGATCCTTCGGAGCAGGCCTTGTTCGAGATCGCTCCGGTGGCGGGGTCTTTGCAGTCAACTTTGGTAACGCGGTTCTCCAGTGTTTATGGCCTGTCCGAGATTGCGCAATCTGTGGCCAATTTCTTGACGGGAAGCGAGTCTTTTGTAGAGCAGTTGGCGGCGCCGGCCCGGAAAGCGGGCCAGTCCAAGGATGCCACTCTTTTGGCTACTGTGACGGCGGTGTGGTATCGTTATGTGTCGGTTGCGAATGGTTCCTGGACTGTGGAAAGTACGGATCCCGAGAGTTTTATTGTTGAGGCTGATTCCCTGGAACAGTTCGTGGCTGCGGGTCTGAAGAGTCTTAGCCAGATCGATAATCCGGTAGCCCGGAAAGAGGCGGCGTCTCAATTCGTGGCGGGATATTTGGAGAGAGCTTTTGGGTATACTGTCACTGATCGCGCAAATGATGGATATTTTATTAGTTGCCTGGCCATTCTGACCGCCGGATTGATAGAACCCTTTCTGGCCTTATACAAGCGTTACATGGAGGCTATTCGTAATCTGCCCCCGGAGGATAGACCGCTGGTGGATGCTCCGCAAATAAAAGATCAATTGTATGAGGATGCATTGCGTGCGGCACTGCCTGGTATGTTTCGGCAGTCAAAGGGGTGGGAACCAAGTGTGTTTACACAGGATCAGTTGGTGTCATTATGTGCGGTCGGCGATGATGAAGTGGCGGGGTTAATTGAGGATCTTCGGGGGCCGAATTCAAGCAATCAAAACGCGAATCGTGATATCTTGAAAGCATTGCAAGAGTTCCGGAGCCGGCTGGCTATGATATGGGCGGCCAGTAATGGTGAGTATGATCCTTTGAAGTTGGGTCAAGGTTTCTTAACGGGGTTGGATAAGGCAAAACGCAGTGAGTTCCTGGCGATTCTGGCGGCTGTGGCTACTATGCGGCATCATGAAGTGATCGTTCCTCCCAGAACTGATTTGGTCCGTTTTGCAACGCAGTTGATGGGTCAGCTGGAGCGAGTAGAGTGGACTACGCCGGAAATTGTGCTGAACGAAATGCGTGACTCATTTGCTACAGCCAGGTCCCAAGTAGGCTGGAATGTAAAGGAGAGCTCCAGTGCCAGCCCGGAAGAGAGGCTGAAAGGTCTTATGGATACAGCCATATTAAGGATGCGGCATCTAAGGAATGATCTTGAAAATACAGCTCCAAAGGAAGCGAATCCCGTGAGCAAGGATCAAGCGGGAATAGTTGTAGTGGTTGATGATGACCCGAGAGTTCTTGAGATGTTTAATATGCTTGGTTTTCTTATTTTCCCAGGGCAGGAAGTGGTTACTTTAATTTATGAAGAAGTGGAAGCTTATATTGCTCAAAATGGCCCGCGGATTGCAATTATTATTACTGATTTGATGAATCATAATGGCAGCAATAAGCAGATAGACGGCCGGGTAGTTGTTGAAATGGCTAACAAGGCGAAGATACCTTTTGTGGGCATGAGTGCTGACAATGTCGAAGGTGTCCGGGCTTTTGGTGAGAACTATATTTCAAAAAGTAATACTTTTGAGACCGCCAAATTCGCCAAGAGTAGAGCCCGGCCGATAAAGGATCCAGCGGGGATAATTGTAGTGGTTGATGATGAGGTGTTAGTGAGTGTATATTTTAGTAGGGTAGCGAGAAGTTCTGCTCAAGGGCATCAAGTAGTCACTCTAATTTATGAGCAAGTGGAGGCGTATATTGCCAAAAATGGCCCGCAGATCGCGGTGATTATTACTGATTTGAGGAATGCTTATGGCAAGAATAAAATGATTGATGGCCGGGCAGTTGTTGCAATGGCTAATCAAGCGAAAATTCCCTATGTGGGAATGAGTAGTGATGAAGACGCAGGGAGAAAAGCTTTTGGTGCGCATTTTATTGATAAAGCAAATCTTTCGAATATTATTCCATATGCTTTGACTTTGGCCCGGCCGATAGCAGATAAAGCGCAAGATGGCGGTATCGATATCAATAGCCGTAACATGAAGCTGTCCACTCAGGGGGATATGGCAGAGTTTACTTTTGATCCTGCCCTGGCCGCGCAACTGCGAACGGGTAATTATAACGGCCTGACACCGGTGGTTTTAAGCGTAACGGCCCTGGCCGATGGCTCTTTGGGTATCCCGGTCCTGCGTAAGTAGCCGGCGCCGGCCGGCCTGACTGGCCCTGGCCCCTTTAGGGGGGCCGGCACTCAGCTGGACCAGGGCTCCGCCCTGAGTAGGTCCAGCTTCGCAAACAAGCACCTTTTTTGTAACACCAAGATGATAATGTCCTAATTGGCCAAAATGAAAATGTCCTAATCTGTTAACCTTACCCATAACGCAAAAAAGGAGGGTTATGGGTTGCAGAGAGGACATGATCATGGTTAAGGCGGAAGAATTAAAGCGATATCAGGTTGTCGGGAAGATCTTTGACAAGAACATTAATCAACAGGAAGCTGCGTCGTTGTTGGGAATAACTGACCGGCAGGTCCGGCGGCTAGTGCGACGGGTAAGGTTCGAGGGTGAGCGTGGCGTTGTGCACCGTTCTCGTGGGCGTAAGGGCCGGCGGCGGATAGCCGAGGCAGTGCGTGTGCGGATCCTTGATCTTTACAAAGAGCGATATCAGGGGTTCGGCCCGACACTGGCAAGCGAGAAGCTATGGGAGCTTGATCATGTGCGCGTTAGCGATGAGACGCTGCGGCTATGGCTGATCACGGAAGGGTTATGGACGGCAGGCCGGCGTGGCAAGCTCAAAGACCGAAGCTGGCGGGCGCGTAAGGATAAGTTTGGCGAGATGGTGCAGATGGACGGCAGTCATCACGCGTGGCTTGAAGACCGCGGGCCCAAGCTTGTTCTGATGGGGTATATCGACGACGCGACAAGCACGTTTCATGGCAATTTCTTTGAATATGAAGGCACAAAGCCTGCGATGGGCGGGCTTAGATCGTATGCCGGCCAGTATGGCCTGCCTGGGCAGGTTTATCTGGATAAACATTCGACCTACAAGAACAACAACAAGCGTTGTGCGAACTGGACGTTTGAGGATAAAGAGTCTTTAACACAATTTGAACGAGCGTGCAGGCAATTGGGCATTGAGGTCATTCATGCCAATAGCCCGCAAGCCAAAGGACGTATCGAGCGGGTGTTCAGGACACTACAGGACCGTTTGGTTAAGGAAATGCGGTTACGAGGCATCAAGACTCTTGAAGAGGCCAATCGGTTCCTTGAGGAGTATTTGCCCAAGTTTAATGCGAAGTTCGCGGTTGAAGCCCGGTTGGCGGGAGATTTTCATCGTCCGGTCGACAGGTCGATTAAGATCGATGAGATTCTGTCTGTTCAAGTTGAGCATGTGTTGCGTAATGACCGGACAGTCTTGCATGATCGCAAGCTTTATCAGGTTTTGAAGAAGACCAGGGCCCGGCGGGTGGTTGTTTTTGAGTATTTGGACGGACAAATGGCGGTCAAACATGATGGTTCGAGGCTGCCGTTCAAGGCTATTGAACAAAGACCTGTGCCAGTGCCGGCATTAAAGCCCCCGCATAAGTTCAAAAGACGTAATTGGCAGTATAGACGCAAGAATAGTCCCTGGGGAGGGCGATTCCTGCCATTGAAAAAGGTAGCGATCGGGAATTAGGACATTTTTGATTTGGTAGAACTAGGACATTTTCAATTTGGCTGGACAAACAAGCACCTTTTTATTGGCAAAACCGAAAATCTGTGTATACTTATTGGACAATTTTCCCCAGGTCTTTACCGGCCTGCCGCGGGGACTCATTAACTTGCTAAGAAAGTATGAAGAATGTCACTAGTTAAACCCTTTCGGGGGCTGGTTTACGATCCTGTCAAGATCCCGGACCTTTCCAAGGTGGTTTGCCCGCCTTACGATGTTATTTCACCCGAAGAAGAGTTGAAACTGCAGAAACGCAGTGCGTATAACTTCATCCATGTGATGCTGGCCAAAGCGGATGCCCGCCATGGCACCGATGATACGCGTTACGATAAGGCCGGCGAGATCCTGCGCCAGTGGCTTAAGGACGGCGTGATCGTTCAGGACAAAAAGCCCTGCATTTATTATGTTAAGCAGGAATACAAGATAGTAGGCCAGCGCCACAGCCGGATGGGCTTTCTGGCGGTAATGAAGATCGAGGACGAAAAGGCCCGCATTTATCCGCATGAAAAAACTCACGCTGGCGCCAAGGAAGATCGTTTTAAGCTTTGGTGCGCGCTGAAAGCGGCGTGCAGTCCGATCTTTGTTTGTTTCTCCGACCGGCAAAAGAAGGTTGAAGGCACTTTTGCCCGTAAGGTAGCCCAAAGCAAAGTTTTGCTGGATGTGGTGGATAGCGAAGGCACCCGCACCCTGGCCTGGCGGCTGGAGGATCCGGCTTTGATCGAGGATATCGCCGCTTCGTTCAATGACCAGAGCCTGTTCATAGCGGACGGGCATCATCGTTACGAAGTGGCCAAGCGTTACCGGGAAATGATGCTGGCCAAAACGCCTGACGCCACCGGGGAAGAGCCCTGGAATTATGTAATGACATATTTTACCAATATCGATTCCAAAGAACTGCAGATCTTTCCCATTCATCGCGTTATCAAGTCGTTCCCCAGCGACCTGGCTTTCCTGGAAGATATTTTTCGGATGGATTTTGTCAAGAACCGCCAGGACCTGCCGGTAATGATGGCCAAGGCCGGCCGCAACGAGCACGCTTTCGGCCTGTATACCAAAAAAGGCGCCTATCTTTTGCGGCTCAAGAATATGATGCAGATCGAGCAGTATATTAAGGAAGGCTCCCGGGATTACCGCGGCCTGGATTCCCTGATCCTCAAGGCTTTTGTGTTCGACAAGCTGGAGGTAAAGTCCGAGGACATTACTTATTGCAATATGGATGTGGAAGGCTGTTTTAGCGCGGTCGATAACGGCCAGGGCGCGGCGGCTTTCATCTTAAACCCGGTGCGCATTGAGCAGTTGCGGGCCATTGCCCTGAACGGCGAAAAAATGCCGCCCAAGAGCACCTATTTTTATCCCAAGGCGCTTTCGGGCATTGCGTTATACGATCTGGAGAACGCTTAACCATGAGCCTTTTCGGAAAAAGCATCAATACTTTTGTGCGCGTTTCCAACAAGCGCAAGGCTATCCCCGACGGAGTATGGCTGAAGTGCCCGGAATGCGACCAGCCTTCCTATACCAAAGAGGTGGAAGCCAATCAGAATGTGTGCCCCAAGTGCGGCTATCACATGACCCTCAGCGCCCGCCAGCGGGTGGAGCTTCTGGCCGATGCGGACACTTTTACCGAGTTCGACGCCGATATGCTTTCCCTGGATCCTTTGGAGTTCAAGGGGGTTAAGACCTATAAGGACAAGCTGGCCAGCGACCAGAAAATAACCGGCCTGCTGGACGCCGCAATTACCGGTTGTTGCAAGATCGCCGGTCTGCCCGCGGCGCTGGCAGTGACCGATTCGCAGTTCATCATGGGGTCCATGGGTTCGGTGGTGGGCGAGAAGATCTCGCGCGCGGTGGAGTATGGAACCAAACACAAGATCCCGGTGGTGATAGTTTCCGGTTCTGGCGGCGGCGCGCGTATGTACGAAGGTTGTATTTCGCTGATGCAGATGGCCAAGACCTGCGCGGCCTTGTCCCGGCATGCCGAGGCCAAACAACTTTATATTTCGGTTTTGACCAATCCTACCATGGGCGGCATTATGGCTTCTTTTGCCGGAGTGGGCGATGTTATCATGGCCGAGCCCAAAGCTTTGCTGGGGTTTGCCGGCCCGCGGGTTATTGAACAGACCGTGCGCCAGAAATTGCCCAAGGGTTTTCAGACCTCCGAGTTCATGCTGGCGCATGGCATGTTGGATATGATCGTGGCGCGCAAGGATATGAAAGCTACCATCGCCAAGGTTATGGCGTATTCCCGGGGCCCGGGTAAGTAACAAGCCCGGACAAATCCAAGGGTCAAAAGACACCGGCCAAATTGATACAGTCATTTCATTGCGAGCCCTTATATGGCCAGCATCAGGATCGAAAACCTTTGCAAGACTTACAAAGGCGGCCAGGCCCGGGCGGTTGATAATGTCAGCCTGGAGATCAAGGATAAAGAGTTCGTTATTCTGGTCGGGCCTTCCGGTTGCGGAAAATCTACTACCCTGCGCATGGTGGCGGGGCTGGAAGAGGTTACTGCCGGCAATATCTGGATAGGCGACCGGCTGGTCAATGATGTGCCCCCCAAAGACCGTGATATCGCGATGGTCTTTCAGAATTACGCCCTGTATCCCCACATGACTGTTTTTGAGAACATGGCTTTCGGCCTGAAACTGCGCGGGTATCCGAAGCCCGAGGTCGAAAAACGCGTTCTGGAAGCCGCCGAGATCCTTAATATCCGTGAATATTTAAAACGCCGGCCGCGCCAGTTGTCGGGTGGTGAGCGTCAGCGGGTGGCCCTGGGCCGCGCTATTGTGCGCAAGCCCAAGGTTTTCCTTTTCGATGAGCCGCTCAGTAACCTGGACGCCAGGATGCGCGTGACCATGCGCACCGAGATCCATAAATTGCGCCAGCGCCTGCAGACCACTTTTATTTATGTTACCCATGACCAGACCGAAGCCATGACCATGGGCGACCGCATTGTGGTCATGAAAAGCGGGGTGATCCAGCAGGTGGCCGAGCCCATGACCATTTACGATAAGCCGGCCAACAAGTTTGTGGCCAGTTTTATCGGTACACCGCCCATCAACCTTATGCGGGGCACGGTTCTCCAGAAAGATAAAAAGTTTTATTTCGACGAAGGGCAGTTCCGGGTGCGGATCGTCGACGAGATGTCCGCGGCCCTGGCGCCGTATGCCGGACAGGAAGTGGTCCTGGGTATCCGCAGTGAGGATATTTACGACCGGCTTTTTGTTTCGGAATCCACTCCCGAGAACACTATCCGCGTGGCCTGCGAGTTTGTGGAACCGCTGGGTGCGGAGGTGTTCTTGTACCTGAATTCAGGCAAAAATAACTTCATGGCTCGTGTTGGCGCCCATAACCGCCCGGAAGTCAACAAGGACATGGAAGTCGTATTCGACATGAGCAAGGTGCACTTCTTTGACCCCAAAACCGAAACAACGCTTATCTAGGTATTTTGTCCTCCTGGTCTCCAGTCTTTTGATCCCCCTGGCCGGTTTTTTTATTTATGCCGCCCGGGTGGAGCTGAGGTTCTTCGTTTTCCTTTCCCTGGCGCTTTCGGTCAATATCGCGGTGCTGTTCTTTTTTTATCACCGGCTGAAAAACAAGAAGAAATTGTTCCGGATCCAGCGGGAAGAGTATTTCGAGAAAGCCAATCTGTTAAAAGTTGAGCTCGACAAGGAAAGTGCAGCCATCGCCGCTTTCCGGGAAAAGATCGTGAGTTATTCCCAGCTGAAGGTCCTGCTGGAAGCCCTGGGCATGTGCCTTACGCTGGAAGATGTGGTGCATGCCTTGTGCAAGGAGACCGTCTCGTTCTTTCATTACCAGGACAGTACTATCATACTTTATCTGGTTGATCACACGTCCGGTAATATTGCCATCCTTTACTCGGCCCGCAATCATCATTTGGTCAATATCAAACTGAAACAGGGCGATGTTTTTGACCGCTGGTGTTTAAAGACCCTGCAGGCCCTGCATATCCAGGACACCCGCAATGATTTTCGTTTCGATGCGCAAAAAGCCGACGACGAAGACCGGCGCCAGATCCGCTCGCTGGTCAGCGTGCCTTTAATGGTGCATAACAAGGTGGTGGGTATCCTGCGCCTGGACAGCCATCTGCCCGGCCGGTTCACTCCCGAAGACCTGCGGTTCCTGAGGACTATTGGTGAAGCGGCGGCGGTGGCTATCGAGAACGCCCAGCTGTACGACAAGGTGGAAGACCTCGCCATACGCGACAGCCTTACGGGACTGTTCCTGCGGCGTTACCTCATGGAGCGGATGGCGGAAGAACTGCCCCGGCACACGCGCCGGGAAAAGACCATGGCGTTCATTATGTTCGACCTCGACCATTTCAAGACTTACAATGACCGTTTTGGCCACCCGGCGGGCGATATCCTGCTGAAGACCATGGCGGAAATGCTTAAAAGCCATTTCAGTGAGCCGGGCAATCTGGTGTGCCGCTATGGCGGAGAAGAATTTTGCGTGCTTTTGCCCGAGTGCGGCCGGCAGGAAGCTTACGTGCTGGCTAATGCTTTTGTGGAGTTGATCGCCAAACGCACTATGGTCCGGCGGCGGGAAATAACCATTATCACGTTGTCGGCC
>JADFZK010000032.1 GCA_015232565.1 Candidatus Omnitrophota bacterium
ACCATTACTATAGCTGTAATGGTCCGGGGCGGAAGCCTTCTAGATGATTATCAACTTGTCTCCTTTTGAGAAAAACCGCATCATTCCTGATAATTTTGGGTCAACTGAAATGGGCCGCGATCTATTGGCGCAGGATTATCTGCTTAAGCAAATTACCGCGTCCTTAACCAATCCCGACACCGATCTCGGAAAGAAGTTCTGGGATGGGGTTTATGAACATGCGTATCAGAGATTCGGCACCACAGATATCCCGACCGATACTATTAGTAAAGTTTGGATCACTCCCGATAAAGCGGTAGTTTACGAAAAGGGGAATACAGTTTATGTGCTGGAACATCATTTGAAAGTTATGATGGAAAGTGATTATTACGCGATGAAAGCGGCTGTCAATAACGGGCCGGCGATGGAAGATAACGAAGAGATCAGGATTTCCAAACAGGTTATGCGGGAGGTTATTATTCCGGCTATCGAGAAAGAGGTCAATGAAGGCCGCAGTTTTGCTCCGGTTCGGCAAATGTACAGCGGGATGCTGTTGGCAACCTGGTACAAGCTGGCGTTAAAAGAATCTATCCTTGGCAGGCTTTACGCTGATCAAAACAGAACTAAAGGTGTGGATCAGGATCCCGAGAACAATCAGAAGATCTTCCGGCAGTATGTTGAGGCATTTAATAAGGGTGTATTCAACATGATAAAAGAAGATGTGGATCGTTATTCGCAAGAGATCATTCCGCGTAAGTATTTCTCCGGTGGTTGTGATAAAGCGGGTTATGCGGGGCCAGATGGCATTCTGGGGACTTCTGACGACGGCCTGACAAGAAAAACAAATGACGCGAATTCGGAGGCTTTAGCCAGGGGTGAGTCCGGGGACCTGGATTTTGCCGCTGTAGAGGTGCGGAACTCAAGAGCGTTAACGGCCTCGGATATGAGTGAGGGGGAGAGCGATTTAGACAACAGTCAGGATTTAACGCGCACCGAGCAAAATCGACAAGCGCTAGGTAAGGCTTTCTCGGCATGGTTGCGCGGAAAGGTCGAGTTCCCCATCAACCAGTTTGTTTTCCCTGGTGCCCAGACTTCTGTAGTTTATGCTCTTTCTCGTACTCAGGGAGTAATTTGGACTACTGTTAAACCATCTTTCAGTGCCCAGCGGTTTTGGCTGGTAAAATTGGGGGAAGATAAATTTCTTTTACCTCGTCCATTGTCGCCGGAACGCTTCGAAGCATTAGGGGCTGATGGTACTGTGCTGTGGGTTGAACAATCACCTTCCAGGGCAACCATTGTTCCAATAAAACTTGATACGTATGGCGGTGACCTTATTGTTGATGCAGAGTACGAAGCGCAAATTAAAAACGCGATCTCTAATGCAAAAGCCCAACCGGCTGTAGTTGTGCCGACTGTTTCTGATGCCCAGCCCGTTAAGAATGCCGGGTTGCCAACCAACGTTTCTGCGACCTCAATTCCTGTTGGAAACCCTGAAGCGGCGATTAAGGAAATAAATCCCGAGAAATATAACGAACACGTTAAAGCTCTTGGCACAATATTTACTCAATGGTTAAGGACCTCTATCCAGGAGTATCTACTTAAAGATCTCACGCGTGTTTTAAAAGAAAGATTCCCGGATGCTAAGGTTTCTATTGTATACCGCTGGGGAGGGGCTTATGAACTATATTGGTCCAGAGAGCGGGAATCTAATCCACAGCAATACTTCTTAGTAGAAACCGAATATGGTTTGTTTCTTTTCCCGAGGCCATTGACAAAAGAACGGTTTATGGATCCAGGCAGAGTTGGTAGATTATGGAGGGACGGGGATAAGGAACTAATTGAGCCAGGTCAGGCTAAATTGGTAATGCCGATTAGAGTGGTGGGAAGTAATCGATTGGAAGTCGAGGCTAATGAGCTGAAAGTTGACGGTGGCAGGTTTGATATGGCTGGAGCGGTAGTTGAGAACGGTGGTATCGATTTTGCTCAGGCCAGTTTAAACATGCAGATCAGGCGTGATGGTAATGGGGTGCCTCTGCCGGTGAGCCAGCAGAACCTTGACAGCATTCGGATAAATGGCCTGGTACCGGTTATCTTGAGTATACAATCCGGTGCGAATGTCAAAATGTTCCCGGCTGTACCATAGCGGGTTAAGTAGCGTAAGCATTGCTAGATCATAATCAGCGGCTTTGCCGCGGCAATTGATAAGCCGCGATTCACGGAAAGACCTGTCTGTGAGCAATAAGATGATTTTCGGCAAAAGTGCCTGAGGATTTAGCGCGAACGAAGGCCACGAGCCACCGGGTTGCCATAGCCGCCAGCAATGCCGCCTCCAATCTCACCGAGGAATTCAACATGCCGGTTGGTATTGGCCGGGAGTGAAGCGCTAAACCGAAAGGCACGGCGAAAATCATCGCGAACAGGCAGGTCTTTCCGTGAATAACAAGGCGACATGTTATGGTGGGCAAAGCAACTTGCGAAAACTAGCACACATCTCGATTGTCATGGAGTCTACGAAACACTTCCAAACGCTAACCTATTACATATTTTTTCTTTTCTTAGCGCTGTAAGCCGCTGTATCCCAAATACATACAACTATCGCTTTTTGCCTGCCTTGACAAACCGTGGTTTGTCGGCTATCCTTTAGCATCCTTTCGCATTTTGTGCGCATCTTTGTTTCTTAAATATTAACCAGGGATTAGATATTATGAAAAAAGTACTAGCGGTATTTCTTGTTTTGTTAATTGCTTTGATGCCCGCACTGGCCCAGGCTCAGGCCGCCGGGTTGGGGCTTAATTTGCCCAAGCCGGGGGATATGGTGGGTTTGAGCGCGCCTTTTCGGCCGACGGCTTTGCGCGGCCTTACAGTGCATCCGGATGCTCCGCTGAAGTTTGATTTTATCCTGGATTCCGGCGATGAGCCTTTGGAAGGCGACGCGCTTAAGGCCGAGGGGCAAAAGCTGGTGAATTATTTCCTGGCCGCCATGACCGTGCCGCGCCAGGACCTGTGGGTTAACTTGTCGCCGGTGGAGAACAATCGGATCCTGCCGGAAGCTTTGGTCAGCACCGAATTCGGGCGCGAGTTCCTTACCCAGGATTATCTTTTAAAACAGCTGACGGCTTCGCTTATTTACCCGGAAGATGTCCTGGGCAAGAAGTTCTGGGACCAGGTTTATGCTTTGGCGCAGGCCCGGCTGGGCACGACCGACATTCCTTTGGATACTTTTAACAAAGTGTGGATAATCCCTGAGACGGCAACTGTTTACGAGAAAGGGAATACGGTTTATATTACGCGCCTGCATTTAAAGGTTCAGCTGGAAAGCGACTATTTGGCCAAGTCCGGCGAGCTGTCGGCGGCCGAGCAGATATCCAAACAGATCCTGCGGGAAGTTATTGTGCCGGTGATCGAGAAAGAAGTTAACGAGGGCAGTAACTTCGCTCCGCTCCGCCAGGCTATGTACTCTTTGGTGCTGGCGCAGTGGTATCAGTCGGCGCTTAAAGAAAGCATTCTCAACAAAGCTTATGCCGGTAAAAGCAAGGTGGCGGGGATAGATGTCAGCGACCCGGCCAATCGCGAGCAGATCTATGCCCGGTACATGGAAGCTTACAAGAAAGGCGTGTTTAACTACATAAAAGAAGAAACCGCCGGGCAGGACGGCAAGGTGGATGAAACCATCCCGCGCAAGTATTTCTCGGGCGGTGTGAACGCCTCCCAATTGGTGCCTTTGGATCATGCGGCCGGAGTTACGTCTCGACAGAGGCCGAGATATCCACATAGGCTCAGTGTTGATGTAACGACCCAGGCGGTACAGGCGATGTTGACGCCCGCGGAGGCGGAGGATAGGAATGCGCGTTTGCGGGCGCGCGAGAGTATTCAACAGCAAGTTGCAGGGATGTCTCTGGCGGATAAGCGCCAATATATTAAAAATTCCGCGGGTAAGAATTTTTCGCTGGAAAGATCGCGGGTCATAGTGGAGATGTTGATAAGCGCCGGACAGCAAGAGAATAAGGCCGAGTTCTTTGAGTTATGGGGCAGGGCTTACAAGTTGAAGATTTACCATGACTTGCCGTTCTTGGCGGCGAAATATTTTCAGGCTTTTCGGTCGGATACGGTGGTCGGTGTGTCCATGGAGGAGACAATTCGTGAGGGTTTGCCTTCGGTAGAGTTGGTGGCTCCCGGGGATAGACAGGTTGAGTTGAAGTATCCTTTGGGTTGGGGTAAGTTTAATAACGCAGGCTTAATACAGGTAAAGGGAGAGACCATTTCTTTGAGGGGGTTTTCCAGAGACGATTTGAAAAACCCGGTGGCTTTTCTTACGGCCCTGCCCAGTGACTATGCCGCAACGGAAGCGGAAGCCGACAAAGCACAGTCAAAAGCGGAGTTGATGCAGTGGGTTAATGATATGATCGACGCAAGATTCTTTGGTTCGTACAGGAAATTGTCAAGAGAACTAAAAGTTGCTCCCGGCGGAGCGTTTGCCGACACCGGATTTAGGCAGTATCATTTCACTAATGATCCTGAAGTGGTTAGAAGTTGGTTGACGGGTAAAGACCAGCAATTTGTTTTATACTATCGGTTCATAGCTTTTCAGATCAGTGAGTTTAAGCAATCAGTGGCGAGAATGGAGCCTTTATTGATGAGGCTGGGTCGGTCCAGGGATGACATAAGGAATACGATTGAGTCTATTCAGTGGCTAAATACTTGTACAGCTCCGTTCACTTTTCTGATTGACTATATGCTGAGACAAGATCCGGGCCCTGAAATTAATGCTTTGCTTCCGCAAAGATTCTATTCATTTACCGATAGCGATCTTGGCAAGTTGGCTTTGACTGTAGCCGGGCAGAGATTAAAAAGGGCGATTTTAGAAAAGTTCTTCTCCGATGTTTATAAGCCAGCGGGGATGTTAATTGATACGCTGGCGGGCCGTCAGGATATGAATAATGAAGTGTTTACGCAAAACAAAGGCAACACTGTGGTGGTGCATAGAATCACGATCGAGGCTGGTACCGACCGGCAGGCAACGGCTTTGGTGGTAGTCTCCAGGGATGATGATGCCCAGATACCTGAGCTGATAGCCGGGATTGAAAGGCTGCACAATGAGGGTAATGCCGGAGATGCACAAATAGCGGAGGCTATTCGGCAGATGGCCGGGAATACGGGCCATTTTATAGATGAGGAGCAGAAGTTGCAGTTTCTCTACAGGGTAATTCTTAACTTGCGATTGAACAGTGACCATGTGCCACCTTCATATGGACCGCAAGCTCGGATTGCCGCTTTGGAGAGTCTGGAGAAAGTTGTTATTAATGATGATTTTACTGTTCCAGAAATGATTGCGAAATATAGCTTGATCGCTCGGGCGATTCGGTTGGCTGGGTCGGATAAGGATGTATCGATCAAGGCGGCGGCGCGCAGAGCCTTGGTCTGGTTGCGCTCCCGGATAAATGACGGTGAGTTGCCGGAGGCCATTCGCTCGGCAGTGAGTGGGCAATTGTCGAGGATGGGTTTCGTGGGGGAAGCGTTGGCTGACGTTAAACATAATCGCAATGAGAAAGTTTTAAATGAGGCTGTAAGAGACGGAGTTCTTGGTTCTGGCGATGACATTGCCGCAAGCCTGCTTGGTAAGATCTCGCCGTTGATTCTACCGGATGCGGTTGCCTATCGCGTGGCAATAACTTCCGTGCAGGTAGCCGATGCATTAAATAAAACCGACCGCCCGGTTATCCGCGTTAATAACAAGATATTCTCGGAACCGGTTTCTCCTGGTGTGGCCGCTATAGCAAAACAGAACAATCCCGGCTTGGTGGTGCATGTTGTAACTATAGGCTCCGCGGTTTACGTGTTGCTGACGGATAATTCCCAGGCCGCCGATCCTTCCGCCTTGCCGGTAGACGGTGGTATAGACGCGCGCAATGTAGGTGTGGAGCGTAAGGGTGAATTGATGACTGGAGTGGTTGACAATGCGGCTTTGGAACGTATGATAACCGACGCTCCGGGCTTGCAGGGCATTATTGTGGACATTAAACCGGTGACCAACTTTTCAGCGTTGCTGGGCCTTAAGGGCTTGCAATGAAATAGTTGTAGAAAGACGAAGCTTGCTATTTGTTCGACCAGTATGTCCTTAAACTTTTAACTTTCAGGATCTTGATGAAACGGCTCGTAGCGTTGGTGGTGTTAATAACTTTTGTTGGTCAGACCCTGGGGCTTGCCCAGGTTTTGCCGGCCGCGCGTCCGACTGTGTTGCCCGGGTTGGCAGTGTCCGTGCCCGTGTTCCACGGGGTTAAAGTATTTCCGCAAGAACCTTTCCGTTTTGAATTCCTGATGAGCAACGAGAATGCGGCCCGGGCTTCTTCTGCCGCCGCCGTGGCACCGGCCGAAACTGCCGATGCCGACCGCCTGGCGCGTTATTTCTTTACCGCTTTGGCCCTGCCGGAAAAAGACCTCTGGGTAAACCTCTCGCCATATGAACCCGACCGGGTGCTTACGCCGGAATTCGCCCGTACCGCCATGGGCCGCGACCTGTTGGCGCAAGACCTGGCGCTTAAAGAACTGACGGCCGCGTTCCTGGCGCCGGACAATAATGTGGGCCGGGTGTTCTGGCGCAAGGTTTATGCGCGTTGCCAGGCAATGTATGGCACAACCGATATCCCGGTGGACTCTATAAACAAAGTCTGGATCCTGCCGGACCGGGCAGTGGTGTACGAGCAAGCCGAGGGCGCGGGCCGCAGAAATCCAGGAGATAAGGCGGTAGCGATAGTTATTGCAGAGCGTTTGAAAGTTATGGTGGAAGCGGATTATCTGGCTTTAAAAGGCTCGGCTGACGGTCAACAATCCGGCCAAAGCCCGGCGGGCGATCCCGTTGCGGCGCCGGTCCGTGAGCTGGCCAAAGAGGTTTTGCGGAACGTGGTTATTCCGGCTTTGGAAGAAGAAGTGAACAGCGGGAAAGCTTTTGCGGTCCTGCGGCAGGTGTATCATTCGCTAATTCTGGCCGCCTGGTACAAGAGAAAGATCAAGGCAACCATTATTGCCCAGGCCTATGTGGATAAAAAGCAGGTGCGCGGTATTGAGCGGACCTACGAGATGAATGGTTCAAGCGCCTCTTTGCCGACGGCCGATCAGTCGCCCGAGGCCATTTACCAGAATTATCTTACCGCTTATCAAAACGGCCTCAAGGGACTTATTTACGAAGACACCGATCCCGCTACGGGCGAGGTCATTCCGCGCAAATATGCCACTGGTGGTATTGTGGGCGATATGGCGGGCTTGGTAGTGGTGGACGCATCTTCCAATGAAGGGCAAGATAAGCTGGATCAAAGCGCACCTTTGGCAGACGCGCGGGTGGTGGGCGTAACTGCCCAGCCGGTGCCTGTGTTGCTATCGGGTGAATCGGCGATGGATAAACCGCAACGTGAGTATACCTGGGATAGCGTGATTAAGTTTGCGCATGATCTGACTCCGTTCTTGAGTTACGTTGAATTGTCGGCTAACTGGCCCTTTAACGAGGAGGGTCAACGGGCTGTTGTTTTTGCAAGGTCTGTCAGAAAATGGCTTTCTAAAATAGTTGAGTTAAGGGCGGATTGTGAAAGCTTTCGATCGAATTCTAAAAGAGACGTTGAGCAATTGGCCATCTTGCTGGATAAATATCGCCTTTTGGACAAGAATTTAAGGTTATTGGTTAAGTATGTGCAGGAGTTTGGCCGCAAGGAGTATGAAGCAAATGACTGGGATGTGTTGGCAACTACTTATGTGCAATTGAAGAAGGCGGAACAAATAATGGCGCGTTTTCTGGATCCTTTTGCCAAAGAGTTCCAGTTGACTCCGGTGCATTTAAAACCATTTTTACACCAATTGTTAGAGGACCCGTATCTTAACCAACGAACTGGAGGCGGGATGATCTCTGTCTCCGGTATTCCGGCTGTAGAGGTCATGATCGACGCGCAAGCTTTTGGCAGGGTTATAGGCAATATTGTGGACAATGCCCGTCAGGCCAAAGTGGAGGGTGGCGCTGGGCCGGTTAATTTGAATATCGATGTGCAGGTAGCGCAAGATGCGGTGTTCATTGTTATAACGGATGACGGTCCGGGATTTCTTGTTGATGCCACGCATCCTTCAGGGTGGTATTTTCAACAGGGCCATACTACGCGGACGGGTAGTGGCGGTACTGGTACCGGTTTGGCGAGTTGTAAAGTGATCGTGGAAGCGCATGGCGGCAAAATAACAGGGGATAATGTTGTTGGCCCGGACAATAAACAGCATGCTAAGATCGAGATCCGCTTGCCATTGTATGTTCACTTGCCTGAGGAGTCCGTCAGTCCTTCGAGGGAAGATACTGTAGAAGGTGTGGCCCTCCCGGCCCTCGTAAGAAGTGATGGCAGAAAATTTGAGAGTAAAGTGGTGGAAGCTATCCTGGTTCAGAGGAAGTTTACTGATGCAAGGAAAGTAGAGGCCAAAGAAGGGACTTCTGAGAAGGAAGAATTCGCCAGATTTAGTGGGATGACCAATCAGGAGTTAGCGCAGGCTTTTAACGAGTTGGCAGCGCAAGCAAGCATTACTATTCCTGGCGAGATAGATAGCCCAGAGCCCTTGATCAGCCTCTACTATAGGGAAAATGAAGATATGCCGGAACAAAGCCTGATCTTTAAATGGTTCATTGATGGTTTAAGCGTTGCTTCCTGGCGCAAAGTTTTCTCTTCTTTTATGGCAACAAGAGCCTTTGTTTACAAGGAAAGAGCTGTTCCTCAAGAATCCCTCGCCGCAATTGCGGATGCAAAAGCCAAGGTGGCTAAAGGTATGGCCGCACTGCGTGAGATCGCGCTACGTATAGATGCCTTTCAGGCCCCGCTTGCCGATAAGGCGGCTTTGCAGGATGGCGGTATCGACCTGGACACTTCCCACCTGGGTATGGAAGTGCGCGGCAAGGCCGAGCTTTCCGCTATTCAGCCGGGTGCTGTTATGTCTATTAATGGTTTAAATCCGCGCATTATGTTCTTGCGTCCGGTCGCCGCCCTGGCCGACTTCACTTCCCCGGTTAAATAATTTCCCAAATAATTTCCCAATTAAGTCAGCCCGGCAAATCTTCTTTGCGTTATAATATTTTGTTTTGTCCATTGGGCTAAAATTAAAAAGGAGATCAGGCGATGAGAAAACTTAAGCTGTTCTGGGCGGGGGTGGCGTTCTTGGGTGCGGCTTTTATGGTTATGCCGTTGGCTGGTGCCGAGGAAATGCCGCTGGCGGTCACGGTGTTCCATCCTTTACAGTTGCCGGATGAGACTTTTGATGTGGGCGTTCTGCGTTTGAACCTTTTTTATGGCGTGAATAGTACCGTACATTTTATTGACCTGGGCGTGATCAACAAGACCACGGTTGACCAGGGCGGTTTTCAGTTCGGCGTGGTTAACCTGGTGGACGGTTATTTTCACGGCTGGCAGGAAGGCCTGGTGAATATTGTGGGTGGGGACTTTGTGGGCTTCCAGGATGGTGTTTTTAATTCGGTGCATGGTAACTTTACCGGCTGGCAGAACGGTACAGTGAACATCACCGGAGGCGACCTGGCCGGCATTCAAACTGGCTTGTGGAACCAGGTGAATACCACGGCAACCGGCCTGCAACTGGGGTTGGTGAATATCGCCGGTGGGTTAAGCGGTTTTCAGGTCGGGGTTTTGAATTTCAACAAGTCCAAAGACCCGCTGGGCTTCTTTCCGGTAATAAACTTTTCGTTCTGATCCGTTAGTACTTTTTCGTTCCATGAACCCTGACTTTCCTGGTGCCAACCTGGCCCCTGGGAAGTCAGGGTTTCTTTATTAGAGGGGGCCGTATAAAATAAATCAAATTCTTGATGAATTGTCAATCCGATGTGTTAGATTATAAATATTGACGTAAAAAATATGTCGTTTTGATAAAAAGTTAATTCGGGTGAGACGGTTAAAAGAATGGCCAATGAAGCAGTTTAAAAACGTAATTTATAATTAACCATCGGAGGGTATATGCGTAATTTAACAGGAGTGGTTTTAAGGGTATTTATGGTGTTGGTCATTGGCGCGGGGCCGGCCCTGGCGGCGGGTTCGGGGGCGTACCGCATAGAAGTGCCCGACGCCGGAGCGGTGGGTAAAGGTTCGGCTTTTGCCGGGCAGGCCAATACCCCGGCCGCGGTGTATTATAACCCGGCGGGTATGACCCAGATAGTGGGGCAGGCGGTCTCGGTAGGGCTTAGTCTTATTGAGCCGCACACGACTTATAAAAGCACCAATACTGCGGATGCCATGCAGATGAAGCGCGGGGATTTTCCTATTCCCAATTTCTTTTATGTTACCCGGCTGGGCACCGAGAACGTGGCCTTGGGTATCGGCACCACCACGGCCTGGGGTTTGACCACGGAATGGATGCCCGACAGTGTTTTGCGCTATACCGCCACCAAGACCGAAATGATCAATCACGATTATTATATTTCCGCCGCGTATAAAATTAACGAGCAATGGTCCGCGGCTCTGGGGTTGAATATCGATCAGTCCAAGGTGGTAATGGAAAGAAAAATGAGCCCGGATGCCGTAGGCGGTTCTGTTGACGGCAATATTCGTTTGGCCGGGGGAGATACCGCCGCCGGTTTTCTGGCGGCCACCATGTTCAAGCTTAATGCCAAACATCAGTTTGGTTTAATGTATCGCAGTGCGATCCATCAGAAGTTAAAGGGGAAGGTTCATATTGACAACATGGATCCGAATTTTGTTGGGGCAGGGATTTTCCCTAGTACTTCTTATGAAACTGATGTTATGGTTAAATCTATTTTGCCTCAGGCGCTTATTTTTGGTTATAGTTTCAAGCCTGATGAGAAATGGACCATTAACATGGACGTGGAGTGGACCGACTGGAGTTCCATGCGCCAGATAGCCCCCACTTATACTTCCGAGACTGATACCGATATTTTAGGGGTTTTGCAGAATGGTTATCCGGTAAACAAGGATTGGCACAGTTCCCTGGCTTTCGCGATGGGTGTGGAATTTGCGGTTACCGATCGCTGGCGCTTGCGCACCGGTACTTATATTCATCAAAGCCCGGTTCCCAAATCGACCTGGGATCCGAGTGTGCCGGATTCCGATTCGCTGGCGCTTACTATGGGTACCGGATACGATCTTACCAAAGACCTCACGCTTGACGTGGCCTGGTCGGGTATCATTTATAAAACGCGCACTGTTAACAATAATGTCGGAAATAGTAACGGAGATGGTCAATTAACTTCTGTAGACGGCAAATACCGGCAGTGGATAAACCTGATGTACGCTACGGCAACCTACAAGTTCTAAGAGACCGCACAGGTAGTAAGATCTACGCTGGTGCGGCCGGAGTTGTTAGCCGGTAAGAGAGGAAGAATATTAATGACAACTTTGCGTGAAAAATATCACGAGGTAGGCAATAAGCTTAACACGGCTTTGATGGGGGTGGGTATCGCCAAGAGGTATATTGAAACTCTGGAGCCCACCGCCGGTAACGAGGAGATAATTAAGGAATCCATCCACAGTTGTGCCCTGGCCGAGAAGGCTTTGCTGGAGCTGGACGAATCGATCTCGCGCTTAAAAAGCCTGTCGTACCGTTTTGCTGATCCCGATGCCGCCGTGACACTGCAGGCGGCGCGTTCCGGGAGGGAGAATGCCGCGATCTCGATCCTGATAGTCGACGATGAGCCGGAAATATGCGAGCTGGTTAAACAGCTCTACGAAAAGCGCGGGTTTGCGGTTTCCCTGGCTTTGGGGGGGGTGGCGGCTATTGCCCAGATAAAGGCGACCCGGCCGGATATTGTTTTGCTCGACTTGCATCTTAACGACCGGGTGGATGGCGTGGATGTTCTGCGGTATATTCGTAAGGAGCACCCGGGTATGCGTTGTGTTGTAATTACGCGCGAGGACGACGCGGCGCGCATCAAGGATGTTACCGACCTCGGCCCCGACGATATTCTTATCAAGCCGGTGATGGCTTCCCAGCTGGACGCCAAGGTAAATAGCCTCGTGGCCGGGCTGGGTAAATAAGTATGCCCGATCCAGCCTGCCCTTTGGCCGCATTATGGGCGCAGATCAGCCGGGACGGTATCCGGGTGCCCAAAGAAGTGTGGGCCGCCTGGTTTGGCACCACCGGAGCCAGCGTGAACGAGATCCGGGCTATTGCCGGCAGTATGCCGGGTGAGCCTATATCCCTTAAACAAGCTAATGAAATCAGTATCCGTGTTAATTTGCTGGCCAGGGTATTCAAGGATATCCGCCGTTCGCCCAACCAGGACAGCCGGGTAGAAGCCGGCATGATAATACTCAACCCTACTGTCAAAGACCTGATGGCGCATTATGTGGGTAATAATCTTTACAAGATCGCGCTGATGGTCGATGTGTATGAGCAGAACCCGGCTCCGGTAGCCGCCGAGGTCCGGGGTAAGACCATCGCCTGCCTGGACGCGATCGATGTTTTCATCAAGCGCCTGGAACAGGAAACTTGAATAAAGCAAACTATGAATAATGAGCCGGTGCGGATACCCAGGATACTGATTGTTGACGACGAGAAAGACGTTCGGTCGAGCATTGCCGATTTTCTGGGCAAGCGGATCGCCTGCGAGATAGTGCAGAAGCCGGATGGTAAAGAAGCCCTGGACCTGCTGGATCGTGAAGAGTTCCAGGTGGTCCTGCTGGACCAGAACATGCCTGGTATCGACGGGTTCACTATCCTGGAACATGTGCGCAGTAAAATGCCCCGGACTATCGTGATAATGATCACCGGCCTGGGCGGGCCGGCCCAATCGTATAAGGTGGAACGCCTGGGGGGGATCTACATGGCCAAGCCGGTGGCGTTAAAAGCGCTTCAGCTTACTATTGAGCGTGAACTGACGAAACTGGGCGGGTTCGAGGTCAGGGCTCTTAAGCCGGTTTGATATCCGGGTTGTTTTCCGGCGCCAGGAAAAGGTCGCTGTTAACGGCCGGAGAGTGGATAATGTATAACACCGTGGTGCCTTTGTAGGCGTTCGCGAAACAATGCTTTTGGCGCGCATCGAACGAGAAAGCCGCGCCCTTGTAAAAGGTTTTCTTTTCTTCACCCAGCGCCCCCGTAACTGATAAACTCACGCCTCCCATTATTACCGCGCACCATTTTACCGACTTTGGGCCATCCGGACGGTCTTGTTCAGGGGTGGTGCGGCCGCCCCGCTTTAACACCAGTTTGCCGGGCATGAAGGGCAAATGGTTTTCCAGCGCCCGCAGTACGGCTTTATCGTTGTATGTAAAGGCCCCGAGAGTTTCTTCCTGTTCCAGTTCTTGCGAATCGGTATTGGCGCGCAGTTCGCAGGTGCGCATTCCCAGGATTATGGCGATCTGATTCAGAGTGCGTTCCCGGGCGCAGGCGTGATTGTTTATTATTTGCGACAGGGTACGATAGTTTACGGCTTTGTCTTCAAAAATAGCGGTCAGCTCACGGTGAAAGGCGCTGACATTCCGGAAGCGGCTCGCTTTGATCAGTTCGCGTATTTTTTCGCCAAGTTTCATAAGCCTCCTACGTTATCCTCACTACAAAATATATATTCACTTGGGGGGAAAGTCAAGAAAATATATGATGTTTATTTCATTCCGAAAAATAAATAGTCATTAGTTGCGTGTATTGGAATGGAAGATATTGCGATATATTGCCTTATGACAAATGATGTTTTATTGTTGCCAGACTTGACAAACATCATAGTATGTGGCATCCTTGTATCAAACGCATATGAATGTTAAAGAAAGGAGATTATTATGTTTGAACGTTTAATGGTCAGCCGTTGGAGAAAGTCCTTCTATAATGATCCGGTTCCGGGCGATTCGTTCCCGCATCCGTTCTTTCTAAAGGATCGTATATGAGGGTACTGATGATACTGAACCAGAACACTAAAGAAATACGGGTGATGGTAAAGTTAAAAGAGGCTCGCATGAAGAGCGCGGTGATCTCGTTGCTGGAGGATAATCGCGGCCGGGAAGCTTTCGAATTATTACGTTCCAAAGCCGAAGTGGAGGCCTATTTCCCGGTGGGTTCCAGGTTACGGGTGCGGCCTGATGTTACCTTGTTCGAGGATATGTGCCGGTAAGGGATGTGTATTTACGGGCCTGCGGGCGGGGGTTAAATATCAAGTAATGTTGGTATTAACCCCGGGGTTATGATAATCTTTTTCTATGCCAAGCCAACGCATACTTGTCGTCGAGGATGAGCCGGATGTTTGCGCGGTTTTACATTCTTTTCTGGGCCGGCGCGGTTACGAGGTTTCCACTACCGCCAGCGGCGCCGAAGCCTTAAAACTGATCAGTGTTATCCGGCCCGACCTGGTCCTGCTGGACGTTACCCTTTATGAGATGAACGGGATCGAGGCGCTTAAGGAATTGCGCAAGCGCGATCAAAGCACTAAAGTCCTCTTGATCACCGGCCAGTTGCTGGAGGATGCCCAGGTTGCGGAGGTGCTGTCCTTAGGGGCTTTGGCGATCTTGCGGAAACCAATATCTTTATTGCGCCTGGAAGAACTGATCGTTGCGGCCGTCGGGAAAGTACCCTTTGCGGCGCCGGCTTGCACCGGCCAGAACTCCCTGGCCAAAGACGCGGATGGGCGTAACCTGCACAAGATATCCAATTTGCTGGCGGTCATCAGGAATTCCTGCGAGGCTTTTGTGCTCGATGAAGAGGAAGGGTTCCATAAGGCCGGGGCGGCCAGTGAAATAAGGGCGGAGTCAACACGCGTTATGCGTGGCATTATTGATAATGTCGACCGGATAACCGAGCGCCTGGCGGGCGTGAATTCCGGAGCGCATAAAAATATGGAGGATCAGAATGGCAAATGAACGTCCCTGGTATTTCAAGGATAGCACGGTCATCATGGCGGTGCTGGGCCTGCTGATCTTTGCGCTTCCGCTGGTATGGTTTAATCCGCACTACTCCTGGCGCACAAAGATCGTGGTCTCGGTGATCGTCCTGGTGGCCACTTACTACACCTGGCAGTTAACAGTCGGCACGCTCAAGGCCCTGGAGTCGTATTCGGATTTCCTGAAATAATGCGTTCACTGAATTGGGGTGGGGCAAAAAGTCCGGTTGTTGTAGTAAGTTGACAAACGTACGCCAATGGCGTATACTTGGTAATGAAGGGATGAAGGATGTCATGGAGATAATAGAAGCGCCGATTTTCACAAAGCGTATCGTAGACATCCTTTCTGATGATGAATACAGGGAATTGCAGTGGGCTTTGATTGCCAATCCTACTGCTGGAGCGGTTATTCCTGGAGGGCATGGTCTAAGGAAATTACGCTGGGCGCTTGCAGGGGGTGGGAAAAGCGGTGGTTTGCGAATCATCTATTACTTGGTTACGAAGGACGAGAAGATCTATTTGATCCTTCCTTTCAAGAAGTCGGAGCAGGAGGATCTTACAAAGGTGCAGTTAAAAGTGTTAAGCGATTATGTGAAAGCAGGTGTGTTATGAAAGACAAAGATTTTAAAGATCTATTAACGGGCATTGACCAGGCAAGAGCAATACATCGCGGTGATTTGAAACCAAGCCGGGTGTTTACCTTCAGCCCTATTGTTGTTAAAAAGATCCGGGAGAAGCTTCATAAGTCTCAAACAGAGTTTGCCCATATGATCGGCGTTAGCGTCGATACACTCCAAAATTGGGAACAGGGGAGAAGGAAACCGGAAGGCCCCGCTTTGGCTCTTCTCAGGATTGCCGATGTCAGCCCGCAAGCTGTGATGGAAGCGCTCCACGTTTAATAGATTCTGTTTTCTAAGAAATCAGGCTGCCCATACGGCCGGGTTAGAAATCGCGTAATTTAAATAGGGACACTAATATGTTATATCACCAATAGAGTGAGGATTTACAGGTGAAAGAATTGTTAAAGATAAAGTTGGTTCTTGAGACAATTATTAGATCGAGAAATTTATTGGTTCGTTGTTGGAAGGCAGTTCTTAATTGTCTTGCGTTAATCGGAAAATTGATGCCATTGCTTATTTCTTTAAGCGCTGCTTACTGTAGTTATTGTGCTTATCAGTTTTCAATCGGAATAAACAGACCTTATGTTTATGTTCAAGGGGTTTCAACAAGAGATATTATGAACGATAAAAGGTTAAAAGATTGGGTTTCGATGAGTGTGGTTGGCCAACCAGCTCGTATATTGAAAGAAGAATATAAACTTGCCTTTGATTGTAAAGAAGGGCCTTCATTTTTTAGAGAATCGAAGGAAAAGCATTGGGAAAAGAAGGAATTGCCTCAAATGATTTATCCTGGTTCAAGTGGGTCTGTTGTATACCTGGTGATGCCTTATAATACAGATTCTGCTTTCTCTGATTGTCCTGGTTTGGAGAGTATTGATCGTCTCGGTGAAGTCGAATATCAGAGTTTAACAGGAACGAAGTATCGATATACAGCAAAATGGAGGCTCTATAGAGGATATTCTGAGTGGCAACTTTCATTTCAGGATGATGATCAACGCAAGAAATAATGTATGATAATGATGTAGTTGAATGATTTCGAGAAAATAGTTCGAGTTATTTATTAGCGATTTGGTTGTTATTGATACGAGGATTCAAGAAAATCATTCTCGACAGCGTTTAGAATGTCTGGTATAAAAGATTTCCTTTTTCATGATCTTGGCTACATTTACGTCTCGTGGTAGTTGTCGGTTGAAACATTTGTGCTGACGTAGCTCAGTTGGTAGAGCAGCGGTTTCGTAAACCGCAGGTCGGAGGTTCAAATCCTCTCGTCAGCTGATTTTTCAAGGATTCTTGAAAAATCACTCATAAGCCACCTGACGGCCTAACAGGCCGTCGGGGCTTAGGAGTCATGAAAAGGATTCTTGAAAAATCACTCCTGCAGTACTGGTAATCACACGTAAATCTTCGACTTTCTTTTAATTTTATTGTAGACTTAACAAGTTGGCAGTTAGGTATTTTGAAAGGAAGGGCATGTCTTTTCAGTATACGGATTATTTTGAGAATGAAGTTCTAAGGAAGCGGCCATATCTGAAGAAAGAATGGTGTGTTTCCGTGGTTGAGAATCCGCTACATGCTGAGATACAGGATGACAATCGCTATCGTTTCTGGGGTCAGGTTCCACAGGTGCCAGACAAGTTCTTGCGTGTGGTGACGCTGGAAGATAAGCGGACAATACACAATGCTTTTTTTGACAGGGGGTTTAAGATATGAAAATCAATTATTATTCAGACACCGACTCACTTTACATTGATTTATCATCCAGAGCCAGTGTGGAGACCCGGGAGATATCTTCCGGTGTTAATCTGGATTACGACAAGGATGGCGGAGTGGTCGGAATCGATATTGATAATGCCAGTCGAAAGCTTGATTTAAAAGATTTGTTTTTGAATCATGTCCCGGGGATGGTTCATATCCAACCGGTCCAGGGCTGAAAAGATTGACAGGACATACCCAAAATATTTATGCATTCTTGGCGCGGTGACCTTCCTGCTGTTATAATGCCACCCATATATGAGTTTTCGACGCAGTCTACAAAATAAAGATTTCCTGGCTTTCTGGCTGGCACAGCTGATCTCCCAATTCGGGGACCGCATTAACCAGATGGCGCTGGTTGGCCTGGTGACCGGGCGGCAGATGGCGGTTAATCCCGGCTCGGCAATGGAGCTGGCCAAGCTTTTGGCTTTTACCATTATTCCGGTGTTCGTGGTGGGGCCTATCGCCGGTGTTTATGTGGACCGCTGGGACCGCAAGACCACCATGTTCGTTTGCGATATCCTGCGCGGTTTACTGGTCCTGACAATCCCCCTGATATTCTTTTATCAGAATTCCATGTGGCCGATCTACGGCGTGGTTTTTCTGGCGTTTTGTTTAAGCCGTTTCTATGTGCCGGCCAAGATGTCCATTATTCCCGAGATAGTCGATCCCGATTCGCTGCATGCTGCCAATTCACTGGCCACTGTTACCGGCATGATCGCTTTTGTGCTGGGGGCTTTGCTGGGCGGGTTGATCGTGGAATATTGGGGAGCACGGGGCGGGTTTCTGATCGATGCGTGCACTTTTCTGGTATCGGCTTTGTTGATCTCGCTGATATCCCGTCCGCAATTGCGCGGTCTGCGCGCCCGGGAATTGTTCGCCGCCGGCAAGGAGATGGCGTCGGCTTACAAGAATGTCTGGCACGAAGCGCGCGACGGGGTGGCGTATATTGTGGCCAACCGGGATATTCGTTATATTATCAATCTAATGATGGTTCTGTTCATGGCGGCGGGGGCTATTTATGTGGTGATAATTATCTTTATTCAGGAGGCTTTTGGCAGTGTGACCAAGCATCTGGGGTTCATGGCGGTGGGCCTGGGCGCCGGTTTGCTTTTAGGCAGTATTGCTTACGGTAAATGGGGCGACAAGAAAAAGCATGTGGAAACGATCTTTTCCTGTTTGATCGCCGGCGGAGTGGTTTTGGCGGTTTTTGCTTTTGCCGTTCAGGCTTTTCGGAATATCTGGGTGGCCCAGGGTTTGGCTTTGGTACTGGGTTTTGTGGTAGGTCCGGTTGTGATAGCGGCCAATACCGTGGTGCATAAGGTGGCCAGCCCGGAAATGCAAGGCAAGGTTTTCAGCGCCATGGAGTTTGCGATCCATTTTGCGTTCCTTTCCACTATGTTGTTAAGCTCGAAACTGTCCGAATTCATTCCGCGGGCCTGGATATTAATGGCGGTCGGCGGGGTGTTCTTTCTGGTGGGTATAGTCGGAATATGGAAGTATCAAAGGAGTATTTCTTTGGGGGAGCGGTCGGCAGTGGGCGTTCAGCAGGAGGTAGTGAAATGAATTTTGCGGTTCTGGCTTCAGGTAATGGCACTAATCTACAGGCGATAATCAAGGCGATAAAAGCCAAGCAGATCAAGGCTTCATTGAAAGTGGTCCTGTCCGACAAGTCTGGCGCGTTCGCGCTGGAGCGTGCGCGCAAAGCCGGGGTGCCCTGTGTGGTCAATCTGGCCCCCGAGCAGTACCTGACCCGGGAGGCTTTCGATCAGGCCATGCTGGACGTGTTAAAGAAAGAAGAGATCGATTTTGTGGTGCTGGCCGGATATATGAGGATCCTGAGCCCCTTGTTCATTGAAGCTTACCGGCATAAAATTCTGAATATTCACCCGTCGTTATTGCCGGCATTCAAAGGCAGCCACGCCATTAAAGACGCGTTCCAATTCGGGGTTAAAGTAACGGGAGTTACGGTGCATTTTGTGGATGAACAGGTGGATCATGGCGTTATTATCGCCCAGTCCGCGGTTGAGATCGGGCCTAACGATACCTTTGATATGCTGGTTGAGAAAGTTCACGAGGCCGAGCACAAGTTGTATCCTTACGCTATCAATCTTTTTATTCGCGGCAAGATAAAAGCCCCTGTGGTTAAAGCGGTTCCCCCAGTTACGGGCCAGCATCGCTAATATGAAGCGAGCTATCCGGCCGGTCCAGGTTTATTCTTGGCTCTTGTTCCTGGCGGCGTTCTGGGGAGTTGCAGCTTACAGTGTTTACGGAGCGGTTGTATAAGATCGAGCCTTGAACGGGGTGGCGTCTTTTGGCTCAGCGTCGGATTGCACGGTGCCCAGGTTGAAATGGATCGTGGTCAGTTTGCCCTTGCCCGCCCACCAGCTTTCTTCCTCGAAGGTCTTGAGTTGTTTCTTGTCGAAAAGCATGTCGCGTTTCTGCCGGATGTTATAAAGATAAACCCCCTCGTAATCGGTAAAGGGATAAAACCTTAAGGTGTTGGCGGCGCAGGCGGCGATAACTTTGTCGGGGTCGCTGTTAGGCTTAAAATCACTCTGGGTGAACTTATATTTGGCGCGGGTCTTGATTTGGCTTACCAAAAAGCCGGGCCATTGTACGTCGGTGTATTCCAGGGAGTCTCCGCGCGTGTCTCCGATCATGGCGTTGCTGCCAAAGATCTCGTTCTGTTCCCGCAAATAATATTCGTCGGGCGGTAAAGCCTCGGAAAGGTATTGTTTAAGGTCGTTAAGGTAAAGCGTGCTTTTAATGGCCACGCCCGAGCCGATATCGGCGATCACCACTATCACGAAAGCGGGCGCATCCTGCGGGGGGATATTGAAGATGGATTCCTGCAGGCCCATGTAGATCAGCTGGCGGATCTTGCCGTATTTCTCATTGTAACCACTGCCATAGGTGACCGGGTCGGGAGGCAGGGTATCGTTGACGATATCATAAGAGAAAGCGAAGTTGTTTTTCTCGTCGAACTCGCCGCCCAGGTAGAGCAGGTCGAGGGGGTTCTTTTTCTTTTCACTCTTCTCGCCGGGAGAGGGCTTGACGGTAAAGATGGGTTCGTTGAACGGTATGTAGACCCATAAGGTCTTGCCTTCAATATGGGTTACCAGCGCCAGGGACCGGGGGCATTCATCAGGAAAAGCGGTTTCCATTATGAGTCGGTTGAGGCGCCGGAGCTCTTCCTTGGCCAGGGGCTTTTTGCTGTCTTTTAATATTGCTGCTTCCTGGGGCAATTTGAGCCTGGGGAAGCGGCGTTTTAATTCCGGGCCATTCAGCAAGTCATTAATGGCGGCCAGGTCCTGTTTGCCCTCGGGGATCTTTATTCCGGAGCTTTTCAGGGCGCGCGTCAGGTCGGATATGGAAAAAGAGCTTTTGAATTCGCTGGCCAGGAAGGTGTTGTAACTGGAATTTTCCTTCTGGCAGAAAGCCACCAGTTTCTTCTCGGCTTCCGAGGGGGTGTAGAGTTTGTCTTTAACGGCACAGCCGCCCAGGAAAGAGGCGGCCAGCGTAAGGAGCAACAGATGACGGAGCATATCAGTCCAGTATCCTGGTTTCCGGTTTTACTCCAAAGCGGTCGAATATCGCCTGGATCTCGTCGTACTCCAGCTCGCCTTTGGCCATCAGTTCCGCGGCGAAAGCGTCCAGCAGGGGGCGGTTGTGGTTCAATATGTTGCCCACTTCCTTAAGGCAGGACTGGAGAATTTCCTGCACATCTTCATCGAGCTTTTCTTTGGTGCGTTCGGATATTTGCATTACCGGCAGGTAGCGCGAGCCGCTGGTCATCGACAGGTCGCCCAGCAGTCCGGTAGTGCCCATGCCCCAGTTCCAGACCATCTGGCGGGCGGTTGAGAGCGCGCTTTGAAAGTCACCCGAGACGCCGCTGCCGGTGGTGCCGAACTTGATCTTTTCCGCGGCATAACTGGCCACGCTTACCTTGATCTCGGCCAGGTACCACTCTTTACTGCGTATATTCACTTCATCCTTGGGGCGCGGGGCTACAAAGCCCAGGGAGCCCTTGTGGGGGATGATGGTGGCTTTTATAACGTCGTTGGTGGGGTGCAGGAGGTAGCCGATAATGGCGTGCCCGGCCTCGTGGTAGGACACCCATTCTTTTTCCTTGTCGCTCAGGATGGTGTTTGACTTCTCGCCGTAAAGAATACGGTCGTAAGCCTGCGAGAGGTCTTTAAAGGAAATAACTTCCCGGTTCTCCCGGAGCGCGAACATGCCGGCTTCGCGCACCATGTTGTCGATATCGGCGGGCGAGAACCAGAGGGTTTTACGGGCGAGTATTTCGGGGTTAACGTCGTCCAGCGTTTTTACCTTCTTGAGGTAAAAGTCAAAAAGCAGTTTACGTTCTTTCAGGTTCGGGCGGGTTACGTAGATCTTGCGTTCAAAACGGCCGGCGCGCAAAATAGCCGGGTCGAGCTGTTCCTCGCTGGCGTTGGTGGCGCCCAGCAGGACGATATTGTTCTCGTCCTGGCGCAGGCCGTCCACCTCGGCCAGGAACTGGTTGATGGTGTTGTTTTCTTCGGAAACAGCGCCGCCGCCGGTTTCCATTCCGCGCGGATGGGCGAACGAGTCCATTTCATCAATAAAGATTATACAGCCGCCTTCCGAGCGGGCGAGCAGGCGCGCTTCCTTAAAAAGCTGCATTACCCGTTTGGGGCCGGTGCCATGCCAGACCCCGGCAAAGAATTCACTGCCGGTCATGGCGATCATGGGAATACCGGCCTCGGTGGCGAAGGCTTTGGCGATATAAGTTTTGCCGCAGCCAGGCGGGCCCATCAGCAGGATCCCTTTGACGATCTTGCCGCCGATAGCCGCGATGCGGTGGCGGTCTTTGAGCAGGCCCACGATCTCGCGCGCTTCGCGTTTGGCGCTTTCCATGCCGATGATATCGTCCCATTTCACATTTACCGAGGAGGCCAGCATCTTTGTGCCGCAACTGCCGCCGCAGGATCCGCCCGATGAGGAGTTGGCTTTTTCGATGGAACGGACAATGCGCTGGATCGCGCTGTCAATATCTTCCTGGGTAGCCACCGGGCGGTTGGCGCGCATGGAGATAATGGCGGCTTCGCGCACCATATTGTTGATGTCGGCGGGTGAGAACCATTTCATTTTGTCAGCAGTAGAAACAATATCGATCGCTGGATCCGAGGTTATCTTTTTTAAATAAAAACGCAGGAGTTCCTCGCGGTCACGGGCGTTGGGCTTGTTGATCTCGATCTTGCGGTCGAAACGGCCCGAGCGCATGATGGCCGAGTCGAGGTCTTCTTCCGGCACATTGGTGGCCGCGATGACCACTATATTGTTCTCGGTCTGGCGCAGGCCGTCGAGTTCGGTCAGGAACTGGTTGATGGTGGCATTATGGTCGCTTTGGGCGCCCACACTGCCGCCGGCATCATTGCCGGTGCGCGGCCGGGCGAAAGAGTCTATTTCGTCGATAAAGATTATGCACCCGCCTTCGGCTTTGGCCATATTGCGGGCTTCCTTAAAAAGCGATTTCATGCGCGAGGCGCCGAGCCCCACGAAAACGCCTACGAATTCACTGCCTACTGCCGACAGAAAAGGTAGTCCGGCTTCGGTGGCGATGGCTTTGGCCAGATAGGTTTTGCCGCAACCCGGTGAGCCTACCAGCAGGGTGCCTTTAATGATGTTGCCGCCGATGATCTTCAGGAGTTTGCGGTCTTTAAGGAACTGGACGATCTCCCAGGCTTCTTTCTTGGCGGTTTCCATGCCCACTACTTCATCCCAGCGCACATTGGCTTTGGCATGGACGGCCGAGTCACTGCCCAGGAATTTGGCTATGCCGCCGCCCATAAAAACGTAGTAATACATTACGCCGTACATGGCGGTCATGATGATGCCCTGGATAATACCCATAAAAAGGTACATACCCATCTGGGCGGTCATTTGTTTGCGGCTGAAGGATTCCAGGGAAGTAAAACTGCTAAAGCCGGCCGCCAGCATAATGGTAACCACCATTACAAAAGAAATCCCCAGGAAGATCAGGAACATCTTTAGCCAGTTGAGTTTAAGCCAGGTCAGGAACTTTATTTTGGGCATTCGTTTTCTCCAAAAGATCATGGGTTATGAGCGGCCGCTTGAATTACTCCAAAGCATAACATATGCAATGCCTTGCGTCAAACTGGCGGGCCGTCATATTTTCGGCCATATTTTCGGTTGACTGAGCGTGGCAGGCGTGATATCGTACCCAAATTATTTCACCGGCAGTGTTTTGTCGGCGGAGCTAACAAAATATCAAGAAAGGTTTGGCGTATGGCTATAATCAAAACAGTTAAAGGTCGTGAGATCATTGATTCTCGTGGTAATCCTACCGTTGAAGTGGATGTTATCCTGGATAACGGCGTAATTGGCCGCGCGGCCGTTCCCTCGGGCGCGTCGACCGGTGAGCGCGAAGCCATTGAATTGCGGGATGGCGACAAGAAGCGTTATATGGGGAAGGGCGTTCTGAAGGCGGTTGAGAACGTTAATACGGTTATTAAAGACGCCGTGGTGGGCAAAGAAGCCGATTTTCGCGCTATCGACAAGCTTACCATTGCGCTTGATGGCACGCATAACAAGGCCAAGCTGGGTGCCAATGCGATCCTGGGTGTATCCATGGCGGTGGCCCGCGCGGCCGCTATAACGGCTAATCAGCCGCTTTATCGTTTTATCGGGGGGGCTAACGCGAATATCCTTCCGGTGCCTTTGATGAACATTATCAATGGCGGTGTGCACGCGGATAATAACCTGGATGTACAGGAATTCATGATAATGCCGATCGGTGCGTCGACGTTCAAGGAATGTATGCGCATGTCTTGCGAGGTGTTCCATAATTTGCGCTCTTTGCTAAAGGCTGGCGGCAAGGGCACTTCAGTGGGCGATGAGGGTGGTTTTGCACCGGACCTGAAGTCCAATGAAGAGGGCATTATGTTCATTATCCAGGCTATTGAAAAAGCCGGGTATAAGCCTGGTAAAGATGTTTTTATTGCCATGGATTGCGCTTCGTCCGAATATTATGAGAACGGCAAATATAATTACGATGGTAAGTCGTTGTCTTCCATAGAGATGGCCGAAGAGTATATGAAGCTGGTCAAGAAGTACCCGATTGTCTCGATCGAAGATGGCCTGGATCAAAATGACTGGGCGGGTTGGAAAGAGCTTACTGCCAAGGCGGGCAAGAATGTTCAGCTGGTGGGAGACGATCTTTTTGTTACCAACGTAAAGTGTTTACAGCAGGGCATCGACAATAATATTGCCAACTCGATCCTGATCAAAGTTAACCAGATCGGGACTTTGTCCGAGACTCTGGATGCTATCGATCTGGCCAAGAAGCACAAGTATACTTCTATAATGTCCCATCGTTCCGGTGAAACGGAAGACGTGACAATATCTCATTTGGCGGTAGCGACTGGTTGCGGCCAAATTAAAACTGGTTCTTTATCGCGTACAGATCGTTTGGCTAAATACAATGAGTTGCTCAGGATCGAAGAAGAGCTGGGCAGTAAAGCGGTTTATGCCGGGCCTATTTGGGGAAAGTTTTAATTGATCCGTAATGCACTTTTTCTTTGTATAGTTTGCGCGCTGGTTTTTGCCTTCTACCTGCCATCGTATATCAAGATGCAGGATATGAACAAAAAGAACCAGGTTTATGAGAAACGCATTAAAGACCTCGAACAGGACAATGCGCGTTTGGGGGAAGAGCGCCGCAGGCTGACAGACGACCCGGCTTATTTTGAGAAAGTCGCCCGTGAAAAGATGGGCATAATCCGGGACGGTGAAATAGTTTACAAGATCGTTGGCCCGGGCCAAAGGAAGAACGGGGTGGTCTCCGAGGAGGCGTCGTTCATACTGAAGCCGGATGGCGATGCGGATGCCGACGACAAAACCAAGGCGGCGGTAAAGCCCGCGGCGGGGGCCAAAGTAAAGCCGGTGGTTAAAGCAGCCGTTAAGCCGGCGGTGAAGACGGCGGCGAAAACAGTGGTTAAGGCAAAGGTCGCCAGTACCAAGACGGTAATTAAGAAAGATAGCAAGGCAGTGGTAAAAAAGCCTGCACCGACGGTGGAGAAGAAAAACGTCAAGGCTCCTGCACCGAAAAGTTCGTTGAAAGAAATAACTAAGTCGACAAAACAATAAAAGCTGTTATAGTAGTTTCACTTTTGCAGTGAGGCATTGAATAGAGGTTCCGCCCGGTGGTAATAGGGGCGCGTTAATACAAGTTTTCAGCACGGCAGTTCACCAGGGTTGTCGTGGGCAAGTATCGCGGTGGACCTAAGCAGTGGCGTGGCGCACGGCTTGGGTTCAAAAAGACATCGCGGGGTGGAGCAGCCTGGTAGCTCGTCAGGCTCATAACCTGAAGGCCGTACGTTCAAATCGTACCCCCGCAACCATAAAAGACCCCAGTTCTCGCCGAGGATTGGGGTTTTTTATTTTTTTTTGATTAATGGGGATTAAGGCGAAAAAGGCTTCTTTTTTTGGGTTTCTAGACACTGTATGGACACAAGGAAAGCAAGTTTTGTGTTATGGTAAAAAAGAAAAAGATCTGAACGATCGAATCCCCGGTTTCTTACTACAAAAAGTGGCATAACATAGAATTAAATGGCATACTTTACGCAGGTGCGATGAGTTAGTTGATAATTGGAGCCAATATATGAGAAAGACAGTATCGCTGTTTGTTTTGATCGCCTTTGTTATTAATAGTCTTCTGCCTTCAACGGTGTTGGCGCAAGCGCTTAGTTTGCCTGAACCGGGGACAATGGTCGGTATGAGCCTTATTTTCACGCCGGCGCACTTGAAAGGCATGGTCGTTGACGCCAAAAACCCTTTTAAGTTCGACTTTATTATTGATAGAGGGGATGAGCTGCTTTCTATTGGTCAGAAGCAGTCTGAATATACGAAGCTTATCAAGTACTTTCTGGCGTCCCTTGCTGTGCCTGATACGGATCAGTGGGTGAACCTTTCGCCTTACGAGAAGGATAGAATTATCCCTGATGTTTTTGGAAAGACGGAGATGGGCCGTGATCTTCTGGCGCAGGATTACATTCTTAAGCAGATCAGTTCTTCTTTGACCAATCCAGAGACAGATCTTGGAAAGAAATTCTGGGATAAGGTTTACGAGATGGCTTATCAGAAGTTTGGTAATACCAATATTCCGACAGAAACATTTAGCAAGGTTTGGATTGTTCCGGATAAGGCTGTTATATACGAGAAGGGGAACACGGTCTATGTTCTGGAGCATCATTTGAAGGTGATGGTGGAGTCTGATTATCTTGCGATGAAGAACAATGCGCAACTTTCTGTTTCCAACGATAATAATGAAGCGCGGGGTCTTTCAGAAGCCGTTATGCGCGAAGTTATCATTCCGGCTATTGAAAAAGAAGTTAATGAGGGGAAAAATTTTGTTCAGCTAAGGCAAGTGTACAGTGGAATGCTTTTGGCCGCATGGTATAAACGAGCGCTTAAAGAGTCAGTCCTTTCCAAGGTTTATGGTGATCAATCCAAAGTAGTGGGCATTGATCAAAATCCCCAGAACAACCAAGTTATTTATGAACAATATGTTCAGGCGTTTAAGAAGGGCGTTTTTAATTTGATAAAAGAAGACGTCGATCAACTCACGCAAGAGGTTGTTCCACGGAAGTACTTTGCTGGCGGAACTATTGGTGAGATTGCACTTTTTAATAAGCCTGACGGTGTGAAAAGAGTTTCATCTTTCTCACCAAGTCAGAAAGGTGAACTTGGGAGGTGTGACGCCGCTGCGGTAAATCTGCAATCGACAGATAGCTCAATGGGGTTCATTGATACTTTCCTTCGAAATCGGGTCTATAAGTCCTTCCAAAGATATTTAGATGCGGGTGATTATCATGCGCTTTCGAGCGGGGCATCAGGCTACGATATGGAGAAGGATTTTCCAGCAGGTTTTGGAGAATTGTTCGAGCAATTACGACATTGGGTGGGTGTAGCAAGAGAGAGGGCTGGTTTTATAACGGAACGTGGAATTAAGTCTGCTGGTGTGCGTATTCTTGCAGAAGCTAAATTCCTTGAGGAACCAAAAGAATCATCACGATCTGAGATTGAAGCGCTTGTCTCTATGGAATCGTTCCCAGTGAAGTATCTAGCCGAGGAAGAAATCATTGCGCTTGTTTATGGGACTAGAACCAAGGGGACGGTCAATTTTATTCGTGAAGTCAATATTCAATTCCCCCAGCGATCGTCAGTTACGTCTGCCGAGGTCAAGAGAGTTGCTGAGGATTATTTTGGAAAGAGTGATTTTAGAGGTTTTATTGATCAGATGGCTACTGGCAAACAGCAGTTGGTTATTGGGTTGTCTGGTACCGAGATGGCTCGTCGTTTGGCTTATGGCGATGGTTTCGCTCGTCTTTATGATAGGTTAAGTCGGAGAATTGAGCAGGCTTATCGTAGTGGGGGTGTGTATCAAGATGCCGTTGTTCGTGTGGCACATAGAATTCTGGCGGATGCTGATCGTAGGCCAATCGACGCTCTGGATGATTTTAAAGAATTTTATGAAGGTCTGAGGAATCAGGATATAAAGTTTGAGATCAATTGGTCAGGGCAGGAAGCGGCTTTAGGGTATGGATTTAATCAGGGTTTTGCACAGTTTTATGATGAGATGAGAGAGCGGGTTAATGGAATAAGGTATAGTTCCCGCAGAGATCTTTATGAAAGATTGGCAAATATTGCCAGAGATATCCTATGGGAAAATGGCGTTGTTATTGAAGATGCGAAAGAAATTGCAAAGGCAGAGCCGATAGATCCCCAGGGTGTTAGTCAGTTTGACCAATTACTTCAAATGGTTAGAAGCCATCGGTTGACAATTAACGTTGATTCACGGGGTGAGGATGTAGCGAGGCAATACGGATGGGGAGCAGGATTTGCTAAATTGTATAACTATTGGATTGATCGGATCAATAAAGGGTACAGACAATCTGGGTTCGGGATTCTTAATGATGCCCCTTTGAGAATTGGTGAGAGATTGGCCGCAGAAGCTCGTGGTCAGAAAACCAGTGTTGCCGGTGAGATGCGAGCTTTTCTTAAGTTAATAACAGGTTCTCCTCGTGCGCAGGTTGTGGCTGGTCCCGGTTTGGATGCTTCTTACTACTATGGTTTTAGCGACGGGTTTGCTCCTTGGTATGACAGATTCTTTGGGTTAATTGAAGGCCGTGGGTATCGAACGGAGGCAGACTATATTTCTATGGTTACTCGTGCGGTTCAGCAGGTGTTGTCAGAGATTGGTTCTGAGGGAGAGCCCTCAGGAGCGGGTGAAGAAAGAAAATCTAACAACCAAGAAGAGACTCGCCGTCCGACGCCAAATACTATCGTAAAGAATGATTTATATAATATTTTGGGTGTTACTCGTAATGCATCGCCTAATGATATTAAGAAAGCTTTTAGAGAGGCGGCCAAGAAGTGGCATCCAGACAAGAATCGAACTGATCCTAATGCTGAGGAAAAGTTCAAGGAAGTTAATAACGCGTATGAAGTACTGGGTGATCCTGATAAGCGCTCTCGGTACGATAATTCTGGTGATTACGCAATGGGTGCTGTTGTAGTCGCTCAAAGGTTTGAAGATCCAGTGGGTGGTATTGATTTCGGGCAATCGAGTCTTGATTTGCAGATTAAGCGCGATGGTAATGGCGTACCTTTGCCCATCGGGGATCAGAATTTTGATAACATTCATATCGATGGGCTTGTTCCTGTGATACTTGATATTCAGCCATTGACCAGTGTGCCGATTCTCGGTGAAATATCAACGCCGGGTCTGCCTGTTATGCCATAAGGGACAGGCTGCAGGCTGGCTGAAATTTGAATGTTAACGGCGCTTCGTATGATATAATTTTACAAGTTCGATGAATGAGAAAGATAAGACGGCATGCATAAGTTAAAGTTATATCTCGATACGACGGTTCTGAACTTCGCTTTCGCCGATGACGCGCCTAAGGAGATGGAGGATACGCTTAAGTTTTTTAAGCAGATTGACCGGTTCGAGGTCAGTATTTCTGATATTGTGCTTGATGAGATCGAGCGTTGTCCGGCCTTGAAGCGTGGACGTCTCATGGAGATCATTACCAGGCATGATTGGGAAATTCTTGAACTTGACCAAGCTGCAAGGAAATTAGCCGAACATTATTTGTCGGCGGGAGTTATTCCTCAAAAGTATAGGGATGACGCTTATCACATTGCGATTGCGACCGTTAATGATCAGGATGCTATTTTGAGTTGGAATTTTGAGCATATTGTGAAGATGAAGACAAAACGGGAAGTTGTCGCGATCAATTTACTGGAAGGATATAGAGGCATTGATATTTATACACCCAAGGAGGTGGTGGACTGATGTTTAAAGAACCTAAAGCCATGAGAGAGATTCACAAGATTCAGGAAAAGTTGTACGAGGAGCGGAAAGGCCTTACCGCTGAACAGGAAATCCGTCTGATCAGGGAGAATGCCCGGAAGTTGATGGAAAAGTATGGGCTTAAGTCCCGTGCTCATGTTGCTGCGTAAGAGTTGTGATTGAGTATAGCCACAGCATGGCCACAGGCGTATATTCCAAGTTTAAGACCTTTGCCAGCCCGTGAGCCCGAAGGCTATAGCCCCGTAGGGGGCGAGAGGAAATCGTACCCCCGCAACTATGTACCAGCAAAGGTTGAGTAGCATAGATCCCGTCGGGTTATCCCTGTCGAATTAAACATCCTCAATGCCTAGACCCTCCGGGAATTCTTTATTTACCAACGGCAACTAGGCAACGCACCCAGAACGATTTTAAATTTTATGAGGGCTTTGCGGTTATTCTGTACCTTCTTGGTGAAGAGGGGTTATTTGTGTTCAACGACGGCCAAATTTTATTTAGGCTGTGATGAGAAGCAATTGAAAGGGGCTGTAGATAGGCATCCGTTGAATCTTTGATGGTGTTTTGAATTTAACTAATCTTGAGAGTGCGTATGATTTTGGTAAAGGACATGTTCGCAGTCTTCTAAGTTTTTTATATATTGTTTTGGGTTATTATAGAAGTACATTCAGATATGTTGCCGAGGAATGTTTTGTTAAGTCTTGAAATTGTTTTTGAAGGGTCATAAGATTTGAATGGATTGTGAGTAAATTAATCGATTTTGAGATAGCCGTTCAATTTCTCTTACGGAAAGGGATTGGGGATGACACTAAAAGATAAACCACTAGGTATTAAATTAATTTGTTGCGCTTTGTGTATCCCTATCGTTTTGTTTTGGATTGTTACTGCATTAAATTATTTCAATTATAAAGAGATGTTCAATTCTTCCGATGAACAAAAAATGGAAATAATCCGTGGGGGTCATATGACAGACCCTAATGTAAAGACTGTTGATGACTTTAATCGATATTTAGGCACAATAGAAGAGAAGCAAAAGAAGGGCAGTGGTTATCCGGGTATGGTATGGTCTATTGTTCCATTTGTTTTGTCTTTTGGGTTATTGAAGTTTGCGAAATGGGCAAGAGTTGGTATGTTTATTTATGTTGGATATCTAGTTTTGGGAAGTTTTTCGTGGTTTGGGTTAAGCAGTAAAGCGAATTCCATGCAACAGTTGGGGAAGATTGTGTCGTTACCAGTATTGGTTACGATTGTCTGGTATTTAACTCGTCCAAGAATTAAAGAATTGTTTAAATGATTGTGTAGTTTCTCTGGGAAATATAAAATCGGGGACACAATAATGGCCTCTGATGGAGCTATGTTATTGACAGTTACACATTAAGATAAAGCTGTATCGGCCAAAGACCTCGGTGGTGTCGACCTCAATCAAATCAATATTAACCGCCGGGGCGGAATCTTGCGGAATGTAGAATTTGGATGTTGATCGTGTAGGCTGTGATATAATTTCTTAAGTTCAATGAAGGAGCAATGTTAGGAGTTCGCTTGTATAAGTTGGAAAGGATTTAAAATTTATGAAAAAGCGCGTTTATATTGAGACTTCAATTCCGAGTTTCTACTGGGAGTCACGGCAGGAACCGGAAATGGTGTCCCGCCGGAATTGGACGCGAGAGTGGTGGGATGATTATGCCGGTAGGTATGAGCTGTTTGTTAGCGACCCGGTTTTGGAAGAGTTGGGTGGGGGAGATTACCCAAATCAAAAAGAAGTCATGGCGTTGATAGAAGATTTGCCATTGCTCCCGGTGGATGGAGCGGTGATTGAAATCGCTCAGGTGTACATCGCTCATAAGATGATGCCAAAAGATGTGACGGGAGACGCGCTGCATCTGGCATTGGCTGCGTATCATAAGTGCGACTTTCTATTAACGTGGAATTGTAATCACTTGGCGAATGCCAATAAGTTTGGACATATTGATCGTATTCATGCGCTGTTGGGATTGGCTTCGCCAAGGCTTGTGACACCATTAGAATTGTTAGGAAGGTGACCTATGAAAGATGATCCAACGATTTCCAGAATCAGAACTGCCCGTAAAGAAATTTCCGCAAGGTTTGGCCATGATTTGGAGCGCTTGGGCGAACATTACATGAAGCGTCAGGCTAAACATAAAGACCGATTGTTCGGGTCGAAACTGTTGGCCGGGGCGTAAGAGCCGTGATCGAGTATAGCCATAACATGGCCACAGGTGTATATTCCAAGTTTAAGACCATTGCTCAATATATAGTTACGACAAACCTTAGGGCTCTCATAATCTGAAGGCCGTACGTTCAAATCGTCCAATTTCGATTCTCGATTTTCAGAACATGACGATTCATACAGGAATGTACGGCCCCGGAAGAGGCCAAAAGACGATAGGCCGGGAGTTCACTGGCCCCGCAAGGGGGTAGCCCGCGAGCCTGAAGGCTATAGCCCCGTAGGGGGCGAACGGAAATTATACGACTTTATTATCGGCAACCATGTGATAACTTTAGGTTTCTGCTGGAGATCCAGGGTTTTCTGATAGAATTCTTTCGAAGGGGCGAAGTCCGAACCTGTTCTTCGGCATGCGCAATCCTCTCCTTGCCTTTGTTGACATCATTGTTTTATGGCTCATGATCACCACGCTGGTCTTTGTTTTCTGGGGCACTAAGAAGCTTGCCGGAGCGCTCATGATTCCATATTGGTTGTGGGTGTCTTTTGCCACTGTGTTGAATTATTCGATCTGGAGGATGAACTAATGATACGAACAATACTATGTTTGCTGATATTTGGGGTAACGGCTGTATGTCCGGCCATAGCGGAGGTGTCGTCGATGAATATGCATGCGATCTCAATGTCTTTAAACAGCGGTGAAACCATTTCCCTGGCTGATTACAAAGGGAAGGTTGTGCTCATCGTCAATACAGCCTCGCGTTGCGGATTCACTTCGCAATATAAAGGGTTGGAAGAATTGTACCTGCGTTACAAGGATAGCGGGTTCGTTGTTCTCGCTTTCCCGGCCAATAACTTCATGGGACAGGAGCCGGGAAGCAATGAGGAGATCAAGAGTTTCTGTGAGCTTAAGTATAAAACCACGTTCCCTTTGTTCGCGAAAACCAGTGTCAAGGGACTGGACATTAACCCCCTGTTTAAGTATTTGACCGAGGATTCTTCGTTTAAAGGCCCGGTGACCTGGAATTTCAACAAGTTTCTTATTGACGGCAGTGGTCAAGTAATAGCCCGTTTTGAGAGCGGTGTGAAGCCGCTGGATCCCGAGGTGGTGGCGGCGATCGAGAAAGCCTTGCCTCGAGAATAATTGTCGGAAGATCAGGGCCTCATCGACAGCCTGCGGCGGTCTTGTTATGGCAAGAGCTGTGATGAGGGTAGAGATAAGAAGTTCCTGGTTTATGTTGAGATTGAAAAAGTTCTGCCCCTGATAATCATGAAAAGCTGAGAGGTTTAATGAATATAAAAGACGTCCGCAAGAAGATCGCCAAGCTTTTAATTGAGCAAAAGCTCGGGGTACTGGCTACGCTGGGAAAAGATCATCCTTATCAGAGCATTGTGGCTTTCTCAGCTTCCAGGGATATGAAGCATATCCTGTTTGCCACCAAGCGCGCGACCAGTAAGTACAAAAACTTGAAAGACAAAGCCCAGGTCAGCGTTTTTATCGATAACCGGTCTAATCAGGAGTCGGACTTTAGCGACGCCACAGGCATGACGGCTATCGGAGATGCCCGGGAATTAAATGGAGCTGCGCGTAAGAAGTCTATGGGACTTTTTATACGCAAACACCCAGCGCTTGCAGAATTCCTGGCGAGCCCGGATTGTGCTTTATTTATGATCAAGGTCAGGGTTTATTATGTTGTCTGGCATTTTCATCAGGTCAGGGAAGTGCGCATATCATGATGAATGTAAAAGGCATATGAAGATCATCATCGCAGGCGGAGCCGGTTTCGTAGGCAGATGTTGTGTTGGCAAGGCAGTGTGTTGTCCCGAAGAAGTTATTAGAAGCGGGTTTTAATTCTCAGCAGCCGATCATGAAAGATGCCTTGGCTGATATATTCAAGGGTGTTTTCAGGAGAATGGATCGGATGAATTTATCGAGGCCCTGGGAGAGGATATTTTTCAAAGATTCTCGGCATTACGATCTCAGTTGGCATAAAAAGTGAGTCTTTTGAATGAAAACAGTTTGGCTGACCGATATTCACCTTAATTTCCTGGAACGAGACCAAGTTGATTATTTTCTCGAGGAACTGTCTAAAGAAACGGCAGATTGTTATTTGATCTCTGGCGATATCGGGGAAGCCGATAGCATTGTCGAATATCTTCAACGGATGATGTTGGTCTTGAAACGGCCGATCTATTTTGTGCTCGGCAATCATGACTATTACAGGGGATCGATCAAAACAGTTCGCTCATTGATTTCTGATCTTATGCGGAAATCCGACAAATTGATCTGGTTAAATAACATTGATCATATCAGTTTGACGAAAGAGACGGCGTTGATCGGCCACGATTCCTGGGCTGATGGGAGGTTGGGTGATTTTCGCGGCAGTTCTGTGGAATTGAATGATTTTCGTTTTATTAGCGAGTTGAAGCTGTGGGATCGGACTGAGCGTTTGCAAGCCATGCAAGGATTGGCGGAGGAAGCGGCGGCGCATTTTAAACAAGCGCTTCCGCAGGCACTTAAAGCTCATCGGCATATCATTGTGGTGACTCATGTGCCGCCGTTCAAAGAAGCTTGCTGGCATCAAGGTCGTCCCTCGGAAGATGATTGGTTGCCGTTCTTTGCTTGCAAGGCAGTGGGCGATGTTTTAAAAGACGTTATGGAACAAAATCCGGCATCTGAAATGACTGTTTTTTGCGGACATACACACGGCTTGGGGGCATGCCAGATATTGCCGAATCTCAAGGTGCTTACAGGGAGCGCAGAATATGGCTCTCCACAAATTCAGAGATCGATTGTATTCAGATAGTTTTACTTGGCACAAATCCGTCACATTTTTGAAAGGCGTCTTGTAATTGGCCTGTTATTAAAGGCTTACGTTACCGGCCCTCGCCCTCGGCCTCAGCCGAGGACGATAGGCCGGGAATTCACCGGCGATGTCGGTTGAGGACTTGACAACCGCACTTAAGTGTGGCATCATGTAAGTGAATATCGAAACGGACGCTTATGCCGGTCGGGCTGCCTATGGGGGGCGCCTGGCCGGTTTTTTTATTGGAGGATAAAGAAGGTCTGGTCAGGGGGAAAGTAACGTTAACTTATCAGATGGATAGAGGTTATGGTCCTAATAAATAATAAAATGAAACAATCTGTCGGTGGGAACTGGGGCAAGCCGAAGGGTCTTGAGCAAAATGTGAAGCTTCGTGATTTAGATCTGGAATCTCGGCGTATTCCTGGGAAGAAGAAGCGAAAGACGAAGAAACAAAAATTCATTTTCGAGGGGGCTTGTTGTCCGTTTTGTCACGCGGAGCTTCCTAAAGATGAAGAGGCGATCGCCAAAGCTAATAAAGGGCTTCAAGGAAGATTATTTGTAGTCTGGGAGATGCACTATCGCGTTAAAGTTTGTCCTAAATGTAAAGCTCTTGAGGTTAAGGAATGCCCTGCGTGTAGGCGTGTGACATGGCGGCGTCACGGTTGGTATAAGCATCAGTTCTTGGGGTGCGGGTTTGAGGGGAAAAAATTGAAAGACTAATTTGATTCTTGGAAAAGGAATGAATTTTCGGACTTGATGCGCAGGCTGACTCTTGAAACAGTTCCCGTTATTGTGGCCGATTATAAATTAGAGAATGATATTAACGCGATCGTGACAATGGCGACTCGGAAGAGCCTTGTTTGTCCGGATGCTTTTAAAAACTTTGATGGGACGGGTGATGCAAAGCTTATTAAGGAGGTTTTTGGTTTGATTCCTTCCTGGTGCGCGGCGGATTATAGTGATTTATTAAAGTGGCTATAAGATTAAAGGGAGTTTGGTCGTGGCATGAAGAAACATTGGCCAATTATTCATATTATTGGCTTGCCGGGCGCGGGAAAGACGACACTGGGCAAGCGGTTGAGCAAGCAACTGGGTTTGCCGGTCTTTTACATCGGCACTTATCGGGCACGTTATCCAAAGACGGCTATCGGAGAGGTAGACGCGTGGGTGGCCTTGTTCCGTGCGCTTTCACGCCGGAGATGGCAGGATTGCATTCTGGAAACAACGGGTTTGAACTTTCGTGAAGAGTTCTTGTGGAAGGCATTGCCTTTTGGCAAGATGATGACGGTTAAGCTTGAGGCCTCGCGTAAAATGCTTCATAAGAGGATCCGTATGAAGAAAAAGAGCGAACAGGGCGGGAATTGGCTTTTTAGCAAGGATATGCCTGACAAGGTTGCCTTTGTCGATCGGCTTTACAAGAAGTTTGACCTGATTCCGGCAGACATAGTGATCAATACTGAGCGTCTGACCAAGGCGCAGGTCTATAGTTTGGCCTGGAAGAAGATTCCTGGACTGGAGCTGTTATGAGCTATTGGTGGACTTCGGATTATCACTTTGCGCATTTTAATATCATTGCCTATTGCAACCGGCCTTTCAAGACTGTCGAGGAAATGAACGAGGTTATCATCCGAAGGCATAATGAGAGGGTCAAGCCTTGTAGAGCCACACAATAATCTGCTTTGACCCGCCCAGTTTTTTCCACACTATTT
>JADFZK010000033.1 GCA_015232565.1 Candidatus Omnitrophota bacterium
TTTGACGGGGCGGAGCTTTTTTCTCTTGACACAAGCCTTCTAATGGGTAACCCACTGGTCGTCTTCTTTAATAGTGAGCGAGGCCAGAAAATACTTAACCAATTTCTGGGATTCATCACGAAAGGCCGTACTGTCCAACGCAAGCCCGGACTGGCCGGCGTCCATTATAAAATCAAACAACAACGGATTATCCGGGTGCACGCGCAACCCTTTCATTAAAACCGGCACCGTAACCGCGCTAGGCGCTACCATAACGCCCGGAGAGGGCAAGTTCAGCACCTGGGCATATGCTCCCTGTGGCAACACGACAGTGCCAAAAAAACTGCAAATTATCCAACCAACCATTACCCGAAACATAAACTTGTCCTTAAGATTAGTCATAAAACCACTCTTCCCTTCGTAGAAGAAGCAAACTTAAACTGATTTAACATTTAGAAGCAGTCTAACACATTATTCTACTTTCTGCAAATTTTTTTGCGTCATTTGCTCAACAATGTCAAAGAATGACGAAAAGACCAAAAGGCAAGTTCGTAATTTTACCCCGGATCTTTCATTATGCCAATTCCGGGTTTAATCAAATATCTTAGAACACTAGAATATTCTAGGAGTTGTGCTAGAATTACCACATTATGTTACCAATTTCCGACTACCACATGCACACGCCTCTTTGCGGGCATGCTTCCGGCGCGCCTGAGGAATATGTACAACATGCCATTGCCGTTGGCCTCAAGGAGATCGGGTTTTCCGATCATGCTCCCTTGCTGGCGTATCAGGATCCCGGCATCGCCATGGATATTGCCCAACTGCCGCTTTACCACCAGATGATCGAAACCATGCGTGCGAAATATGCCGACCAGATCACGGTTCGGGTTGGTGTAGAAGCCGACTTTTTGCCTGGTTTTGAAGACGGCACCCGGCAAATGCTGGCGGCTTATCCTTACGACTATGTGATCGGCTCGGTGCACTTTATTGCCAAATGGGGCTTTGACGATCCCATCCAACTTACGGAATGGGACCAGAAAGACGTTAACGAGGTCTACCGCGAGTATTTCAAACTGGTGCGCCAAAGCGCTTTGACCGGCCTGTTTGACATCCTGGGGCATATTGATCTGGTAAAAAAATTCAATTTTCATCCCACCGAGGACATGACCGACGAGATCCAGGCCAACGCCGAGGCTTTCCGGACCGCCCGAGTAGTAATTGAGATCAACTCTTCCGGCTTGCATAAACCGGCCGGCGAGATCTATCCCGCGCTGGACCATCTTAAAGTTTACCGTGCCCACGGCGTTCCGATAACCTTCGGTTCCGACGCACACAAACCAGTTCAGGTAGGCAGGGATTTTGCCAAAGCCCGGGATTGGGCCCTGGCCGCAGGGTACAGCGAATATGTAATGTTCGAGAAACGCCGCATCGTCCGGACCGTAAAACTTTAAGCCGCAGGCTTTTTATACCTGGCGGCAACATAACCCTCCAGTATCGCAATAAACTCTTCCTTGATCTGGTCGCCGCGCAGTACCTGCCGTTTCTCGCCTTCAATATACACCGGAGCGACCGGTTCCTCGAAAGCGCCCGGCAAGCTGATACCAATGTCCGCGTGACGGCTTTCGCCGGGGCCATTAACCACACAACCCATAACCGCGATCCGCAGTTGCTCTACACCGGGATATAGTTTACGCCATTCGATCATCCGGGCCGTTACATGCTTTTGAATATCCTGGGCCAAAGACTGGAAATACGCGCTTTTGGTGCGCCCGCAACCCGGACAGCTGGTTACACTGGGAATAAAATAACGCAAGCCTAAAGACTGTAAGAGCTCCTGGCAAACCTCCACCTCCCGGGAACGCGGCGCGCCCGGTTCCGGCGTAAGAGATACCCGGATAGTATCGCCAATCCCGGCTTCCAGCAGAATACCCAGGGCGGCCGCGCTGGAAACAATACCTTTGGTGCCCCCGCCGGCCTCGGTTAAACCCAAATGCAGGACATGCCCGCAAAGCCGGGACAACCGGCGATAAACCTCAATAGTATCCACGACCACGGAAAGTTTGGCGCTCAACACCAGCTTGTCCTCGGGCAACCCAAGTTCAAGGGCATAAGCCGCGCTGTCCAACGCACTCTGGATCACTGCATCATACATGATCTGCTTAAGGCTTTTCGGATCCGCCGTTTTCTGATTGGCATCCATCAACACCGCCAGAATCGACCGGTCCAGCGAACCCCAATTAACGCCTATACGGACTGCCTTGTTATTCCGCACCGCGAGGCGGATAATACGGGCAAAGTTCTCGTCGTGACCGGAAAGACCGCCCACATTGCCAGGATTGATGCGATATTTATCCAGCAACTCGGCCAGGCGCGGATTTTGTTCCAAAAGAGTATGCCCGTTAAAATGAAAGTCACCGATGATCGGCACCTGGACAGAGTTGGCCCGCAGGATATCAATGATCCGGATCGCACCCACAGCGGCGGCTTCATCGTTAATAGTCCAGCGCACCATTTCGGCACCCGACTCTATTAACTGCAAGGTTTGCGCCAGCGTGGCATCTACATCAGCGGTGGGCGTGTCGGTCATGGCTTGCACCACCACCGGATGTTCACTGCCCAATAAGACTTTACCTACCGCCACAGTGGCGGTTTTACGGCGGATGATTTTAGGCATATCGATTTACTCCCCGGCAAGCGATGATATAATGACCAGATAAAACAAAACAGGTGAATTGTAACGGAACATACCAAAGGCTTCAATGCAAATCTTCCTCGCCAGGACCCAGGGCTTTTGTGCCGGAGTGGCACGCGCTATTGATATCGTAGAACAAACCCTTAAGCGTTACGGCTCGCCGCTTTATGTTTATCACGAGATCGTTCACAATACGGCAGTGGTCAAGGACTTGAAAGCCCGCGGCGTAATATTCACGAACAACCTGTCCGACGTACCAGCGGGTGCGCGGCTTATTTTCAGCGCACACGGCGTGTCTCCGGCCATTACCCGCCAGGCACAGGAAAAGAAACTATTAACGATCGACGCCACCTGCCCCCTGGTGACCAAGGTGCATAATGAAGCGGTGCGTTTCTCCAATGAAGGCCTGGATGTGGTCCTGCTCGGCCACAAAGGCCATGAAGAAGTGGAAGGCACTGCCGGATATGTGGCGGCTAAAAATCTGCACATCGTCCAGAACGCCGCTGATATCGAGAGCCTGGTCATACCCGCGCATCGCAAAGTGGCCTTTATTACCCAAACCACCCTCTCGCTGGATGAAACCCGCGAATTGGTGCTTAAACTGCGGGCCCGTTTTCCCCGCCTGACCGGGCCGGCCAAAGACGATATCTGTTACGCCACCCAGAATCGCCAGGATTCGGTTAAAGAACTGGCGGGGCTTTGCGATATCATTATAATTTGCGGTTCACCGAACAGCTCGAATTCAAACCGGTTAAGAGAGCAGGGCCAGCGCTTAAAGGTGCCCAGCCTGATTGTAGACTCGGCCGATGAACTGCTTTTAACCGACCTGGAGAATAAACAAAACATCGGCATAAGTTCCGGTGCCTCGGTGCCCCGGCACCTGGTGGACGGGATAATATTCAAGATCCAGCAGGCTTTCCCCGGCACCACAGTGCAAACTTTTGACAATCCGGAAAAAGATATTATTTTTCCCCGGCCGGAGATCTAAATGGACCTTTCTTTCCTGACCAAAGCCGGTATACCGGTTATCCAAAACGCTTTACTGGCCAAGTACACCACTTTTCAGCTTGGGGGGCCTTGCGCGGCCCTGATCGAGTGCAATGATGCCCAACAGATCAGTTTTGCAGTATCCACCCTGCGCGCAAACGACCAGCCTTTTGTTTTAATGGGCTTCGGATCCAATATTCTGGCCTCGGATCAGGGTATCGACCGGGTCATTTTGCGCTATTCCAGCGCTACACCGGCGATCACGCGCCACGGCAACAATATTCGAGTTGACGCCGCCACCCAAATAGATGCCTTGGCTGAATACGCAGTGAACGCAGGGCTGGCCGGGCTAACTACGTTTAGCGGCATACCCGGCACTGTGGGCGGAGCGATTGCCGGTAACGCCGGAGCTTACGGCGCGCAAATATCCGATTCCCTGATCACCCTGACAGTGCTGGACAAAAACAACTCCGTATCGATCATCCCCCGGCATGCAGTAAAATTCGCCTATCGCGACTCCGACATAAAACATAATGGTACTATCATCCTGTCGGCAGAATTCACCCTTTTGCCGGGCGATAAAGCCGGCATGTCCAAACAACGTGCCGATATTATACGGGAACGGGAAAGCAAGCATGGCCGCTGGCAGGAAACTCCCTGTGCGGGATCTTTTTTTCGCAATGTTGAACCCACTTCGCAAGCCGACCGGCGGCAGTCGGCTGGCGGAATAATCGAGCAGGCCGGCGGCAAATCCCTGAACGTGAACGGGGCCCATTCGTATGCCAGACACGCCAATATAATTACCCGCGATAACGGCGCCAGCGCCCTGGATGTCTACGACCTGACCCTGGCGATCCAGGAGCTGGTAAAGAAAAAAACCGGGATCGAACTGATCCGCGAAGTCCGCCTGTTAGGCACCTTCAACGGCATCGGCGACCCGGTTGATTTCTGGTAACAATATGTAACTAATATTTGTCTGAATGAGGAAGAATGCACTACTCGGTAGCAATGGTTTTTTCCTGATCCAGCGCGCCTTTCATGGTGCGCCAGGCCAGAACAGCACATTTTACCCGGCTGGGGTATTTCCAGATACCGGAGAAAACCGTAAGCTTGCCCAGCGAATGGGGATCTTTCTCGGGATCCAGTTCTTTGGTGAGCAAATGGCGGAACTCCTGGAATAACTGCCCGGCCTCTTCGACAGTCTTACCTTTTAAAGCGGCAGTCATCATGGAAGCCGAAGCTTTGGAAATAGCACAACCATCACCCAGAAAAGATAATTCTTCGATCATCCCCTGATCACTCACCCGCAAATATACATTCAGATGATCGCCGCATAAAGGGTTGTAGCCTTCGGCCTGATGCGTACAAGGATCAAGTTGCAGAAAATTCCGGGGGCGCTTGTTATGCTCCAGAATGACCTGCTGATAAAGTTCGTCGCTGTGTATACTCAACTGAACACCTTAATAACCTTGCGTAAAGCGGCAATAAAAAGATCCAGCTCTTCCCGGGTATTATAAAAAGTTAAAGACGCGCGTGAAGTGGCCGGAATGCCAAACCGCTTCATTACCGGCTGGGTACAATGATGGCCGGTACGAATAGCAATGCCTTCACGGTCAAGCAAAGTGCCCACATCATGCGGATGGGCATTAGCCAGGGTAAAAGAAAATACCGGCGCTTTATTGGCCGCAGTCCCCACCAGCCGCAGTCCCTCTATTCCTTCCAGCAATTTCGTGCCGTAAACACAAAGGTCTTTTTTATAAGCTATAATGTCTTCCCACCCCAGCCGGGTTACATAATCTATAGAAGCCCCCAGGCCAATAACACCCGCCACATTGGGCGTACCTGCCTCGAACTTGTGAGGCAGGCGATTATAAATTGTCTTCTCAAAAGTAACACTGAGGATCATATCTCCCCCGCCCTGATACGGCGGCATGCTTTCCAGCAAAACTTCCTTGCCGTAAAGCACTCCCACGCCCGTTGGCCCAAACAACTTGTGCCCGGAGAAAACACAAAAATCAACACCCAGGTCCTGCACATCCACCGGTTCATGCGAAATGCCCTGGGCCGAATCCAGGATGAAAACCGCCCCGACAGCGTGGGCATACTTAACAAGGGCTTTAACCGGATTTACTGTCCCCAGCGAATTAGATACATGGACCAGCGAAACGATCCTGGTGCGCGCCGACAAAAGCTTGCGGTACTCATCGACGATTATCTCGCCCTGGTCATTAATGGGCGCCACTTTAAGGACACAGCCCGTTTCTTCCCGTATCATCTGCCAGGGCACAATATTGGCATGATGCTCCATAGTGGACAAAAGAACCTCGTCACCGGGTTTGAGAAAATGAGCGCCATAACTGCGCGCCAGCAAATTTAATGACTCGGTAGCCCCCTTGGTAAAAATTACCTCGGAGAGGCTTTTGGCGTTAATAAAACGCCGCACCTTGTCGCGGGACGCTTCATACTCGGCAGTGGCTTCTTCGCTTAAGTAATGAACCCCGCGATGAATATTGGAAGTGCGCTGGCAGTAGTGATGGTGGGTCCGGGAAATAACCTCGCAAGGCTTGAAAGTCGTGGCCGCATTATCAAAATAGATCAACGGCATATTGTCCCGGCCGCGCGCCGCCAGGTTGGGAAAATCCTGACGGACTTTATTTATATCAAGAGCCATAAACTCACGCCCTGTTTTCTCCGGGCACCAAAGCCCGGGTTAAGAATTGCCGGATAAGCGGATGCGCCACCCGGGAAAGAACATCGTCCATAAAACCCTGTACCAGCATAAGGCGGGAAGCCTCCCGGCCGATCCCGCGGGTCTGTAAATAAAACAGTTGTTCGTCATTCAGCTGGCTGATGGTGGCGCCATGGGTACATTTAACATCATCGGCTTTGATCTCCAGCTGAGGCTTGGTATCCACCCGGCAATCACGGCTTAACAAAAGGTTCTTGTTAAGCTGATAAGAACTGGTTTTCTGCGCTTCACGATGGACAAAAACCCGACCGTTAAAGACCGAATGGGCAGAATCTTCCAGAACGCATTTATACATTTGATCGCTGGTGGTATTGAGCGCCAGATGTTCCAATAAAGTATGGCTGTCGGCATGAGCCTCACCATTCAACCGATGTAAACCGTTTATCCGGGCACCGGCACCTTCACCTTCCAGCATAACACTGATATTACTGCGAAAAAGACCCGCTCCGGATGTGGCGACCATCGACCGGAAAGAACTATCCCGGCCTTGCCACACTCTTACCGCGCCAATATAGGAAGCCAGCAAAGACTGCTCATGGGACTCGGCATATTCCAGACGTGCGCCGGCCTCCAGAATAACATCGGTCACCGGCACATTAACATACCCGCCGCCCGACCAGGAAACATAAGACTGCAAGACATTTAACTCCGCGCCCCGTCCCAGGCGTATAAAGATCCGGGGAAACAGTGCCGCGTCAGGAACAGTAACCAGATTAACAATATGGAGCAGGCCTCCAACCACCGTATCTGGCTCGACAGTGATCACCAAAGGCTCCTTAAAGCCCAAACGGTTGAGACGTAAGAAAAGCCCGGAATCATTCCGGCTAACAGCATTAAAGTTGCGCTTACCGGCATCAAGTTCTTCCCAGGCCTGGGTACCAGACAAGAAAGCTACACCAGGCAGATCCTCGGCAGATAACCAAGAGCCGTCTTTTACGGGCTGGCCGTTGACAATAAAGATCGTGCGCGCTCCTTTAACCGAAAGCGCTTTTAATTCATCCGAGACCACCCAATTAAAGGCGTCCGCGATCCTGGCGGACTGACTCCACAAAGAGGCCAACGAAGTGTGTTTCCATTCTTCAACGCCGAATTGCGGCAATTCACAGGCATCCATAAAAAGCGCATCGGACTTCCGCAGGTCGGTCAACCACAACGGCTCACCAGGCAAGGCATTGGCCCTGCCAACTTTTAAAGACTGAATGAAGGGTGTTGAGCGCGCCAATGTCGGAGTCATTTTATTAACCAATCATAGCCTTTATTCTCCACTTCCAAAGCCAGATCCGGCCCCCCCGACTTGATAATACGCCCCTTGGACAACACATGCACAAAATCCGGTTTTATGTAATTTAACAACCGCTGATAGTGCGTAATAACTATCATGGCATTACGTTTATTACGCAATTTATTGACGCCAGAAGAAACGATCCGCATAGAATCAACGTCCAGGCCGGAGTCGGTTTCATCCAGGATAGCCAGCCGCGGATTAAGTATTGCCATTTGCAAGATCTCGTTGCGCTTCTTTTCACCGCCGGAGAAATCCACATTAACCGCCCGGTCAATGAACTTGTCGTCCATATCCAGCAGTTTCATCTTTTCATGCAGGAAAGCATCAAAATCCAGCGGGTCCATTTCTTCCACGCCATGATGCCGGCACACCGCGTTGTAAGCCGCACGCAAAAAGAGTGAAGTCGGTACCCCCGGCACTTCCACCGGGTACTGGAAAGCCAGAAAAACCCCTTCCTTGGCGCGCACATCCGGCTCCAAAGCCAGCAGGTCAATGGACTTGCCGCCTGGGTCATATTCAATCGTACCACTATCCACTTTATACTGCGGATTACCCGCCAGGATCTTGGAAAGCGTACTCTTACCCGAGCCATTGGGCCCCATTATGGCGTGTACTTCACCGGGATTAACCTGCAAATTTAAGCCCTTAAGGATCGCCACACCTTCCACGCTCGCACAAAGCTCACTGATCTTTAACATAAACGGCTCCTCATCCCACACTTCCTTCCAGCTTCATTTCCAATAATTTAACCGCTTCCACCGAGAACTCCAAAGGCAAGGTCTTGAAAACTTCCTTACAAAAACCATTGATCACCAGCGATATAGCCTCTTCTTTCTCCAGGCCGCGTGATTGCAAATAAAATATCTGATCAGCACTGATACGTGAAGTGGTAGCTTCGTGTTCCATAGTCGCCGAATTGTTCTCCACCTCGATATACGGAAAAGTATTCGCGGAACAATTATTGCCGATCAACATGGAATCGCATTGTGAGAAATTGCGGGCATTATCGGCCGAGGGCAGGATCTTGACCAGGCCACGGTAACTGTTATGCGAAAAGTCCGAGGATATACCTTTGGAAATAATGGTGCTTTTGGTGTTCTTGCCGATATGGATCATCTTGGTGCCGGTATCCGCCAGCATGCGGTTGTTGGTGAGCGCCACCGAGTAGAACTCGCCGACTGAATTGTCGCCCTGAAGTATACAGCTGGGATATTTCCAGGTAATAGCACTGCCGGCTTCCACCTGGGTCCAGGAGATACGCGAATTACGCCCGGCGCATTTACCGCGTTTGGTAACAAAATTATAGATCCCGCCGCGGCCTTCCTTATCCCCGGCATACCAGTTCTGAACCGTGGAATATTTTATCTCGGCATCGTCCAGCGCGATCAGCTCCACCACTGCGGCATGCAATTGGTTCTCGTCTCGTGCCGGAGCAGTACAGCCCTCCAGATAACTTACATAGGAGCCTTTATCCGCCACAATCAGAGTGCGCTCAAACTGCCCGGTCTCTTTAGCATTGATCCGGAAATAGGTCGACAGCTCCACCGGACAACGCACCCCGGGAGGGATATAACAAAAAGAGCCATCGGTGAACACCGCAGAATTAAGCGCCGCAAAGAAGTTATCCTGATAAGGCACCACCGTCCCCAGGTATTTGGCTACCATAGCGGAATGCTTTTGTAAAGCTTCCGAGATCGGGCAAAAGATAATGCCAACCTTCTCCAGCTCCGCCTGGTGAGTAGTCCCCACCGAAACACTGTCGAAAACAGCATCTACCGCCACTCCGGTCAAACGCTTTTGTTCACTGACCGGGATCCCCAGCTTTTCGAAAGTCTTGACCACTTCCGCATCCACCTCGGCCAGGCTGGCGGGGCCGTCGCCTTTCTTGAGTGGGGCTGAATAATAACGGATATCCTGATAATCAATTGGCGCATACTCAAAATTAGGCCAATGCGGCTCCTTCATACCCTGCCAGTGACGAAAAGCCTTTAAACGCCATTCGGCCATAAACGCCGGCTCACCCTTTTTAGCAGAAATCAGGCGCACCACATCCTCATTAAGCCCTTTGGGAATAGTATCCGAAGCAACTACCGAAGAAAAGCCGTACTTGTAGTCGCCGGTCAACTGATTATCTTTGGAGGGATCACCGTTATTCTGCATTAAACCATCTCGCTGACTTTAATATCCTTGAATATACGTATTAGCCGGGCATTAAGCTTAACCATGCCATCTTTAAGGACACAAACATCTTTTCGGCCGCATTTACCATCATCAGAAGTACAATCTGTCACGGATATTGAACCGGTGACCATCCGGCTAAGTTCAAAGACCGATATTTTCCCGATATCCCCGGTTAAACGATACCCGCCATACGCGCCCTGCACCGCGGAAAGGATCCCGTTCTGAGTCATGATCTGCAAAACCCGGGAAGTAGGATCGAAAGGCATCCGGAAAGCCGCGCATATCTCTTTAGCGGTAGTCAACGCCGGGGCCGGCTTTTTCTTCATGTATTTCAAAGCCGTCAGGGCGTACTTAACTTTCTTATGGATCTTGAACATAACAATTATCCCATTTCTACGACGATCTCGGGATCATACTGATCCTGCAGGACATTCTGGATAGCGTAAAGCGTGCCCATAGCCGCATGAGGACAACAACCGCACGCGCCTTCATAATGAATTGTTAGTACTTTGCCTTCCAGGCTTACCACCTGAAGGTCTCCGCCATCCCGTTGTAAAGCCGGGCGGATATTGGCATCCAGTATCTGCTCAATACGGCCCAGGTCGCCCCCCGGTCCAAAAGCCGGTTTAACTGTTTCAACAACGCTAAAATCAGGGTCATGCGCGGCAATATTGGCAGTTATTACTGCCTTAACATTTTGTTCCAGCACGTCCCAATCGGCCGAGCCGTCCTGGGTAACCGTAATAAAATGATTGGCAAAATAGACCTCGGAAACATTAGGCAGTTTAAGAATGGCGGCCGCGAGCGCGTTCTGGCCGGCAGCGGATCCCCGCTTGTATACCGCGCTGTCCTTGCTTTTGACAACAGCATTTAATACAAACTTGAAAGCGTTCGGATTCGGAGTAGGTTGAATTGTGATCTTGTGGTCCATTGCAAGCTCCTTGGTAAATAGTTTTGCTAAGTAAGTTAATATAAAGCTTAATTAAGCATCTGTCAATGCGTTAATTAACGACTCACTTTCATATCCAGAATATTCCTGAATCTAGCGGTCAAAAAGTTCGGCGGTCTCGGTAACACTGGATTTGGTTAGTAGGTCGGCGGCAAACAGCGTCGCTTTGCGGGTGTCTATTGTGTTAACACTATGCTGGATCTTGGGCAGGTAACTGGCATCCAGGCTGAACTTGCGAACGCCGATACCAATAAAAAAAGGAATATACCGCGGGTCATGTGCCATATCACCACAAATCGATATGTCACGCTGATAGAGGCTGGCGGCATCGACCACGCGCTTTATACCCCGCAAGACAGCGGGATGATGCGGAAAATAGAATTCGGCAACTTTCTCGTTCGTACGATCCACTGCCAACATATATTGTATGAGATCATTAGTGCCAATAGAAAGAAAATCCGCAGTTGAGGCCAATTCCTCAATAACCGCCAATATTGAAGGCACCTCGATCATCGCCCCGATGCGGGGCTTACGCTGGTAAGGCCGGCGATTTAAATGCAAAGCCCGCGAACATTCTGCCACCATCTCCCGCGCAGCTACAAACTCGTCAACCGACGATATCATTGGGAACATGATGCGCAAGTCGGCATCGAAACCGGCCCGCAAGATGGCCCTTATCTGGTGCGCAAAGATATCCCGGTTCTTCAGGGAGAACCGGATAGAACGCAGTCCCAGGAATGGATTAGCCTCCCGGGTACCGTCATAATATGAAAGCATCTTGTCGCCACCCACATCCAAAGTACGAAAAGTGATCTCGCGGCCCTTCATGCCCTCTACCAGGCGGCGGTAGATCACATATTGCTCTTCTTCGGATGGAAAATCCCCGCGGAGCAAGAAAGGAAATTCACTGCGGTACAGCCCCACACCCTCGGCCTTAAATGCCTTGGCCACTGCCAGATCAGCCAACAGATTGATATTGGCCAGTAATACTATCCTTACGCCGTCTTTAGTGCGGGTTTCCTCACGCAAGGTTTTCAAGATCCGCTTAACATCAAGTCGTGATGCTTCCCTGGACCGGAAGGCGCGCACCACATCACTATCAGGATCTATAGAAATATTCCCCATAGCTCCGTCCAGCAATATACAAGAACCATTTTTTACGTTCATCAGGCGCGGCTCATTGGCAATAACCAATGGAATATTTACCGAGCGCGCCAGTACCGCAACATGCGCGGTAACACCGCCCGAAAGTAGTATAATCCCGGCCGCATTCTGCAAACTGAGCTTCATTATATCCGAAGGCAATAATTCACGAGCGATCACGATCTTGCCGTCAAAGCGGTCATCCAGTTCTGAACTGCCAATCATATTGGCTAGAATTCGACGGCCAACATCTATTACATCATAACGTTTTTCACGCACATATTCATTGGCCATACTGTCAAATCGCGCCACATAGTCCTCAACAATATCACGTACCGCTTCCTGAGGCGCGATTCCCCGGCCGATAAGTGCCTCAACAGCTCCCAGCAGGGTCCGGTCCTTAAGCATCATTATCTGAGCCGAAAAGATCAATGACACTACATCGGGCAATTTCTTTGCTACCGCCCTATGCATTCCATGCAATTCCTTCTCGGACAAAGCAACTCCACGCTGGAAATCAGCCATAGTTAACGGCCGGCTGGTTTTACAGACCTTAAGATCACCTAGTAAAAGCGGAGCAAAAACTATCGATGCGCCCACAGCAAAGCCTTCCGCGCCAACCTGGCCTTTGACGAACTTTAGTCGTAGCGGCTTGGCTGCTAACCTGTCAACGTTCTTACGCTCGTCAAATGAAAATAGCGCGCCTGATCTTGCCAAACCTCTAACCGGAAGAAAGGCATCTCGTTTCATAACAATTCTTTCAGAATTCTTGAGGGTCATAGAATACGACAAGAATTACGCGCATTGATACTTTCTGATCCATACGAAATCAGTAAAGTATCAATGCGCATAATCAGGTATTACGTTTTGCTAAGAACGGGATCAGCAATGGTCATATTATTGATCACATTGGTAACACCGTTAACATCATTGGCTAACTTGCTGACCAAGGCTTTTTCAGCATCGTTCCGCGCTACACCGCTAATAGTGACCACACCTTCACTGGTAGCGACTTTGGTATTGATAGCGCTAGTCGAATGATGCGACCACAACCCTACTTTAACCTGAGCAGTTATGGAAGCATCATCGATCTTTTCGCCCATCGTCTGACCGGCATTTTCCGGAGCTTTGGCAATGGTCATCTCGTTCGTTACACTCTTTACACCTTCAACATCCTTGGCGTATTCTCCGGCCAGATCTTTTTGCGCCTGGGACAAAGCCTCGCCTTTCAAGGTCACAAAACCATCAGTAACCCCGACCTCGGTCTTGAACGCGTTGACATTGCGATGAAACAACAAAGCCGTTTTAACTTTAAGGCCTACCCAACCATCCGAATTCTCGACCGGACGCTCACCTTTTACCGCCAGCTGATTATCCACGCTCTTGACACCAGGCAGATTTGCCACCGTCTCCTGAGCTACCGAACGATGTGATTCCTCGGAAACACTGCCGGTCAAAGTAACTGCCCCATCAACGGACCGGGTATTAATCGTGTCATTTAACAGGTAGGTCTTGTAAACATACGAATTACGGGCAGAAGCCTCAATACGGCTATCGGTCTCGGACGCCAACACCGCACCGGCAGAAACACCGGCCAAAATTAACCCCGCCGCTACAACTCCAAACGATCTGGTAAAATTGATCTTCATATAAATCCTTTCTTAATTTTGCTTCAATTATTAAGCGAATCCATTTACACATTACGCGGTCGGCCGAAAATAAAAGTAATGATCGCCAAAACCAGAAACACAAAAAAAAGAATCTTGGCTATCTCCACTGCCGAACCTGCAATACTTGTAAATCCCAATAGTGCCGCGATGATCGCGACAACAAAGAAAGTTACGGCCCAATTTAACATATGCACCTCCCTTCCAACATTACTCCAGGAATACCACTGCCAGCGAACCATATCCTTACCTGTCCGCTGTTTTCTGAATACTTTGCCCGGCATTCTCCATATCTTTCCCGGCGCCTTTGAACATATTGCAGCCTAATGCGGTAGTCATTAAAAAAGCCGCTATAAAAAACATTAGAAAGTTATTCCGCATACTGTTATCTCCTATTTCAAAAGATTGATTGATCAAATTTACCAGCTGTTGGTCATTGAACGGCTTTTGCAGAAAACCCACCGCCCCGATCTCAGCCGCCCGCTCTCTTAGACTGTTATCCTTATCTGCGGTTATAATTATGAACTGACGTTTTGATCCGGACAGCGCCAGCCTTTTCTGTACTTCCCAACCGTCCAGGCCTGGCATATTAACATCCAGTACCAGGCAACCCGGATCAGTGTCGGTAACAGCCGCAAAGAACTCCCCGCCCGACAAGAATGTTTCTACTGTAAATCCGAAAGTCGATAAAAGGCATTTCAAAGAACGGCAAACCGATTCGTCATCATCAACAATATAAACCTTCTTGCTATCTGTATTCACTTTTCCTCCTTCCTGTTTGACCGATAGGTTCATATTAAAGTGTCCCGCCTGCCAAAACAATTGAACCTGGGTATAACCATGGATGACGCATAGTCAATCCTCGACGTAGAATATGAATAAGCGTTTTCAAGATAGTTGATAAAGATTAAGAATAAGAAGCGGGAATCAAGGCTGGCGGGAGAGTTTGCGCAGCTCGTATTCTACGTATCCGGAGAGGATCTCGGCCACTTTAGCGGGAGGCTGAACCACGAAATAATGCGAGATGATCGCATGCGCAATTTCATGGCCCAGCACTTCCTTAGTAAAATGTTCGGCGCTGATATAAATCGTGTTCATTTCATAAACATAAAACGATGGCGCCTCCACTTCACGATCGAGCACTACCCGGGCAACGCTCTTAAGATGAGCATCATTACGGCAGATCTTAAGCATACAACGCAGACTGTAAAGATTCATGTCCAAAGTCGCAGCGATACGGCTATAGAGGGCATCCAGGACCACCGGCAGATTGTCACCTTTTATGCCCGGCTCGTTAACCAAAAGAGCTTCCCCAAGCCCGACATCCAGACTTTGGAACAAAGCCGTCAAATCGACCTGTGGATCAGAATAAATAAGAAAATGGGCACTTTCGAGCTTTTGACCCGTAGGGAAAGAATCGTCTGCCGCGGCCGCCAGGGACGCGGCAGACCAAACACAAAAGAAGAATACAACTATCCTGGTAAAGTGCATTCGGCGCATTTAGGTTTTAAAGAACCCGATATTACTGGCTATTACCTGGATATCCTTGTCGAATACATTGCCTTCTTTATTTTTGAAGGTGGCAATACTGGCCTTGGTCAGATTGATCTGCTGGCGTACCGCAACGATCATAGCATTCATTTCGACAGCCAGGTCTTGTAATTGATCATAATCACGAATATGGACATCCCGGGAAAAATCACCTTCCTTAAGGCCCTGAATGACACTTCTAAAATGATACAAAGGCCCGGCGATCTTATGCGAGAACAACAAAGTCACCACTATAGTGGCAAGACCGACTATGACCATTACTATAAGCCCGGTCTGAACCAGAACCGGAAAAAGAAAATCCCCGGTCGGCCGTACCATTACCTGCGAGTTTACAATAGCTACAGTGGTAGAAGCCTTACCCCAAAAATAGAGTATGATTATGGTCAACACCCCGCTAAAAACCACCAAAAGACAGAACTGAATAATAAACCTGGACTGAAAATCTTTGTTAATAAAATAGTTCCGGCGCTGATCGCGCGCTTTTATATCCGCCATTATTTCCTCCGGGTTCAACCAGCATTCTTATTCTTCTTTATATCATTCGCAATCGGATAAGCGCTATTTACCTCAATATTAGCTTCATTATAGATACGCGTTACCCATTGTTCCATGGCTTTATTCTCCTCGGCACGATTCAGCGACCATTTGATCTGCGCATACATCTGGTCGTAAGTCTTATTAGCCTTGCCGGCCGTGGATAATTTCTTGTACTCCGCCTCAATGGCGGCATCCGAGACCATTACCGAGCTGGCAATTTCCCGGTCTTTCTGATCGATCGCTCTTTGCAGCAGGGACTGCTCCCAGAAACGCTCGACCATCAACAGGAACTCCTGGTCCTTATCCAACCCTTTAGCATGAGCGTCCTGCAGGATCAATTTACGCCTCACCAGAGAAGATAGAAAATCTTTCCTGGCTTCCTGGGTATCCACAGCCGCAAAAGCGGAATTCTTAAAGTCACGCTCGAAGCCTTCCGCAGTAATGGCATAGTTATTGATCCTAACCAGATAAGGCTTTTGACGGTCTTTAAGCAGAAAACCTGCCGCAACCAATGCCAGTATAACTGAGCAGCCAATAATCATTTTCATGTTATTTGCTCTTTCTTTGATCCTGGCTCCCGGATTGATAATACAACGGGAATGAATTCTGACTCTTCAGATCAATATTCCGGTCAATAAATTCATATGCCTGGCTATCCAAAGCAATCCCGTCGAAAGCGCTGGCGTCCGCCACCGTTAAAGGATGATAGAAATATACCCCGGTAGTGGCGACACGATCCATTGATACCGTACGGAAAGCCGGATCGTATATTGTGCGTAAACTCGTATTCATCGACAACTGCTGTTGCATCAACGAAAGATCAATTGGCGGAGTTACCACCACCAGGCCGGGATCAGGTGCAACCACCTCAGGCACCGGCACCCGAACGGGGACCTTGGGCCAGATCTCGGTATTGTTAACAAACACATACCCGGAAGGATCTCCAGCGAATTCGCCGTCTGCCAGGTCATTTGAACGTGTACCAGGATCTATTTTATAAGCTTCCCCAACCACACCTTCCAACGTTCCACTCACCGGCATTTCCCCGGCACTACCAGCGGCCAAACTGTCTCTTCCCCCAGCGGCCAGATACAGATCCTTCGTTACATTGATATTCAGAGGCTTGTACGGTATCCAACTGCCAATAACATGGCCAGCTGTCAAATTGGCGTCTCCGCCTGAAGTAACATGAGGACCAGTTCCTGTTCCCAGGATCGATCCATTAACCGCCTCCAGAGACAAGTCACCGGCAGAATTGATATTGGCCACACTCAAATCACCGGATAAAGCCTTTAACTTTACATGATCAGCGGCGCCACCACCCGAGCTGATATTCTGCGCGGCAATAGCATCCGCCGAAATTATATCGATCAAGCCCTGATTAGTGCTTACTCCGTTCAAACCAACCGCTTTGGCTTGCTCAAGATAAATATCCCCGATATTCCGGGAACGAGCCGAAATATCATTTACATCGGTATTGATCCTGTTCGCCAATGCCCCAACACCACCCGTAGACGTGGAAGATACCTCAGCATAATACGAACCGGAAACGCCATCGGTGGCCGGATCAAGCCATTGTGTTACTGCGCCGGTTGAAGCCGGAACATTCGCCGCCACCTTTTGCCACGCCACATCAGTCAACACTCCCGGTCGAAAATATATATTGTACCCGGAAGCGCCTGGCAAATTATTGATAGCCAACATCTGGTGTCCGTCCACAACGGAAGTGTTAATATCAATTCCCAGTGTAAGAAATGCACCCAAAGCACTGCCAATGATACCAGAAGCCAGAGTTAATTGATCCGCAGTCACCAGGCTATCGGCATCTTCATCAGTAATGTTACCAGCGGCATCCAGCAAAACATCGCCCAGACCAGCCGCCGTTACTTTACCTACTTCAATGTCACCATAAACAGTCCTTAGACTGATGCCATCCTTTTGGGTCCCGCCATAAGTAGAAATATCCATGGCATTGATCCGGCCGCCAGCAATTATGTCGATCAAACCGTTCATATTGCGCATGTCATTGATTGTAACGGCTGTAGCCTGATTAATATAAATATCACCAACTCCCTTTGATATCCCTGACAGATGATTCACATTTGTATTAATACGATTAGCAGCCGTACCAATATCGTTGCCGGCAGATAACCATAATCGGTTGGCAGTTATCATGCTATCGCGGTCATTGTCCGTAATACTTCCTGAGGCATCCAAAGAAACGTTCCCAAAACCCGCCGCCTTGACCACCCCGACCTCAATATTCTTCGCGTTCTCCGCAGTAGTCCTTAAATACACATCATCCCCAAACGCTCCGCCGTTATTTATGACCGACCGGGCATTAAAGCCGCGGGTATTAGTGATCTCGATCTTGCCATGGCCGGCATTGTAAGCAGTGACCTTGTCGGCTGACACAAGTATCGGTGCGGTAACGCCGATCCCGTTCTCAGCAGTAAAGTACACATCTTTGGCATTTATATTCTTGCCCAGATCCGCCATAGAATTGATTATTTGATCCTCGGCGTGAACATCAACATCACCAGATCCAGCATCAACCAAAGCCGAAAGATCAATAACGGATCCTTCAAGAGTAACTTTGCCTCCATTAGTCTTGATCCCGGCGCCATTACCCATATAGATATTCCCCGGTTCACCCCGGCCATTACCTTTATTAGCGAACAGATTTACCGCGCCGCCCTGGGTAACGATCGAACTATCATTCAAATATATATTCCGGCCGGCTTTCAAAGTAAAAACCTCGGTATCAAAAAATTGCAAATTCAATTCCTTGTCGCTTAAAGCAAAATTAATATCATTAGTAGCCTCAATTATCAAATCCATACCACCCATATTCTGGTCTGAAAGTATCTCGAAGAATCCCTGATCATCACCGATCGTATAATCCCACGGGTCCAAATATAAGATGCCATTCCTGCCGCCCAGCCCATTAGCGCGATAACTGCCATGCTCCATATTCAGCCTGGGCGCGCTCAACTCAATTAATCCGCCGTCGGCGTCCTTTTCGCTCGCACTAACATCCAGCAATCCGGTATTCGATACTAATGAATTCTCTTCCGGAGCTATCAATACGATCTCACCTTTTCTGCCGACCAGACTGCGCGCTTCAATTATGCCTTCGTTATTAACCGCGTTCTTGAATATTCCGTCCAAAACCTTAGCTGTCAGTAACACCTTACCGCCATTGGCCGTGATCCGTCCGGTGTTCTTGACCGCCGAGTCCTTATTGGCCAGATTCTGGGAAGTCTTTTTATCTATAACGACCGCAACCACGCCTTGTGGATCCAAACTAAGCGTTATGGCTTCACCGGAAGCCAGGATCACACTCCCTAAATTGGCCTCGATCACACCGCTATTTTCAACCGTAGAACCCAATAACACCACAAAACCACCCGGAGTAGATATATAGCCCCGGTTAACCACACTTCCCCCTTTTCCCAGGAAAGTGTACCGACCAGCCAAAAAGTCGCTTTCGTTAAGATCCAGTGTCGACGCTACCAGCCCGGCCGCGTTCACTGATGACCCCTGAGCAAACAGGATGCCATTATGATTGATCAGGAAAATCTGGCCATTAGGCGCGTTGATCGCTCCAAAGATATTCGAAGGATCAGTACCAATAACTGTATTTATAAAAGTAAACGGAGCGTTCCCGTTGAAATTCACCGCATTATTCTTCCCGACCGAGAAACTGTCATAATCGGCCCTGTTTTGTGGAACAGTAACATTAACGTTCAATATCCCGGGCTGGGATACATAATCGAACTTGGCATCACCCAGGGTGGCTACCGCGCCCTGCGGCAAAACATTTTGCGCGTGTATCTCCAACGGATACATTAGAAATGCCGCGAGCACTAAAATAGAAATCGATCTTGATGGCTTTCTCATATATTTCCCCTTAGAATTTTACGGCAACTTCAACCCAGGGTTGAACATTGCGGTGTTTAGTATCTGTAGACTGCGGCCCACCCAGTGGATAACCAAACTCAGCTTTTACAGAAATACGATTGGTGATATTAAATCGTGCTCCCAGACCACAACCTTTTATAGTCCGGCCTTTGCTTTCATCGAGCTGACGATCGCTCATCCGTACCGTAGCCCAGTCGTAGAACATCACAAAACGTGCGGTGTCATACCATTTCGAGTTAGTGAACGGTACTGTCCAGCTCCGTGGGATAAAGTAATATGGCAAAACGAGTTCCACGGCCGAATACAAACCCCGGTCGCCGGCATAAGCCGCGGGAGCATACCCGCGCACACTATAAGGACCGCCAACCTGGAATTCTTCCGCCGCTGTAAGCGTACTGTTGGTATACTGGGCAGAATTCTTGAACAATAACGCCGCCGATAACGGCAATGGCTGGGCACGATAAAGGTTAAACACGCCTTTTAAGAACTTTCCGCCCGATCCTGTACGGCTGGCACGCGGATCCTTATCACTTAACCCGCCCCACATATCGGGAATGCCATTGTCCAGTTCAGCCGTAAACAAAGTCCGTCCCAAGAAGTCTTTCTTATCCACATCCAGGCCGATCTTGGCCACCCGACTGTCATCGCGGGATGTTTCCCGGGACTGCAGATAACTCTTGATCGATTTATAATCAAACCCCAGGTTCGCCCGCACATCCAGCGTTTCATTGGAGATCAAAGCCTGATTCACAAAGGCTCCCAGGACTGTTGACTTACCAATTGATTCGGCCGCCAGAAATTCACTGCCGAGCTTTGACCTGGCAACGGAACCGGTCAACCCGATATTGGTGGTTTTTGTTAACGGAAACAGATACCGCCCGCTTTTGTAATTTGCCAACTCGCTATCCGCGGCCACCATATATTGCAAGAACAACTGATCGTCAGAACCGGTCAGATTATTGTGCTCCAAAGTAAAGAAATTCAGATTTCTTCCTGCATAACGTGACCCATAATTATTAAAAGTGTACCCGGCATGTACCGGCAGGCGATCTTTGGCTTCTATAATAATATCGGTCCCACCCTGAACCTTGCCCGGGGCCAGAACGACTTTAGCGGATCGGTCGGGCTTTTCATTGATCGCAACCAGCGATTTTTGTAATTCAGCATAATTAAACGGTTCTCCCGGCTTTAATCTTAATTTCTCTTCATATATCCGGGTTTTAAAATATTTGTTCCCGGTTATGCTGATGTTACCCACCGTGCTTTCCACTACCGTAATTAAAAGCACGCCATCCTGCTTTATAGTCTGCCTGGGGATAAACGCACGTGCGGTAACATAACCTTTTGCCCGATAGGCATCAGTTATCAGATCCGCCGCTTTCTGCATTTCAGCGAAAGAGATCTGTTTATTCTCAAATTCACCAGTTATCCTGGCGATATCGCTATCCGTAAGAGCACGTACACCTTCAACCACGATCCGGCTTATAAAAACCTTCTCACCATGATCAACCCCGATCACTGCGGTGGTCTTTTCTTTGGTCAGATTCTTTCCTGTATTATCAAGGATCTTGCTCTCCAGAGCTTTACTTTGATCAATATCACTCTGCAGTTTCTGAATCCCTCCCGCTGTTTGCGCCGCGGGCACATCACCAGAAGCCGCACGTACTTCGCTCACGATCAGAAATGTTCCTGACATGACCAGCAAAACACCATAGAAACGCCACCTTGCCCATAAGCTTCTCATCTTGACTCCCCTTTTAAATACGCTGGTTAACTTTAAACATCATTTTGTTACTATTCGTCACTGGAAAAATAATTGTACTTTGTAATCAAAAACAAACAATTGTACCCGGGTATAATGCCCCTCAACCAACACCGATAACTAAACAGCCGACTTCTTTTTGTACATCAAAACATCCGCCCCCCTTAAGAGTTCCTCGATCGTTTGCGGCGAGGCCGGATCGTAGTACATGATCCCGACACTAAAAGTTAATTTATGCCCCAGGTCGACGTTGTAGCGGGATCTGCGCATGTTTTCGCTTAATCTTTTGCTTAAGGCATTTAGATCTTCGGCCCTGGCCTCCAGCGCCAATACCGCGAACTCATCCCCTCCCACCCGGCTTATCACATCTGACTCCCGAAAAGTCTTTCTGAGAACTTCCGCTATGGCGACCAAAGCCCGGTCACCTTCTTCATGGCCCAAGGCGTCGTTGATCTCCTTCATATTATCCAGATCGGCATAGATCAGGATCAGCCCCTTCTTGGTTCGCAGGGATAACTTAAGCAAATGGTTAGCATAGGTAAGAAAGCCCCGGCGATTGTAAAGTCCGGTAAGTTCATCAATAAGGGCCAACTCCCGCATAATGGCTTCGGCTTTCTTCAAGCTTTCAAACTGCCTGATCATGGGCGTGTAAAAAAATGCGTAAAGAACCGGTGATAAACAAACAATCAGCAAAACCGAACCGATCAATGGCATATCCCGCATTTGCAGGCTTGGAAACCATACAAACAAGAAATCCAATATTAGACCGCAAACCAGAATAGTTAACGTCAGCAACAAAATGAGCCGTACCGGTGTATATTTACGGTCGAAATTATCCAAAACTGGATTCTTTACCATGATCGCCACTTCGGGATCGGGTATATTTACAAGCGGCGATGGGACCTTACCAACTCCACCGGCCCGCGAGTTAGCCGCCCGGCGATACAAGGTTGGCGCAAGACGCAATTGTAAATACTTAAGGACATCAATTTTCACGAGAATACTTTCGGGCAGTATTCTTTCCCGCCAAACGATAAAGGATCTTTATCCTTTGCCAAAGGTCACTCCAGCAATCGAGGTCCTGATCTCCAGCTATGCTATTGATCTGGTTTCTGGGCAACAAGAACATGGCATCGTTCTTGGAAATCTCACTCTGACGGAACTTTTCTTCTTTAATGGTTAACATACGCTCTCCCGGGAAAAGGTTGATCAGGAAACGTATTCTAGAAGGCAGGAGAAAAAGAAACAATTGAACCTGGGTATAACAGTCATCTACGACGAGAGTATATGGATGGGTCAGGAAGGAACCAGGCCCGCTTTTTGGGCGAAATGAATAAGCTCGGTAACAGTTTTGGCCTGCATTTTCTGCATAACTCGTCCACGATGGACCTTGATAGTCTGCAGGGCCGTGCCACGCCGGGAAGCGATCTGCTTGTTCATCAGCCCCTGCGCCACAAAATGGAAAACTTCCAGCTCGCGCGGAGAAAGCGTGCTAATACGCCGTTTGATCTGATCCACTTCCGCACCAGACCGGTTTTGCACCTTGCTTTTTGCTATGGCCCGTTCAATAGCATTCAACAGGTCTTGATCAATGAACGGTTTGGGCAGGAAATCCACCGCGCCACCTTTCATAGCCTTAACACCCATTGGAATATCCCCGTAACCAGTAATAAAAACGATTGGGATATCCAGCTGACGCTCGCACATAATGTCCTGAAGCGCGGGGCCATTCAGCTCCGGTAAACGCACATCCAGTAGAAGGCACGCGGTCTGACGGGGATGCTTAAAAGCCAAAAACGCTTCGGCAGAAGAAAAAGCTGCCACTTTGAAACCATGACTATGCAACAACAAAGTGAGCGCCCTTTGTATTGAGGGGTCGTCGTCGACCACATATATTAGAGCCTTGCTTTTATTCATTTTACATTTCCCAATCCTGAATCTTCAGCTCAAACGATATTTACAGTCATGCACTTACCAACAAAGCATCTTCGCAGGCTGAGTTAATAAGATCCACCAGAACCTGTCCATCAACCGGCTTCTTTAAAAAACCTACTGCACCAACTTTAAACGCCCGCTCAATGGCAATATCCGGCTTTTCGGCAGAAATAAAGATCACCGGACGCTTCGATCCGGATTCCACCAACTGTTTCTGCGCCGTCCAACCGTCAATTCCCGGCATATGAATATCGATCAATAAACAACCGGGAACATCATTAGACACGGCCTGGAAGAAACTGATCGCTGAAGAAAACGTTCGCACCGCAAACCCGAAGGTCAAAAGCAGGATACTCAACGCGCGGCAGACCGACTCATCATCATCAATAATAAAGACCTGCTTGATCTCCAGAGACATATCGCCATACTCCTCATTAAATATCATTAACGTAAACTGCCAATAAATATACAGGGTTGAGATACTATTGATTACTGGCTCGGCAAGTCAATAGGGCCAAGATGCTATTAATTATTTCTGAATTATCGCTTCAACATATACTGGCAAAGTAAAATAAGAAGTTGCTCCACGATCAGGATTGTTGGCGACCTCTAGCAGACCGCCATGCGCCTCAATGATGGAACGGCTAATTGACAATCCCATACCCAAGCCGTCGACTTTACTGGTAAAGAAATGCGTAAACAAGCGCGGTAAATCTTCCGTGCGCACACCGGATCCGGAGTCCTTCACGGACACCCTGATCATACCCGGTTCTTGTAAAACTGCACTAATAGTTATTTCACGAATATCTTTAACCGGTTCGATAGCTTCAAAACTGTTACTAATAAGGTTCAGCAACACTTGTTTAATTTGTATCCGGTCTACACACACTAATGGCAGATCCAAAGCGATTGAGGTCTTTAAAACTATATGCCGTACCGTAAGATCAGTGGCGATCAAGGCAATGGTTTGGCCAATAAGTTCTTGAATACAAAGCGGCGTGGTTTCCGGACGAGTTTTCTTTAAAAGAGAACGCAAGCGCCGGATAACCTCACTGGCACGTTGATCATCATCTACAATAAATTGCAGGATCTCGCGCACCTTTGGCTCGCGGTCACCGAGCAAGCGCTGGGAAGCTTGCGCATAAGAAAGGATCGCAGTTAACGGCTGGCTGATCTCGTGCGCCAGCGATGAAACAAACTCGGCGAGCATTCCCACCCTGGTAACATGTAAAAGATCCTCACGCTGAACTTTAAGCTCCTGCTCTCTTTGCCTTAGCAAAGTAACATCAGTCTGGATCCCAACATAATGAGTAACCGCACCGCTAGCATCCCGTACGGGCGTAATACGCAGCATATTCCAGTATTTATCCCCATTCTTGCTAAAATTCAGCATTTCGCCATGAAAAGAGCGGCCCTGCACAATAGTATGCCGTATCTCTTCAACGACTCGTGGATCTGCCTCGGCACCGTAGAGCAAAAAATAATTCTTGCCAATTATCTCCTTGTTACTATGGCCAGTCATGTCCTGAAAAGCCGGATTGGCATAAGTTACCGGAAAGAACGGTTTCTGGGCGTCGATAATAAATATACCATCCGCAACCGATTCCATTGCCTTGGTACGAATAATAAATTGCTCGTCGGACTTGCTCTGCTGTTCGACTGCCCGCTTCAACCGGGATCGTAAACACCCCTTTTCCGCACAATTTTTGCGACTGCGCGGCGTTTCTGGCACCTTAATAGGCTTCTGTTCTTTCATATCATCCCCGAACAATATTTATCTCACAAGGCATTCATTATCCTCCCGACAACAAGATAATGATACGAATTATTTAATACCCCCGGTAACTTGCAAGAACCGACCTATTCCCGGTTTAACAAAACAATAGCGGCTCTTGGCGTTTTATCTGATAAATGAGCAAAACTCGCCGGGAGATCCTTCTCGGACCGTAATTTTGTTACTTTGGTAAGTTCACGGTACAATCTAATATCACAGCCGGATTCTTTCGCAATAGCAGCCTCCAGGCTGGCGATAGTAGCAGTTCGCGGATTAAACTTTACCTGCTTCAAGTCCTTAATGTCTAACGAACTCCGGGATGTGCCGGGAAGGTAAATCGTGCCGTTACTAAAATCAATCGCGTAGGCGATAATACCCGGGACCAAAAAGAATAATAATCCGACCCCGTCTAAGATCGCTATCCCGGCATCGATCCTGCCGCTCCTCTGGCCAATACGCTCAGAGTGAAGAATAGTGCCACATCCGGTCAATTGCACCATCACCACAGCACAAATAATTGCATATCCAATCTTGCCGAATACTTTATGCATAAACGCCTCCATTGTAGATAAGATCACGACCTCGATCTGACAACTTTCTTACGCTTTTTAGAATTACCCAAGATTTTATAATGTTCTTTAATCAACAAGAATCCGATCCCATTCAAAGCCAAACTTACTATCGTTCCAATGATGATGACCGGCAGAGATATCCACATATTTCCTTACCATTCTTAATTGCGTTATTTTAAAGAATAATGATAATCACTGCAATTATACCCGGGTATAATGCCCAAGAATTCTGATCACGATTGCACCGAAGACATTTCTGGCGAAATAAACGCTCCGGTAGCATTGGTAAGATTCTTCGCCAACAACCATTGAGCCTGAATTGAGCGCACAGTATCTGACCAGAAACCGTCTTCCCGTTTAGGCCGCGAAAAGCCCTGATAAGCCGTAAGCCCGCCGTATATCTTTAAAGCTTTCTGCGCGCACAGCTTCATGGCAAAATCTTTGGCCGTTGTTTTACAAGCCAGCTTGAGCTTAAGCCTCCTGCCTGCCGATAAACGCTTTAACCAGGTTAAAGCCAGCACAAAGTCTTCAATATTCTCGTGATCTAAAAGACACCCATTCACTTTATCTCTCACAACTTCTCGAACACCAGGTGCCGCAACCGCCACCACCGGAATGCCGGAGGCCATCGCCTCGGTTACCACCAGGCCCTGGGTTTCACTTTGCGAAGCAAACACAAATACATCCATGGCATGATAAGCACTAACCAGATCTTTACCATTTAGCATACCCACCAGATGTAAACGATCGATCACCCCTTCAGCAGTCAATATGTCTTTAATGGCGCCTTCCGAGGTGCCCGTGCCTCCGACCAGAAAATGAGTCCGGGGATTATTCTTAAGAAATCGGGCCACCGCTCGGGCCAAAAACTCCAGATTTTTCTCTGGTGCCAGCCGCCCTACATGCCCCACCACAAAAGCATCACCTGGAATATGATGAGTTTTACGAAATGCCCTCCCCGCGCCGCGGGAAAACTGCTCAATATATATTCCGGTAGGTACTACATCTACGGGCGTAATTACGCCGCGTTCTTTAAGCATAGCCAGCACGCTTTCACTCGGCGCAAAAACCTGATCAGCCAGATTGGCATAACCGGTAGCCAACTCAATAACGAAACGCTTTAGAGCGCTTTCATTCCCGGGCATATAATGCACATTTTCTTCATACAAACAATGATGTGTGAACACCAATGGCACATTATATTTTGACGCAATGCGCAAAGCCGTATCGCCGATCAGAAAAGGATGATGGGCATGAACTATAGAAGGTTTAAAATCACCCAAGGCCTCGGTTAATGTGCCCTGCACCGGCAATTGCACCGAAAAGTCGGTACCATTAAAATTTTGCATTGCCGGAATACGAATAACATCTTCTTCCGGCACCATATCCGGATATTCAGGCGCTACAATGATCACCCGATGCCCGGCTTTCCTGAATTCAGCCGCAAAACTGCTAACTGACCTTTCCAGGCCGCCCACCAATGGCTTATAAGTATTAGTCATCTTCAAAATATTCATAATGAAACCTTTCCAATATCAACAGATGCTTTAAATGATTCTGACTCAGAAATATCAACCTCACTCTTTAATCTAATTAACGCTTTGCGGGCAGACATGCATATGGCTTCATAAGAATCTGCCGCCCCCATAGCCAGCCCCTGCCGCTCCAGACCCTCAACATTCAGCGGCTTACCAAATTTTAACCGTATGGGACCACAACGCGGATATCTGGCCGTACTTGGCCAGGCTGTATGCGCCCCCTTGATCGCTACCGGCACCAGCATGGCACCAGTCTCCTTTGCTAATACTCCAAAACCTTTCTTGAATTCAGCGATCTCACCGCTGGCCGTGCGTAACCCTTCCGGGAAAAAACACAAACCCTTACCGTGCTGTAATACATAGAAGCTGCTGCGTAAAGCTTCCAGAAAGTGGGTTGAGAAATCAAACGGAATGAACCGGCCCATTTTGATAAGATTCCTTAAGACCGGATTACGAACAAATGGCCGGAAGAAATAGGGGCCAAAAACAAAATAAAACAGCTGAAATACCGGGCGCCGAGGTAAGCAGGCGGCTATTGCCGGCCCATCAAGAAAACTGGTATGGTTACCATACAGAATATAAGCGCCTTCCTTAGGCACATTCTCTTCGCCTTCAGCTTTGATATCAAAAAAGACCTTAAAGATCAGGCAATCAATACCGGTTAAAATTATCCGGAACAACCAGGCAAAAAAACCGGTGCTTAATTCAAGCAAGGCCAATGTTTCTTTCTCTGGTGATACTGCCAGATGATCTTTCCAATAGTGCGGTCCTAAAGACGCTCGCTGATCCCAAAGCGGAATAATATCAGCCTTTTTTAAAGCTTCGGTCATTTCCTGGATCAACCGTCGCACACTAAAAGCCCGGGCTACTGCTTCTACATCAATTTCGGCTTTAAAAACCTCCTCCAAAGCGGAACCCAACTCTATGCGCCCCAGCGAATCGATCCCCAGATCAAGTTCCAACGAATCTTCAAGAGTGATCGGTCGATTGATCCGACTTTGACCTTGTAAACATTGAAAGATCTTTTGGCCGACTTCCGATAAAAGCAAAGTTTTATCATCTGCGGAAAGCTGGCCAGTTACCGGAAGAGCGCCTTCGATGCCTTCGATCACCCGGGGCTCATAGATCTTCTTCACAGCTGACCTTTGCAACTTGCCAAAAATATTATGCGGCAAATCCTCCAACGCAATCGTAAAGCCCTTGAGCCGTTTATAAAGAGGCAGGGTCTGGGCGGCATTGTCAAAACGCTCCTTCAGCACATCCCGCAAATTGACTTCGCCAAATTCCCGGAACAGCTCCAGGTCCGGCTGAATTATAGCCCACAACAATTTCGATCTTTGCACTCCGCGCATCCCGGAAACAATAAAGACGCACATTTCCTTAACCGGCGCAAAACTGCTGTACAGTCCCTCGATCTCGTCGGGGTAGATCTTCTCACCGGAACTTAAGGTAAATGAAGCCCGCGAGCCCAACAATAATGCGGCTGTCATACACCACTTTCCGGAACTAATGTGCAGTTCGCGGTACCCAAAGCCACCCTGACCTTCCTAAAACCCGGCAAGTGAATATCAATATCCGGCTCCCGCGTAAACCACTGGCCGCTCCACTCAACCAATACCCTCGCTCCTTGAGGCGTGATCTTAATATTTATATCGCCAAAAGCCGTTGGAGCGGCGCCAAAGGACATGACTTCTTGTTGCTCCAGCCAAAGCATCGGGATCCCGGAACATAAAACCAGACGGTCGGATTCTTCCCGGACAAAACAATTGCGTATCATTAGCACCCATTCAGCCGCGGCCCAAACATGCTGGCCGTCTCCCATACAGCCACCGCCAGTACGCGGATGGATCGACTCCGGCCACTGACCGGTAGAAGACGCCCAATTTGCCACCGCAGTCATTAAACCAAAGTACCGGGGATCACCAGCTCGCAAAAGAACTTGCGCCAAATGCAAAGTTAAATACGGATTAATGCCCGAATGCGTCATGTCATGAAAGAACCCGCCCTGAACCAGACATTTCCGCAACAAATATTCAGCGGTATCCATAATTCGATCATCATTTTGACCAAAAACCTGCAAAGGATAACTGGCCACCAGGGAACCGATAGCGCCCGAATCCATCCGACGGTATGGCGAAGCCGGGAGAGCGCGTCTTTTCAGACGCTTTTCTACTGTCTTCGTACTTTGCTCTATACAACACGCCAAACCAATGGACTTTTTCTTAAAATGTTCTGCCTGTTCCTTATCTTCATAACGGTCAGCCAGGAAGGCCGCGGCATTCAGGCCGGCCACACCCCAGAAATCATCCCAGTAATAAAAGTCATTTGGCCCCAGATGCTCAGCACTAAAACCCGAAGGCAATAGTCCCGCATGGGGAGAATCCGGTTTTAGCGCCAGGCGTTTGTTGGCTATCCACACTCCCGCTTTGTAGATCGAATCTTTCCACTCTTTGGGTGGCAACAGCCCGGTCTTCTCACAATACTGACGCATTATCCACAAAGCCTCGCCGTTCGAATCCCACTCACCTTCCTGGGAAAGAAAATATCCCTGAGCAGTCTGACGAGCCTGGAAACAATCCAAAGCCCGGCGCACCCGGCTTTTTAGGCCAACACATAGTAAAGCCTGCAGAATAAATGCCGCGTCACGAAACCAAAACCGCCGATAAATATATGGCCCCGGGTATACTTCCTTGGGCGAATGCAGGACCATAGTATGAAGGGCAGAATCATAAAGGAACTGAAAATGCTTGTTGGGAACTTGCAGTTTACATACGCCCTGCAAACTTTCTTTCCAGGCCGACCGCGCCAGGGCCAGGTCACCAGGGGAAGGCCCTTTTACGTTCACCTTAGTTAAAGGTACCGATATAACTATCGCCTCCGTCTTCCCGGGAGCTAGCACATAAACCGCGGCGGCTGTTGCCAGGCCGACATTACAAGTAACCGCCAGCTCTTTATCCGGCGAACTCAAACGGCTGTAAACATCACCCCTTTGATAATCAGAGAACACCCAGCGTGAAGGCTTTTTGTCCAGGTAAACAGACAATTCTTTATTGACCACCCACCCTGACTCTTCTGCCAGCAGATCGATATTATTTATAAAACTGATCCCTTCCGGATTATACGGCCGCAGAACGACCACCAACTGCGCGCCGGTATGGGCAAACCCCGTTACGATTATCCGACAAACCGGTGCCAGGGCAGAACCTGTTACTTGCGCTTTTAAAACGATACTACCTTGGCCCGTTCCAGTTATTTCCGTACTTACCCCCAAGTCCTCACCCAGAATGATCTTTTGAACTACATTCAGGCACCGGGATGGAATAAGCGGCTCGCCGACATCAGGAATAAGCCAGAAATCAATGGACCAACTATCATAGAACGGAGTCACCAGGCCGCGCGGATCAACCAAAGGAAACTCGGCACAATCCGGGACCCCCAGCGCGGTCCAGTTACGATGAGTCAGATTGATCTGGGTCAAAGAAAATGACCGCGGGATAAAAGCCGGATTTCGGGGGTCGTATTGACACTCCACCCAAAAAGGCCAGATCCAATCCAGATTATGCTGTATCGCCAGGCTGTTTACCAGGCCGCGAGCATGCAGGACTACTCCGGAACGCACCAATTCAAGAGGAGCCACTACTTCAGAAGGCTGGGCAAAGTTCTGCAAGGCCGCGAGGATCTTGTCGGGATCCAGGAACCCGTGCCGGCGGGCGGCATCCTTAACCAGCAATCTCCACGGGAACCACTTCCACCACACAAAGGAAACGCCTTCCTGCAAGAGCACCCGAAATACCCACCACTTATAGCAAACAAAGGTAAACGCGCCGGTCAAGGCCGAGGCCATTACCAGATCCACCAACACCGCTCCCGGCCAAACAATTAAGAGACGCTGATTTACCAGCACATTGATACACAACGCCAGCACATTAATAAACAAATACCGGCCAACCTCGGCATAAGAAGGTTGGTTACAGGAGAATATCCAGTACTTGTTAAAAATATACCCGACTATTCCGGCGCAAATGAACGAGATCCCTTTGGCCAGGCTGAAAGGCATAAAACGGATCAAAAGAAAATAGATGCCAAAATCGGTTGCTCCGGTAATCAGCCCTGCAATATAAAAACGGATCATCTCTTTTTTAGTGTTCATGGGTTTCTTTTAATTATGTTTTTAGAAAACCTGATCGCAATCGTGAATTCTATTAACGAGCATTCCGGTCAAGAACTGCCCGGTCAGAAATTCGCGTTTCATGCTTGTAATGTTCATCCTCAGATTGCCGCGCCTGACGGGTGTACATGCAACCACCCGACAGCAAGGCAACGGCAATTCCCGCCACAATTAACACTGCCAACTTTGATTGATTAATGCGCATAATTCTTCCTTTTCCATACCAACACGATCTACTGGGTAGTAGTTACCACTGTGGTCGTGGTGGTACCTTTAACGATCGGGGCATAAAGTGTTACATATTGCGCCAGCTGTTTACGGTCTTTCAGTATAAAATCAACTTTCACTGTATCGCCCGGTTTAACCAATAACTGTACCGGTTGACGACTGGGACTTTGCATGACCACCAGTTTGTCAGGCTCAAAGACAAAATATGACATTGTCCGACTATCCGCCATATCGCTTTTAGCTCTTTCTTCCAGCACCAAAGTACCTGCCGCGTCGATGGTCTTGACCTCGCCAAAAGCCTGCTGCCAGGCGGCTTCCTTATTACGGGTAAGCATAACTTTCTGCACGACCATTTCTTCCTTACCCTCGATCACATCCACTTTAACCTGCTGGCCAGGCCAAAGGTCGGCAACCGTCAGCATTTTCTGGTCCGCAGGATCGGTTACCCGGGTATCATTCTCAGTTATCCGGTATTCCAGAATATCTCCCTTGTCTTGCAGCATGTCACTCCTTAACTGCATACGGCCATCTTTAAGATCAACCCAGGTGATCTCTCCTGACTCACGCCGCACACTCACCGGATCCGCGGCTTGCGCATACACCCCCGAGCACAAGATCACCGCAGTAACACCCAAAACAAAACCAGTATGATTTTTCTTCATGGTACACTTTCCTTTCGGTAGATATGAATATGGCTTTACCAGACTGCACAATGGCTATTGTATGGGGGGATATTCAATGAAACAATTGTACCGGGGTATAACATCGCGTACGTACGCACGTGGAGGCGGGTAATGAAATGCGTCGACAAAAAAAGGCATCCCCGTCACTAAACGAGAACGCCCTTTTCACCACCAGTTTCACCACCAAAAATCATTACTTTGATCTTTTTCCATTGCTGGCAGGACTTGTATTTTCGATCAGTTTAACAACACGATCAAAGTCTGACTCAGCCATGCGATCTTGAGCAACCCGGTACTTCTCGTATTCACTTTCTGCCAAAGCCACCGCAACTTCATGGCTTATCTTTCCACTATTCCGTAGTATTTCTTTCTCGTTAAAGTGCAAAAAGGCATCCAATTTCTGCACCCAATCTTTCATGTTCATGACAACGCCTCTTTGTGCCTGAAGTTCAGCGTAATCAAGATACATCGAAACGACTCTGTTCAGCCCATTCAATTCCTTCTTATCAAGATAGTTCTTGGCAATACTCACATCCGTCTTGCGAATAGCCCCCTTGGGTGACATTTTCCAATTCGTAAGCCCCATGTTAGGTTTCTCACTACTAACCCTGGCATGAATGATCTCTGCTGCCGTCTGTCCCGAAATTGCAAAGTGCAGCTTATTTTGCACCATTGCGAAGAAACTCTTTGTAATTTCTTCACTAGGATCATAATCGGCACTGCATTGAGCGTAAATATCGGTTATCTTTTGATAAAATCTCCGCTCACTGGAACGAATATCACGGATCCGTGCCAACTGCTCTTCAAAATAATCCTTACCAAAAATGTTATTAGGTTCTTTCAGGCGGTCGTCATCCATCGCAAAACCTTTGACGATGTACTCCTTTAGCACCTGAGTCGCCCAGATACGAAAATGCGTCGCCTGCCTTGAATTGACACGATAGCCGACAGAAATGATCGCATCCAGATTATAAAACTCAACATTTCTGGAAACAGAACGCCCCCCTTCCGCTTGAACTTGTGCAATTTTTGCACAGGTTGCGTTCTTATCCAATTCACCATCCTGAAAGATGTTTTGAAGATGTTTGGTAACGACACTTCTCTCAACACCGAATAGATCAGCGATCTTTGCCTGCGTTAGCCATACAGTCTCATCACGCAGAAATATCTCCACCTTGATCTTACATTCCGGTGAAGTATAAAGCAGGAACTCGGTAAAACTATTTTGAGGGACGATCGCTTGTTTTCTTTTCATTAGTATCACTTCACTATTTCATCGATTTTATATGACTGAGATGATCGTAATCTAAAATACTGGTCTCAGCATTATAATCAATCGCCACATAATAGTGCTTGAGTTCTGTTTTACCCTCATATTTCTTCAGATACAATAAAGCTTTGTGCGGCAATGCACCTTTCAACGTATAGAAATAATAGCCGATTGTAATTACATCCGAATCAATTTTTCCTTTTTTAACTTCTAAAATGCGATATTTTGCAAAATGTATCTTATCGCCCCCTTCTTCTGCGACCAATTCTCCAATCGCAGTAATACGTTTTTCTGGGTCGTTCTCAAACTGGGACGGGATTTGACTTTTCTCCATCTCGATCCCAAATTTGTCGGAATTTTGTTGAGCATATCCAGTCACTGCCATAAAAAAGATCAAAATTCCAAAGATAATTTTCCTCATTCTTTCCTTTCCTTCGGGAGCGTGCCATATAAAGATTCCACCAGCAACAAAGACCCAATCTCATCCCTTGCAATCTCTTGATCAAGTTTAAACAAAGCTAAGAGAAATTCAAACATATTCCTTTTATCGAGACCCTAAAAAGAATCCTTTTCAGGGTCCTCGTTTCTTTCCTAATATAAACACAAAACCCTCGCCCATACGGGTAGAGGGTTTTTACTTGTAACGAATTCTTAATACAGGCTCCGACAGCCCCGAAGGCCTATTGGCCCTCAGGCGGCTGTTGGGACGATTTTTGAAGAATCCTTCACTACACCGTCCCGACAGCCCCGAAGGCCTATTGGCCCTCAGGCGGCTGTTGGGACGATTTTTGAAGAATCCTTCAAAAATCGGAGAAGGTGAGATTCGAACTCACGGACCCTTGCGGGTCAACGGTTTTCAAGACCGCCGCCATCGGCCACTCGGCCACCTCTCCAAAAATTTATACGCAATTTCCAGACACACCTGCCAGACGCCAGAAAAACAATAACAAAACCCTCTCCCATACGGGCAAAGGGTCTTAAAATTCACGGATTTTGATATAATACCGTAGACCCGCAGGCTTTACAGCCATCAAGCGACTAACGATGCAATTTATAAAGACTCCTCTAAGAAATAGGGAAGTCGTTGCCGCTAGGCGAACCAATCAATTAACCTTTGATGCCTGGAAGCTTTCGTAAAGAGCATCCGGGGCCAAATCAGCGCCGTTGGGCCAAGTAACAACACCAAAATCATCAATCCGAGCCTGCGCAAAAATACTTTCATCCTTAAGAGGTTCAAATACAGGGCCAAAAAGACGATCCGATAACGTCACAACTCCATGCAGGCCATCTTCAAAAGAAACTTCGAGACGATAACCATCAAGAACTTTTAGCTGAGTTACCTTCTCCATACTTCCTCCATTACTCCAAAGGAGTAATATCCTTCAAAGGTTTGTGGTTCTCAGCCAGAGACCAGTCTTGCAATAATTCATCACGGTGTAGCGATGCCCACTCCAAAACCAAGCCTAAAACGCGCTGAGGTAATTTGCCCTTCATAACGCGCAATGTTGCGATTTCAATGGCAGCTGTATGATCACCATAATAAGCATGAAAATGAGCTGGCGAATGCTCATCAAAATACATGCGAATAAAGACACCAAAGAATGTGCTAATCGTCGGCATTGTACTCTCCCCTCACAGGTTCGCGTCAACGACTACTCAAGAAAGAGTTCTGATTCGCCTCGTCGAGAGGGTTCACTTCAAAATAAAACGGACGCGACTGCAACCAATTAGAACCGCGTCCCTAATAACTACAAAGATCATTATTGAACCAATTCAATCTCAACCTTTATACCAGAGGTTCGCAGAAAAAGCAACCGAACTTCATGCTTTAGGAATGTCACAACGGGAAATCGCCGCAGCCCTTCATGTCAGTAGGAGGATCATTCGCTCTGCCTTGGAACACAACGACAAATGACCAAAATGTCCTATTATTGACACCACTATTTCCCACAAGTCATTGCATAACAATAACTTGTGGGGAATACAGCGGTAGTCAAGGACACGCCGATCAGTTCTGTTGATACTTTAATTTTAACTTCTCAAAAACACTGATCATATCCAGCTCAACCTGATGCGCCGCCTTCATGGCTTCAAGCTTCTCCATCAGCTTAAGCCCAGGCGTATTCGCTAAGCAAATGTAATATGCCTCTCTTGCCTGAAACCGGCGAGAGATACTCGCAAAAATATTATTAAAGCAATTTCCATCTTCAAAATTCGATTGCTCCTCACGCATCTCCTTTTGATACCGCCGGACCGTCCGCGAAGACTTTCCAAGAATATTAGCGATCATATTCTCCGTATAGCCCCGACTTTCCCATAACAAAATACACTGATAGAGCTTGGTCTGATCAACCAGCTTTAATGCAATCTCGCCGGATTATATGTGCTTACAAGTCACGGCAGCCGTCATTGATTTTATTGCTTTAGGATTGCTAAGCATTTCTCTTTCTTTGTTCAGCAGCTTCCCTGTGTAGACTCTCACAATAATCCGTCTTATTTTCTCACATTAAACTGAACCTCTC
>JADFZK010000034.1 GCA_015232565.1 Candidatus Omnitrophota bacterium
TTCTCATGCGATTGCTTGCACCCAGCGCTGTTCTCTCATTATCAAAACTTGCATGAATCTGTTCCAATTCAATGAACAAACGCTCGATCGTCTCCCGTCTAACACCAGCAGTCATTTCCTCTTTGCCGGACGGATCATTTGCCGCAAGGTCGGGATGGGCGCTTGCGGGATCTGCCGCCTGACCCTGGACCAGCCGGACCACCGCGGCCATATCGCCGGGTACAGCCATAACCGCGGAACGCCGGGCCGGCGTCAGCACGGAGAGTTCCTTAACCTGCCCCGGATCCACGCCCTGTAAACCGCCGGAGAAATACCTGCGGGGCACCGTATCGCCGGTAAGCGGATCTTTATCCTCCCGGATCAAGTTATACGCTCCAGCGGTAAAAGCCTTCAGGTACGCGTTGTACGTGCGCTCTTTGGCTTGTTGATCTAAAGACTGAACGCCGTTAACACCACTCCGGTCGATAAAGTCCTCGCCCAGGATCGTGCGCCGCAGGTTTTTCTTATACCACGCGGCCAGGATCATGGCATTGTAGATCTGGCGCAGGGCGGCGAATTGTGCTCCGGTGTTGACTTCGTGCTCGATGATGGGGATTATCTTGTCGCGAAGGATTTTTGTCGCTATGGCTTGTGTGGGGTATGGCGGGGGGTTGGTGACCTGGGTCGCTTTCGGATTCGTTGGTTGATGGGTTGGCAGCCGGCTGGGGGACACGAAGCCCCGCTCATTGTTATCCGCTGGCGGGGCATCATGTCCCCCGGTATACATAGCAGAGCTCGACTTCGCTCCATGATCTTCTGCGGTTAAGACTTTTAGCTTTTGTTCTAGCACGTAGACTGCGTTGCCTTGACGGAACACCTCCGCTTTTTCGGGTACTATCCAGACTTTGTTCATCAGGTCCACCGGGACATCGGTGGTGCCAAATTGCATTTGCACGGCACTGTATACTTTGTCCCAGAAGGCACGACCTGTTGCGGTGTCGGGATTCGTCAGCGATGCGGTCAGCTGTTTTAATAGATAATCCTCGGCCAGCATGTCCTGGCCCAAGAGCGTTGAGCCCAGAGCCGGCGGGACAATGCGCTCTTTCTCGAATGCGGAGAGATTAACCCAGGTATCCTGCTCGGGAACTGCCAGTGACGCGAGGAAATACCCGGCCAGACGGCGCGCCCCCTCGTTCAACCGGGCACTGTTGCGCTCTGACCGAACGGGCTGACGCGAAAGACCCGCCGAACCTTCATCAGCAGGATGGAGCAGGAACGCCAGCTGGAACGGATCCTGGCGATCCAGCACCAGCCCTTTTAGAATTGGAAGATCGTCGGGAGGACTGACCTGGGAAGAAGCGGGCGAAACAATCAACGAGCCTTCGCTGATCACAGTAACGGGCGCCGCGGGCACCAGCCCCTGCGCCCGCGCTGGTGTCGGGAATGATTGCCCAACCAGCGCCATTGCCAGGATACCGGCCAGAGCGCGACGGATATAAAGGCTGCCTGAATGAGCCATAAGCGGCGTGTGCTCCGATTATTTCTGGGCCGGCAAAAGGCTGGGCATTGGCACTATGCCGATTATCAAGCCCTCCACCCCGGTAAAGTTACCCCGGCGAAATTCGGCTACCATGGCCGGATCAAAAGACATACTGATGCCGGAACCAGCAGCCTTATCCACCGCCAGCTCCATTTTACGAGCATCCAGCGCAATACCGCCGGGAGTTACCCCCGCAGCGGGATCATTGGCCGCGGCATCGCCAAAGCTCAGTCTAAAAGACCCGTCTCCTTGATCGGTGAACTTGATCCATACAAACATATTATTCACGTTATCGACTCGCGCATCCCCGTCCAGATCTAATTTAGCCTTTGACCAGGCCAGCAATTCTCGCGTCAATAATGCCCGGGCTTCGGCCATTGATCGAGCGTAAACCAGGTCATTTGGCTCCCGCTTGTTTAAGAAATCAATTGCTTTGGCCTGAATATCATCATTATCACTTATTGAATTCAGCTTTCCAAGGTCATACCTAGCCACCCACATACTCACAAAACCAGACACCGCTAATCCACCAACTATTGCGTGAAAAAACTGTGTCAAAAGACCATCACCAAACGAAGCCAGAAACCCTGCAAAACAAACCATAAAGAGCAGGCCATTATTTAAAATAGTCGTCCGGTATGCCACCGCCTGCGGGCTAGTACTGATCGCTCGCCGCCGTTCTTCCTCTTCCACGATCTTGTTAATTTCTATAACCGCACGATTAACCGCGATCAATTGGGATTCTGCAGCCATCGGCTTCAGCGTTACACTTCTCAGCGCAGATTCCGCCAGTTGAGGGTTGGTTCTTAAATCCAACATATTGCTAATAAAACTATCCCTCTCGCCTTCCGGAAGCAACTCCGCGTGTTCGTAAACAGTTGTTGTCCATTTTTCCACAGGAGTTCTTTGTATAACCTTAAGCCACTTGTCTGCCTCCAACGACATCGAGAAATCGCCTTCCTTCGTAATAACACCTGTTGGCCGAGCCTTTTTTACCAGCGCCGCTACAATCGCGGCAACCCGCGCTTGATTCTGACCAGACAGACCGCCTAATGTATTAAGAAGCCACCTGACAGCCTCAGCCTCCTTAAGTATCGCGTCATCTGACGCACCGGATGACGCCGCGGCTTGCCCCGGCACAGTTACTTCGAAAACGCGCGCGCGCGGGGAAGGAAACGGCACACCCTTGGGATTAATGATCAGGAACATACGCTCAAAACCCGGGGGTTCACTCTTATAAACCACCGACATAACGTCATAAGCGGAGGCCTCCTGTCCAGTCACTACATCCGATCTGCTCAAACTCCAACCGGGCGAGTTTGTCACCTGCATAAAACCGGCATTGTTCTCCCTTATCTTGATATCCAGACGCTCAGGAGCCGCCGGCGTGCCTGGCAGGTCAATACTTAAAGATATTTGTTGGGAAACACGTTTGCTCAAAAAGATCTGGGCGCCGTTAGCCGCAGGAATAGCCATTCTACTAACCCGCTCCTCACCTGCAGGAAGATCTTGAGGCGCTTTATATATCTGATTCAAAACCAATACCGCGCACATCAAACTAAAAAACCTTTTGCGCCCGGAAATGGTCATTGACGCGTCAGGACCGCCGATTAAGAACCTGACTGCGGCCTTTAAACGTCCTGCCAAACCCAAAGAACCCATAAACACTCGCGCAGAGGCCTGTTCCCCATACAATCCGGAAAAGATCTGCTCAACACATTTTCTGAAGCTGTCCCGAACTTGTTCCTGTGCCGTTTGACGGAATTGAATACGAGTTAATACCGTAAAAGCCTCAAACAAAGGCCCAGTCAGAAAACTGGCCGTCAAATCAATTAACTCAGCATTGCCTTTGACAGAATATCCCCCATTAGATACCACCGCCAACCGGCTTTTTAATAATGCCAGCCCGAAAGGCTCTGACTCATCCAAATAAGCTTTTAAGAATTTGAGAGTCATATCAAGGATTGCGATCCTCTGCTTTAGCGTATAGTTTGTAAAGAGATTAACCTCTGCCGCTTGAAAAACCCTGGCCAGATCATCCCCCGCTTTGCGTGCATGCAAAGAATTATAATATCCCTCCCAACTCATTTCCGGAACATTATAGCCCTGTTGCCTGGCATCCTTATTGTATCTTTCCTGATCGTAGGCATACAACGACATCCCCGTTTCCTGAAGCAATAAATACTTGTTAAAACGTTCCGCCGACATCGTGCCATTCCCCAGCGTGAACAACCGCACCAGCAATCTAACTGCATTACCCTGCGCCTCACTGGAATCGCCGGGCGCTTTGCTCTGCGAATGAGCCAGCACATCGGGTATCCCCAGGCAATTAACCAAACCGCCCGAGAAATACTTGCGGGCTATTGATCCCGACTCACCTAAGCCCGCACTCTCTACCGCGCTGTCGGGGTCGGCCTCTTCTTTGATGTAATTGAACACGCCCCTTTTATAAGCCTGCAAGTACTGTTCATAGATCTTTTCCTTGATCGCCGGATCGTCCGCCAGCACCCCGGCCGTTTTGTCCTGGTTGCTGTAAACCTGGTTAAGTAACGAGTTCTTTAACGTGGTCTTGTACCAGGTCGCCAGGATCATGGAATAGAACATCTGGCGCAAAGGGGCAAAGTTACTGCCTTCATTAACTTCTTGCTCGATCATTGGGATCACGATCTCGCGCAGGACGTTTTTGGCTATGTTGTTCGGGGCGTTTGTTTCGTTTGTGGCGTTTGGCGTTTGGGTTGAGACCTGGGTTGCTTTCACATTCGTTGGTTGGGGGGTTGGCAGACGGCGTGGGGACACGAAGCCCCGCTCATTGGTATCCGCTAGCGGGGCATCATGTCCCCTGGTTGGCATTGCGTTGTTAGTCGTTGCTAAATAATCTGTTTCCAGCATCACTTTTAGATGCGCGCCTACTACATAGGCGGCGTTGCCTTGCTCGAGCACCCGGGCCTTGTCGGCCGAGATCCACACTTTGTTGAAAGTGTCTACCGGGATCTCTGCTCCGGCGGCGCCGTACTGCTCGCGCACACGGGCATAAACCCGGGTCCAGAATTCCCGGCCGAGGTCTTTTTCCGGATAAATTAACGAGGCAGTCAACTGCTTAAGAATATAATCCTGGGCCAGCATATCGCGCCCCAGTTCGGTTTTGCCCAACTCCTGGGGGATCATCCGGTCGTGCTCAAAAGGTGAAAGGTTCACCCATTGGTCGTTCTCTTTAACAGTAAGCGAAGCCAGAAAATATTTGATCAATTTCTGCGACTCAGCCCTGAACTCCGCCCCCTCAAGGCTATAGCCGGACTTGCCGGAATCGATAATGAAATCAAACAGCAAAGGATTGTCCGGATGGATCTCCATGCCTCTCATCAATACCGGCACCTGGGCCGCACTCATAGATACCATGGTCCCCGGAGCCGGTAAATTCAGCACACTCTGCGCAAAAGAAGCCGTTGGCCACAACGCTTGCGCGAGCAAAGTAACGATCATAAAAACTGAAATGATCCGAAAAGAAGAATGACGCTTCATATTCCAAGTCCTTTAAAATTATTGGTTTTCCGCTCTAAATGCAGACAAATGCAATCCATCAGCGCATAACGGATAGTAAAAAATACCACAAAATCGGCAAGAATGCCAGTTTGTTTATAAAATAAATCGCCTGGGAAGCCAGAAAGTTTTTCTCTGGATGTAAAACACTATACATCAGTCATTTGGGCGAAGTGCTTGCGCAGGGCGATCATCAGCAGGGAGATCGCGGCGGGAGTTACACCGGAAATGCGATTAGCCTGGCCAAGCGTAGCGGGCTTAAAGATAGCCAACTTTTGCCTAACCTCATGGGACAGGCCATTCACGCCGTCATAGCTAAAACCTTCCGGGATCCTGATATTTTCCAGGTGGCGGAACTTTTCCACCTCTTTACGCTGACGGTCCATAAAACCTTCGTACTTGAGCTCGTATTCCAGCTGTTCGCAAACCGCCGGGGCCAGGCTCAAAAGAAAAGGATCGAACTGCGCAATATCCTGAAAACTCACCTCCGGACGACGCAGGATCTGGGCCAGGCGCTGGTTGTGCGCCAGCAAAGACGTCCCCAGCCGTTCCAGGGCCGGATTGATATCCCCCGGGCGTACCGAGACCGTTTCCAGTACGGTTTTACCACGGCGGATATTCTCCGCCTTACGCTCCACCAAAGCGAGCCCGGCCGCATCCAGCAACCCTAGGCGGTGCGCATGATGCGCCAAACGCAGGTCGGCATTGTCCTCCCGCACCAACAGCCGGTACTCCACCCGGGAAGTGAACATCCGGTAAGGCTCATTGGTTCCTTTGGTGACCAGATCGTCGATCAGCACCCCGATATAAGCCTCGTCGCGCCCCAGGATGAACGGAGCTTCCCCGCGGGCAGTCAGCGCCGCGTTAATACCCGCCAGCAAGCCCTGGGCCGCCGCCTCCTCATAACCGGTAGTGCCATTCAACTGTCCGGCAAAGAACAGCCCGGGTATCCGCCGGCTCTCCAGGGTGGCTTTCAGTTCCTCGGCATAAATAACGGCATGCTCAATGGAATACCCGTACTGCAGGAATTCCACCCGCTCCAGCCCGGCGATACTGCGCACAAAAGCCGTCTGCACCTCTTCCGGCAGGCCGGTAGAAATGCCGTTCGGGTACACCACCGGCGTATGTAACCCGTCGGGCTCCAGAAAAACATGGTGGCCTTCCTTGTCGCCGAATTTCTTCAGCTTGTCCTCGATAGACGGGCAATAACGCACGCCCGTGGCATCGATCTGACCGGAATACATGGGTGACAGATGGAAATTGGCGCGGATTATGTCGTGGGTACGCGCATTGGTATGGGTGATCCAGCAAGGCAGTAACTTTTGCTCCTGCGGGATAAAAGGCGTACGGAAAGAAAACGGCACCGGCGGGATATCGGAATCCTGCCGGCGCATTTGCGAATAATCGATAGTGCGGCCGTCCAGCCGGGGCGGCGTGCCGGTCTTGAAATTACGCAGAATAAACCCCAGGCCCAGCAGGTTCTGCGCCAACGCCAAAGACGGCTGTTCGTCAATACGTCCGCCGGGAGTTATCCTGGGCCCGCAATGCAGGCGGCCATTCAGGAAAGTGCCGGCCGTGATAACCACACAAGGCGCCGCGAATTCCTGCCCGTCGGCCGTGCGCGCGCCGCACACCCGGCCGCCCCGCACCAGCACTGCGGTAACCTCGCCGGTATAAAAATCCAGCCCCGCCTGGCCGCGCACCACGCCCTGCATATATTCCCGGTAAAGCGTGCGGTCGGCCTGACAGCGCGAAGACCGCACCGCGGCGCCCTTGGAGGAATTAAGCCGGCGGAACTGCACCCCCGTGCGGTCGGCCGCCAGGCCCATCTCGCCGCCCAGCGCATCGATCTCTTTTACCAGCTGGCCCTTGCCCACCCCGCCGATAGCCGGATTACAGCTCATCAGCCCTACGGTATGAAAAGCATAATTTATCATGAGCACAGCCCGGCCCATACGCGCCGGAGCCAGCGCCGCCTCAATGCCGGCATGCCCGGCGCCAACCACAATTACGTCATAGTTCTTCATAAGGAGGTCAAGTGTAACGCAACCCAAAGCGATTCGTCAATAACAAATCGCCTAAAGGATCGTCAAGCAATCTAATTAACAGGGAACCTAACTGGAAGGAACAGCGCAGGATTCGCGGACGATCAGCTCGGGGTCCATCGCCAGGCGCAGGCGAGTGTCCCGGGTGCCATTGATCATTTCGTGCAGGATACCCACCGCCTTCTCGGCCATCTCGAAGATCGGCTGGCGCACGGTGGTCAGCCCGATAGGGCCGTACATCGCCAGCGGGCTGTCGTCAAAACCGATTATGGAAACATCCTCGGGCACCCGGATACCCATCTCGAAAGCGACCGCAATGATCTCCATGGCCATATCATCGCTTTGCGCAAAGATGGCCGTCGGGCGCTCTTTCATGGAAAACAGGAACTCGGCCGCCTGCCGGGCACTGCGGCGGGAATAATCCCCCCGGTAAACATATTCTTTGGGGATCTCGATACCGGCTTCATCCATAGCCTTCATAAAACCGTCAAAGCGGTCAAAGCCGGCCTGGGTCTTTAAATTCCCGGTCACCGTAGCGATGCGTTTATGCCCAAAAGACAACAAATACTTCGCAGCAATGTCCCCGCCCTTGATATTGTTGATGGCAATATAACTCACATCCACATCCTGCACCACATTGTTAATGACCAGGCAGGGAATATGACGGGAAAGCGAATCTTCCAGTTGGGCCCGGTTCTCAATGATATCGGCAAAAATGATCCCGCCCATATAACTGGAATTAAGCGGAGTGACACCGTCGGAAATATGGAACACCATGTCCTGCTTGAACACTTCGCAGGCATGGCCCACACCACGGATTATTTCGATAGCAAAGAAGGAATGGAAGATCCCCGGATAACCCGGCATCACCAGGCCCACGGCGTTATTGGAACCGCTGGCCAGACGCTGGGCGCTGATATTGGGGCGATATTTGAGTTCGGCGACCGCGGCTTCCACCCGCGCGATATTGCGTTTGGTGACTGAGGGCAACTTGTTGATAACGCGCGAAACGGTCGTGATCGAGACCTTGGCCAGCCGCGCGACATCTTTTATATTAACGCGTTTGTTTTCCACTGTCAGCGAACCTGATCCCCGGCCTTGAAAGCCGAGACTTTCTGTTTGATATCGGCGGCCGAAATATCCTTGCGCACCTGGATCACCGCTACGGAACCGATCTGGTCCTTGCCGCGATAGATCTTGAAAGTATCGCCGGTATGGATATTGTCGGCTTCACCCATGTCGATGACTACGAAATTATTCTCTTCATTGACGCTTACCACATTGCCCGTGCGGCGCGGCGCGTTGGCCGGAGCCGTCTTGACCGGAGCCGCCGCGGCATTGACCACGATGGGCGCCAGCTCAACCTCACCGGCATTACTGCGGGTCATGTCGAAACGGGTATCCACATCTTTCTTGATCTTCCAGATCTCGTCTATACGGCCCTGGATGATGTTCTCGGTCTCGGCCAGCTTACGCTCCACCGCCGTCTTGTCGTCGGACAGACGGGCGATGCTTTTTTCCAGCGCCACTTTGGTAGCCGACAACTGCTTGATATCGGTGCGCAAACCCTGGTTCTCGGTGCTTACCCGGTCGGCACGATCGGAAATTATTTTGCCTTCGTTGCGGGCCCGGGCCAGCTCGATGGACAGGCTGTCGGCCAGGTCGTCGCCGTACTTGATCTTGCGCACGATCTCTTCGCGTTCGTTCTTCAGGCGGCCGATCTCGATCTCGAGGTCGGAATTGGTTTTCTTCAACTCTTCGGTCTTGATATCTTTCTCGCTAAGCTTTCTTTTAACATCCACCAGCTCAAGTTCCAGCGCGGCTTTCTGGCGCATTATACCGGCCCAATACTCTTCGTTGGCGGTGTTCTCAATGACCACATTGGTCTGAGCCTGCTGTTGAACCGGCGCCTGGGGCTGAGCGGCATAAGCGGGCGGGACAACCGGTGCCGGAGGCGCGTTCAGGTCGACGGGATTGCCATTGGCATCCACCAACCGGTCGCGGTAAACGATCTTTTCTTTCTCAACGATCTTTTCCTCGACGGGCCGCACCTTGAGCTTGGCAATAAGGTCATCGCGTTCACTGCGCAAAGTATTCATGCGCGACTCGATATCAGTACGGTCGCGCTGGGCGCGGGTGAGGTCTTCGGTAACCCGGTCACTGGCCCGGCGGGCTTCATCAAACTTTTTGTTGGCGGCATCGATATCGCGGATCTTTTGCTCGATATCCTTGCGCAGGCCCTGCGACTCGTCGGAAAGTTTTTTGATCTGTTGTTCCAGGCCGCGGGCTTTATCGGTGCTCTCGCCGAGCTGGGTCTGCAAAGCCTGGTTCTGGGTTTCGACCTGGGCTTTCTGCATCCAGGTCCAGCCGAACATGCCGAGGCTGAGGACGAACAGAAGTGCAAGTACGATAAGGCTCTGCGTTATTATCTTGGACATGCGGTCTCTCCCTTTTTTTATTTTTGGAAACATTAAGAATATAACAAAGGAAAGAGGGCGACTCAATGAAAAAACGAATTATTATTGGGCATGGATTATTGTCCAATGGCCCCGGCTCGCTATCAGCTCGCCAGGCGGCACATTGGATGAATTGAAAAGATCTTTTTCAATTCACCAAATAACTCCGGAGGCTACCTGATGGCCTATCAGGCCATCGGGCCGACGGGGTTACATCAAAAAATGAATTAAAAATATCTTTTGCTATACGCTTATTCGTAGCGGATATCGTCGAGATAGAACGTGCAGTGATGCGGATTGGCTTCCACGTTGGCCACCCAGGCAAACCCGCCGCTGATATGCGTAAGGTCTTTGCCGCGCAGGTCGATGGAATATTGTTTCCACTGATTGGTGAGGATCACCGGGCCGATAGTGGCGGAATCAGTATCAGGGTACAAACTGTTCGCGCCAATACCACCCACGCGAAACTCCTCAATGCGCTCGCCGCCCAGTTCGCCTTTAGCCCAAAAAGAAAGGCGGGCCGCGCCGGAAAGATTGTAACCGCCCTTGCGGTCGCCCCAGTTATCCGCGGGGTTCTGCCAGTACACGCCGACCCATTTGCGGTTTTGTTTGGAACAGGCCACATCATAGACCACGCGCACCGAGGTCTTCCCCTCTTTGGTGTCGTACTGCCAGCCGTCGTCAAGAGCGATACACTCGCCGGTGGGCATATAGCCGGACGGAGTAAATCGGTTTTTCGAAGCTTTATCCTGATAAACAATGAAAGGAGTGAACGGCTGTTGAAAGGTCTGCGGCGCTTCCACCGGGGCCTGCTTTACCGCGCCAAATTCTTTCTGAATGCTCTTGGACACAACTTCCACCGAAGCCTTATCGGAACAAGACCAGACCGCAGTTAAGAGCAAACAAAAAGTTAATAGTTTAAAAGTGTGCATTACTTCACAGCTTCCAGTTCAATGATCTGCTGTTCCGCCGCTTCGGCAGGTTTCCAGAACCAACCCTGGGTATCCCAACACTGGGAGTAACCGTATTCTTTGGCCAACTGTTTAAAAATAGTCAATGCTTCCACATTCTTCCCGGCATTGCGATAAGCCTGTCCCAGGATGAACAAGGAAGTGCCCACATCGTTCAAAGCCCAGAAAGAGTAGATCTTCTCCTGGGACTCCCAGGGGAACTCTTTCAGGGACGCCTGCATTTCACGGGCGCGCGCTCCGTAGAGCTCGATGTTCTTGTTAACATAAGCCTGCACACCATCCAGGTCCTTCTTGGCCAAAGCCTCCCAGGCCTTGGTGGAAATTGCGCTGGAAGACATATCGCCAAAATCGAGGTTCAAACCCTTCTTGATCATATCAAGTTTTTCTTTAGCCGCATCCGCCGGTTTCCAGAAAGCCTTGTTAGCCGGATCATAGGCCTGGCCAAAAGAGAAATCGGAAACCACCCGGTTAAAAGCCTGCTTGGCATCTTCCATCTTGCCAGCCTGGCGGTACGCTTCGCCCTGGATGAAAACACATGTTGCCACATCATTTAGCGCCCAGAAAGAAAATACTTTCTGTTCATCACCAGCCGGATATTCCTTAAGGCCAGCCTGCATAACCCGGGCTTTCTCGGCATAAAGCTCGAGGCACTTGTTGGTGTAAACCAGGACCGCGTCCAGATTCTTGTCCGCCAGGGCCTTCCAGGCCTTGGTAGTTAAAGTAGTAGAACGGAAATCGCCAAAATTATACGCCGAAGGCTTGGCTACCGCTACCGGAGCCGACACCGAAGCCGTAGTTGCGGCCTGTTCCTGGGCCTGGGAAAGACCAGCCAACGAAAGCACAAACACCATTGATAACAGTACCAACTTCTTCATTACACCCTCCTTGTTTTTAATAAGACCAGGTTCACAAAAAAGAACCGCTTCGTCCATGAATGCATGGACACACGAGCAATTGCCCGAGGATTTTCCCCAAATAACGTTGCGCTAAAGTATGCCACATCTTTCGCAAAATTGCCAACTCCAGCGCAATATTTAGCGAATATTTTTATTCCAAAGGTCTTTGTACATATAATACGCTTTTCTGGGCTGACGCAGGAACGGGCTTGATTTGCCATCCCCCTGCCCTATGAAGCCAAACCATTCCTCAAAGTAATATCCGCCCACGAACGGACCGACCACGCTGGCCTTGGTATCGTGCCGGGAAGGCTCATAATTTTTCCACCATTCATCCATCCACTCAAAAGCTACCCCACCCAGGGAGTTGCCTTCGCCTTCCGCTGATCCGGCGGCATTGGCCATAATATCCAGCCAGGCGCCGCGATGATACGAGGCCTGCTCTTCTTCCGCCTCATCCAGGCTCACTTGCCTGGAATAAGCCGGCGCACCATACTCGGTAATAAACGCCGGTTTGTCCGCAACGTGGCGCACCTCTTCCCAGAAAGAAGCAAAGCCGTAATCACCGCGATAAACATTAGCTCCAAAAATATCCACGTCCGGGGAATACTTTGCAAACTTGTCGAGGAACAATATATCCCCGTTGCAAATAGCCACCGGGCGGCTTGGATCGAGCTCCTTGATGCGTTTGGCCACAATATTCACAAACTTGTAGTATGCTTCCGGTTTCTTGTCGGCGTTGGAAGCCACTCCGTAGTTATTCTCATTTCCCAGGAGCCATAAAAGGATATACGGCTCATCCTTGAATTCCTTCACCATCCGCTCCACTTCGGCCAGCATATTCTTTAGATGGACAGGATTCTCGTAGTCGGTACCGGTGGCCCAGTCCGCGCCGGAGCCAATGGCGTATTTACCCAGGAAATCTTCCAGGATCACCCGGATACCATACTGCTCATACATTTCGCGTAAAACTTTTTTCTCGATCGTATTGGGCAGATTAAAAACACGGATCGTGTTAACCCCCATCTCTTTCATCAACCGGAAATCACCCACCACAGGCTCGTCGGCATCCTGCACATTATTGCGATTCGCATCCACCCATGATTCGTAAGGACTGTCGAGCTTGCCGTTGCCGTTGGTATCCTGCTTCATCCAGTTCTCCAGCGTCCCTTTATCCGGGCTCTGGCCAACCTTGGTAGGCGCGTATGTGATGGCCTTGATCACGAACGGCTTGCCATCCACGAACAGGCGCCAGTCACCGCTTTCGTACTGCACCACACTGGTTTTCTTTCCACCCAAAGCGCGGCGTTTTTTGCCGAGATCGCGCCGGGCCTGCGCGCCGGCAGCCTTACGCACTTCACCGGGCCAAACAACATACACATCATTGGCCACCTCATTATCAGAACCGTTTACTACCTGCACCTTACCGCCAATGTACTCCAGCCCCAGCTCGGGGTGCTGACGCATGATATTCTTTATCTTTCCCACCGCGGCCTGCGCGGGATACCAGGGCGTCTGCCAATAGGTCATGCCGATCGCACGGGGGAAATTAACTACTAAAGAGTGATACGCCTTGATCGCCTCAAGTAACATCCCGGCTTTCTCAAAAGTAAGCGCAGTGTAATAAAGTTTCACGCCCGGCTCTTCCGGAGCGGTAGACCACTTGAAATACGCGGCCTCCAGATCACGGGTATTCACAAAATCCCAGTGGGTGCCTTTAAGCCGGTCACTGTTAAAGGCTTCCTTATAATAGTGGTTCTTGCGAATAGCGCTGGTATTGGGATATATCCCTTCACCTACCGCAACTGCCAGAATATTGGGATTAGTTATGGTATATTTATAATCCGCGGTGCCCACCCCGGAAAATTCTCCATATTGGGTGTAATCGATCACGGCATCGGTACCCGGAGTAGTCAGTTGCGGCTTGGTCGCCGGCGCTTCCTGGCGCACCTCGCTGCTTTCCACGCCCTTCATGATATTTATACTTTCCTGGCTTTTCTCGGCGATCCCCCAATACCCGCCGCGGCTGGGATCCCAGGTCTGGGCATAAGGGAAATCCTTGATCAGCTTTTCGAAAGCCGCAATAGACTCGTCGTTACGGCCCTGATGCATAAGGCCTTCGGCTCTGGCGAAGAACACTGTAGCCACATCATTCATGATCTTGAATTCATCCACCCTGTTACGCGGTGGAAAGTCTTTCAAAGCATTTTCCTGGGCCATGGCCTCCGCCCCAAACCGCTCCGACACCGCCTGGACTATTTTTTCCAGCTCCGCGTAATCTCCCCGGTTAGACGCCGCCCAGGCCATCGGCAATAACTCTTCCAGGCTTTGAGTATACGCTGCCGCTTCCTCAGCAGCATGGGCCATAAGGCCAAACCCAGCTAATTGGGAAAGGATGACCACAACAGCCATCGAGAGTTTATAAAACATTTTTGGCATAAGGTAACCCGGTTCCATAGCTTTATTTTAACCGCCCGCAACTCCGACAAAAAGCACCAAAACATGAAAAGAAAGACAAAAGATACCAGACAATGGGTATATATGGAAATACTGGAGAATCGTTCTTGGAGGTGAAATCTGAAGGGGGAAATTAGCACTATCGAGAGGTTGTGTTGCTAACGCTCGCGTATCCACGAAAGACATGCCGCCAGGTTGTTATTGTTCAATGAACGTTCAACTTTTTTTTCACGAACCTTGACTTTCAACACATTCGCTTGTGATCAACCGCTGTATTACGATCCAAAAAGATATCAGCAAAGAATGTTATCAACCGTAAAGGACAGTATGATAACCAAAAAGAGAAGAACACTCTAACACCAACTATTTTATTTGTCAAAAAATTAAATCAAGCTTCATATTATGAAGAACAACGCTGACGGGATAATTCGACCCGCAGTTCAACAGCCGACGTGCCCTGGCGGAATAAAGCGCGCTCAAGCCGGGCAGTACCGTCGGAGTTTATGGGATCCGGAACCACCACACCATTAAAGAATATCTGCTCCACACGATAAGCCCCGGCGTCGAGCCGGGCGGGATTACTGTACACCACGGCCACCGGCCGGCCGGCGAATTGAAAATCAACCCGCGCCTCGCCCTGGGCATTGAATTCTTCCAACACCAATTGCGGCGCCAGCACCAGGTCGCCCATACAACCGCGCACGCCGTAAGCCTGGGTAAGTAAAGTAAGGACATACCAACTCGCCGAGCCCGTAAGAAAATGATACATACCGCGGCCGGAAGCGTCGAAATATTCCGGGACACCGGGATAAATACGTGCCCGGTACGGATGCCGGCTCATATCGTATAACGAACGCAAAGCCCGGTACCCTTCGCGGCTCAAACCCTGGGCATAAAGCGCATAAGCGTACATCACCACCATGTGGCTGAAGACCGCCCCGTTCTCTTTGGTGCCGAAAGCAAAACCAAATGCCCGTCCGAAAGAAAGATAAGTCCGTAAACCGAAATCCGTATTGAGGCGATACCCGCCGAGCTGGGGATCTTTCAGGAAATGTTCCACTGCCTTTACCACTTCCCGGGCTTCTTCCCGAGTGGCCAATCCGCTCATTAAAGGAAAAACCTGGCCGGTAAGGGTCATCCACACCCGGCCGTTCTTATGGCCCTCGACGCGCGCACCGTCATTATCGTAATAACCGTTGAACCAACGATCCGCGCCGAAAGACACCATCTCGTGCGCGCGGATATGTCCGAACGCCCACTGGCCTTTGTGGCGCAAGTCGGCGGCCACCGCGGCTACGGCCAGCTCGACCGTTTCCCCGCTTACCGCCGGATGCACTGCCTTAAAATACTCGTCGAACAAACGGGCGCGCTTGGCCGCGGCGTCGTTATAATCCACAGCCAGCGACAAAGTGTCCAGCAGTAACCGCAATTCTGCCGCCACCCGGATAGTGCGCCGGCCGCAAGCCTGGCCCGCCGCTTCCAGCAGATCGGCGATCTTGAACAGATTGCCGGCGTAAAAAGACATGAACGCCACGCTTTCACCATGTTTGAAAGCCATGTCGAGGCCGTCGTTCCAGTCGGCGCTTTCCAGGCGGGTAATATTGTGGCCGCCCACGTTAAAGAACTGGACCAGATGCTGGACCAGAATATGCTCCAGCACCGTGCCCTGATAAACTTCACCGGTAGCCGCTTTCAACTGGTTACCATGCGACGAAACCCAGTGCTCGTTCTTCCCGAAAGAACGGCTCTGCTGGGGATCGCAAAAATAGGGCACCAATTCAAAAAGAAAAGCCGCATCGCCGGATTGATCGATATAAAGTTGCGTGGTAGTGAACGGCCACACGCCATGATCCATCCAGACCCGGGTGATCGCATTGCGGTCGGCAATAAACTCGCCGGGTTGTTGGCCGATGATAGTGGCATTGGTGCCGTCGATCCGCACCCCCGCGAAATTATTAAGCAATTGGCCGCGCACCTCGCCCGGTTCAATAAGAATGAGCGACAGCAGGTCCTGCCAGATATCGCGCCAGCCCTTGCCGCCCTTGCCGTAATCGTGATCCGGCAGGAAAGAACAACCGTAGATCCGGCGCAGAACGGGCTGTAAAGCCACCCAGCGCATCCAGGAAGTGAACGCCGGGTCAGCGGAATGAAACTGCACCGCGGCAGTCTTGCCCGCCCAGAACACGCTGTTGGCCGCCCAGGCCGCCGCAAAAAGATCCGGCGTAGCGAAGCGGGCAAAATCGACCAGAGCCGCGGCCTTGGTTTCGGCAGTGCCAATAGCTACAATGAAAGAACTTTCCTGGCCCGGCGCCAGAACAGCCGCGGAGAAACGCAGGGAGCCCACCGCCTCCTGCCCTTCGCGTTCGGCCTCGGACAAAAGGCGCGGCAAGGCATTATTTATTAACGCCGACGGACACTCAAAAGTGCCGCCCTCGCCAAAGAAACTTTCAAAAGTGGGGAAAGAACCCTCCGGCAACTGTCCGGCATTGGAACAACCAAATACATAATAGACGGCGCGCGCAAGCTTGTGGCCCTCCTCATTAAAGGCCATGGTCGGCCCGGCCACCACCCCCTCGGGGCACTGGTCGATGCGGTTAAGCAAGGCGGTCACATGCTCATGGTCGTGTTTGTTGGCCAGCGCGCGGCCGAACAACACAAAAGCTGTGGTCGCAGTGAACTTGACCGGCGCGGATGACACATTTCGCACCGTAAAACGGGTAAGTTCCAGTTTCTCGCCGGATACCGGCACAAAACTGAGCGCGGAAAGTTCCAACCCCAGGGCCGGCGCCTGGCGCACCACCCGGTGCCACAGCTGGCCGGCCTCCACCTGGTCGCCCGCCAGCGGCAGTTCGGCAAAAGAGAACAGGCCTTTGCCCTCCACCGCCACGAACAAATTGCGCGACGATGAACGCAGATCCTCGCGCGAGGCGGGCTTATTCACATAAGAAAACTTGTCGACCTTGATATCGCCGCCCAGGAAAGGCGTGATAGACGACTTTATTCCAGCGCCATCGATGCCGCATAACGGGGCATAAATAAGGCGCGACCCCATGGCCGCAGAGGAACTGAAGGTTATCCCGTCGGGAAAAAAAGAATAGAAACTGTCGGCTGAAGGCATAAATTTATCTTATCAAGGGATTATTAAAGAAACGAACGCGCCATTCTAGCGTGCGCGCTAATGGGGAACAAGGATTTTCTTACCCGTTTATACAGCCGAAGACGTACCACCGCTCTTTAACGGAAAGCGCTCAGAACGATGTTATAGATCAGAAAAACTAAAAGAATAACACCCGCCGATACCGACAGGATCTGGACCGGGCGACTCAAAAAGAAGCGCTCTCTTTTCAATCCTTTTTGCAGAGCCGCCTCATCACATTCAACTTTTACGTGCAATTGACGTAAAACTGCTGTCAAATCACCAAACGAGCCGACTCTTAACTCAAAGGCCCGCCGACTGGCGTCTTTTAGTTTAAACCTCACCTTGGCCCCCAGAGCAACCGGAAATATTTGCACTCCGGAAATATCCGCCAGCGCTTCATCAAAAATAACCAGGCCGAACAAAACCGACACACTAATTCTTTCTTCCGTCACCACCAGGTTCCATAACCACAAACCATTGTCCAGATATCGTCGGTGAAAAAGCGCACGCGGCATCTGTTTTTCTCCTGTTGAATTTGGAGCCGAAATACAGCTCATCGGCCCTGTGAAATATATGTACCCTGATTCCCGGGAACTGTCCCTGTTGTTGCCTGCGCTCCGCTGGTAGTATAGGTGACCGGCAATGCCACACCCAGACCCAAACCAACTTGCACCGAATCCGGGATCCAGGTACCGGGATTATTCCAGCTGATATCATTCCGCATAGTCACCTGCACACCGCCATATTTACCCATCCAGGGAAAATTAACTCCGATTGTGTCGCCGGCCTTCTCACCGCAGGATCCGCTTATGTCGCTTAAACCTGCCGAACCGCCAATATCAAAGATCTCGCCATAGACGATCTCCGGCGAAAAACCATTACCCTTCAGCCGGGCATCAGGACTTAGCGGATTTCTTAATTCCGAACCCCAGTTACCCCCCACCGCGACACCAGCGGTTACCGGGGCATGCGCGCCTGCATTATAAGCGATGCTTAACAACCCCAAAGGGTCGAGGAAATTTACCGGATCATTATGCAGATATAAATATTTGTTGAATCCGTCGGCCATACCGAGCGGGTCGGGCGTAAGCCAGCGGCCGGTCTCGGGCTCGTAATAACGCGCCCCGAAATAATATAACCCGGCGTAACCTTCCCATTCTTTGGTGGAGAACTTGTAAACATTGCTGCCCGCGATCCCGCTGTGTTTATTATCGCGGCCGAAAGCATCGTAACCATAGTCACCGGTATCATTGCCATTCACATCGGTGATGTCCTGCACGCCGCCCTGGCAGTCGTAATGAAAATAATAGACTCGCCCTGGATCAGTGGTTTGCGGTTCCGGCGCGGCCGCTACGCCCGCCTGCTCACCACCCGCCGGAGCCGGAGGGACCGCAGTATTGATCATATTCCTGAAATAAATTATCCCGCCAACACCTCCCGGATAATCCTGACCGCGCACGTAACTGCGGGTCGTGCGCAGGCTGGCGTTCTTTTCCAGCACCACATTCTGCCCGTCATACAGGAAAGTGGTTTCCTGGCCGTCACGCACGGCTTTGGTACGCCGCCCATCACCTGAATACTGGAACGCGGCCGTAATACCGTTGGCCGTCAAGGCGACAAGACGACTTTCCAGATCGTAACCATAAGTACTCACATTGTTGACCGCCGCGCCCACCGTCATCACCGTTCTCTGAATACGATTGCCGCGGTCATCGTAATCGTACGCTGTCGTATCCGTAGTGAAAGCATTTCCCTGAACTTCCAGAATGCGGGAATACTGCAAAAGCTTATTCTCCGCGTCGTAAGTATAGGCCTTCTTTAATACCAACGGCAAGTCAACAGACAGGGCCGGGCCATAACCAGCACTTCTTAACTGAGCTTGTACCACCGGACTTAATATCCCGGAGTCCTGGCCCCACAACACGTTAACTGTGGTATTCTTTTTAAAACTCACCCGATTACCCGCCGGATCATAGGCATACTCATAATCGTATTTACCGGTATTGGTTTCGCGTACCAACTGGCCTTTGGCATCATAGGTATAGTTTACCGTCTGGGCATTTATTCCCAGCCGGGCTTTCTTACTGATAAACCCGCCGAGATCATAGGTATACATCTCCTGGTCGATCACCTTGCCGTTCTTCGCATTCACGTTCACCACCGCCAGCACCCGGTTGAGCAGGTCATAAGTCCGCAAATTACGGATCCGGTTCGGATAATCGATTGACATTACATTCGAATTAAAATCATAGGCATATGTGGTAATTCCGGCCGGGGCCTTCAGCGAGGTAACCCGGTTCAAGGCATCGTAAACATACGTTGTCCGGTTGCCGTCCTGGTCGGTCGTGCTCAGGCGATTACCTGCCAGGTCATAAGTATAACTGATCTTGTAACCGGCCAACGGCCCGGTTTCACCAAGCAACCGACCCAGCGCATCGTACTCATACGTTGTTACTCCCTGGCTGTCGGTCATACTGGTCTTGCGGCCTAAAGCGTCATATTCATACGCCACCACCTTGCTATCCGGATACGCCACCCTGGTCAGGCGATTCAAAGCGTCGTAAGTATGCACAATAGGCGCGGCATTGCCAAAAGTCCGGGAAATAATATTGCCTGCCGGATCATAAGTAAAACCCCGGGTACTCCCTAAGGGGGTAGTCTCAACCTGCAAGCGGCCAACCGGATCGACCGTACGATAAGTAATCTGGCCTTTCTCATCAGTTAAACTGATGATCCGCCCGGCAGTGTCGTATTCAGTCTGCACCATCCCGCCCAGCGGATCGATGGTCTTAACCAAACGCTCATATCCGTCGTAGACATTCGTCGTAACACGCAGTTTCGGGTCGGTTAACCGGATACGGTTCCCCAGGGAGTCGTAGGCATAGCTCGTAGCCGCGCCATTGGGCGCGGTCATCCTTACCAGCCGGCCAGCGATGTCATAAGAAAACAGGGTCTGTGCGCCCCGGGGATCGATAGCGGCAAGGACCTTCCCTAATTTATCGTAAGTGAAGCGCCGGGTGCCGCCCAAAGCATTGGCGCTTTGGATCATCTGCCCGTACGAATTATACGTCATAGTGGTTTTGCGCAATAAGGCATCGGTTATCGACACCAGGTTGCCTTTGCTGTCGTAGGCCAGGCTGGTCCGGGCATTCAGAGGATCGATCACACTGGTTAGATTACCCCGGGCATCATAATCGTTGGTCGTAACACCACCTAAAGCATTGGTAGTTGTTTTAAGCAGATTATAATCGCTCGTATATGTGTAACGGGTCACCCGGCCCAAAGCATCCGTGATCTTCAACAAATTGCCTTTGGCATCGTACTCAAAAGCCGTCCGATTACCATTGGCGTCGATCACCGCGGTCTTGTTCATCTTGCTATCCCATTCAGTCCGGGAAGTGTGCCCCAGCGCATCGGTGCGGGAAGTTTCCAGGCCCATGGAGTTGAAGACATACGTAGTCTTGTTCCCCAAAGAATCGGTCACTTCGGTAGTGTTGTTATCCTTGAAATCAAGCGTCGCCTTGTTAACATCGCCATCCTGCCAGTTTTGATACGCCCTACCCTGCAGGTCATAGGCATAATAGGTTTTGTGCCCGTTGGCATTAGTGATCTGAATGATGTTGTGATCATTATCGTATACATACCGCACAACCCTGCCATCGGGGTAAGTGACAGTGGCCAGGTTGCAGGAATTCTCATACGTGTAACGGGTCGTACGCCCCAAAGGGTCTATGATCGCCGAAACAAGCTCATCATCATTGAACAGCACCTTGATCCGCTGGCCGCCCGGATCTTCCAGATACGCGCTTTCGGGCCGGGCAGGATCGTAAATATACCGGAGAGCATTTCCGTTACGATCTTTCATCAAAACCATATCGCCTTCGGCGTCGTAAACAAAAACATTACCGTTCTTGTCCGTACGGGTAAAAGAGCCGTCCCCATTCTCCACCAGCGTAGAATAATTACCGACCATACTGACAAAAGAACCGTCGTTATTCCGAAGAAAATGCAAATTAGCACCATTCTCGTCGTTCACCACCGCTCCGCCGTCATCATCAAAATTCAACCACTGATCGTAAGGCGTCCTCCAGCCATGGCCAAAAAGGCCGTCGTTCCGGCCGGTAGCATAAGTGCGGGTAAGATTAAACAACCCCCCGCCCGGTAAAGGATAAAAAAGATCGGTAGCCTTGGTGTACATTACACCCGTGGCAATATCGATAGGATCCTGTGTCATGGTCTTCAGACGGTCGGGCACCATCTTGCCTGTTTTAAGGAAAGCCCCCGCTTCAACAGAATTCGTAGTGCGGCCATCCAAATAAGTAGTGACCGTCAACACATCTCCGGTGGCCAGGGAATAAAACCTGACCCGCACGAATAACTGCGGAAAACGATCCACCACCTCCTGATGCCATTGCGCCAACCCCACCCGGACAGAAGTGTGGCTGGTTTTTTCTCCAAACGAGATCGGATCACCCGGTTTGACACCTGATCTTGGATGCGGATTCATATCCAGCGCCACAAAAGTAATACTACTGCTATCCCAATGCCAGTCCACTTGCGGCGGTACTGTTATCGCCCAGGAATAAGCATATGTGCCCCGATAAACATACTGCCCAACGCTCGGATTCTCCTCATGCTCATCCGAGATCAGCTGAACAGAAAGCGCCGGCAATTCACTTTGCTGGGCAAAAGCCACCAGCGGCATAATTAGAAACAAGATGAAAATAAGCAGTTTTTTCACAAGGAACCTCGTTAATTTTAAAGGTTAATGTTAAGGGAAGGTAACATATGTCAATGGTTTCGACAACAAATAAATTCCACTTTATTGTGTTACTGCCAGATTATTGTTTTTATCCACAACCCGCACACTTGACGAACGGCTTCGGCGTGTTATACTTGGCTTGTAGGATGGAATAATTATCGATAGGAGAAACGTATGACAACCGTTACCGTGTCCCCGAAGTTCCAGATCGTTATCCCCGCCCGGTTCCGCAAAGACCTGGGCATCGATCCGGGAGAAAAAATGCAGGTGATCTCATTCAAGAACCGGCTGGAGCTGTTGCCTGTTGTGCCAATGAAGTCCCGGCGCGGCTTCCTGAAAGGCCTGAAGGCGCCTTTTGAGAGGGAGCGCGACCGCGTATGAATATCGTCGACACTTCCGCCTGGCTGGAATACTTCACCGACCACGCCAACGCCAAACATTTCGCCCAGGCCATAGAAGACACCGCCCACCTCGTGGTACCGGTGATCTGCCTTTACGAAGTCTTCAAGAAGATCCTGCAGGAAAGCGGCGAGCACAACGCTCTGGAAGCGGTCGGCCTTATGAACCAGGGGCTGGTGATACCTTTGGATGCGCCGCTGGCGCTGTCTGCCGCCCAGATCAGCGCCGAACTAAAACTGCCCATGGCCGACAGTATAGTACTGGCCACCGCCCGCTCGGTAAACGGCACGGTCTGGACCCAGGATGCGGATTTCAAAGGCCTGCCCGGCGTAAGATTCTTCCCAAAGCATTAAAGACCCGCCCCCCAAGATCGGAGAACGAGCCGAAATCGCAACAATAATTTTTAGTAAGGAATTAATTATTCTGGCTGGCCAGGGCGTAGCGCACCAGGCGGTGCATACGCATAAAATCTACTTTGTGGAACTCCACGCCCACTTCCCAGGAGCCGGACTGCATGGGATGCACCCAGCGCACCCGGCCATTAAGGACCACCGGGTCCAGGCCGTCGGGCATCTTGACTTCGAGGGAAATGATATCGTCGATGAACATCCGCTGGCGGGTGGTGATATGCAGGCCCGAACCGGAAACATCCTGCAGGAACACATCGGTACCGTAATCTATGGAAGACTCGCGCAGGCGCGCGGGAAAACGGGCTTCGAAACGGTCGAATAGGCGGCGTTCAGAACTGTCCATAATAGCGCCTTTAATCTTTAACCCGCTTTGCGAAACGATTGGATAATGATTCATCTAACAGGTCCCGGGAACCTTCTATTATATCGGAGAACGTTAATCCTATCCGATACTGGTCGGAATCGGAAACCTTGCGCACCCACTTGACTTCGCCTATAACCAGCACCGGCTCGGAATCGGGCTTAAGAGCCAGTTCAATGGCCACCCGCTCATTAATTGCTACCGGATGACTGGAAAGAAAACCAATGCCCTCGCGGCTGATATCTACTGTTTTAGTACTGGCAAAAGCCGAGCCCTGCTTGCCGTCAACCGGAACATAGCAATCAAAACGCGGAGATTTTCTTTTATTGGCTAACTCATTCATATGCTTATATCCTACGCTCCTGATAATGACCCATCAAGAACTTTCTGAACAATTTTAATAAGAGTTTTTTCGCAAACCTTCTAAAAAGAGCCGTCCTTCGGCAGTTCTTTTAGACCCTGAAACCTTTCTATGACAGCACTTTAGAGCAAGAAAACGTTTCCTGACCCAAGACAAGTATACCATGTAAACGGCCAGATGCAAATTTAGCAGGCAACTTTTTTCCGAAATTTTCTTTTAATCATATTTATCGATGTATAATCGAGTTATAAGCGAGCATTAAGAGCATCTTGTTCATTACAGACCTTGAGCGAAACACAGGGATAATTATGGCTGAGAAAAGAAAGAATGAGAAATTATCGATCGAAGAATACCAGGCCCGCAAAGCCCTGCTGAGCAAAAAGCGCTTTAGGATCGAAGCCTACCCCTGGCCAGTGCTTTTGGCGCTGGGACTACCCTTTGCCACTTTCATCTTTCTTATCATTGTTTACTTCCTGCACATCAGAGGCGTGGCGGCTTGATATGGCTATAACCGACCTCGCGATATTTATCTTTCTGGCGATCCTGGTCTTTAGCGGCGCCCGTCAGGGTTTTGCCCGCTCGGTGGTCCAACCGGTAGCGCTGATAATATCCTTCACTTCCTGCTGGACCATTTACCTGCAAACACATAATTTCAACGCGGCGCTGATGATCGGGATACTGGGGCCGTTCATCCTTTCCTGGCTGATGGACCTGGGGCTGAACTACTTGAAAAAGATCAACCCGGAGCAACAGCTCTCGACTATCAGCCGGTTGGGTGGAATATCTGTGGGGTTAATATGGGGCGGCGCCATGGTCTTCATTGCCGTGGCATTAATGAGCCTGCTGCCGTTCAAAGACCTGGAACTGGAGAACGTCGGTAAGGACTTTAACCGCTCAGTTTCCCGGGCCCTGATCCGGCCCGTACTGGTCAAACAGGGATTACTGCCCTCGTCTAAAGCCCAGGCACCCTGCCCGAGCGACCTGTGCAGTATGGACGCGTCTGCGGCGACCGCGCTGGCCGCCAGCCCCGACATCCAGGAGCTGACCAACGACCCCCTGGTCCAGAAACTGCTCAAAGACCCAGAAGCCATGGCCGCAATGAAGTCGCAGAATATCGGCAAGATATTGACCAACCCGGTGATCAATGAAATGAAATCCAACCCGCAGTTCATCCTTAAAATGATGCGCCTTTACCCCAAGGTCCAGGAGCAGATCAACGCATCGCGGGAACGCCAGAGCATTACGGCGGAGTAACGATCCGCCCGCCCTTCCGGCTTAGTGCCAGCTTAGTGCTATTCAGGGCGCGTCCCATTTTCAGCTCATGCCCCAAGGCTTTGACGTCCCTTATCGGTCGTCAGGTATCTCTGCCGGGGACTCTTGGGCTTTTCCGGAATCGTCAGCGCAATCAATCCTTCATCCACAAGGGGAGATACATAATCTTTGAAAACATAAACGCGATTTCTCAAACCCAAATGCTCCATAATTTCTTTAAACGAGCGTGGTTCAACACAAAACTTGACTACAGCAGACTTGTGTGGTGCTTGTGTGGTGCTTGTGTGATACTTGTGTGGTTCTTGTGCAGTTGACGATTTCCCGGGCTTGGTAAGGGGAAATATCACCTCGAACATATTAACCGGCTTGTCATCCTGAAATACTGGCTTGCCGTACCCCATGCTCATCCAGCCCTTGGTAATTTTCTCAATACCAGAACCCGAGCGGTCTGCCCAACCCAGCAAACGAAAGACCTTAGCGATAACCGGATTTCGCGGCTCGGTCAAATGCTGTTCAATACGATCAATCGAGAATCTCAAACACCCGGCATTGCGAAAAAGGATTCGGTCGTCATAACATTTCACCACCGCGCCCTTCGCGTCAAAAAAATCCATATGCATCAAAAGATTAACCAAAGCCTCGCGCGCGGCCTGTACTGACGGCGGATCATCATTGCGAGTGTATCCGTCTGCTTTCAAAGCAAACGGCACGGGGATGCGCTTTCTTAACCTGTCGTAAATTTGCACATACGTCTGAATAATGCCCTGCTCCGAACTGTACCGTTCGACCCAACGCGTCTGGACATCCTCACCATGCTTGGCCGGTATAACCAAGAAATCAATAAAATAAGACGGGAACTGGTTCAATATCCTGAGCTCCTTGCCAAACAGCAAAAGCCCAGCCGCAGTCAGGCAATGCTTTTTCTTCTTGGTCCCATCAATCGCCTGCAGTCCAAGAAGCATTTCAATTTTTCCACAACGGGTAAACGGATGGTCCGGGTGTTCCAATTTCAGAATATTCCTGAACATCTCAATGGCTTCGTTGTCCAGGTCTTCGATATCAAAATCCTCCAGCCGCATGCTGTCGCTGGTTTTCTCGCTGGCCTCACGCAACATACGCTCAACTTCGGATCTGGACGCCTTCTGCGTGCTGGCCGCCAAGCGCACGAATGTATTCCGAATGTCCCCGCCAAAGTAAACCGGCTTGGCCTGGCGCGGCATTTCTTCAATGCGGAACACCAAAACCACCTTGCCGTCAATGCGATGAATGTCTCCTTTGGAGGACAGCGGAATATTAAACTTCTCGCCGCGCAGAAGCGAAATAAAGTCATTCTGAATCTTATCGGGATTCTCGACACCGCCAATGACAAACTTTCCACTGGTTTCTTTTACACCAAACACAACATAACCACCGATGGTGTTGGCAAACGCCGAGATCGTCTTGGCAATGTCGTCAGGAAGCGCCACACGGGCTTCCTTGGCTTCAAAATCATCCCATTCAATTCCGGATAAGCGCTTTAACAACTGATCTTTGTTCATTAAGATATCCCTCTATTAAGCTCAACACCAAGAGCCCCGCTGCCGGGCTTAGAAACTCATCAAAATATTAGTAATTATAATAGCATAACCTGCGCCCGGCTATAAATACTTCGCCGAACGAAGGCTCAAATAATTTCTTTTCTCAACCTAGCGAGCGACAGCCACTTTATCCGCGCTGTCGTTCAGTCCTAAGAACTTCTGCACGCTACTTACTGAATGTATATCAATGATGACTGGCGTGAAACCCCGGGCATTTCGTATCTGCTCCAGCAATGCCGGATCGATATTAAAGCGCATACCCTGTCCGTCACCGAGACCGCCCTGGACCATCATTTCCATATTTTCAGGATTAAAGTCAATACCACCCGGGTTCTGCGCACTATCTGTGCCAGAGGATTGCCCATTGATTATAAAACGGCCAACGCGAACCTCTACCCCTTCCAAACGCCCTGTCTTCAGAAAGTCCGAGTATTGCTTTTCGGTCATAACAGCAGAAACACGATCCCCGGTTCCTGATCTTAATATCTCAAACTTAAATCGTCCGCGGTCCCCAAACCCGGTCTTCTTAACCTCACCTTTACAGCCAGATTCTGATGAAGTCACATTGCTTTTGCCAATAACAAGTTCAGTCCCCAAAGATTTCCAGTATTTATAAAACACCTGCGGCTCAAAATCCCATGGTATCCTCTGCTCAACTGTCTCGACATAACTGGCGCGAATATCCTCCAACATCGGTCTGGCATGTACCGGCGCATCGATGTCTTTTCGCTTGGAGAATTTTTGAGGAAGCCCCTCGTAATTCATCATTTTCGTCGGATCCCTAAGCGCTTCCCTCTCCTCGTCCGTCAGCGTCGCTAAGAAATGATCCGTCATATTAACAGCAAAGGCTCTAACTCTGGAATCAGAAATACTCAAATAATCCGCATAAGGGCGCTGGCCGAGCAACTCTTGCTGCATAACCCTGCGCGTTAATTCAGTAATAATTAGATCCCGTTGGATTATCTGACGATAATTTACGAAAACGTACTCATCTTTACTATGCAATAACCCAAGGACATAATCATCCTGCTTAGTGTGAGAAACAGGCGGCAAATGGAAGTATTCCATGGCAAGCTTGATGTGAAGAAATGTATTAAGAGCTTTTTGAAAATCCTGCCTATTCTCTTCATTCCAATTATTATCACGAGACAGGCTTTCCATAATTTCTTCTGGCAAGATAGCCGAGAATTCGGAAATAACACCTTCCTTGGCATTGTCTCCCTGACGTGCGTAAATCGTCTGTTTTGGGATATCTATTTCGGCTGGCAGCGACTTGGCTGGCACATCAGTTTGTACTTCTTTCGGCGGTGCCAACATTTCATTAACAGCGTCCATATTACGAAGAAGTTCTTCGCTCATTGCTTTAGCCGACCGATTTTTCTGAAGCCAGGCACCCGGCTTTTTCGCAAAGTCCATCAGTTTTTCGGCCGTTCGTCTTGCCATATCTTGTGCTTCTTGCTGATATGCTTTTAAAAGAACCTGTGATTGACTGCGAAAGACTTGCCAATATTGTTCCTTGCTCAAGCCAAGCTCTCCCTCAAAAACCTCCAAAGTCTTCAGCCCCTGCCACACCGTGGTCGGAAAAAGCCAGCTTGAAGTAGTTAAAGTCTTAACAACCGTCGTGAAAAGAGCCGCTTGGCCAATACGAACCTGTCCGATAACCCGCGAAATCGCCAAGAGTGTTTGCTGGATATCAAGCTTCTTATCGAAGATCGCTCTTATGGCTGTAACCTTATCATCACGTAAATCGGCCAATAACTGTGCTGAACCATCCTGTGCGCTGGCCCCCTCTCCCAAAAGTATCCCTTCTACACCACGCCAAACCTCATCCGCATCCTCAAGAATCGCACCTTTAAGAAATTGTTTTACTCCCTCACGCTCTTGAGCAGACTTCAGTTCAAAAATCAAACCGAAATCAATAGGGAAAATTTTATCCCCAATAAGAACATTGCGTTTATGGAAATCCGCATGCCCCTTACCATCGACAAAAAGCATATAGAGGAGCATCCGTCTCAAACGCTCTATAATATCGCCATCCACCCCGAGCAAACGAGAAAACTTATCAGCCGCCCGACCGGGTGCCAACTCCTGAATGATAACGTCAGTCTTATCACCGACATAGATCTTTGGAACATGCAGAGATAATTTTGAATTAGCAGGAGGGAAATTCTGTTCGAAGCGAGCAACAACCTCTTCGATGATCGCACCATTCCTGGCTTCATTGCGAAGATCTGCTTCTGTGTCGATCCAATCCCTGGCGTCAGTTTCAATATAACTGTATTCCACACCGCACTCCTGGAGAGCCTTATGCAAAGCCTGTAAATCTTGCGCAAGCAAGCGCTTAATATTAGGGCGGATGACCTTAAATACAACTTTTTTCCACTCACCATTGATTCTCAATTCTCCCTCGAAAACAACCCCTATAGACGCCGCGCCTTTCATGTCACCAATGCGAACGTCACCCAGACTAATGCCAGACCTGGCCAGAATATCGACCAAGACCATCTTGTCGATGCCGCCAGCTTCGGATTTAAGTGAGCCAAGGTCATTGCGAACCTCTGAACTGCTGATCAATGTGTAATTTTCCGAGAGGACTTGTCCAATTTTGATACCGATCGGCCCCATCGCCTTCAACATCTCACCAAGTCGCTGGCCTTCTCTCATATTCTTGACATAGCGAAATTCCGTGAGAAGACTCAGCACAATTTCGGTTCGGCGGGCAGGCGGATATTCTTTAAGTGCCACTATAAATATCTGCTTGATCTTATCATATTCCTTTTGTGTGAAACTTTGCCGTCCGCTCGCCAGTTCACTCTCACTTCTAGGCGGAAAGAACTGTTCAAAGAGCCGTAAATACAGCTGGTCTGACACCACGGTTCCCCCGGTTTCCCGCGTTGAGAAAATCCCGTTCTCACCTAAAAAGAGCCGCTCGAGAAGTTTTCGCCTTAATGTCACCGGTAGAATCTGCACATGTTCTGGCATATGCTCAAAGAGAAATCCCTTCAAATTATGAATCGCTTGTAAACTGGCTGGCTGAGGATAAGTGTCTGGATCAAGCAGCCATAATAAGAAATCAACGCGACTTTCCCGACCAATTGCCGTCGCTACAGACATAATAAGATCTTCAAATGCATTGACCTTGGTCATTTCCGGGTGATATCGCATTCCCTCTTGATCGCTCAGCAAACGGCGAACCTGCTCCACTTTCTCAAATGACACGAAACCTTCGCCCAACCTGTGATGATTAAGGATCGCCTGCAATTCACTATCGCGTTCTGATGAAGCCAACGGGAAGAATTCCTGCACAGCCTTGAGTTCATTCTCAAAAGAAGCTTCGGGATTAAGTTCTCGATAGATCTTTATCGCTGTAGCACCCATTCGCAACTGCTTCTGAGGTTCCCAGACAAGATTGATCGCTCGGCGATAAAAACGCAATGCTTCCCTGGCCCTTCGCTCACTCAATCCCAATGGTATCGAATTACCATTTACATCCTTTGCTGTTAGTTTCTCCCACTGCAAAGGTGTCAATATAGCCGCAATGCGGAACGAGCGATAATCACCAAGCGGAATACCCTCCTTCATTAGCCACGCCTTGTAAGCAATCGGGAAATCCATTGGTGGAACCAAATCACGCTCCCATGTGTCCAGAAACCCATCGCGGAACAATGACCCCTCAGAAAGAAACCCTAAAAGAGCATTAAGCCTGTCCTCGATAGGGCGAGATGACCGCAAAAGTGTCTTCCCATCCTTGTCATATTCCATAAGAAGCTGCCCGCGTGGGCCCGAAATATCAAAATTTCTGACGAGCGCCTCTAAATAATCCCGTTCTTTCCTGGAATCCTTATCTTCTTTAGTCTCTATCTTGATCTCATTCATCCAACTCACATACATTCCAAAAAGTTGTCTCCCATAACGAGATGCCTGAAAAATATTCTTTGCTACTTTATCCGTAAAATCTGAATGGCCAATAAGCCCACAACGATTAACCGTCTCGAGAAAAGCGATCAGACGACCCTTTCCTAGCACATTCCATGAGAAAAAACTTTCCAGCATCCTGGCTACGGTTTCTTCATAATCCAGGCTAATCTCTTCGGTAGTATCAACACTCCCGTCCTCTCTTCGCGCAACTTCAATACATGCCTTTACAAGTCCAGCTTTCATATCCGAGGAGACTTTGTCCCTGTTACTCTGCACAGTTTCAAGAGACCGGACCAAGATCAAACTATCAATCAGGTTTTGTCCCTGCTTGGCTGCGCCGCGCACAGAAACACGCCCAGACGGAAATTTGTCTGACTCATTATTATCACGCTGAACTTGAGATAGACTATGAAGTTGATCAAGGTTAAAATCAAAAAGACGCCGAAACACAGCCGTATCCAACTGCCCAATCTCTGCTAGCATAACTTTATTGCCTAAGACTCCCCCATGCAGTACGGTATCCGGCAACTTCAAAGTTTCAACCTTTCCGGTCGTCCTCACACGGTTAACCGCCGCAACGACCGATCCCTTTTCTTCGACAAGCCCCTCTGCTGTCTCAAGAGATACTGATTCTCTATGTTGAACGACAAAGTCCATTTGCCAATGAGGAGCGATTCGGGAAAGGATTTCAAAGGCCGTGTCCGTATTTACACTCCGCTTAGCCAGATCCTCTAGCTGTTGACGGCTAGCCCCTTCAAGAGCAACACCCGACTCAACCTGCATCTGGTCCCTTATCTCTGCAAGACGTAACCCAACATATCCTTTAATTATATTCTCCGGCAGATACCACCCATGCCCGGGCTTATTGTCCATCACCCATTCGCAAAGCTCTTTTAGCCTTCTCCTGGAATCCCGGTCCATCGAGTAAAGTAACGCCGGCTGATCCCCGGCCTGAAACCACTGCCCGTCACCATCATGATCAAAAAACTGATTCAGATATCTCATAAATATTTCATGAACATCCACTGGATGCGAAAAGATCCGATTCAGCATCTCAAACATACGCTGTGGATCAATGCGCTTAACGAGAAAATTCTTCCGGTACTCGTCGCCCTCTCCCACACCAGGCTCAACATGAACATTCGACAGCGCATCGTTAAGAATTTCTTTCCGAAATAGGAGAGTGTAAGACCGCAGCTCATTTTCAATAGATGAAAGACAGGCCGGCCAGTCATCACTGCTCGTCAGCACCCCCTGAAGAACGTCAAACATCTTTTTTGTTTGTTCGATATCTTCTCGACGGCTCTTCGGCATGAGAGTCCCATAGTTTTCTTCCAATAAAAGCCTGTTCAGCCAAGCCACATCATCGGCATCAACATCTTTGCCTTCTTCCAAACGGGAAATAACACCAGCCATTTCCGGTGTTCGCTTCTGCATAGTCTTTTCCCTGAACAAATCCCTATTCCTTAAAAGTTTATAAAGATTTTGTTCCGGGACCTGGATCCCGTCACGCTCTAGTACAGACACCAGGTCTTCCCACCGCAGGGAAGCTTCCCGAAATTGAACCCAAAGAGAAACAGTATGGTTAACAAGACTACCTCTTGCCGGGAGATCAATCGAAAATCTGCTAACGTTGCCATTTAGCGCTCTAAATTTCTCCAGGATGCGACCGTGACGGTCGATGTAACCCTTGGCAATCAACTCCCTTAACGGATCTTTAACAAATAGTCCTGCCTTATTAAACATCTCGAATGTTGCGACCCGGTCGATCATCTTCTCGAGTCTATTGATCGCTGGCTTTGTTTTACCGGCAAGCTCTTCTGCAACGCGATCTTCAGGTATCCCTTGAAACTGAGCCCCTATTTGAGGTGAACCATACTCCCTCATAAAGATCGAGTTAAAGAATGATCCTCCCCTAGCCCTAAGCAGCCTCAGGAAACGAGGATCGACTCCATCATAAAGCTTGGAATTCCTACTATCATTGTATCTATTTTCTGCGTTCTCAATCAACACGCTCTCAGAAAATATGATTTTGAACACTGCTCTCGACAGCCACTTGAATCCATTGTTCAGAACATCCGCCGGAATTTCCTGTCCTGTTGAATCTTGCATAATGGGGTTTTGCTCTCTCACCCGATTCAAGCCATCACGCAAGGCCTTAACAATTTCTCTTTTCAACTTACCCTGATCATTCCGGTACTGGCCATTCACGTTCCCGACTCTCGATAAAACCAAAGCCTCCAAAAGACGCCTCCGTCCTTCTTCGTCATCTAATGACCATAAACGGATATCCTGCTCATAGAAATTGGAGTCAGACCTTTCCAACCGTGCAGTCCCAATCTCGCCTGATACATCACCAAACACATCATGAAGAAACGATAAATGCCCGAACTCGGCCATAGCCTCCTGGTCAATAGTTTTCCTGCCGAAACGCTTAAACACAGAATAGGGCACGGCCACAAGAGAGTTGTAAATGTCATCATAGCTATTATTCTGAGGTTCCCTCTCCCGAGCAGACTGCAATAAGTTAGTCCACTCTGAAAGACGCTCAAGGCCGGGTTGCGCCAAGACCAAAATAGAATCCCCACTGAACGTATGTTCTACAACAAATTTCTCCGCATCTCTTAAAAAAATACGCAGTTTCCGAAGGAGTTGGGTCTTTTCCTCAAGCGACAGTCGGAGTCCTCCAATACGGCTCATCACCGTCTCCCACAAGGTTTTAAATGCTTTGCTCCGGTCCCATTCTTCAGCTTTAAGCATCTCCTGAAACACTTTATCACTAGACTGCACTTCAATCTCATCAAGATGTTGATCACGCCATAAACGCTGACTTAATAAATGCGGTGATGAATTCGCAGTATAGAGATCAGCTGCTAATTTCTCATTTGAAACTTTAACCTTGCTAAACTCATCCAACCAATCATTCACAAAATCTCGCACATTGGCCATATAAACATCACGTCCGAATGCCTGTCGAACTGGCGCCTGGCGGGCAGTAACAACGCGCCCTAATACCTGGGAATCTTTCATATATTTCAATAACCGAAATCCCTCCATCCACTTATCCATACTCGATGCATTTCTGATCAACTTCAATACATCCGGTAAAGAATGTACCTGAGTAACCTCTTCACCTGAATGGCGGTATGTCCAATTTACAAATGAATCCACATTCTTAATAATGCCGGGATCAGCACCATGACCACGCAAGTCGAATGGGCGACCATAGTAAATCTCAAGATACGTCTCTCTATCTTTAGGATGTGGATGATCATTCAAACTGGTCTCTGAAGTAGATGTAGGATCAAACCGCTTTAGAAAACGGATCCCTGTCAACATTGCTTCGGGAGGATAGCCAGCTAACCCTAAGCCGATCATGCCGTGAATGTCCGCATCTCGCTCGGCCTTGCGTTTTAACTCTGTCACTTCCTGACGGAAGGCGCCCTGCAGATTCGGCCAGTCGATCCCTTCAAAAGATGTTTCGACCATGATATGGCGCATCTCATGGAATATAATGCCTCCAATTGCGGCCTCCGAAAAAACCTCGCCGTTTTCTTTCTGACAATACAGTGCCAATGCCCGCAGTAAACCAAGAGTAATGTAAACGTCATGATAGCCAGGCAAGACAAAGGCATTGACCTCGGGACTATCAATGATAAACAGCTTTCCTTTAAAAGCAGGCTTGCCGCGTTCCTGCGCCAACCTGTCGTAAGCGCCTTTCATACGGTTAAAAACCTTGTACACAAGATTTGCCTGTTCACTTGAATTTTCGGGCACAAAACCATCATTGATCAAATGCTGATAATGAATCTTCTGGAAGACCTGATCCCGTTCCTTCCATATCTCTTCAAGTGTCTTATCCTTCTGATGTTTAAGAAGAAGCTGGAGTGCCAGATTACCTTCTTTGTCTGTCCGGGGTGTCATAGCACCCGGGCCATCAATGCGGAAGGCATTGCCTCCAATATCCATTGGTGATGAGGTCGGCATTTTCAGCCGCGCAGGATCGCTTGAACTTTGATCAAGTTCATTTCCAGCTGGTATATCGTCAACCGGCACAGGCGTCTCATTCATCCCCAGGACATTCAATGTCTGATCACTGGCTCCAATATTCAAGATTATCTTCGAGCCATCATTTGTAACTGCATCCAAAGAAGAACGAATGACCGCAACATTCCCACCGCCCATTCCCACAGGAAAACTTTGTGTTACAGTCATGACCTTCGCGGCCTTCTGGGCAAAATCCATTCCACCAGAGAAATACTTCCGCGGGATAATCTCGCCGGTCAAAGCGTCAGGCTCCTCTTTGATGTAGTTATACGCGCCCTTTTTGAATGCTGCAACGTACTGCGCCCAGATCTGTTCTGCTTCTTTTGGATCTTGAATATTGATACCCGAGACTTTATTGTGATCAACGTAAACCTGGCTCAAAATACTTTGCTTGATATTCTTCTTGAACCACGTCGACAATATTAGCGACTGATAAACCTGCCTTAATGCGGTGAAATTTTTCCCTTCGTTGACTTCCTTCTGTATCTCAGGAATAACAATTTCACGTATCACGCTCCTGGCGAGTTCTTGCGATTCATTGCTTGTCGTTTCTGAAGATACTGTATTCTGCTGCAGTGCCATATAATCGCTTTCCAACATGACCTTCAAACGACTTTCAATGATATATGCGTATTCCGGTCAACTTCGCTCACCCATTCCGATGAACCTCGCTCACCCATTC
>JADFZK010000071.1 GCA_015232565.1 Candidatus Omnitrophota bacterium
CTTAAAAAATATCCGCTGATAATTAAAGGGGCAGTGGATTCACCATACAGATACCTTTTATCTCATCCAGATCCGCCCGATTCCGCGCCTCAAACTCACGAAGGATCTCCGGCTTAACAGCATCGCGAGCCCCCACCACCCATTCCAGCAAGGTAATAACCAGAGCGCCATGCTCTTTAACCATATCGGCGATCAACGGCATTATCGCCTCCAACCCGGCCTTGGCCGCAAAGGCTTCTTTTACTTTTTCATCATTGGATGAGAACACACTGACAACCATGCGCTCTTCCGCGGCTTTAACATCGGAATAGGTAACATCATTATGCGCGGCCAGGGCCTGTTTAAGAAGATCATCCTTAACCGGTGATGGAAAAGGAAACAAAAAGTCCAGCAGTTTGATCCGGGAACCGAACGACTTAAAACAGGACAAACCCGGGTTCGCACTCAACAGACCAAAGAGCATAAACCCGGTCTGCAATGATCCGCCGGACGACAAGCCAGGCAAAACCGCCGCAAAAGACTGCAAAAGAACTACCGACTGTTCCTCACTGATCACTGGCTTAAAATCAACCGCAGGGTCACGCTGAACATGAGTGTACGAGAAGACTCTCCCGGGTGCGGGCGGCCCAACGCCTGAAGCCGGCGCTGACTCCTGAAAACCATAGGTGTCAGAATGCACCGGCAAACCCAAAAACTGCTGTAAAAATAGCACGAGGGCCTTTTGCGTCACCAGATCCCGAGCCGGCGAGCCATCCTCGGGGAAATACGATGCAATATCTGCCAGGCGCGATTGCAATTCTGCTAAGGTTTGTGGTGTAGCAAGCGCTGGCTCATGAGCCAGCCAAAGCTCCAGTCCAACACGCGCACCACGTTTATTAACCCCTCCCAATAGATCCTCCCGGGTCCAGTTAACAACTCTTTCAGGCAAAAGAGACGTTCCCGTTTCAAAAACATCAATACCACGTGATGGCAATTGAACACCGGCTAAAGCTCGAACCACAGAAATCGGCAACCGCGCCTGAGTATCCGCAACTTCGATATGGGTAACAGTAGGACGATCATCCAGTTTAACCATATTGCGAATATCCTGACTGGTTTCCAGCCCACCACGGGTACGCGGTAATAAAATAGCTGACCATGGTCCACGCATAGCCTTTACGGCCCAAAACTGATCCAATACCGACAACACAGCACTCAATGGAAACAATGCCGAACCAATTTTTTTCTCGATACCCAGCAAAACTTTATCGCGAGTTGCATAGCTAAAAAACATTTCTTCGGTTAAATGAAATGGAATGTTTTGAGCTTGAAAGAATGCGGCCAAAACGCAAATTTCATGATATTTAATCAGCGTTAACTTGAACGTTTCTTCAAAATCATGATTAACATCTTCCACTCTTTCTAAATCCTTAGACACACCAAGCCGTTCACGAAAAGCATTCAAAGCAATGGAGTAGGCCAGAAAGTGTGCACTGGTAAAACCGGTTCCATGGATGGTTAATAAATCAACCAGATCCTTATAGTCCAGAACGATACCCCGTTCCGCCCAGGCCACCGCAATGTCCGGTGTAAAAGTTTTTTTGGCTTTTTGCAGAGCCACTAAATCCTGCACTACACGGCTGTAAAGATTTTTTTGTTTGCTATTGAATTCCCGCAACGCATACGCATCAGCCTCTGACCATTCGGCGGGGCCGTTTGAAAAAAAGAAGGCTTCCTGGTCATCTTTCTTTGTTGGGTCAATAGCCGCTATAACCGCCTCGAGCGCCGCGGCATGCCGATCGGGAAAAGCGGCGTATTTGGCGGCACAGCCTTGCCAAATACCTTCGAGGATCGCATTCCTTTCAGCTGACGGCTTAGGCAAAAGACGCTTAACCTCATTGATCTGCGCTGCAACCTCCAGATATTGAAAAGACTGATTGGCCAAAAGGCCTTTTGCCAGATGATATAAACACCTCTCGGGAATAATCCGGCTATCGGTAAACTTTGCCCTCACCAAAGCCTCAGTGGCAACAATATCTCCGGAAGACCCCTGAGCTTCCAGCGCCCGTTCCACAATAGCATCAAAACGCGGCATAACCGCCGAATTATAAAGACTATACGCCCGGGGCCATATTTGACTGGCAAACTCCAGCAAATCCGGCAGTTCAAGTCCTTCGGCCAACGCAGAAACGACAATATCAAGATTTAACAGAAAATTCTTTTGAACGACCTTTTTAATCTCGCCGCTATTCACAGAAGCGCCCCAAAGCACCCCCATGTCCATGACCGGCAATAGCTCCCTGATCTTCAACAATAACTGCCGTTTTGCCAACGGATCAAGGCCCACGACCGCGGCTTGCACCCGACGCTCCCGTTCGGACGTGAAAACTGTCAACCAGGATTTATAATACTCACGCTCTTGAGAATCCGCAAGACTCCAAGGATCCTGTGGAAAAAAGAATCCGAATAGCATTTCGTACAAAACCTCTTTCTGCTGAGGGGAAAGATCGGTATCAGCCAATAAATTCGCCGCGGACATTAACTCGGGCTTCATTAAGACTTCGTCAGATAAGAAGCCTGACAGAGGATCCTCAGGCCTAATATCTTTACTATTCAGTAAATAATGATCACCATGGATTGACTTGTTTAAAACCATCATCATCCCAAACACATCACCCGGCCCATGCAAAATTGCGCGCACCGAGTTGACAGGACAATTTTCTTTAAAAAGATACATGTACCTAATATCACCAGCCATGCCTATGATATCAACGCCCTGATCCATGGGAATCTCGGCCAAACCCGGGGCAACAATAGCAAGAAGAAGCCTTTTGATCTCCATCCCGACCCGTGAAAGCATCACCTCATCTGCCGATTGGCCATCGCGGCGTATTTCTTCAACAAGAGCTTTAAATCCATTGCCGAGCTCATCGTTCCTGTTTTTGACTTTTTCCATCAATCGGACATAAACTTTTCCTGTATCAGACCCCAGAAGACTTTCGATCAATTCCCGATCCGCATTTATTTGTCCAACCGCCTGTTCAATATCACCCGGTACCGGCACAGAAGTATTCCCAGCCGGGGCATGACCAAGCCATTCAAAATACCTGATAACCAACTCCTGGGCCCCTTTAAGTCCGCCATAAATATCACCAGGGCGCAAAATGTAAATTTCTGAAGGAAAGAACGTTGCCATCGGATGATCCGCGTTATACAGCACCGTTTCCGTGTCTTCCAGTATTCTATCCAGATACCGGGAACGGTCCTGGGCCGCCGGATGCGGATCCTTGTTAACCAACCCCATAATACGCCCCACCATATTTTCCTTATTCCCAATACTATCGAAAAACTCCCGCAATCCCTTGGGATTAAAACCGGCGATATCCGACAAATCCAGCGCCCGGCGGTCCGCATCTTCCTCTTTTTGCCGGCCTTCCCCAAAATACAGCATCTCACTGTCATGATCCAAATGGATCTGACAATAATGCACCAATTCATGGGCCATAACACCCGCCACATGATCGTCGGTTAAACCATTAGGGAACCGCCCTTCCTTATCCTCCATCATCGTACGATGATAATGCGTAAAAAACCCGCGCGTCATCACCACCACCTCGGTCCCCGGAAGATAATATGCATCCGGCTTGCTACTATTAATAATCAATAATTTTGGATCCCCGCCCACAGGCATATCGCCGGCATCCCGCAACCCTTTTTTAAGCTTGGCAAATATCGCCTGGGCTTTGACCTGAACCGGATGGTCCGCCGGCAACACACCATACTGCCTGACCTGCGGCATCACAACGTGCTCATAATATTCCTGCCCCGCCCGCGCGCGTTTTGCTATAGCCTCAGTAATATCCTGGTCTTCTTTAACCGGACGATCGGCAAGCCATTGCGCCGCAGGACCCAAAACCGGCTCAGAAACAACTTGCGCGGTCAATGCCGGTGCCGATCCCCGGGTGCCCGCCGGCTTGGCCTTCACCCGGCATAAAGCCAAAGCCCGGCCAAACAAAGCGCTTAACCCTTTGGAACTATCGGAGGTGATCTTGTCAGTTATCTGGCCAAAATCCGCTCCACCGGCAAAATATTTACGCGGTAAAACTTCACCAGTGACTGGATTTGTTTCTTCCCTAATGAAGTTATAAACACCTTTACGATAGGCCTCCAGATAACGCTGATACAATTCCTCCCGCTTTTCCGGAGCATCGACCCGCAAGCCTTGTAATTTGGCTTGATCGGCATAAGCTCGATTCAAAATATTATCCTTAAGATTGTTTTTGTACCACACCGCCAGGATCATGGCATTGTAAACCTGACGTAAAGCGGCAAAATTCTGACCTTTATTCACCTCTTCCTCCAGCAAAGGCAGGATCACTTCGCGCAAAACCTGGGTGGATATACCCTTATCATCGCTTTCACCAGAAGCCACATCCTTAAAAATGCTTTTTCTGGCCAGATAGTCTTCCTCCAACATTACCTTGAGCGTCGATCCGGTAACCATGACCGTATCATCCTGGGCAAATACTTTCGCCTCATTGGGCACGATCCAGACTTTATGAAAACTGTTCACCGGAATATCGGTGGTGCCAAAAGTTTCGTAGGCTCTCTGATAGACTTTTTTCCAGAACGCCTGGCCGGAAGCCAGATCCGGAGACAGACTGGTTGACACCAGCTGTTTAAGCAAGTAATCCTGATACATCAACGTGCGGGCCAGATCGGTCTGATTTATAACATCGGGAACAATGCGGTCTTTTTCAAAAGGAGAAAGGTTGATAATCATCTAGAAGGCTTCCGCCCCGGACCATTACAGCTATA
>JADFZK010000072.1 GCA_015232565.1 Candidatus Omnitrophota bacterium
TGAGAGGTTCAGTTTAATGTGAGAAAATAAGACGGATTATTGTGAGAGTCTACAACTGATAAGGAAACCCCGTTCGGCCCCCAAACAAAGAATGACCCCGCATTACACGAGGTCATTTTTTAGTTCACACTACAAGCAATTAAACTGACTGTCGTCAGAATTGAGGCTTGATTACTCAGCTTTTTTGAAATAGGCCTTAATGATCTTCTGATCTTCGACCGGACGATCACCTGGCCCCACCTTTGAGCTTTCGATCTTGGTTACTATATCGTAACCATTAACAACTTCTCCGAATATCGTATGCTTGCCATTAAGCCACTGCGTAGCGGCAGTAGTAATAAAGAACTGACTACCGTTCGTGTTCGGCCCGGAATTAGCCATCGCCAGCAAACCAGTGCGGCTAAACTTCAGGTCAGCATTAAACTCGTCCTTGAAAGAAGCGCCCCAAATACTTTCGCCGCCCCGGCCAGTACCCGTCGGATCCCCGCCCTGTATCATAAAATTCGGGATAACCCGGTGAAAAATGATCCCGTTATAATACTCGCGTTCCACTAAGCCACGAAAATTCTCACAAGTCTTCGGCGCAGCATCATCAAAAAGCTTGATCTCGATCACACCCTGATTAGTTTCAAAAACCACATTTTCTTTCACAGAAACCCCCTCTTTGTTTATCGACTGAGCATGGCCCACACCTGAAGATCCGGCCATTATTAAAACCAGGGAAACCAGCGTTGCAAACAATCTCATAGAAAACCCCTTTCAAATAATTTTTTTATCTTTCTCAAACACATCGTGTAAAGAAAGCGCCGGGACCTCTCCGGCTTTAGAATTAAAGAACTGCTCAAACTTTTCAGACGGCTGTTGCGGACTATTTTTGCCTGTTCTTGCCGGATCGTCCATGAAAGCTATTGAAGCCATCCGGGACCGCAATTCACTATTGTCATTCAACGCTTTCGTCAGATCTTCTTTGACCCGTTTATTCTGCGCTTTCAGATCTTCTATCTGTTGTTGCAATATCTCTTTTAATTTATCAAACTCCCCGCGTTGCGCCCGTTCATTCAACAAATCCTGCGCGGCGACACTAAGCAAGCGATTTTTTTCTTCCAGCATTTGCTCAAGCTTGTTAAATCTTTCTCCCAATATCCCTCCCGGCGCTGACTCCGGGGCCGATCGAATTGACCCAACTTCGTCGAGCCCTCCGCTCTTAAGCTCTTTGAAGAAACTAAACCCGACCCAACACAGGCCCGCAATAATAATACCAAGACAGATAAAGAGACCCATTATTTATACACCGCCACTTTGGCTTTATAACAAGTCCGCATTAAACCCTCCGGACCGGAACTAACGGCGGTAATCGCATCGCCCCCCAGCAAAGCCGCCTGACCCCTCATCTGTTGCAAAACATCCTCCAATGGCCGCGTATTTTCCACCGACACCACCACTACCCCAACAAACTCATGGGGCTTATCGATCTTTTCCAGGTACACTACGTCTTGTTTAGACGACTTGGGCGGATAATAATCCCTGGTGGTATCCTGGTAGTCAATACGATACAAACTGCAACCCGGCAGCACGAAAACAGCAGCAATAAAAATGGAGAGTTTTACAGTGAGTTGACGCATAAACATATTTTACTATAAACACATTTGGTAAATGGTCAAGCTTCCGGTACGTTTTTTACCGGCGTTACATCAGGCTGATGACTTCCTTGGGGATATTCTTCAACTCGTCAGTGCCCAGCACTTTAACCGACCACCTTAAAAGCTCGAGCTTCATCTTCAGGCGGGCTTCCTGAGGATCGGCGCCATCAAGCTTTTTGCGGGTCAAAAACAACATCTTTATAAGCGTATTAAACTCGATCCGCGCCTCCCGCGACCGTTGACTGCCGGCATCATTGATATCCACTATGGCTTTATAGGCCATCTCACTGGCCGTACCATCATAATGATCGATCTTCTTAATAAGAACCGGCAACATGGCATCAAAATAACGATAACGGTCAAGCGTTATCAAGGAATGCATTAATTCTATCTGCACATAGGCCGAACTGGTACGCTCGAGTTGCCGCAAAAATAGTTTCTCGACAATACTCCGCTCGCGGGTCACAGTCGAAGCAGCGTAACGAGTACGAAAAACCCTGATAGCCGCCGCTTTACGATAGGGCACCAGGGCATCGTCGTTGATCATCGCCAAAATCACATCTTTGGTTGTTGAAGAAAGTTTTCCCGCGTACCCCTCGATCAAAAGCTTGTCATTAAAAATGGGGTAATTATCGTCAGGCACCACCTGTGCCACAACAGGTGAACTTAAGCCGACCAAAAACAAAATAACCAAAACAAACCTGATTGACATCCTTAACCTTTCTTTAGGACAGATCCAGCGACACATCCACGCACCGCACCGAATGCGTTAATGCCCCGATAGAAATCCGATCCACGCCTGTCAGAGCAACCTCACGGACATTATTAATAGTTATTCCGCCAGAAGCTTCCAGCAAAGGCCTCAGCTTAACCGGAAGTCGCCCAACCATCTTAACGGCCTTACGCAATTTTTCAACCGGCATGTTATCCAGCAAAATAATATCCGGTGGATTACCTAGAACATCCTCCAACTCCGGCAAAGTATCTACTTCAAACTCGATCAACTTGGCCGTTTTGGCCCTTAACACCTTAACTACATTAGCCAGTGATCCATGACCACCGCAAAGCATGCGATGATTATCTTTAACCAGAACCATTTCGCCAAGATCAAAACGATGATTAACCCCGCCGCCAACACCCACAGCGTAACGATCCAAAAGCCTCAAGCCGGCGGCGGTCTTTCTGGTATCCATAATAACGGCCCTGGTACCACGAACGGCGTCAACAAAATATCTGGTTACCGTCGCAATACCCGAAAGGCGGCCCAAAAAATTTAAAGCTACCCGCTCGCCAGACAGAACCCCCCTGGCATTACCACAAACACTGGCAATAGCAGTCCCCGCTTCAACAATATCGCCGTCTTTTACCGCAAAAGTTATCTTAAGAGTATTATCCAACTGCAAAAAAGTTCTCTTGATAAAATCCACCCCGCAAACCACCGCTGGTTCACGCATTACAATGACCGCTGCAGTTTTAATTGAAGGTGCTATTAAGGAAGCAGTGGTAACATCGCCACTACCCAGATCTTCCTTTAAAGCGATCCGCACAACCTTATCTATTTCAATAGTAGTCATAAAGTTAACCAATTATATTGATAATGTACGTCAGAGGCAATCGATTTCAGAAAAGTATTACAACTATAATTAGTCAAACGACAAATTGGACAATATTTCTAAACCCCAAGAATATCGCATACATAAAAAAATCCCGAGATACCAATGTCTATACAGACATCCGGTTATCTCGGGACATATTGGCAAGCTTTCTTGCCAGGAAAAAAACCGATAACTATCTACTCTCCCACACCCAAAGGGTGCAGTACCATCGACCTTGAAGAGCTTAACTGCCGTATTCGGAATGGGAACGGGTGTTGCCTCTCCAGTAATGTTATCGGAAATTTATTATTACGAAAGACCTTAAACTTCAGGCTTCCGTAACAAAAACTAACGATGCCACAAATATCAACAATTATGTAATGTAAGGTGAATAAAAACAAACAAGTAATTTTAAAATTAAAAAAAGGTCAAGCGTTCGACTAATTAGTACAGGTTAGCTGAAGCCCTTTCAGGCCTTACACACCCTGCCTATCAACCTCGTAGTCTACAAGGTGTCTTTATCCTGTCCGAAGACAGAAATCGATGAATAATCTTGTGGGAGGCTTCGTACTTATATGCATTCAGCACTTATCCCTTCCGAACATAGCTACCCGGCCATTGCCCCTGGCGGGACAACCGGAACACTAGAGGTTCGTATCTCCCGGTCCTCTCGTACTAAGGAGATCTCCACTTCAATCATCGTGCGCCCACACTGGATAGAGACCGAACTGTCTCACGACGTTCTAAACCCAGCTCACGTGCCGTTTTAACCGGCGAACAGCCGGACCCTTGGGACCTTGTACAGCCCCAGGATACGACGAGCCGACATCGAGGTGCCAATCCGCGCTGTCGATATGAACTCTCGAGCGCGATCAGCCTGTTATCCCCAGAGTACCTATTATCCGTTGAGCGATGGCAATCCCATAATCTACCACCGGATCACTTAGCCCTACTTTCGTATCTGTTCCATCTGTCGATGTCACAGTTAAGCCATCTTATGCCTATGCACTCCACATCCGATTGCCGACCGGATTGAGATGACCTTAGGACCCCGTCGTTACATTTTAGACGGGATTCGCCCCAAACAAACTGCCCATCTGACACTGTCTTATGACTGGATTCACAGTGCATAATTATAACCTAAATTCGATTAGGGTGGTATTTCACCAATGGCTCCATCCCGACTAGCGTCGGAACTTCAAAGCCTCCCACCTATCCTACACAAACAAAACTCAAGTCAAATATCAGACTACAGTAAAGGTTCCGGGGTCTTTTCGTCCAAGTGCGGGTAGGCAGCATCTTCACCGCCACTACAAATTCGCCGAGGCCGTCCCCGAGACAGCGCTCAAGTTGTTACACCATTCGTGCGCGTGGGAACTTACCCCACAAGGAATTTCGCTACCTTAGGACCGTTATAGTTACGGCCGCCGTTTACTGGGGCTTCGGTTCAA
>JADFZK010000001.1:0-12941 GCA_015232565.1 Candidatus Omnitrophota bacterium
GCTATGCCAACCAGGGGACATGATGCCCCGCCAGCGGATCTCAATGAGCGGGGCTTAGTGTCCCCACGCCGTCTGCCAACCCCTCAACCAATGAATGCGAAAGCGACCCAGGTCTCAACCCAAACGCCAAATGAACCAAACAATGCAAACGATCCAAACAATGCAACCGATCCCAACGCCTTAGCGAGAAACATCCTGCGTGAAGTAGTAGTCCCCATCCTGGAAAAAGAAGTAAATGAAGGCCGGAACTTTGCGCCACTGCGCCAGGTATATCACTCCCTCATTCTGGCTTTCTGGTACAAGGATATGCTTCGATCCAGCCTGCTAAGCAAAGCTTACGTTGACCAGGCCAAAATTGGCGGCGTGGATATTGCGGATAAAGCGGCCGGGGAAAAGATCTGGGCGCGGTATGTGGCGGCGTTTAAAAAAGGCGCCTACGACCTGATCAAGGAAGAATACGATCCCGCGGCCGGGCAACTGGTGCCCCGGCGGTATTTCTCGGGCGGTATTGTGTTGGGCCGCACAGAAGCTATGGGCAAAGAACATGACGGCATAAAGCTGCCGCCGGACATCCGGGACCGTTCTATGGTGGTGGGCGCTTCTTTGGGTCCCTTCGATCCGGCGCAGGCTTTGGCGGCAGATCATTCTGAATGGGACGCTGCTGGTTTGGGCGAAATAAGGCGTGATGGGCAACTTAATTCGGAAAAGGGCGATGCCCTGGAATTGTTTGTGGCGGACGTTGACAAATTACCTTCAGTTAACAGGTCGCGTTTTGATCAGATCTTGCAATATTTCACTTTAGAAGTTAAAGAATTGAGAAATCGAACGCCGGAGAATCCCAATAAACAGGAAGCTTTTGATGAAGAGAATCAGGCGTTAGATCTGGTTATGGCGCGCTTGACGCAAGCCGCCCGGGATGGCCGTATAGTAAGCCGGCCGATGGTAGTAAAGGGCAAGAATAATTTTGCTACCGGAGCGTATTTTAATGGCTATCTGGTGGTGGCTGATGAATTATTAAATCAAGACACTCCTTTGTTGGTTGAGTATTTGTTCCGATGTGCTTCCCGTTTGGGGACAAGTGGAATGATTATGGCGCAACAAGACATACTTAAATCGCTGGGCAATGGGGATCGATTGTTGAAATTGATAAAAAAAAGAATTCTGGAGCGAGTGGTGGTTTGGGAAGGCGTAGATCAGCGTGCGGTGATAACGAAAACGTTAGAGTCTTTCGTTGAGCCAGTAAAGGCGGTGTTTACCGATGATAGTGATCCAATTGTGAACAGCCAGTTTAGCTCTGGAGTAGAGCCGGGTTGGCCTTCCGAAGTGGAGCAGGTCTTTCGATCCGAGACCGGTCAGGCTTGTTTTTATGGTTCCTGGCCAGCGGTAGTGCGGATGGGGGTGGCGTATGACAGCACCAAAGAGCACTATCGTCAAAGAAAGCATGTTAAGGTGGCAATAAATAGCCAGGGTTTGGTGGGTATATGGGGTGCGCCGGAACGAGCTAACGAGGTTATTCGGGCGGTTTTTGCGACTACGCCGGGTGTAAACGTGATCCTGGCTGATATCGGGCCTTTAACAGCGCTGGTTGATCTGTGTCGTCTCAATATTCCTATAGCCGATGAAGCTCTGGCTGGTTATATAAGGAGTGTCATTGGCGGGTCGCCGGAGGATAAATTGTCTTATGAAACTGCCAAAGCAGTGCTGGATGTTTTACTTCCGCGTTTAGCCGAGATCGAACAAGGCGTGGAAAGGGCCCAAGATCTAGGAGATTATGACCTTGAGAATAGCCTGGCCGGCCAAAAGGATGAGCTGGTGTTCATTACGGAACGGGCGTTTGGTTTAATTTCACCTTTAATGCGTCGTGAGTTCTTGCGTTTGTATTGCAATGAAGTGAGTTTTGACCAGGAGAGTGTAAACAGGATCCTGCCGATGCTGGTTGAAGATGGCCAGGAGGAGCTTAAGATTCGGGAGGCCGAGCTATTGTGGAATATTTACCTTGATCCACATAATTCCGGGCTGGCGAATGAGCGGATCGTCGAGGCATTAAGGATCAGGATCGGGAATGAGGAAGAGGATATCAAGAAGGCTTTAACACAGATATCGTTTATATTAATCGGTAATGATACCGTAAAGTCCTCCAAGGCGGTGCAGATCCTGCTGGGCATGAATCTTAGCCGAGCGTCATATGATGACCTGTTGCCTGTTTTAGAAGTCGCCGGGCCGTATAGCAATTTGGTTGCCGCATATATACTGGGGCATATTAAATTATTCGGGTTTTCAGCTGATACGGTAAGGTCTGATGTCTATGGTAATGAAGACCGTAAATTGTTGGCTTTGCCATTGGGAAGGAATCGCGATATCTATTATCAGGCTCTAAAGACCCATGATTCTGTAAGGCAGGGAGGCCTGAGTAACGGGACGACAGATGGATGGATTTTCCAATATTCAATAGCGTTGGATATGAATAGTAAAACCCCGGGTCAGAATGGTTATTCCTGGTTCAGCGCTCTTAGGGAGGAGATTCATCGATCACTGGCGGGGCATCATTTTCATTTTGTGAAAGCGATTTTACGTTTCTGGCAAAGCCTTGATTTTAATCCGATCGTACAGGTCCAGCGTGAGCATTTATTTTCAGTGTATTACGCAGAACAAGTTGTGGCCGATCCGAGTAAGAATGGTTATTCGCAAGTGTTAAATATGTTGTTGAACCGCCTGCAAGAGCAGGGTGAAATATCAGGCGGGCCGGACTCGATAGAACAGTTGTTATTGCTCAATGAAGAGCGTGTTCTCGAAGTCTTTAATGAGCTGGATCTTAAGCAATATGTGGCTTTTAGTGGTCGGGTTGAGAATATGATCCGTTTATGTTTTGCTTTGAACGAGAAGTTTTCCAGCAGTATCCCGAGAGCTATAGAAGCGGTCAGGTTGCCGGGGAGTATATTCGGGAGGATGCACTTTCCTGATTCATGGATACCCGAGCGGCCGGAATATAAAGCGCTGATCAAGGCCCTGGAAGGCGCGGATGAACCTGGTATTTTGGAAGCTATTGTAAATTTGCGGCTGACCATTCGGGAGTATTTGCTAAACAATACTGTTGATTCTGGAGCTGACCCTATTGATTATTTTGTTGAGCTGAGTAATAGAAGGCAGATCATGTTGCTCGATCATAATTTGCACTTTCTCGGGCGGCATTATTTGAACAGTGTGTTAAACCGGCATTTGTTAAATGGGGCGGCAGTTCCGGAGGTGCGCGCCAATATTGCGATTTTGCGCGTGGCGGCTCAGTTTATTCAAGCCCAGGGGTTGGGCGGGGTGGATCTGGAACAATATATCCGGCAACTGCAGTCTGGCGATCTTACCAATTCACAGCTTTACGATATTGCGCGGGCTTTGGAGAGTGAGGTAATGAAGGCGGTTGGCCAACTGGATCAAAGCATCCGTTTTGTGGTTCAGCATATGCTTGGCGAACAAGAGTATACCCTGGCTCCGCGTTGGCATGAGCTGGTGACGGATAAAGTGTCTGGCCGTGAAGTTGTTACCGATGAAAACCGGCAAGCTATTGCGCGAGCCCTGGTGGATGATCTGGTGCGTGAATCCGGCCTGGACGTTTTAAAAGCGGCGCTAAGCAGGTTTACAGCGGCGGCAGCTTCAGGGTTGGCACAGTCGGGCGGCCCAGCCCTTATTGATCAGCCAGCGGCGGAAGTGACGGCCGATCCAAAGGTATTGCGTTTTGGCCAGGGAGCGGGGGATTCGGTGGAGCCTGGATCGTTGCAGGATTCGGGCAATAAGGGTTTACGGTTATGGCAAATGGGCCGGCACGGCGTTCCAGTGCCTCCGGGTTTTGTGGCGCCGTTCAACGGCCCGCAAACCGGGATACGGACAGTGCTCGCCGCGGAGACCGCTCTTTTGCGTGCGGCGCGGCAGGATCCTGCGATCCCGGAATTGTATTTTGTGCGCAGTGGGTCGGCTTTTATGATGGCCGGCCTGTTAATGACCATTCCCAATGTGGGGATGAACGATGCGGTCGCCGAGGAGCTGGCCCGTTCAACCGGCGATGCGTGGTTTGCTTACGACACTTATGGCACGTTCTTAAGGGATTTCGGGATCAATGTGCTGGGTATTAATGAACCGGCTTTTGCCGCGGTTGCGGATGTGTTCACTAAAGACCGTCTTTCTGCGGAGGCAATGTGGCAGGTTGTTGACGGTTATAAAGAAGTTATCGCCAGGTCGGGCAAGACCGTGCCGGAAGACGTGTTGGACCAGCTGGTAATGGCGGTGGAAGCGGTTAAGGCATCATGGAACAGTCCGCGGGCGCGGAAGTATCGCCAGCGTCATAATATTTCTGATGATTGGGGTACTCCGGTGATCGTGCAGAATGCGGCTTTTGGCAATCATAGCCGGTCCGACTCGGATAAAGGATTATCCGGTTCGGGCAGTGCCGCCTTGCGGATCGGGCCTGACGGACAGCCATTCTTGCGGGGTGAATTCCGGCTTAATGGCCAGGGTGAACTGATCATGAGCGCTGGTGACCTTAATGTGATCGCTATTTCCAGCGGAGCCGCAATCCCGGCGGGGGGCAGTTCCCTGGAAGCGATCAGTCCGCAGTTGTATAAGCAATTATTGGAACAGGTTTTAAGGGTAAGGACCTTGGCCGGCTATCCCCCGCTGAGCGAATTTGTGCTGGACCGCGGCAAGTTGTGGATAACCCAAAGCAATGATGATCTGGAGAGCGATTTTGGACGGGAGTTTGCCAATACCGAAGAAGTGCCGCTGGCGCGGGGCGAAGGTTTGGGCGGCGGAGCGGTACGCGGCTGGGTGGCTAATTCTATTCCCAAGGCGCGGGAGCTGGTTGAAAAATATAACCGGTTACGCCAGGACGATCCCCAGGCGGTGGAGGGAGTGGATGGCGTTGTTTTGGTTACAGGCCGGGTGAGTCCCGAGATGATCGGCCAGATCCCGAATGGAGTGCATCTGTTGGCGCAGAAGCTGTCGGTGCACGCCATGACCCTTTCCCGGGGACTGGGAGTAACGGTGGTGGCGGGTATACCGGAAGGCCAGCTGGTCTTTGATGATACAGCCTGGCATTGGGTTCTTGGCAGACGGCCATTAATAGATGAAGACGTGATCAGCCTGGACGGCCATTCCAATCCCGGCGCATATCCATTGAGTGGCAATGTTTATCAGGGTTCTTTACCTTTGGTGCCGGAGGCTGATGTGCCGGATTCGTCCCCGGTTGTTGGTGTGCCGGAGGACCATTCTGAGACATCCACGCCCGGTTTGGATGCAATATGGCGCGATGGGGTGATCAATTCTGAAGAAAGAAAAGCTCTTGAAGCGTTCGTGGCGGGTGCCGGGCAGTTATCTTCTGCCGACTGGGTGAAAGAGCGTTATTATGATGTTGTGCAATATTTAACAGCAAAAAACAATCTATTGAGAACGATTAAGGCTGAGGGTGATTACCAGCGTGAGGAGTTGGCCAAGATCAAGGAGGCCATGCAGTCGGACTTAAGGAGCCTGGCCGCGGCCGCCCGTCGTGACCGGATCGTAAGCCGGCCGATGGTGGTAGAGGGCAAGCGCAATTTCGCAACGGGAGCGTACATTGATGAGTGGTTGGTGGTGGCCGATGAAATGCAAGGGCTGAGTACTCCATTGCTGGCCGAGTATCTGGTGCGTTGCGTTCTTAAAGGCGGGGGGGAAGTATACGTCTCGTCGGGAACGGCCGAGAAGGCATTCAGGGAAACTGCCGGCCAATTGCGGGAAACGGTCCGGAATATGGTGTTGGCCCGGGCGATGGTGCATGACAATTTGGATCAACGCGCGGCGATCACGCAAGCGCTGGAGGGTTTGCCTGCCGAGCGTCCGCAGGCAGTGTTTACGGATGAAAGTGATCCTCTTCTGGGCCGAAATCCTGACACTAATCCTTTAGGCTGGGCCAGAGAGGTGGCGGCGGTTTTTAAAGCCGAATCCGGGCAAACCTGTTTTTATGGTTCATGGCCGGCGGTGGTGCGGATTGGTATGGCATATGAAAGCGCCAAAGACGAGTATCGTCAAAGAAGCCATGTTAAAGTGGCGGTGAACCGCCAGGGTTTGCCCGGAATATGGGGTGTGCCGGAGCGAGCTAACGCGGTCATCCGGCAGGTTTTAGCTTCTGCGCCGGATGCCGGTGTGATATTGGCTGATATCGGGCCTTTAACGGCGCTGGTTGAGCTGGGTCGTTTAGATTGTCCTATGGCCGATGAGGCCTTGGCCGCTTATATAAGAAGCGTAATGGTCGGTGCCCCGGAGGTTCAGCTTTCCTATGAAATGACCAGCGGTGTACTGGATGTTTTGTTTCAGCGTCTTGAGGGGTTGGAGCGACAACTGGTAGGCTCTAATATTCACGACCATATAGTTAGAATGGAGTTAGCGGATCGTCAGAGAGAATGGCGGCAGGTGGTGGCCAGAGTGTTGGCGCTGTTGCCTTCGGCAATGGTGCGGGAGTATTTACGTTCCTATTTCCTGGAACGCCGTCCGGAAAGAAAGGTTATAAGGCAAGGGCTGGAGATTGCTCTTAATGATAGTGAAGGTGAGCGTATCCGGGAAGCCACCGGGATGTTATGGGATATTTATCTGGATCCCCGAAATACCGCCGACGAAGATGCTTGGGTTGGCGCGGCTTTGATCGAAAAGAGCCATGCGTGGGAAGGCCTGGCGCTGGACAAGATCTATAGCGTTCTCTCCGTCGGTGAACTTAAGGCGTCACACAAAGCGATAAGTGTACTACTGGGACTTGAGTTGCTGCAGAAACATCAACAGGGTTTGTTGGCGCTTATCGATGTGGCGGGGCCATATCAGCCGATCATAGCGGCCTATATTCTGGCTCAGGTGAATCTATTGGGAGTAAAGGGCAAAGCTTCGCGGGGAGATATTGAGGATCTGGATGATAAGCGTGTGGACGCGGTGTTGTCAGGTCTGGCGCCGAACATATATCATTACATGATGACGGTTTATGCCGCGCTCAGCCAGGGCGGCGTACCAGAAAGCACGGTGGATTACCGGATCTTCAATTATGCCCGAGTAATCGATAATAATGCTAATTATCCGGGAGCAAATGGCCGTACCTGGTTTACAAAACTTAGAGAGAATATACATGGTAAGGGTAACAAGATGGATGATCTGTTCTTTGTTCAAGGCGTTCTGATGTTTTGGCAGAGCTTGAACGCCGATACATTCAATAAAATAGAAATAGAAAAACAAAGGTATGTGTTCGGGAAAGTGGGGACGGATATCATTAATGATCCTTATGGAAAGCAGTATTCCCAAACACTTAAGAAGATGCTGGCAGAGTTTCGAAAGACTGGCGAGCTTGGCAGAGATCGGCCATTTCTTGAACAGCTGGCCGATCTTGGGGAGGAGCGGGTGATCGCGGTCTTGAAAGCAGCTAATCCACGAGCTACCGAGTATATTCTGGTCCAGGCTGAGTATATGTTGCGCTTATATTTTGCCTTGAGTGAGAAATTTATCCTGACTCTTCCCCGGGCAATAGCCACGGTAAAGAATGCGGCCGCGGTCGATGAGATACCCGGGTGGAACGGGGATTATCTGGCTTTTGCGCGCACAGAATACGAGGCTTTGTTGAAGGTGATCGACGGGACGGACGATGCCCGACAGCTGGAGGCCCTGGTGGCACTGCGTCTGCGGATCAAAGAACGTTTACTGCGTCCGTTCGTGGCTGAGGCGCCGGGCCCGGCAGATCATGTCCCCGATGATGGCATGCCCGACGCCCGGGTGAGCGATCAGATCGAAAGGATTCGACTGGCGGAACTGGATCGGAATTTGCATTTGCTGGGGAGAAACTATCTTAATAATGTGCTCAATCGCGCTCTGCCTGATTCCCCGGGGCTCGAGGATATTCGTTCTTACGCGAGTATTTTGCTTGGCGCCGCCCGGTTTCTGGTTTCGCAAGGCCTGGGAGGCGTTGAGCTGGAGCAGTTGATAACTGAAATGCAACACGGGGATCTGGTCCTGTCCCAGCTGGCTGATCTGGTGCGGGCCTTACAGAGCGAAGTGTTCAAGGCAACCGACGGACTGAGCCGCGATATGCGCGCGCTTGGTCCATATATCGTAAAAGGGTATCAGTTCTCCAGCCTGGATCCCAAATGGGCGTCACTTATAAGAACCGAGCAGGGAGAGGTGGTGTTTATGGGCACATCCCGGAGGGCGGAGGTCCTGCGGGAGGATAGCCGCCAGGATATCGAAAGTGCCCTGGTCGATGAATTGATCCGTGAAACCGGTCTCGATCTGATAAAGCCGGCTTTAACCAGAATGGAACGGATACTGGAAGCGCGGATCAGTGCGTCGGGCGACGAAGTGTTCCAGGCACGGCCGGAAGTGACGGCGGTGGATCCAGACCGGTTGGATCCGCAGTTCTTGCGTTTTGGCCAGTCGGATACAGCGCCGGATGCCGGTCCCCGTCTTTTGTCTTTGTGGAGCCGCAAGGGGCTTAACCTGTTGCAAATGAGCGCGGCCGGGATCCAGGTACCGCCGGGAGTAGTGGTTAGTTCCAATTTGATGACCAGGCCGGAGATAATCCATTCCGCGCCGTTCAGGGAGCGGGTTTCGCTGGAGATCGAGCGTTTGCGCAAATTATCCCGGTATCCGGACCTTAAACTGCTTTTGTATGCCCGCAGTGGATCCGCGTTCATGTTACCGGGCTTGCTTAGCACGATCCCAAATGTGGGTATGAACGATAATGAGGCGGTAGATCTGGCCCGCAACACTGGCGACGTGTGGTTTGCGTATGACACTTATGCCTCCTTTGTTCGCGGTTTTGCGATCAATGTGCTGGGCCTGGACGAACAGCTTTTTCAGGATGTGTTCGATGTTTACAGCAAGGATAAAGTTTCCGGTGAGCGGATGAAAGAAGTGGTAGAGCTGTATAAAGAAGTTGTGCGGGCCGCGGGTAAGACTATCCCTGAGGCCATGATCGATCAGGTATTGCTGGCGGTGGAAGCGGTATATGCTTCCTGGGATTCTCCGGGTGCCAGGGACTATCGTGCCAAACACCGCATTTCTTCGCGTTGGGGCACGGTTGTGATATTGCAAAAAGGAGTCTTCGGGAATATTTCGAAGACTGCTGACCAGCGTATTTCCGGCGCTGGCAGCGCTACTTTAACTTCCACGGCCGATGGCCGGTTCATTTTAACAGGGGAGTTCCGTTATAGAGGCCAGGGCGATCAGATCATGAGCCAGGCCGATCAGAATACGGTTTCGCTTAATCACGAGGAATCGCCGCTCAAGAACGGCCAAACGTTTGAGGAATTGAACCCCGGGCTTTATCAGAAGGTCCTGGGGGAGGTCTTAAGGATCAAGGCGCTCTTTAGCCACGATCCGCTGGTGGAATTTATTATTGAGCGCGGAGAAGTGTATTTTACTCAAACTAACGACGATGATCCGCAGGAGGACTTTCCGCAGTTTAAGGATGACGAGCTGGTTCCGCCGATCGTACGCGGTAAGGGGTTGAGCGGCGGTGCGGTGCGCGGCTGGGTGGTTAATTCGGTGCCCAATTCGGTTGCCCAAACGATCGCCAAAGTTGAAAAGTTCCAGAGGCTGTATTTGGAAATGAAAGAACGCGATCCCCAAAGTGTTGATGGAATTGACGGCGTGATCCTTCTGGTTGAGCGCGTGAACCCGCAGATGATCGGCCGGATTCCTAAAGGCGTAAGCATATTGGCCCGGAAACTGTCTGTGCATGCGGTCACCCAGGCGCAGAAAGACGGTATCGCAATAGTGGCTGAAGTTCCCGACGAGCAGATGGTTTTCGATGAAGCCACAGGTATGTGGTCGCTGGCGGGGCAAGTTATGGTAGACGGACAGACGATAAGCGCTGATGGCCATCGCAATCCGTTGATCCATCACAAAAGCGGGAACATATATTTGGGCAGTAGGCCTTTAAAGGAAAAGCCCGCAGCCGCCAAGAGCCTGCCGAAAGATTCAGCCGCGAAGGATCCCGGCGGTATCGACCTTACCCGCCAGCGGGTTGACCTGGAGGTTAAGGGCAGTGCGCCTGGCGCTCTTAATGATCTTGATCTGGCCATGCTCCAGAGTATTCAGGACGCCGCCGGCCTGGTGCCGGTGATCCTCGGCGTTCAGCCGCTTAACACATCCCTGCCGGCATTCTTTGGCCACAGCGAGCAACCGATGGTCAATTAGCCGGTGGTGATTTTGGCGCGTGAAATGGTTTCTATTTGTCCGGGTGCTGGTTATAATGTTGGGCATATGCGCACTGTGTTAAAAAATATCCTCAAATGGTTACCCGGCAGTGTCCTGGCTTTATATCTGGCGGCCGGGGCGGTGTTTTTTCTGTGGGGCGACGCTCATAAGGCGGCGATTCGCAGTCTGATCCGTATGGGTGCGCAGGAGTGGGATCAGTATCCTCTGCGTTTTGCCCGCGGTGAGGCGCGGCCAGATCCCGCCGGTATGCGTTTGGCGGCCCGGTATTACAAGACTCTGGCGCTGGCGATGCCCGCCAATAGTCAAGCCCGGGACATGACAGGGTTCTGTTATTTCCATTTGAACGACCTTCAGCGTTCGGCGGCATTCTACGAGGAAGCCGTCCGGCTGGCGCCGCGTTCTTTATGGCACGAATATAATCTGGGGGTGGTGTACTTCCGACAGGGTTTGTGGAGTAAGGCCCTGCCTTGTTTTCGGCATATTCTGGAGCTTCCGGTGGAAGAAGCCCAGCGGCGGGGCGTGTATGCTCCCTTGGCCCGCCTGGATGCCGCGGAACGGGGGAGGTTCTTTCTGCAAGGCCGGGCTTTTGCCCTGCTGGTACGGGAAGAAGCTTTGGGAATGGCCCTGCGGGCTTACCTCAATCTGAAGCAGTACAACGAAGCCCAGGCGCTGACTGCCCGGGCTATGCTTGATCCCCAGATAGTGAATAAAAAGATGTTTTCCCTGTTAAACCAGGCGCTTTTACAAGATCGCCGGGACCTCTTCAACACGGCTTTCGCGCCGTTCCTTTCCGCGCAGGACAAATCTCCCGTCCTGCATCCCTGGATTTACGTTATCCCCGTTGGCAAAGAATTGTTCATGTAACCGGCCTTCGTTCATTAGTAAATACATTGGTAAATACACTTGTATTTACATTCGTTTTGTGGTAAATTCTGTTTATGAAAGAACTCCGTTGGAGCGAGGATAAGAGCCTTAAGCTGAAGAAGGAACGTGGTGTTTCTTTTCACGATATTGTTGCAGGCAGATTCTTGGGAATTGAGAATAACCCGTCAAGGGATAACCAGTGGCTTATGGTTTTTGAGGTAAAGGGCTACGCTTGGGTCGTGCCGTATGTTGATGGGGGGGGGATCATTTTTTCCTGAAAACGGCGTTCCCTTGCCGTAAACATACAAAAATTTATCTGAAAGGAACATGATATGCGTCAAGTTAAACTGGATGCTGAAGAACAAGAGATTATGGATGCCATTGAGCGCAACGAGTATGTGGCTGTTGGCGGAAAGGAGTTACGGGCCGTGGCGGATGCTATTGTTGCCCGTAAGAAGGACATGACTCTGACCATCCGGGTTAACCGTCAGGATATTAATCGCATCAAGAAGTTTTCTCTGAACAAGGGTATTCCCTACCAGACTTATTTGTCAGAGGTCATTCACCGGGTGGCAGCCACAGTTTGAGGCTGAATATTCGGCGATCGGGCATTCTTTTCAGGAGCGGGTATGTTAAAAGGATCGGTGTTGTTCTTGCTGGGATTGTTTCTGTTCGTGGTATTGCTTTTACAGTTACCTGCCAGGTCTGCGGATGCTTGTCGTAATAAGAATCTGGCGCAGATGTCGACCGACCAGTTGATAGCGGCGTTGGTAACAGAGCGGAATATCCAAACGTGTGACGGCCATATCGGGTGTCGGGCAATGATAGCCCGAGCGCTTGGGCAAAGAAGAGATGTTAAGGCGATCCAGCCGTTGATCGATGTTTTGAATTCGCAAGATGAGGACCGGCTTTCTTCCGGAGCGAGTGGTTGTGGCCCTGTATCAGGGGTGACTTATCAGTCAGCGGTTGATGCACTGGCACAATTTGGCCCTGCGGCACGGGCAGCCGTACCGCGCCTTCAAGAACTAAAGAAGAGTAACCCCACGGACAGTTCCCTGTTGTACAGCCTGGAAGAGGCCTTGAGAGCGATAGCTCCATAGTTAAAGCGGTGTTTTCTCCGGTCTCATAAAAGCATGAAAGCCAATAGGCAGTTTGGGTTTCGGCGGTGGTTCTGGCGGAGCCAGCAATTGCCGGATGGCTTCAAAGATGTTCCTGAATTTGCGGTCGTATTTTCTTTCCAGTGCGTCGATGCGTTGTTCCAGTTCTTTATGCTGGCCCAGCAGTTCCTTCAGTCTTGTAAATACCCGCATAATGTAAATGTTGATAGTTATCGCCCGTTCGCTACTTAGAACACTGGAGAGCATCAGGATGCCGTGTTCCGTGAAAGCATAAGGCAGATATTTAACATTGCGGCCTTGTTTCAAGGTCACAATTTGTGACCTTGAAGAAATTGCCGGATCGAAAGAGACGAGCTTTGAGGTTTCATTATTGAGTTCTGTATTTGTTAACTTGAACATAAAATCTGCGGGAAAGCGTTTAATGTTGCGCCTGACGGCTTGGTTCAGGGCTTTAGTTGGCACGGCGTAGAGTTTAGCCAGGTCGCGGTCAAGCATGACTTTTTTACCACGAATAAATAATATTTTACGTTCGATCCTCTCGGTGATAATGGTCTCGGTCTTTTTCATAATGTTTCCTTTAATGGCAGGTTGTTATTTCTGATCCTTTGACGATAACTTGCGGGATGCGGCCGTGCTTTCATCCGGTTTCATAAAAGCATGAAAGCCGATCGGCAGTTTGGGTTTCGGCGGCGGTACTGGCGGAGCCAGCAATTGCCGGATGGCTTCAAAGATGTTCCTGAATTTGCGGTC
>JADFZK010000001.1:13041-141577 GCA_015232565.1 Candidatus Omnitrophota bacterium
CTGGCGGAGCCAGCAATTGCCGGATGGCTTCAAAGATGTTCCTGAATTTGCGGTCATATTTTCTCTCCAATGCGTCGATGCGTTGTTCCAGGTCTTTGTGCTGTACCATTAGCTCCTTAAGGCGGATAAAGACTCTCATAATATGAATGTTTACTGCAATAGCGCGTTCACTGTTGAGCACACTGGAGAGCATGGCAACGCCTTGTTCAGTGAATGCAAGCGGGCGGTGAGAAGAATGTTTTAATGATTTGAACCTATCGCAATTTGCGATGAGTTCGGCGTTCTCCCGGTGAGTTAGTCTAAACATAAAGTCGATCGGGAAGCGGGCTTGGTTGCGCTTGACCTGCTCATTCAAGCGGTAAGTTGGAACGTTGTAAAGCATGGCCAGGTCGCGGTCGAGCATGACCTTCCTGCCGCGGATAAGTATTATCTTTTGTTCGATTCGCTCGGTGATTAGTATTGCAGAAGTAGATCTCATAATGACTCCGTTATTGTTAAATGCTTGTTTTATCCAAACACCGATAGCCGATCGCTTCGGCCAGATGTTCAACCCGGATGTTCTCACTGCCGGCCAGGTCGCTGATGGTGCGGGCGATCTTGAGGAGTTTGTCATGTACCCGCGCCGAGAGGCCGAGTGTATCTATGGCCTCGTTAAGCAGGCGCCGGCCTTCCGGGGCGAGCGCACAGAATTTCTTAAGGTGCCCGGAGGCCATTTGCGCGTTGGCAAATACTTTGCTGTGCTTAAAGCGTTCCGACTGCCGGGCCCGGGCTTTGGCTGTGCGCTCACGTACCACGGCCGAGCTCTCGCCGTCGGGGGCGCTGCTCAGTTCGCGCGCGGTCAGGGCCGGCACCTGCAAATGCAGGTCGATCCGCTCGAGTAAGGGCCCGGAGATCCGGCCCATGTAGCGGGCAATATCGGCCGGGGCACAGCGGCATTTGCGGCCGGAATTCATTAAATGCCCGCACGGGCAGGGGTTCATGGCCGCCACCAACATAAAGCGCGACGGGAAACGCAAGGTGCGTGCGGCGCGGGCCACTGTAACAAAATGGTCTTCCATCGGCTGGCGCAGGCTTTCCAGGGTGCGGCGCGAGAACTCCGGCAGTTCATCGAGGAACAAAATGCCGTTATGGGCCAGGGTCACTTCGCCGGGTTTCGGATCGGTGCCGCCGCCTACCAGGGCAATGTGCGAAGCGGTATGATGCGGTGAGCGCAGCGGCCTTTCGCGGGCCAGGGTGTCAAGGGCGCGGCCGCAGGTGCGGGAAACGGAATATATCCGGGTGACCTCCAGTGCTTCTTCCATGGCCATGGGCGGGAGGATGGTCGGCATGCGCCGGGCGAGCATGGTCTTACCTCCACCGGGCGGGCCGATCAAAAGAATGTTATGGCCGCCGGCCGCGGCTACTTCCAGTCCGCGTTTGGCGTGGGTCTGCCCTTTTACTTCTGCCAGGTCAAGCTGCTCTTCCAGTGATTCAGTCGCTTCTTCCGGTGCCGGCTGAAAAGCGCGGGTGTCGTTGGGCTCGGTCAGAAAATTCACGGCCTCGGTCAGACTGCCGAAAGGGAATATCGGCACGGTACCGGCCAAAGCGCTTTCTTTGGAGTTCCCCTGGGGCACGATCAGCCCGCGCAAAGCGCGGTTGGCGCAAGCCAGGGCCGCTGGCAGGGCGCCGGCGGCCGGCAGGATCTTGCCGCTTAAAGAAAGTTCGCCCAGGAAAGCAAAACGCGCCAGTTCGGGGAAAACGATCTTCTCGGCGGCGGCCAGGATTCCGAAGGCGATCGGCAGGTCGAAAGCCGGGCCTTCTTTTTTGGTGTCGGCCGGGGAAAGGTTGACGGTTATCCGGCCGCAGGGAAAATCGAACCCCGCGTTCTTGATGGCCGAGCGCACCCGTTCCTTGCTTTCCCTTATTGCGCTGTCGGGCAGGCCGACGATCTGCATGGACGGCAGTCCGCGCGCCACGTCTACCTCGATCGTCACCGGATAAGCTTCTATTCCGTTTATTCCAAAACCATGGATCCTGGCAAGCATACAACCCCCTTTAGTTGAAAGGAGAAAACTGCGGCCGCCCGGCAAAATGACCGGTGGCCAAAGGTTTTCCTTCGGAAATAAAGGGGGCGTGTTTTATAAGGACGTGCACTTCTTGCGGCTATTTGGCTCGGAACCACGCTAAAATTAACACGCCGGGCCGAATAATACAATATTTAATTAGCAGTGCATAAGGCAATTTCTGTCATTGTGACAGGTGATGCCTGGCGGCTTGCATTGTTCGTGGCGCATTAAGATCGGGTAATGTCTTTGTAGTTAGCCCTGCCTTGACACTCGCCGTCCGGGTGTTATACTTTTTGCAGATATGCCGACCATTTTGATCGTAGGAGCTTACAGATTCTTCTTTTATTCCAGTGATGCGGGCGAACCGCTGCACATTCATGTTCAGTCAGGGAGTGCGTCTGCCAAATTCTGGGTTGAGCCAGCTCGTTTGCAGTCGTCCAAGGGGTTTACTGAAAGGCAGTTGCGTGACATTCTGAAGATCATTGAGAAACATACAGCTCTCTTTGAAAGGAAATGGCATGAATACTTTAATTCTTGAGCATGAACATTTGGCCACGGGTCTTTCTTTTTCGGAAGATTCGTTCGCGGTTAATCTTAATGACGGGCGTTGCATTACTGTGCCCTTGATCTGGTATCCCAGGTTACTGGCGGGCGCAAAGCAGGAGCGCGAACAATACGAGTTTATTGGCGGAGGCGAAGGGATCCACTGGCCCAAGCTTGATGAGGATATTCTTGTAGACAGTCTACTGTCAGGACTTCCTTCGCAAGAAAGTCAGAGCTCACTCAAGAAATGGCTTCAAAAACGCCGTAAATGAAGCCCTGCCTGCGCCCTCGATAGGGGTAACCAGCTCTATTACTCTTCAAGTGTCAAGAAGCGTTAGAGACACTCCGCCAGGCAATTCTCCTTGTTGTTTCTGAATCGCGTTTGCATTGACTGTTTTGCATCAAGGCGCCAAAAGTACAACCTGAATGCGAAACACGAACAGCTTGCTTTTTCTTCTTCCCTCAATATAATAGACTCACTTTTATGCGCAACCTGGACTTTTTCGCAATAATATCGCAATTTTCCCACAATCGTATCCTGTGGGTCACTGTCCTGGTGTGGATCACCGGCCAGGGCATCAAGATCGTCACCAATCTGTTGAGCGGGCGGCGGTTCAACTTTCGCTGGCTTATCCGCACCGGCGGCATGCCGTCCAGCCACGCGGCGGGAGTAACGGCTTTGTCGGTGTGTTGCGGCATGGAATACGGCTTTCATTCCGGGATGTTCGCTTTGGCCGCTATTTTCGCCATGGTCACCATGTTCGACGCCCAGGGCGTGCGCCGTTCGGCCGGTGAGCAGGCCGAGGTGCTCAACAAGGTTATCGATGATATGTACTGGCACAAGAAGGTGGATGTGGGCCGTATTCGCGAGTTTGTGGGCCATTCGCCAATACAGGTTCTGGCCGGCCTGATCCTGGGTTTGGGGATGGCGGTACTTTTGTTTTAATCGGGGGGCGTTATGAACAAAATAATGATGAGTTGGTTCTTGATCCTGGGCGTGGTGTTGGCCGGTTGCAGTAAGGCGGATGGCACTGCGGCCAAAGCGCCGGTGGTTCCCGCTGAAGAAGCGTACAAACAGGCCCAGTCCTTACTGGCCGAGGGCAAGGTTCTGGACGCCAAGGCGGCTTTTGAACAATTGACCGCCGAACATCCGGACTACAAGAATATCGAGCAGGCGCAAAAAGACCTTTACGACCTGAACATGAAGATCATATTCTCGGATATCGTTACCCCCAATGCGGTCATCCATGAGGTCGTGGCCGGCGACACCCTGGGCAAGATCTGCAAGAAGTACAACGTGAATATGGACCTGGTAAAGATCTCCAATGGCATGAAGAACGAGGTGGTGCGCCTGGGCCAGAAACTGCGGATCTGGACCGGCAAGTTCAATGTTTACGTTGATAAGTCCCAGAACATCCTGATGCTCAAGAGCGGCGAAGAGGTCGTGAAAGTTTACAATGTGTCTACCGGAGCCAACAATTCAACTCCGGTGGGCGTTTTCAAGATCACTACCCGCCTGGAGAATCCGGTGTGGTTCAAGGCCGGCGCGGTCATACCTCCGGAAAGCCCGGAGAACGTGCTGGGCACCCGCTGGATGGGTTTCGACAAGGAAGGTTATGGCATACATGGCACGGTTGCGCCCGACAAGATCGGCCAGCAGGTAACGGCCGGCTGTATCCGGATGCGTAATGAGGAAGTGGAAGAGCTTTACAAGTTGTTGCCGCGCGGCACCGAAGTGACTATTGTTGATTAAAGATACCCCAGAGGTTTAAAATGAGTTCCATGCAATTTGAGAAGCCTATTGAAGATATTCAGAACAAGATCGCGGAACTGCGCAAGCTTTCCAACGGGCATCCGGACTTCACCGCCGAGATCCAGAAACTGGAGCAAAAAATGGGTTCAGTGCGCGAGAAAGTTTACAGCACTCTTACCGCCTGGCAGAGGATCCAGATCGCCCGGCATCCCAAACGTCCGTACACCCTGGATTATATCGACCTGATGATGACCGATTTCGTGGAGATCCATGGCGACCGGCTTTTTGCCGATGATTTCGCCATGATCACCGGCTTTGCCAGGATCGACGACGATATGGTGGTGGTCATTGGCCAGCAGAAGGGGCGTGATACTTCCGAGAATGTGAAGCGTAATTTCGGGTGTGCGCATCCCGAAGGGTATCGTAAGGCTATGCGCGCCATGCGTCTGGCCGAGAAATTCGGTCTGCCGGTGGTGGTTTTTATTGACACGCCCGGGGCTTATCCCGGGATCGGCGCCGAGGAGCGCGGCCAGGCCCAGGCGATCGCCGAGAACCTGCGCGATATGGCGGGGCTCAAGACGCCGATCATCGCCACGGTAATTGGCGAGGGCGGCAGTGGCGGCGCTTTGGGCGTGGGCGTGGCGGATTACGTGATGATCCTGCAGAACTCATATTATTCGGTCATTTCTCCCGAAGGTTGCGCTTCCATCCTGTGGCGCAGCGCCACCAAAGCCCCGGAGGCTTCCGAAGCGCTTAAGCTTACCGGCGAGCATTTGATAAAATTTGGCATTGTTGACGAGATCATCCCCGAGCCGCTGGGCGGCGCGCATAACGACCCCCAGCAGGTGGTTACCCTGCTCAAGGCCGCTATCCGCAAGCAGTTAAAGCGCCTGGCCGGCCTTAAGGAAAAAGAACTGCTCGACGCGCGCTACGAAAAGTTCCGCGCTATCGGCAAGTTCACCACCGTTAAGTCCTGAGAGCCTTGTTCTAATTCAATTTATGGTTAACCGGGAGCCGGAAAAGAGCGAGATCAGGGATTTGTCTTTCGAGGAACTCGCCAGCTACCTTGAAAGCATCAAGGAACCACCTTTCCGGGCCGGGCAGGTTTTTAAATGGCTTTATGAGCAGGGCGTGTGGTCTTTCGCGGACATGAAAAACCTCTCCCAGGGGTTGCGGTCCCGGCTGGATCAGGACTTCATTCTTAAGCCCAACACTGTTGCGAGCCAGGTCACTTCCCGGGACGGCACCACCAAATTTCTTTTTGATCTCGCTGACCACCAGAAAATTGAAACGGTCCTTATTCCCACCGCAGAACGGGTAACGGCTTGTATCTCAACCCAGGCGGGCTGTAAATTCGGCTGTAAGTTTTGTGCCAGCGGCCTGGGCGGCTGGGAGAGGAATTTAACCAGCGCCGAGATCCTGGACCAGGTTTTACATGTCCGGGGAGTGGTGCGGGGCTTACCACCAGAGGCAAATAAACGGGAACGGCGGTTGTCGCACATTGTTTTCATGGGGACGGGCGAGCCGCTCGATAACCTGGCCAATGTCCTGAAAGCTATCCGCATTATCAATTCCCCGCAGGGCCTGAACATCGCCGCCCGGCACATTACTATTTCGACTGTCGGGCTTATACCTAAATTCAAGGAGCTGGCTGAGCAGGGCATTCAGTTCGAGCTGGCTGTTTCCCTGCACGGTTACGACGACGCTTCCCGCAATGTGCTTATGCCCATCAATAAACAGTATCCGATCAAAGAGCTTATTGCCGCGTGCCGTGAATACATTAAAAGAACCAATCGTCAGGTGACTTTTGAGTACATTCTTATTGCAGGCTTAACCTGCACGGATAAGGCCGCCAGAGAGCTGGGCCGGCTTTTACGCGGCATGATATGCAAGCTTAATCTCATTCCCTGCAATCCTGTTTCCGAATTCGGCCATCAACCTCCCACCAAAGAACAGATCCGGGCTTTCACGAACGGCCTGGATGCCGTGGGCGTGCATTACACCCTGCGCCGTCCCCGCGGCCAGGACGTCGCCGCCGCCTGCGGGCAGTTGCGTGCTCTGGCCCGGAAAAGCGTTAACACCTAGTGCGGTGCGGCAAAGGTGAAGCCACTTCGGTCGCGGATGATCCTTTCCGCCGCGTTCATAGAATTTAGAACGTCGCTCCGGATAAACCAACCGTCATTTTAACATTCAGCGGGGATTGAGTCGGAAGGCAATAGTTGTAGAAGATCCTACGCGTTAGCCATATCCTCCGCGACGTTCTAAATTCATGAACGCTAATGTAAACACAGTGGCGGGGATCATATGCGAACGAAGCGGCTTCACCTTTGCCTAGTGTGGTGATTTATATATATCTTTACATTTGAATCACCACACTGGAGCAATGGAGCAATCGAAAATAGAGAAATAATAAAACATTTAGGCTCCATTGCTCTTCAAATGTAAAGAAGCGTTAGAGACACTACACTAGTACCATCGATATCAATGCTATAATTGTGCAGCGATCAATCTTTTCAGTGGCGAAACTGGCAATAATGAATATAATGTGCTATATTTTCGTCATGTTCACATTCTTGGACATTGGTGTCTGTTTAAATACGTAATAATCTAATAAGGAGTTGGGCGATGAATGTTAATCATTATAAGGGAACTGTTGTTTACCGTTCTATCTGCAGTTTGCTGATTCTTAGTTTTATTTTCTCCGCGGTTGTCCCGCCGCGGAGTGGGTGGGCCCAGACGGTTCTTAATTTGCCGGCGCCGGGCACCATGGTTATGGCCAGCCCGGCTTTTATGCCAGTGCTGATCAAGGGGCTCAAGGTTCATCCGGAAAATCCTTTACTGTTCGATTTTATTCTGGATACCGGTTCGACTAAGCTGGCAACCAATGAAAAGCCCGGCCTGGATGTGAATGGCCCTGAATTCAAGGCCGAGACCCAAAAGCTCATTAAATATTTTCTGGCTTCGCTCACTATTAAGGAAGACGACCTGTGGGTTAATCTTTCGCCTTTTGAGCGTGACCGCATGATCGCCGCAGACCTGGGCCAGACCGAACTGGGCCGCGATATGCTGGCGCAGGATTATATGCTCAAGCAATTAACCGCGTCCATGATCTATCCCGAGAAAGAGCTGGGCCAGGCTTTCTGGGCCAAAGTTTATGCCCAGGCCCAGGAACAGTTTGGCACCACCGACGTGCCAGTGGACACTTTTAACAAAGTCTGGATCGTAGCCGATAAAGCCCAGGTAATGGAGCACAATAACGCAGCCTATGTAGTGGGTTCCCATTTAAAAGTAATGCTGGAAACAGATTATTTAGCGACGTCGACCAGTGCAATGCCAACCCGGGGACATGATGCCCCGCCAGCGGATACCAATGAGCGGGGCTTCGTGTCCCCCCGCCGGTTGCCAACCTCTCAACCAACGAATGTGAAAGCAACCCAGGTCTCAACCCCAACGCCAAACCCCACAAAAGTTCCAAACGACATAAACGACACAAACAATACAAATGCGACAACCCCCGAAAACAACATCGCCAAAAACATCTTACGCGAGATCGTGCTCCCGATGATCGAGAAAGAAGTGAATGAAGGCCAGAATTTTGCCCCGTTGCGCCAGATGTTCTTCTCGATGATCATGGCTTCGTGGTACAAGCAGGCTTTAAAAGGCGCGCTTTTGAACCAGGTGTATACCAACAAAGCCAAAACTGGCGGGGTGCAGGTTGACGATCAGTCGGCCAAAGAAAAGATCTACGAACAATATCTTCAGGCGTATAAGAAAGGTGTATTTAACTACATTAAAGAAGATGCCGGGCTGGCGCTTAACCCCGGCGCGGATCCCGAGGCCCAACAGTCAATTCCCCGAAAGTATTTCTCCGGCGGGCTAATAGTAATGAAGAATTTTGCGGGCAAAGGTCCCACCATTGTGCCGTTTGACGGCGCCGCCGTCGTTAGGGACTTTAGTGCGGCTGTCAATGTGCGGGCCAGGATGGATCAGTCTCAGAGCATAGACCGTGAAACTTTGGAAAGTGTTCAGATCAGCTTAAATGAATTGATGGGAAAACCTGTTACTCGTGACGTATTGCAAAATGAACTTACGTCAAAAGCCCGTCTTTCTGGAGTGTCTGTGGATGATGGCATTATAAAAGGCGTAAAAGCAGGCACAATAGTAGTTCGCGAGTCGGGCATTGAGTATGGTTTTACGCAGGATGAATTGAACAAGCTTGCCGGAAACCCGAACCAGATGACTTTCACGGTTATGTTGTTGTCAAAAGGGAAGCTGGCGTCATTTTTGGTTGTTATACCCAGAGGCACGGCGGTGGATATTGCCACAATAGCTTTGGATGAAGCCTTCAAGAAGTATGATAATGCAAGAATGTCGCTGGAGCAAATACAGAGCGGTGGCCGTGGATATACTGAGGAGCAGCAAAAGCCGGGCAGGAAAAAAGATCAGGATCTTCAAGATGAGAGGGATAAGATGGCTGAGGGTTTAGCAGAAATGATTCCTAGAGTTAAAGTTGTTTTATCTTTGGGAGGCTCAGTTGCTTGGAACATTAGGGATATCGTCGGCGAAAAGGTAAAGCCTTATCTGTCATGCTTTGTAACGTTCACCCGGAAAGATGGGCGGGTTTATGACATTACGGTTAATGGGGAAAAAGTAGTTGTTCCAATTTCGAGGCACTTGCATCCATATTGGGGAAATTTAGTTGCCATGCATCCTGATTTACGCCCGCTGGAGCATGTAAAATTGAGCGTGGCGCTGGCTGGTTATGCTGTTACTGAGCACGATATTAATGACATCACGACCGACGAGTCGCAGAAATCCTTAATAGATGCAGGTTACAATAAGCTGACGGAAGGCCAGTCGTTGAGGTTCGCTTTAAAACCGGGGACAATGGGTATAATGCTGGATATTGAACGAAGTGGGAAGACCAGGCGGGAAAGAGTTTATTTGTCGGTTAATAACCATTACCAGTTAATTGTAGCGTCCGAGTTGATCGGAGGAGTGCGTCAGGTTACTTTGGATGCATATGGGTTTGTCGATTTGGATGCGCTTCTGGAATCGGATGTGAGTGTGGAAATCCAATGGAATAATGGCGAAATTGTTGTGCATAGTTCCCGGAGATCGGCAGATCCGCTCTTGGTTAAAAGAAGCGTGTTTTTCCCGGATAATAATTCTGGAGAACAGGAAGTTATTGTTTCAAGCAGTAGTGGTAAATCTGAGCGGACAATTATTAACGATGATTTCCGGGAAGGCAAGGGTAATGAATACCAGGTGAACGGTGCAAAAGTGCTTCTCGTGTCTAGTGGTTCAAATCCGGATAAACGACATGTTGTAGTAAGCGCGTTCGCAGACGTTAAGCCGGGTTCAGGTCAGGAATTTACTGTTCAACTTGTTGATCCTTCCATGCAAACCTGGGAGTCGCTGGCTCTCGAGATCCGCGCGCAATTTCTTGCCGCCCTCAAGAGCGATCTGGAGCGCGCGCTACCAGGTGATATTACGAACATTGGGTTGAGAGGACGTTATGATTACGAAGGCTATGGTATAGCGTTTCCAGCTATTGCTAAGCTTATCCAAGAAGGAACGGTTGCAGCTGATAGTTTATTCAACGCCATAACAGAGTATATTGTTAAACAACATCCAGTGGAAGGTGAGCAATCCATCAGAATTCGGTGGCCAGCAAAGGACGAAGGAAAGTCGGGCATAAGGCAGTGGGAAAGAGGGATTAGCATGTTGGAAGGTGGGAATCTTAGTCCAAGAGTCTGGACAGGAACGAGTGGGTCTGATGGACAAGTGGCCATGCTATGGGAGAATATCGCGGATGATGCTCCTTTGCAATACGTGAAAGACTGGCTGGCGAAAGAATCTGCCAAACAGCCGACCGCCGCTACTGCAGGTGTAGAAGTTAGTCCAGTGGGAAAAGCCGCATTCTCTGGTTCTAATGCTCAACCATTAGTTTTTCAAGAGTACCAGGATATGTTTAGAGCGTACTCAAATTCGGATGGGATCCGTAGGAAGTGGTTAAGAATTACAACCAAAAATAATGAGGTTGTTAGAGTTCAGGTCATCGGAATGAATGATAATTGGATCTTTGGCTTGGATGATAAGCGAGAAAGAGTATATATTACTAGAAACGACTTCAAAAGCGCCACCAGTGATCCTTCTGCGAATCAGGCTTTTTCTCCCGGCGGTATCGAGCTTAATGCCAAAAGAATGGGTTTGGAGGTGGCAAAGGACGGCAAAGGTGTTAATATGACTATTGACCCGGCTATGGTCGCCGATTTTGAGCGCGGGGATTTCTCCGGCGTGGTTCCGGTTATTCTGCAGATCGTGCCGATCCGTAATCCGTTGGTTACTTTGGGCCTGGGGGGCGATGCGCCGGCTGAGAAACTGATACAGGGAAAAGCATGAAGAAACCTTTGTTCATAATGTTGGTGTTTATGTTCCTGACGGGTTTGGCCGGGGCGGAGCCGATGCCCCGGGTCATAACTCTTAAGGACGGCTCAACTATTCAGGGGAAGATCCTCGGGATGGAGAAAGGCGCTTACCTGATAGAAAGCGCGGCCATCGGCGAGTTGCGGGTTAAGGAGAGCGAGGTGGTCTTGATCACGGCTCCCGGAGCGGCGCCCCGGGAGAATATTCCGCCCGCCGCGGAAAGCCCCGATCTGCAGGCCGTGCAGGCCAGAATGATGGCCGATCCGTCTTTGATGGCCGAGCTCCAGGCTATCGCCAGCGATCCGGAAGTAATGGCTTTGGTTACCGACCCGGCTTTTATGCAGGCCGCGCAGGCCAGGGATATGGCGGCTATCCAGGCCAACCCGCGCACGGCGCAGTTAATGAATAATCCCAAGGTTAAGGCCTTGATCGAGAGAATGCAGGCTGTACGTCGTTAATTGCTTGCCATTTCCCCGGGGTTCCTGGGGGATAATTTTAAAAAAGTTGTTCAATTCCGTTTTTTTGTTATAATCCAACCCAAACTTAATGGATTAGGCCGCATGTGGGAATGTGTCTTAAATCCTCTCATTATATCCCTCAAAGCATTCTTTTCTGGAAGGAGAAGCGTATGGTAAAGATCGGTATTAATGGTTTTGGGCGCATCGGCCGTCTGGTTTTTCAGGCTATTTGCGACCAGGGGCTACTGGGCAAGGAGATCGATGTAGTGGCGGTGGTGGATATTTCTACCGACGCCGATTATTTTGCTTATCAGCTCAAGTACGATTCTGTGCACGGGCATTTCAAGCATCAGGTTACCACCGCCAAGAGCGATGCCACCAAGGCCGAGGCGGATGTTATTGTGGTCAATGGTCACCAGACCAAGTGCGTTATGGCTACCAAGAACCCGGCCGAACTGCCGTGGAAGGCGCTGGGCGTAGATTTTGTTATCGAATCCACCGGCCTGTTCACCGACAGCGAGAAGGCCAAGGGCCATCTGGAGGCGGGTGCCAAGAAGGTTATTATTTCCGCGCCTGGTAAAGGCGAAGTGAAAACGCTGGTTATCGGCGTGAACGAGAATGAATACGATGCCGCCAAGCATCATATTGTTTCGAATGCGTCTTGCACCACCAACTGCCTGGCTCCGCTGGTGCATGTCCTGCTTAAGGAAGGCATTGGTATCGACAAAGGTTTAATGACCACGATCCACGCTTACACTGCCACCCAGAAGACCGTTGACGGCCCTTCCAAGAAGGATTGGCGCGGCGGACGGGCGGCGGCTATCAACACTATCCCCTCGTCTACCGGCGCGGCCAAGGCGGTGGGTGAAGTGCTTCCGGCGACCAAAGGCAAGTTGACCGGCATGGCGTTCCGGGTAGCCACGGCGGATGTTTCCGTGGTCGACCTCACTTTCACCACGTCACGCGATACTTCTATCGAGGAGATCGACCAGAAGTTAAAAGAGGCTTCCAAAACGTACCTGAAGAATATCCTCGGGTTCACGGACGAAGAGCTGGTATCGACGGATTTCATCCACGATCCGCGTTCTTCCATCTACGATTCGCTGGCCACCCTGCAGAACAACCTCAAGGGCGAAAAGCGTTTCTTCAAGATCGTGTCCTGGTATGACAACGAGTGGGGTTATTCCAACCGCGTGGTTGACCTCGTCAAGTTCATGGCGAAGAAGTAATCGTAGGGGCCGACTTTATGTCGGCCCGTCGTATTGACGATAATGTCTTTGACGAATTGTTTGCAAAAAAGAGCGCTCCCGGCAACAGGAGCGCTCTTTTTATTTTTCAAGGATTCTTGAAAAATAACTCCCACAGCTGCCTGGCGGCCAATTGGCCGCCGGAGCGAAGGGAGTACTTATTGAATTTTTTGTAGCCATCTGCTATATTTTGACTGGATAATAAATTACTTGGAGAAAGAAATATGCCCGAAATAGCTCGGTTTTACGGAATTATTATTTCCATGTTCTATGATGACCACAATCCGCCGCATTTTCATGCACGGTATGGAGATGAGAGCGTTGTTATACGAATTGATACACTAAGCGTTCTGGAAGGTAATGTTTCGGCCAGAGCATTAGGTCTTATTATCGAATGGGCGGCTCAGCATAAAGCAGAATTAATGGAAGACTGGAGCTTGGCTAAACAAAATCAGGTTCCCAAGAAAGTTGCTCCGTTAAAGTAAGGACTGAATAATGTATTACGATGTAAAATCCGCACAATATTGCGATGGTTATAAAATCCTGCTTTCTTTTGCGGATGGTAAAGGCGGCATCGTTGATTTTCAGCCGTATCTTCAGAAAGGCGGCGTTTTTGAGAAATTTAAAGATTTAAACTTTTTTAAGAATTTTCACATTAATGAAGAGGTTGGAGTTTTAAGTTGGGAAAATGATATTGATATCGCTCCTGAAACAATCTATTCCAAGGCAACAAAGTTACCAATTCCCCAATGGGTTGCGTAATTAACAAGATTATTTTTGGCATTTCTCTGAGCATGTTGTTTTGTGCTCACTCCTCGATGGCAGCAGATAATAGTCGCGAAGATCAAAAGTGCAAGGTATTTGCTTCGCCGTGTTGTTCTGATGGTTATGTTTGTGCCATGAGTGCGCCTGAATGTAATATGTCCGGGGACTTTAGTTGTAAGGACAGCCATCCGCCGTCGTTGACTCGGGTATATTGTGAGTATCACAAAGCGTCTAAAGATTATTCCCGGGCCGGATGTTATGAAAGACCCTTGTATGGGGGTGCGAATTGTAAGGAATATTGTGATTATTGGAAATCCCAGGATTGTAAAAGCACTTTTTCAGAACAACAATTAACCGCGGGATGGGATCCTTTTGACATAAACAAATGGCAGGAGAATTGCGGGGACATGGACTGTGAATGTATCAAGACTTCTCGTTGTATTCCCGATGGGGAAAGGCTTGGTGCAAATGGCATGAGTGCCTGTTGTCCTGGTCTGGCGGATCTTCCGCTTAAGGAATGGGATCCAGCCGGGGCACAGGTGCGCTTTTGTACGAGCAAGTGCGGGGACGGGATATGCGCACTTCCTGAGACCAAGCTCAATTGCCAGCAAGATTGCGATGACACTTGCATAAAAGAGAAGTGTTTCTACGACGAACAATTCAAAAGATGCCATAAAGAGGGCGTTCTTTTCTCGAGAAAGCCGTTATCTGCCGGCGGTGTTGATCTACAGCCATGCTGCTATGGATTGAAAGAAACGCCCGCTGGCGAGATGAGTGTTTGTGTAAGAAAGGATGCAGAAGATTAAATGACCGGTTGGAAAACTTTCTTTTATTGTTTGGGGCTGGGCTTTCTGGTTTGCAGTGCCATGTATTTGTCGGTAGCGCTCGCCCCGTTCGAGCGGCATGATGATTATTTGCTGGAAACTTCCGATCTGCCCCGGGATTGCCGCGCCTCTTTTGTTTACCGGCTGAGCATGGAGAGCGGGCGTCCGCTGGCTTCCGAAATCGGCGCCTATCAGAGCAATGCAACCTCCCGGAAGAAGCGTCCAACCCAGCTGACGCTAACTGTTGAAAATCATGCCTGGATTATTATCCGTCGTAGATTAAGTTTTCTGCAGGTCAGGCTGGGGAGTAAGGAACTGTTTTCGGGGCGTACCCAGGAGAATGATCCAGGGTGTAGGCGTTCTGATATCAAGGATATTGAGAAAAGGCTCGGCAAAGGACCGGAATGTTTTGACTGACCAGTGGTTAAGGTGCCCCGGCGTGTTGCCTCGTTCCCCGAGGTATTTCCCGCGAAGGACGTTGAGAGCCCGCCATAATGGTTCCCGCGGGACCGAGAGAAGGACGTGGGATTTCGCTGTTAGGCAAAGAGCCTCAAGGGCTTTCCGTGGATCTTCAAGATGTTCCAGGACCTCGCAACAGACCATCAGGTCTGCTGAATCTGATGTGCTGATATTGTAAATGCTTTTTGCGTAGAAGTATATCGCTGTGTTATGGAACAGGGAGCGGGCTTGTTCGATGATGAGGGGAGATACGTCACAGGCCTTGATGTTCTGATAGCCCCATAGGGAAAGACGGGTGCTGAGATAGCCCTCTCCGCAGCCCGCCTCGGTTACCGATCCGATTCGGGCGCGAACAGGTTCCAAAGTGTCCTTTATAGCTGATAAGAATCTGTTGGTCAGATGACGGACGATTGGATTCCCGGATTCATATTTGTTGCAGATATTCCCTGCAATGAGGCCGTTATCAATAATCATACGGGCACTTCTTTTTTAGAAGGGGTGGTTGCATGTTCTGATCTTCTGATTGGTCATCACGGGATATTTTGTATTGTTTTGGCCGAAAAGGGCATGAAATATCTTTAAGAATTTGCCGGTTCATGATCCGAGTCGAGACATTGATGATGTTACACTGAATGGCCTACTATTTCGATGGCCAGGATGTTTTTTTAAATTTATTAGAATTCCCGGAGTTAATCAAGTCATTTTATTGAATCTTATTGTGTTCTGGCGATTGTTTTCAACGGCTTGCGTCAATCTGACGTGACACTTCTTTAGGAGCTGATCTATTACTATTCGGCAGGCCAGGGTGAGTGTTGATTAGTTTGACAACTTGCAGACAATTGTTTCGATCCTGGAGCACAACACCACTTTGGGTTAACAAGAATGCGTTGATCAGAAGTGCTGTTTTTAATTGGGAATTTGACAAAGCGTCTTTGGTATAGCAATATTGGTTATTATGTATGACCAATTTGGACAGCAATTTCGTCGGTTATAGATATTCGGGACATGAATTGCGGCGGACTTTATGTCCGCCCGGGTGGTTATAATTACGGACAAGGACAATCTGGCCCGGGGCATTTCCGGCCGGACAGCGGTCAATATGGATCTGCCGCTTAAGGCCTTAATGTTGGGTGAGAAATAGCGCGACATAAGCAGGCACGTGTCCCCTGAATTGGAACGTTAACACATCGAATTCGCTGGAATTAAAAAAGCATTAACCCTAAAGAATATGCTTAACACATTAACCCTTCATACTCGAATTCTCCTGGGCATAATTCTTGCGGCGGGTGTTGTGGCTTTTGCGGTGGCTCACGAGAAGCTTACTTTTGCTAACCAACCCATATTTGAACTCTCTCGAACTACGTCCTGGCAAGCCAGCAAGAACCTGATCTACTATGGCTCGTCCGGCCCCGTGGTGGAAACACTGAATTCCCATGCTTTGTGGAAGAAATTCGTCCTTAGTTTCAGCCTGGCCAATCCGTTGACCGCCGGCGTGGTCTATGATATCCGCTCCGAGGGCTGGTACCGGTTTTTTATGTTCAACCGGCCGCAAAGAACCTTGATAGCGGGGCAGAATATAAATGGCGCTATTCGTATTGACCGTTCGTGGCCGTTGGAACTTCCTGCCGGTGAGGATCTAGTTTTGCCGTTAACGCTGGAAGTGGATGCCGCGCAGGCAGTTTTGCGCCTGGCGGGTAAACCGCTGGCATCTTTTGAGGCCGCCATAAAAGTGCCGGCGCGCTTTGGTTTGTATACCGAGCAGGCTACGGTGCGTAATAATGTTTTCCTGAATATTTTGGTAACCGGTGAGCTGGCCGACGGCCGGGCGGTGAGCCTGGGGCCGGAAAGTTATCAGGACTTCGACCGGGGCAAGCCGCTGGCGCGGCTTTGGACTGTTCCGGGAATAGGTGCGGTTATTTTGTTGTATGTGCTGGCTATTCTTTTTCTGGTTGTGTTGAAAAATAGCGGACCCGGGGCAATTGCGGTTGGGGGGAACCATCCGGGCCGGGCATTGGATATGGCAGGGTTGATCCTGTATGCTTTAGCCGGAGCGGTGGTTTTTGTGAAGGCCTGGCAGTTGGGGCACAAGGTGGCCTTCTATCCGGCTTACTGGCAGACCATGCCGGCGCTGTTATGCGTTATGTCGATGGATATTCTTCTTCTGGGCTTAAGCTGGTTCTATGCCCGCCGGTTCATTCGGCTTTCTCCTTTACTGGTCTTTGTGGTGCTGCCGGTTTTTCTCTATGGGGTGCATATTATCAACCTGAACCTTTTGCATTGGCCGGATCCCTGGTTCTTAAGAGGAGTGCTTGGCTTGCTGGCCTTACCGATATTGTTTATCAGCAAAGAGCAGGTGGCGGAGTTAAAGAATATTGCCGGCTCGATCTTCAAGGTTAACCGGTATAACGGGCTGGTTTTATTGTGGCTGGTTTATGTCTCATTATATTTCCTGGAATATAATTTCCGTATGCCCCGCCCGCTTTTTGGCGACGAGGCCAACCTGTGGTTTGCCGCCGCCCGGAACATGATCCACAATGGCGTCCTGGAGGCTCATTTAGCCGGCTATCCGGCGGGTGGTTACCATCCTTTCGGGATACCTTTTTTGACGGCTATTCCCGGCTTGCTCTGGGGTAGCGGTGATGAAAGCCTGATTTTCTTCATGCCGTTGTTCAATATTATCGTGTTCACGGTTTTCTTATTGCGTTTACGGCAGCAGCCGGGCCTTTTTCTTTTTTTCTACGCGGCTTCTTTCGTGGTATGTGATTACGCCGGGTTGATCGGTGCTTTGTTGTTCCGCTTGGTTTACGGGGAAGGTTGGTCGGGGCTTTATTTTCTGGTGATGGGCGCCGAGATCATCCGTTTGAGCCGTAACGGCAAGATCACCGACTGGCGTTGCTGGCTTGGGCTGGGCATGGCGGCCGGGCTGACTCTGCTTACGAAAAGGCCGGTATATTACTGGGGCGCGATTTTTCTTTTGACCGCGGCGGTTTGCTATTTTAGAACGGGCTGTTCGCTCCGGCTTTTGCGTAATTTTCTGGCCGGGGTGGCGGTGTTCTTTTTGCCGGTTGGCGCCTGGGGGTGGCTGGCGCACCAGCATGGTATCGGGTCGGCCGTCTCGGTAACGGGGACTATGTTTGGCCCGGGCAGTTGGCATTTTAACTTGGGGATACTGGACTGGCGGGCCATGATGGCCTGGTCGTATGTTAGTCCGCTGGCCGGTTATTATTTGCTGGGCGCTCTGGTGCTTTGCCTGGCGGCCTGGCGGCGCAGTGCCAGTGTGCATTTATTCCCGCCGTTGACCCTGCTCATCTTTGTGACCGGATACTATGTCTTTGGTTTTCAAAGCGATTGGACCAGTTCTTCGGTTAGGTACTACATGCCGGCGGCTTTATTGATCTTATACCTGGCCGGGCTGGCTCTGGAGGACTGGTTACAGCGTGCGGCCGGTCGGGCGCCAAAGGCGGCGGTGTTCTTATACGGAGTGGCAGGCCTGGCAATTATTTCCGGGATGGTTATCCTATGATGCGTTTGCCGGTTTTCAATCTAGCCCGGGCGGTGCCGGCTTCGCTGGTACTGGCGCTTATTGATCTGGTGGTTTTTATTCTGGCTTACCGGTCATTTAAAGAAGTTTCTTTAAGCCTGGTGGCGTCGCGGGCTTGTTCGATGAGTATTAATTACGTCTTTATAAAGAAGGCGGTGTATTTCTCCGGCCGCAAGAATTATTGGGTTTTTGGCAAGTATCTGTTGTCGGTTATTTTCTTCAGCCTGGTTTCGTACGCGGGAATGGTCTTGCTGATGGAACAGCTGGCGGTCAGCGTGGTGGCCGCCAAGCTGATGGTAGAGACGGTGCTTTTCACGTTGACCTTTCTGGTCCAGCGGGACCTGGTGTTCGTTACCGACGGAGCCCGGCAGAAGACGGATTGGGACCGGTATTACCAAAAGCCGTACCAGGCGGCCCGTTTTTCAAGGAGGATCACGCAAAAGCATATTCTGGGGAAGATCCGGAAGTATGCGCCCAAGGACCCGTCGGGGCTTGCGATAATTGAACTGGGAGGGGCGAACAGCTGTTTTATTGACAGTATCCTTAAGGCCATTCGCCCGCGCGAGTACCATGTGGTCGACAATAACGCGGTGGGACTATTGAAACTTAAAGAGCGTACGGCAGGTTTGAGCAATGTGTTCTTGTATCATCAGGATGTCCTGACGTTCCAGGCGCCCAAAAAGCTGGACCTGGCTTTTAGTACCGGCTTGATCGAGCATTTTAGTGCCAAAGATGTTGAGCGGGTTGTAAAAGCCCATTTTTCTGCAGTTAAGCCCGGCGGGGTGGTTTTGTTGACTTTTCCCCGGGCTACCTGGCTTTATCAGCTCACGCGTTTCTGGGCGGTATTGTTCCGGTTATGGATATTCACCGATGAGAAGCCTTTGGATAAAGAAGAGATCCTGTCCTTGCTGAGCGAACAGGGCGAGATCTTGTACGCTACCACCATATGGCCGATATTTTTAACTCAAATGCTGGTGGTCATCAGGAAAACAGCCTATGATGCTGAGGTGTAAGGATTGGATCAGAATACTGCCGGCGGGATCTGGTCCAGAGGAATGCCAGCGGGTGGTTCCTGGGGGCATTGACCCAGCTTGAAGCAACAGGCAAGCGCGATAGCCAGGGCTTGTTTCTGGGCGAACTGGATGTTCTGAAAGAGTTTCTCGGCCTGGGTGTCGGTGGTGGTGTCACGGCCGGAGAATATTTGCTGGTAGGTACGCGAGGTCAGCATATATTTAACGCTGGCCAGGGGGTCGAGCTTAACGGCGTCGCTCATCAGCATATACGAACGTTCATAATCATGGGTTTGATAAAGGGTGAGGCCGAGGTTAAATTTCGACCAGAACAGGGCGGGGTTTAAATAATAAGCTTTCTGAAAGTTTTCGGCGGCGGCAGCCGGGTTGCCTGAATGGTATTCACAGACACCGTTAAAGGTGTAAGCTTCGGGAATTTTGGGCATTGCCGTAACCAGGTTCTGATAGTATGATCTGTATTCCTGCCATTCGGCGGCGGTGACTGCCCGGCGGGAAAACAACAGCTCCTGGAGCGCAGTAAAGCCGGGCATATTGAAATTCAGGCTGGTGATCTCGGCATTCTTTTTGGTCAGGGCGCGTTGATGCGCGATCCTGGCTAAAGGTGCGGAGGTGCTGTCTTTGGCAGTGTGATCCACGCACCACAAAAGTATTAAAGCCAGGGAAAAGAAGGCGGCGGTCAGCAGGGAGTATTTTTTTATTGGGCGCATGGGTGAATTATACTATGTTTAAAATCAATAGGAACAGTTTCTTTACCGGCTTTTCTCCGGTCTGGGCGGCCATTTTGCTTAGTGCGCTCTATTGGCTGTACCTTATGCCCATCACCTTTCCCTTAATGGTCAATGATTCTTTGGGGTATCGGGATTTGGGCCAGCGGATAATGTCGCATGGCGTGTTCTCTTATTTGAATGGCGGAGTGAATCGGGAACCGCTTTATCCTTGTTTCCTGGCGCTGGCTATGTGGCTGGGGAAGCTGGTTCGCATGGATTATCAGCTCGTGCAGTATGTTATGCAATTTACCCTGCTTTTGGCGACCCAGTTCATTATGGTGGAAGTTCTGCGGTGGTTAAAGATCAATAAATGGATCATTGCCGGCACGGTGCTTTATTTTGGTTTCTCCCCGGCGGTAATTGGCGCCGCGGCCAGCGGATGGTCGGAGGTGCTTACCTTTCCCCTGGGTATCGGGGTCATTTTTATATTGTGCCAGTTTTGGGAAGCTCTGGCGCCGGACGGGAAGCACAGATTCAAGCTTGCGGTTACCGCGGCGGCGCTTTGCTTTATTATGTGCCTGGTGAAAAGTGTATTTGAATATGTAGCGATCTTGCTGGTGGTCCTGTTGTTCGTCCTGGCTTTTCTGGCTTTGGACCGCAAGAGATATCTGGCGCCATTGATCGTTTTCACGCTGGTCCTTTTTGGCGGGATACTTTCTTATAAAACGGCCAGTTATTTTGCTAATGGAGAGTTTACACTGAGTCAGCAGAGTGCGTTTGGCAAGTACGCGTTCTATGCCAGCACGGTTAGCAAAACGCGACCGTTCACCATGAAAGATGTTAAATCGGGTTTACTGAATGCTACCGGTGGTTCGCTGTGCGACCGCTGGGATCCGGAGGGTTGCGCCAGATGGAAATTGACCGTGGTCGACGGGATAGCTTTAGAAAAGCAGAAAGAATTGGCCGGCCGTAAGGATAAAGAAAGCGTGCTGGGCGGATTGATCGTCCAGAACCTGACCGCGCATCCCTTCCGGTTTGCGGCGTTATATGGCACTGAACTGATCGGGATGTTCTTTTGGGAGTCGTCCCGCGAGGGTTTTGTGGTGTTCCCGGCATTGGTGGTTCGCATTTTGAAGAATCCTTTCTGGGAGGTGTGGATCATTTATATCGTCGGGATCCTGACCTTGAGCGCGGTTGCCCTGGGGGCGGGTTATTGTTGGCGTCGTTTCTCAAAAGTGAGCTTGCTTCAGGACCGGGCCTTTATATTTCTGGTATTTTCCGGGCTGGTCGTGTTTTCTTTTCTGGGGGGTACGGCCTTGATATTCTTGCTTAAAAGATATGTGTATCCGTTCGTTCCCGTGTATCTGGTGATCATCGGGTGGGCCATTCAGCAGGTTTTCCTACAAAAGGCGGGATATGGATCTGAAACCAAATAAAGCGCCGTTGATCTCGGTGGTGTTTTCTTTTCGTAACGAGGCTTTGGGCATTGCCGAACTGGTTAAACGCTGCCGCAAGGTAATGGCGGAGTTGCGTTCCCGGGGCAGGATCAGTAATCATGAACTGATCTTTGTTAATGACGCTTCCACGGACAATTCGGTTTTTATTCTGATGGAGCTGGCCGCGGAATTGCATGATATACGGATCCTGAACATGTCCCGTAATTTCGGGGTGGCTCCGTGTGTAATGGCCGGGCTGGCTTATGCCCGGGGCGAGGTCGTGGTGTATATGGACGCCGACCTGCAGGATCCGCCGGAGATCATTCCCGAGATGCTGGCGGCCTGGCAGGCGGGTGGTGTGGATGTGGTACATACCGTGCGGCGCTCGCGGCAGGGTGAGCCGGCCTTGAAGTTATGGGTGACGGGGATAGGTTATGCGATATTGAATCGTTATTGCGCGGTCAAGATCCCGAAGGAAGCCGGGGATTTCAAACTGCTTTCGCGCCGGGTGGTGGATCATTTGTTGACGCTTAAAGAGCAGAATCCTTTTATGCGCGGGCTGGTGTCCTGGGTGGGGTTCCGGCAGGTCTTTATTTCGTACGACCGCGCGGCCCGTTTTAGCGGCGCCAGCAAATTCTTCGTGCTGAGCCGTAAAGTTATCAGCAACTTTTTTAATTCGGCTATTGTGAACTTCTCGGCGGTACCCTTGCAGATCGCTTCTTACCTGGGGCTCACGGCGATCTTTGTTGACCTTTTCTTTATCGGGCATGTCTTGATCGAAAAATTAGCGGGACGTGCTATTCCCGGCTGGACGGCCATTATGACCATAGTGTTATTCATCGGCGGGATACAGCTTTTCTGTGTGGGCATGATCGGGCTGTATTTGAATGCCGTGCATGAACAGTCCAAGATGCGGCCGCGGTATATTGTTGAGTCAACGTATGGCTTTCCCGGGGAGAATGGCGGTGCGTAACCGGTATTTATTATTGAAGGCCAAGCTTTTGGCCCATGCCATCTGGACCGGCAAGCTCTCCTTGCGCAAGGTCATTAATGTCCTGGTTTGCAGTGCGGCGTTCACTCTGCGTCGGACGCGCTCCGGTGCGGCGCCTTTTATCCTGAGCCTGGAGGTCGGCAATGAGTGCAATGCCAATTGCCTTTTTTGCCGGGACGCCAAAGGCCGGATCTATGATACCGATCCTAAAGCTTTGCCCCTGGGCGGTATAAGTAAGGGCGTGATGCCCTTTGAAATGGCGGCCGATCTTATCCGGCAATGCTCAAAAGATTCTTTAATAGCGGTCTTATATACCAACGGCGAGCCCTTGCTTTACAAGGATCTGCCGCGGCTTATCCAGGCTTGTTCCCGGGTGAGATTGCTTTCCATGATCGCGACCAACGGGCTTTTGCTGAACGAGAAGAACATTACGGAAATGCTCTCGGCCGGGATCGATTTTATTAAAGTGCAAATGAGCGGTTTTACCCAGGACGTTTATGCCGTGCAGGTACGCTTTGGCAATGTGGAGCGGCTCAAAGATAATATCCGGCTGTTGGCCCGCAAGCGGGATGAAATGAAATGCCCCACGGTGTTGATGCTGGACTTTATTGCGTACAGTTACAATTCTCATCAATTGCCCGACGTGCGGGCTTTTTGCCGTGAGCTGGGAGTGTCGCTTAATATCCGTCCCGGGAATCCGCGCGGAGGCCTGGAGGGCCGGGAGCCGGAGCTTTCGGCGGAGGCTTTGCCTTTGCCGGGCGGCTGTGACTGGCCTTGGAAAGGCCTGCAGGTTAATTTTAATGGTGAGGTCTTAATGTGTTGCGACGGAGTGACCTTTAGCGGCAGCCAGCCCTATGCCGTGTTCCGTCCCGGTGATCCGGTGGCGGTTATCTGGAACGGAGCAAAGGCGCGCCAGGCACGGGCAACGCTGGCCACTCAAGGCCGCGGAGCCATTCCCATCTGCGCCCAGTGTTACCGCAAAGACCTGGCCTTCAAATGGTAGTTCTCACTGAGCCTGTCGAAGTTTCTTTTGATCTTTTATTCCTCTTTAGATGGAAAATAGCGTTAGATCTACTACACAAGAGATCGCTATGATCAAGAAATACGGGTTCCTTCTGGTGCTTCCTTTTATAGCCGCGCTGGTTACCCTGGCGGTTAAGTTCTCGCTGGGGCCGTATTGGTTGGGCCGTACTAGTGATCCGGCTTATTTCCATTTGGTGCAAAGCTTGTATTTGTTTAAAGGTGTGGCTCCGTTCCACATTGTGCATCCCGCCGCGCCATTGATGGCGCTGATCGTGCTGGTGGTCAAGCTTTTTAATCCCTGGGCACCGGTACCGGAACTTTTGGCCCAGGCCTTAAGCAACCCGGAGTTTTACTTAAACAGTGTTTACTGGGTTCTTTTTACGGCCAGCTTTTTATCCTTTATTCTGGTGGGTGTGTATGCGTTTCGGCGTACTGCCAGCCGGACTTTTGCCTTGTTCTTTCAGGTGCCGGCCTTCTTGTACTTGGCTTTGCCGGGCCATGGCTGGTTCATCCTGGCCAGTGTTACGGCAGAAATGGGGTTGGTGCCGGCCATTAATTTGTTTTTTATGTGTCTTATAAAAATTTATGCGAATCATAAAGCTGCAGCCAGTTTACGGAGCGCTTTGCTGTTTGCCCTGGCGTGCGCGTTCGGGCTGGCGCTGAAAATTACGTTCCTGGCGGCGTTGATCGTGCCATTGTTCTTGCTTAAGGGCCGTAAAGTGCAATGCTTCTTTGTTGGGTCTGTCGCTGTTCTATTTGGGTTGTTCCTGTTCCCGGTATGGGGCCGTATGGAGTTGATAGTCTGGACGGTGGTCGGGCTGGTGACCTCTAGCGGGCCGTTGGGGTCGGGGACGCATAACGGTTTTATTGCCTGGGACGGCATGTGGAATAACGCCGGGGTCCTGTTCCGGGATCAGTGGGCGGTTTGCGCGGTCTTTGTGGTCGGAGCTCTGTGGTCCGGGTGGAGATTGGCCCGGCGATCCGGAAGCCGGGAAGAGCGCATTATTTTGGTTCTGTGCCTGGCGGCGGGCGTGCATTTTCTGATGATAATAAAACATGGCACCTATCGGTATTTTCAACTCGATCTGGCTTTGGCGGGAGCAGTGATGGCGTTTCTTACCCGGTCGCTGGCGGCCGCCGGATGGTGGCGGGTGCGCTGGTCGGCTATTTTGCTGGTGGTTGTGGTGTTGCTGTCCGGCGTGCAGGGCGTGGGCCAGGCTTATGACCTTAACGGCTGGAGAAAGAAGAAGCTGGAATTTCTCGAGCGGATAAGAGCCAGGTATCCGCAGGATGTTATTTTGGGGTATTATCCTTCTTCCGGCCAGGGGAATGCCTTGTTTGTTGCCAATGATATTCGTAACGGCCGGGTGCTGGGAGATGAACTGAACCGGCTTTATCCCGGGCGGTTCTTTTTTGCCAGCTGGAACTATAGGGTAAGTGATTTCAAGGATGTGGTTTATTTGTCTGATATCCAGAAGTTGTCCGCGGGCGTTTATTTCCAGGGAGATTGTGCATTCCGTTTTGAGCAAGGCCCGTATCGGGTGACCCGGGTTGAGGAAGATGACGGCGAATGCCTTTTTCGCCTGGACAGTTCGCTGGAGCCTCGGGCGCTGGCCGAATGGTCGCGGGCCAAGACGGCCTGGAATCGGGACGATTTCTCCGGCGCCTGTCTGGCCGCGAAGAAAAGCCTGGCGTCCCGGTTTTATCCTCCGGCCCTGCCTCGGCAAATGATCCGCAGGGCGTGCGGCCAGAAATGATTGATCAGCGCTTGCGGCATAAAGTATATTCTGTGATATAATCGCGCCATTATGAAAAAACTCACCGAAATATTCCAGGACCGGCCCAGAACCTTTTCATTCGAGGTCTTTCCGCCCAAGACTGACAAGGGCCGGGAGGCGCTGGAAGCCGCTTTGGTAGAGCTGGCGGGTTTGCCTTTTGATTTTATGTCGGTGACTTATGGCGCGGGCGGTTCCAGCCGGGATACTACGTCTTCCCTGGTGCGGGCGATACAGGATAAATTCAGTTTGCCGGCGGTACATCATTTCACTTGTGTCTTGCATACGCGGGCCCAGGTTAAGGCTATCCTGGATGACCTTAAGTCTTCGGGCGTCCGTAATTTGCTGGCCCTGCGCGGTGATCCGCCCCGGGATGAGCCGGACTGGGTACCCGGGCCGGAGAACTTTAAATACAGCTCGGAACTGGTGGCGTTTATCCGTCAGCATTACGGGGATCATTTTGCGGTCGGAGTGGCCGGTTTTCCGGAAGGGCATTTGCTGGCGCCGGATAAAAGTTTCGATGCCGGGATCCTGAAAAAGAAGATAGCCGCCGGCGGAGATTTTGTGATGACCCAGTTATTTTTTGATAATGCTCTTTATTTCGATTATGTCAAGCGTTTGCGCGCTCTGGGAGTGGAGGCACGGGTGATCCCGGGTGTTTTGCCCATTACCAATTATGAAGGCGCGGTAAATTTTTGTAAAAGTTGCGGCGCGTCGGTGCCGGACGCAGTGCACCGGATATTTGCGCCGCTGGCCGGGGACAAGGATCAAACCCTGGCCGCCGGAACCAGTTATGCCATTAAGCAGTGCCGTGAGTTATTAGCGGGCGGGGCGCCGGGCATTCATTTTTACACTTTAAACAAGGTGGAGCCGGTGCGGACGATCATTCAGGAATTAATGCGGAGTCTTACATGAAGAGCCGGGCACAAAACATTTTAATTACCGGCGGGGCGGGGTATATAGGGTCGCATATGGTGCGGCTTTTACTCGAGCAAGGTTTTAAACCGGTAGTTTTCGATAACCTTTCCACCGGGCATAAGGAGTTTATCCCCAAGGGTGTCCCTTTGGTCAAGGGGGATTTGCGTGATCCAGCGGCGGTGCGGAGAGCTTTCCGAAGATATCCCGTCAGCGCGGTGGTGCATTTTGCCGCGGCTATTGTGGTGCCGGAGTCGGTAGCGGAGCCTTTGAACTATTACGAGAACAATGTGAGCGCCACGGTTAATCTGCTGAAAGGTATGAAAGAGGCGGGAGTGCGGCGGATAGTGTTTTCGTCGAGCGCTTGTGTATATGGCAATCCGCTGAAAAGTCCGATATTAGAGAATGAGCCGCTTAAGATCGAGAATCCGTATGGCGCTACCAAGGTGATGGTCGAGCAGATCCTGGGCGATCTGGCCCGGGCGGGGTGCATTGATTTTATTGCTTTAAGGTATTTTAATGTGGCCGGAGCTCATTCCCAGGGCGGGATAGGTATCAAGATGGCCAAGCCAACGCATCTTATCCCTAATGTAATGCGGGTGGCTTGCGGCCTGAAGAAGGAATTGGCGGTTTTCGGTGATGATTACCCCACCAAAGACGGCACTTGCGTCCGGGATTATGTTCATGTGGTCGATTTGGTCGAAGCGCATCTTTTGGCATTGAGAGCTTTGGCTAAGGGTAAAGTTAAGAATGAAGTCATTAATCTGGGCAATGGCCGCGGTTTTTCGGTAAAAGAGGTTATTGAAGCGGCGGTTAAAGTTACCGGACGTCCGGTGCCGCATAAGGTCTTGCCGCGCCGTCCAGGCGATTCGGTTAATGTGGTGGCGTCCTACGCCAAAGCCCGGCGCCTGCTGGGCTGGAAGCCACAGCGCGGGCTGGACACGATCCTGTCTTCTGCCTACCAGTGGGAATGTGCCGGCTCCTGATATATTCGATTGACAAATATTCTCCAATAAATATAATTGTTCATTAAATGAACGGTCGGCTATTTCCGGTATCGAACTCTATCTATTTGAACGGGTTGAAATAAGCCATGGACGAGCGAGAATTCGAATTGATCAATATCATCGGCGGTGAGCTGGGGGCCAATCAAAGGGACCTTTCCCGTCAGATGAACCTGTCTTTAGGCATGACCAACATGCTTATCCGCCGCCTTATCACCAAAGGCTACCTGCGCATCAAACAGCTTAACAAGAAGAAGGTCGAGTATCTTTTAACGCCGCGCGGTTTCTCGGAGAAAATGCGCAAGTCGGTGCGTTATACCATGAAGACCATTGGTTCAATAGGGCTGATTCGCAGAAGTATCTCCCGTTTATTAAGCGAACTATATGCCGAAGGCACGCGCAAGTTTTATGTGCTTGGCAGTTCTGATCTTACGCTTCTGATCGAAATGGTTGTCCGGGAAGAGGTCTTTCAGGGCTCTGAGCTGGTTCATGTTACCGAGCCGCTACAGGCAAAGGGCGATGGCGTCCTTTTGGTGTGCCGCGAGCAGTCCGAACCGGTGGCGCTGGAAGGTGTGCGTGCGGTAAATGTGGTGGAAGAACTGGCTAAAGACGAGCTCTTCGCCGGGCACCTGAGCCCGGTGCCAGCGGGGGTCCTTAATGGCTGAAGTTGTTGATCCGTCTTTTAATGAAGTTATCGCTCTTATCCGTGCGGCTCGTGCGCAGGCTTTTCAGACGGTCAATACGGCATTGATTGACCTTTATTGGCAGTTGGGTGAATATATCAGTCGAAAGGTGATTTCTTCGGCGTGGGGAGAAGGGGTTATTGATAATCTGGCGTGTTTTATCGCGGATGGTCACCCGGACCTTAAGGGATTTACCCGGAGTAATTTATTTAGAATGAGGCAATTGTTTGAGGCTTACCGGGATGATGAGAAAGTCGCACCGCTGGTGCGACAATTGCCCTGGGCACATAATTTACTTGTCTTAAGCAAGTGTAAATTATCGGAAGAAAGAGAATTCTATATTCGTTTGGCGGTTCGAGATCGTTTGCCAAAAAGAGAATTGGAGCGGCAAATTGATGGGTGTCTTTTTGAAAGAAAGGTGCTGGCTCCAGTAAAAGTGTCACCACTGGTGACACTTTTATATCCTGCTGTGCAAGAAGAGTTTAAGGATTCTTATCTGGTCGGTTTTCTGGATTTGCCCGAGCAACATTCCGAGAAAGACCTGCAAAAGGGGTTGCTTAAGGATCTTAAGAAGGTTCTTATGGAGTTAGGCCGTGATTTTTGTTTTGTTGGCGAAGAATATCGTCTTCAGGTGGGGGGGCAGGATTTTTTTGTGGACTTGTTGTTTTTTCATCGGGGTTTGTCGTGCCTGGTAGCCTTTGAAATAAAGGTAACCGATTTTAAGCCGGATTATATGGGGCAACTTGATTTTTATTTGGAAGCATTGGACCGGGATGTGCGAAAGCCGCATGAAAAGCCGAGTATTGGCGTTCTTTTGTGTAAGTCTAAAGACGCTGAGGTTGTGGAGTATGCTTTGAGCCGCACCTTGTCGCCGGCTCTTGTGGCTGAGTATAAAACACGCTTACCGGAGAAGGCCTTTCTTCAGCAAAAACTGCGTGAATTTTATGATCTGGAGGCAGATAAGAAGGAAGGCGCGCAATGAAACGCGACATGTAAATGAAAGGTATATGTGTTACGGCCTATTCGGGTGGTAAAGGCCTGGAGGTTTTCGACCGGGATTAGTTTGTAGTTAAGGTGCCGCTGGGAGCGGAAGGCGTTGATCCGGTGTCCGGGATCAATGTTGCTGACGGGCATGGCGCAGTTCAGCAGACTACCCAGAAAACTACCCAGAAAACTACCCGGCATATACTCGCTCTTATGAGGAAGGATCCGCATATTACCCGACAGGAATTGGCGAAAGTTCTGGCCTTGACCGATGAAGGTATCAAGTATAACTTGCGGAATATGCAAAGGGACGGGATCTTAAAGCGCGTGGGCGCCGACAAAGGCGGGCACTGGGAAGTTCTGGTTAAGGAATAAGGGCGGGTTAAACGAACAGAAAGGATGGCCGGGTATGAAGACCAAGATCTATAGTTTGGGCTGGGTGCCGGATATACCGGATACCAGGGATTTATACTATAGCGCTATTCGTGCCCGGGTTAAGCTGGCGCCGGCGGTGGACTTGCGGGCGGGTTGTTCGGTGGTGGAAGATCAGGGCTCGTTGGGTAGCTGTACGGCCCAGGCCCTGGCCGGGAACCTGGAATTCCTGGATCTTTTGGCCGACGGGGCTTACGAAGATGTGAGCCGGCTGTTCATTTATTATAATGAACGGGTACTGCAGGGAGATACCACGGTGGACTCCGGCGCTTCGTTGCGTAACGGGATCAAGACCCTGGCCAAAGCCGGTGCGTGCGCGGAGAGCTTGTGGCCATATAAAATAGAGAAATTCGCTGATAAACCGGCGGCACGCTGTTATACTGAGGCCCAAAATCATCGGATCGTTTCTTATCACCGGATCACGACTGTGGAAGAAATGCTGGCCTGCCTGTCGGAAGGCTTTCCTTTTGTTTTTGGTTTTGCGGTCTATGAAAGCCTGCAAACGCCGCAGGTGGCGAAAACCGGCAAAGTGCCAATGCCCAAAAAGACCGAACGCATGCTGGGCGGGCACGCGGTGCTGGCAGTGGGTTATAACCAGAAAGATAAGCGCTTTCTGGTGCGTAACTCCTGGGGTGCAAAGTGGGGTATGAGCGGGTATTTCACCATGCCGTTCGCTTATCTGGAAACCCTGGCGGCGGATTTTTGGACGATACGGAAATAAGGAAAGAAATTCTTTGTAAAGGGATCTTTGAGGAGAGTCATGGCAGATAAGAAGAAAGTACTTATTACGGGTGCTGGCGGGTTTATTGGCAGCCATTTGGTCGAACTTTGCGTTAGCCGGGGCATGAAGGTTAAAGCGTTTGTTCGTTATAATTCCCGCAATCACTGGGGATGGCTGGAGCAAAGCCCCTGTTTAAAAGATATTGAAGTGGTGGCCGGAGATATTCGGGATTATGATTCTGTCTTTTATGCGATGAAAGGTTGTGCTTCGGTCTTTCATCTGGCGGCTCTCATTGGCATCCCTTATTCGTATGTTTCTCCACAGGCTTATATTAAAACCAACGTTGACGGCACTTACAATATTCTCCAGGCGGCAAAAGAGTTGGCGCTTAAGAATGTGGTAGTGACCTCGACTAGCGAGACCTACGGGACCGCGCAGTACGTTCCGATCGATGAGAAGCATCCGGCGGTCGGGCAGTCGCCTTATTCGGCCAGCAAGATTGCGGCCGATCAGCTGGCTATCAGTTACTACCGCTCTTTCGGGTTACCGGTGCGGATCGTGCGTCCTTTTAATACGTACGGCCCAAGGCAATCGGCGCGGGCGGTGATACCGACGATCATTTCGCAGGTGCTTTCCGGCGCCCGGGAATTAAAATTGGGCAATACCGCGCCAACCAGGGATTTTACTTTTGTTAAAGATACGGCGCTGGGTTTTGTTGAAGTGTCTTTGGCCAAAAGCCTTGTAGGTGAGGCGGTAAATTTGGGAACCGGTACGGAGATTTCGGTTAATGATCTTGCGCTTAAGATCGCCGGTTTATTGGGTAAGAAGGTTAAGATAGCTTCTGAGGCCCAGCGCTTGCGCGGGGTCAAAACTGAAGTCGAACGCTTATGTTCTGATCATACCAAGGTTACGGCGCATACTGGCTGGGTACCGCGGTATGACCTTGATAAGGGCCTTAAAGAATCCATTCTTTGGATGCAGAAGAATCTGCAGTGTTATAAGGCTGATCTTTATAATGTATAGTTTGTTGTGGTTTATATGAAGCCAGGCGCGATCGACAGGTGTATTGCATTTATCAAGTCACAATATGAGGGCGAAGAGCCCGTTGCATTGCATGCTCCGCGTTTTCTGGGAAACGAGAAAAAGTATCTGTCCGATTGTATAGATTCGACTTTTGTTTCCAGTGTCGGGAAATATGTTGAGCGATTCGAAAAGCAGTGCGCTGATTATTGTGGTGCAAAATATGCGGTTGCTGTTGTTAATGGTACTGCGGCGCTGCATATGGCGCTTGTGCTGAAGGGGATCGGCCCTGGGGATGGGGTAATCACTCAGGCGCTCAGTTTTGTGGCTACGGCAAACGCTATTCACTATACTGGCGCCAGTCCTGTTTTTGTTGATGTTGACCGTGATACCTTGAGCCTTTCTCCGGCCAAGCTGGAAGATTTTCTGAAGACCGAATCCGTTCTTCGGGATGGAGCCAGGATTCATAAGGCCAGCGGGTTGCGTTTGCGGTCCTGTATTGTTATGCATACTTTTGGCCATCCAGGGCGTATGCGGGAATTGCTCCGGGTTTGTGAACATTTTGGGTTGGTGCTTATTGAAGATGCGGCGGAAGGAATGGGGAGTTTTCTGGATGGCCGGCATCTAGGCACATTCGCTCCGATCGGGGCTTTAAGCTTTAATGGCAACAAGATTATTACGACCGGCGGCGGCGGGATGCTTCTTTTTGATGATGAGGCGCTGGCGCGTAAGGCCAGGCATTTAACGACTACCGCCAAAGTGCCGCATTCCTGGGAATATGATCATGATGCGGCAGGCTATAATTACCGGATGCCGAATTTGAACGCGGCTTTGGGCCTGGCGCAGATCGAACAGTTACCGGGTTTCCTGGCCAGTAAAAGAGCATTGGCCGCAGCGTATTCAAAGTTCTTTTATGATGAGGGTATTGCGTTCATTAGTGAGCCGGCTGGCGCCGTAGCGAATTATTGGCTGAATGCCATCGCCCTTGGCGATCGCCGGGAAAGAGATACTTTCCTGGAGAAGACTAATGCTGCGGGTGTGATGACGCGTCCGTTGTGGAAATTGCTGGATGGCCTGCCGCCGTATCAGCAGTGCCCCAGGGCCAATCTGGATAATGCCCGTTGGCTGGAAGACCGGGTGGTGAATATTCCCAGTAGCGTAACGAGGTGGAGAGATGGAAAGACTTAAGAAAATACTGATCCATCCTGATAGCACGATCAAGCAGGCGCTCAAGCAGATGGACGCTATGGGTGAGAAAACACTGATCACGGTCGACGCGAATAATTACATTCTGGGGACTACTACCGACGGTGATATCCGCCGCTGGGTCCTTAAGGGTAAAGGTATCAATGAAGGCCTGGCGAAGGTGATGAACTCTCAGCCCCTGACGCTGGTGGAGGGTTATAATAAAGAGACGGCCAAAAAGATCATGTTGCGCAAACAGATCGAGTGCCTGCCGGTCGTGGATAAGGTTGGCAGGGTTACCGGTTGTCTTTGGTGGATGGATCTTTTTGAGACCAAGGCGAAGATCAAGAATGACGTTAGACTGCCGGTGGTCATTATGGCTGGCGGGGAAGGTTCGCGGCTTCATCCTTTTACCAAGATCCTGCCCAAGCCGCTGATGCCGATCGGAGATAAACCCATTATTGAAGTAATTGTCGACCGGTTCTTTGAACACGGTTGCCAGGATTTTTATTTGTCCTTGAATTATAAATCAAATCTTATTAAGGCGTATTTCAGCGATTTTGAGCATTTATACAACATTAACTATATTTTGGAGAGCAAGCCGCTGGGGACAGCGGGCAGTCTGCACCTGTTGCGCGACAAGATCAAGACGACATTCTTTGTGAGTAATTGTGATATTCTTATTGAGGCGGACTACGCTGATATGTTGAAATTTCATCGTAGTAATAAGAACAAGATCACCATGGTGAGTTCCATGAAGAATTTCACCATTCCGTATGGCGTGTGTGAGATACATAACGGCGGGACGCTCAAGAGTATTCAGGAGAAGCCGGAACATGATTTTCTGGTGAACACCGGCATGTATATTCTGGAGCCGGGAGTCCTTAAGGATATTCCGGCGGACCGGTTTTATCACATTACGGACCTGATCAATGATTATTTGAAGAAGGGTGAGCAGGTAGGCGTTTACCCTGTTTCCGAGAAGGCCTGGCTGGATATTGGGCAATTCGAGGAGTTGCAGGAAACTTTGAAGAAATTTGAGGTATAGTGCGGATGGAGAGTCAAAAGGGTTGTTATCTTTGCGGGCACCGGAGGTTTCGTGTTGTGTTGGATCGTCCGGCTGTTGTGCCTTGGACAAGTTCGGGGGATAAAGCCAGGGGACGCCGTCGGTTTCCCTGCATTCTTCGGCAGTGCCTTGATTGCGGACATGTTTACCAACCTGTTTCTTTGTCATTGCGAAGGGAATTGGCTGCAATTTATTCCTCGGACCGAGCCCAAATGTCTACGACTATGGGCAGGGGCTGTTGGGGCAAGGCGCGGTCGGATGTATTCCTGAAGGATTTTTTTAGAGTGGTGAACTTCTTGCGTTATGACTCCATTCTTGAGATAGGCTGCGGTGACGGATATCTTTTGCGGGAGTTAAAGAAGATGGGAGGGAGGGGGTTGGCTGGTTTGGAGCCCTCTTTACCTAGTGATTCTTGCCGAAATGGGATCCGGTTGATAAAAGGGTTTGCGTCTGAAGGGGTTCGGTTACCACGACGTTATGAGTTTCTATTCTCGGCGTATGTGATGGAGCATGTGGAGAATATTCGGGGTTTTATGAGGTTTTGTCTCGCTAACTTAAAGCCTGATGGAGAGATGTATTTCATTGTGCCTAATGCACTCAAGGCGATGAAGGATGGGGATTTGTCTCTGTTTACCCATCAGCATATTCAATATTTTATGCCGTCAACGGTGCGCCGTTTGATGGAATCGTACGGGTTTGAGGTGTTGTCATTACGTGAGATTGCTGACGATGTTGAGGTGCTAGGGCGCTGGACAGGCCGTTTGGTGGGTAAGCTTCCAATTGCAGGTAAGTTTGGTTACGAGGCCCGGTTGCGCAAGGTAATGAAGAGGGCTTTGCGTGTTTTGCGCCGCCCCCCAGTGATTGTCCACGGTATCAGTAATTCGTTAAATAATCTTCTGGGTTGGCAGTCTGGGAGTTTTGACATGGCGCTGGTTGACAATGATCCAACCAAGGAGGGAAAGGTCTTTTTTGGTAAGACAGCTGTTCCTACGGCGAAGATTTCATTGGCCGGTTATCGGGGAGTGTTGATTATTCCTAATACTTATGCGGCAGCGATCCGCCATGAATATGAAGTTCGCTCTTTTCAGGGGGTTATTTCGGATTTGATTTTGGAGGATCATGAAGGTTAAGACTGTCTTATGTCCTCGTTTTTCGGAAGTGTCCCGTAGTTTCTTCAATCGGGATTGTCAGGTTCATACAGCGTGGACTGATGGCGCCTGTGCGCCGCGTGAGATCTTGAAAGCAGCTGAGGACCTTGGCTTGGACACGTTGGCGTTTACAGAGCACATTCGTTCCGAGAGCGTTTATTTCAAGGATTTCTTTCGCGAGATTGAAGGCCTCCGTAAAGGGTTAGTAATGAAGGTTTTTATCGGAGTGGAGACCAAGGTTATAGATGAGGAGGGACAGTTGGATATTTCTTCGGCAGATTATGCCATGGCGGAAATTGTCCTGGGGAGTGTCCATCGTATTCCGCATAATGGCGGTTTTTATCATCCTCGTGATCTCGGACTTGAGGTGACGCTTGAAGAGGAATTCCGCTATTTAATGGCCATGTTGCGTGGCGGTCGGGTTGATGTGCTGGCTCATCCGTTTGGGATGTCACTAAGAATGTTTAATGTTTTCTCGACAGATCATTTAGAAGAGGTTATTCGAACGGCGGCTTTGACTGGCGTTGCTTTTGAGTTCAATTCCAAGTATGCCAGTCCAGTATTCTTGAAGGAAGCGGTTCGTTTTTGTCGCAAACATGATCCTTTGGTGTCGCTTGGTTCGGATGTTCATAAGATTGAGGATCTTGGCCGTTGCCGTGGGATTCTGGAAGGGTTGATATGATAAATGTTTTGGTGACTGGGGTTGGGTCTTTGATAGGTCAGGGCCTTTTGCGTGCGTTGAAGAGTTCAGCGTTATCCTGTTGTATTACCGGTACGGATTATTTTGCCCATGCTGTTGGACTTTACTGGGTCGATCGGGGTTATATATTACCGGACTTGTTGGCGCCTGGGGTTACCGGCAGGGCATGGTTGGCCGAGATAGTTAGGATCATTGGGGAGAGGCGTATTGATGTTGTTCTTGTTGGGCTGGATTTTGAGGTTGCGATCTTTGCGGAGAACAGACGCATTATTGAAGAGCAGACCGGGGCAAAGGTTATTGTTGCTACTTCAGAGGCTGTCGCGATTTGCAAAGATAAATATCGCACTGCGCTGTTCTTGCAGGAGAGTGGATTCTTGTTCCCGGATTCGTGTTTGCCGCAGGATATAGAGACTTTCTTGGAGCGTCGTGCATTTCCGTTGGTGGTCAAACCACGTGCGGGGTTCCGTTCTCGGGATCTATTTGTAGTAAGAGATCGGAAGGAACTGGCTGAGGCAATGTCCCGTTGTCCAGATCCCGTTGTTCAGGAGCAGGTTGGTGTTTGTGAGGCAGAATATACGTGCGGTACTGTTTGTCAGGGAGGAGAAAGTCTGAGTGTCATTGCGCTTCGGCGCGACCTGAAGGATGGCAATACGATCCGCGCCGTTTTTGATGAACAGTGTTTGGGCCTTCATGAATTTGTTCGGAGGGCCGGATTGGCGCTTAGGTCTGATGGGCCGTTTAACTTTCAGCTGAGGCTTACAGAGCGTGGGCCGGTGGTTTTTGAGATTAATCCCCGTTTCTCGGGGACGACATATATGAGGACGTTCTTCGGTGTTAATGAAGTTGAGGTGTTGATCAATAAAGTCCATTTTGGCAAGGATCCGGTACCGGTGGAATGGAGTTCGGGAGTAGCGTTAAGGTATTATGATGACCAGTTTATCCCGATGGATCAATTTCGAAAGTGGTCGATGACGTGAAAGTGCTAGTAACCGGAGGCAGTGGTTTTATCGGCAGTGCGGTTGTGAACCGCCTTAAGGCGGAGCATGCAGTGCATGTTCTTTCCTCTCGGCGTAAGAGTGTAGTTATGACACACGAGTGTGATCTTTTATCTGCCGCGTCGGTGAAGTCCTTTGTCGATCATCTGGCTGGTGACGGATTTGACGCGCTGATTCATTTGGCGGCCATTACTTGTTCGGCTGAGAATCGGCTAAAGATTTCTTTGCTTGATGAGAATAACATTATTACGGCTAATGTCATTGAGATCGCACGTGCTCTGCGGCCCAAAATGTTCATTCATGCCTCAAGTATGGCGGTATTTCCGAATTGCAACGGGATTTATACAGAGGATAGCTTGATTAACCCGGCCGCCAACGGGGATGGGCTTTACGGGTTGGCAAAGTTTAACGCAGAGGTGATGCTGGACTTCTTTCTTGCTGCGCAGATGCCGGTAACTCATTTGCGGTTGAGCCAGGTTTATGGTCCCGGAATGGTCCGGGATCGCATCATTCCGTCAATGATGCGTGAATGGCGAGAGAAAGGGGCGATTACGGTGTACGGAAACGGGGAGCGCGTGACGAATTTCATTCATGTTCGGGATGTGGTTGAAGCGTTTGTGCGAGTCTTGGCCGCTCCAAAACAAGGGGTGTTCAATATTGCAGCTAGCCGGCATTGGTCTTTCTTTGAATTGGCACAGATGATCATTGGTTCAATGGGAAGTAAAGAGATGAGGATAATATTGGAGCCAAAAGGATCGCGAGTTCAGCAGCGGATCGATGCTACGCGTTTTAACGCAACGTATGGTTTCTCGGCGGATTGTGTTGACTTTGCGGGTATCGAGGCATGAAAAGCACACCGGCAGCTCTCTATGATCGGATCAAGCGCGGTCCTGGGGTGTTCATTATAGGTGAAGCAGGAGTGAATCATAATGGTGACCTTGGTATGGCTTGCCGATTGATTGATGCGGCGGCAGCGGCAGGATGTGACGCTGTTAAGTTCCAGACATTTAAAACGGAGAGGGTCATTTCTACGCGAGCCCCAAAGGCCAGGTATCAGAAGGAAGCAACGGGTATCGGCGAGTCGCAGTTTGAGATGGTCAAAAGGCTTGAGTTAGATGCCGCGGCGCATCGTAAGTTGTTGATCCACTGCCGCAAGCGCGGGATCCTTTTCTTGTCTACGCCCTTCGATGAGGAGAGTGCGGACATGCTACAGGAGTTGGGGGTGCCTCTCTTTAAGATACCGTCGGGTGAGATTACTAATATGCCGCTGTTGCGCCATATTTCACTTAAACTTAGGCCGGTCATTCTTTCGACGGGTATGTCGACTCTCGTGGAAGTTGAAAGTGCGGTGAAGGTGCTGCGCAAGGCGGGTTGTGTGCGGCTGGTCCTGTTGCACTGTGTTACTTCTTATCCATGTCCGATCGAACAGGTGAATCTTCGGGCCATGACGACATTGGCCAGGGCTTTCAAATGTCCGGTTGGATATTCGGATCATACTCTTGGCCTGGACGCGTCTTTGGCCGCGGTGGCGATGGGGGCGAGAGTGATCGAGAAGCATTTTACGATGGATATCGGTTTGCCTGGTCCGGATCATCAGGCTTCATTGCCACCGGAAGGGTTGGCTGAACTGGTTGAGCGTGTTAGGGCTTTGGAGCGGGCTATGGGCGACGGGATTAAACGGGCGGCGACTTGCGAGGTAGAGAATATCATGATCGCACGTAAGAGCGTTGTTGCAGCTCGGGATATCGCCGTTGGAGAAAAGATTGCTTTGGGGGATGTCGTAATTAAGCGTCCAGGTACCGGGATTGCTCCGGGAGATATCCGAAAGGTTGTCGGCAGGACGATGTCGCGGGCTCTTGGTCGGGATGAAGTTATTACATGGAAAGACACTCGATGAAAACGCGTAGAATTTGTGTGATCACAGGCTCTCGGGCTGAGTACGGGCATATGTTGATGTTAATGAAGGCTATTGAGGCTGACCGGGGATTACGGCTTCAGGTTGTGGTCACAGGAATGCATCTTTCTTCGGCTTTTGGGCATACATTCCGTGTTATTGAAAAAGACGGGTTTTCTATCGATGCCCGCCTTCCTATTTTGAAGTTCGACAACACGCCGGAGGGCATTTGTCGGTCAATAGGCTTGGGGACAGCTTTGATCGCTCGGAGTTTGGGGAAGCTTAAGCCCGATATTGTTGTTATTTGTGGTGATCGCTACGAAATGCTGGCCGCGGCCACCGCCGCTCATGTTCTTGGCATTCCCATTGCTCATTTGCATGGGGGAGAGAATTCGGAGGGGGCGATCGATGAGGCGTTCCGGCATGCGATAACAAAAATGTCCAGTCTGCATTTTGCTGCTACGGAACCGTATCGCCGGCGGATCATTCAGATGGGTGAGCAGCCGTCGCGGGTTTTTAATTTTGGAGCACCCGGGCAGGATCTTATCCTTAATACGCCTGTGATGGGGCGGGAGGATTTGGCCAGGGCTTTAGGCTTTGATTTGACGGGTCCAGTTGCTTTGGTCACTTTTCATCCGGTGACGCTGGAGAAGAATAGCGTTGAAGAACAGGTTAAGGCTGTAACGGTGGCCTTGGTTTCTTCGGGACTGCGCGGTATTATCACGCGCTCGAATGCTGATCAGGGAGGGGCACGCATCAATGCGCTAATGGAGACATTTTGCCTCCGGCATCCACGCAGATTCCGCCTGTTTTCAAATCTAGGGGCCAAGATATATTTCAATTGTCTGCGTTATGCCGATCTTTTGGTGGGCAATTCTTCGAGCGGCATTGTGGAGGCTCCGACATTCCGCCTGCCGGTGGTGAATATCGGAGATCGTCAACAGGCTCGTGTTCGTTCGAGTAATGTAATTGATGTTGCGTGTGAATCTGCGGCCATTAAGAAAGGGATTTCTCAGGCTTTGTCCCCGGCGTTCAAGCGGTCCCTTAAGGGGATGAGAAATCCTTACGGGTCCGGTTCGGATGGCAAGGTCAGCGAGCGGATCAAGGATGTTCTTAAGAGCGCAGAAATCGGCGGGAAGTTGTTAAAAAAGAAGTTTTATAACATTAAGTTTTGAGGTCGGTTGTGGGAGTGAATGTGGCTTGTGAGAAGTTAAGGGTTTTAATTATTGGGCTCGGTTCTATAGGCCAGCGGCATGCGTGTTTGCTTCAGGGAAACTTTGGCCATCAGCTTTTTGCATTGCGATCCGGTAAGGGGGATATTATTGATCTTCCTGGGGTTACGATGTTGGATTCCTGGGAGGGTGTGGATGCGGTGTCTCCACAGGTGGCTCTTGTTACGAATCCGACGGGTTTTCATTTATCGACGGCGGTCAGGTGTGCTGTGAGGGGAATGCATTTGTTCATTGAGAAGCCGATCGATTGCACCGATCGAGGGCTTGACGATCTTTTGAAGGTTGTCAGGGATAAACATCTTGTGGCCTATGTAGCGTACCCTCTTCGTTTTCATCCGTTGATACTTCTATTGCGTAAGTTGCTTGAAGGGCGGAAGGTCTTGCATGCCCAAGTGGTTTGCTCTTCGTACTTGCCGGATTGGCGTCCAGGGCGTGATTCGCACACTTTATATTCCGCCAAGAGAGTGGAAGGCGGTGGGGTTTTGCTTGATCTTTCACATGAGCTTGATTACGCTGAATATTTGTTTGGATCGCTTAATTTGCTTAAAGGGCGGATGGGTCGGGTATCGGATGTTACGATCGACGCTGAAGATTATGCGGATTTGGTGTGTGAATATGAACGAGCGGCTGTTAATATTCATCTGAACTATTTCAGTCGGCAGGCTAAGCGTGATATTGGGATTGACCTGAAGAATGGCCACATACAAGCGGATTTGCTTAGTGGAAATATTCGGCAGGTTATCGATGGTAAAGTGGAAGAATACATGGTTTCGTTTGGTCGGGATGATATGTTTTTGGAGCAGTTGAGACATTTCTTTGGTGCTATTAACGGTGCTCCCTTGATCAATGATCTCGCTTCGGCGGCTAGATTATTTCGGAAGCTCTTGGCGTTCAGAGAGGAGATTCTAGTATGAATATTCTGATGGTGGTATGCGCTCGGGGAGGTTCCAAGGGTGTGAAGAATAAGAATATACGGCTATTGTGCGGCAAGCCGTTGATCGCGTACTCGCTGGAGCATTGTAAGGCCTGGGGTCGCGCCGCGCATATTATTGTTTCAACAGATTCATCTGAGATCGCCGAGATAGCGCTTCGGTGGGGCGCGGAAGTCCCATTTATGCGACCACCGGAGTTGGCTACGGACACTGCACCTAAGGTTCCGGTGATTCGGCATGCGCTTCTGTCCGCGGAGGCATATTACGGCAGTCAGTTTGATGTGGTGGTTGATATTGACGCCTCAGCTCCCTTACGCACTGTCAGGGATATTGAAGGGGCTTTTCAGGCTTTTTGTTTCGGTGAAGTTGATACAGTCTTTAGTGTTGTTCCAGCTCATCGCAATCCGTATTTTAACATGGTTGAGGAAGGTCTGGATGGCTATTGCCAACTGGTTAAGCCCTTGCCAGGGGTGATAACATCACGCCAGATTGCGCCTAAGGTTTTTGATCTTAACGCGTCGATCTATTTTTACAAGTCGGATTATCTCAGGGATTTGGCGGTGTTATCTCCCATTTCGCGAAAATCTAAGGTTTATGTGATGGATCCAATCTGCGCGCGTGACATTGACTCGGAAGAGGATTTTAATTACGTGGAGTATCTTGTACAGCGAGGATTGGTAACCTTATGAACAAAATGCTGGATTGCTCAGGTAAAGTGGTGGTTGTTACTGGTGGCGCAGGACGTATAGGGAAGCATTTGGCTCAGGCCTTTGCTTTGGCAGGGGCTGAAGTTGTGGTAGCTGATATCGATGAGAAAGCGGCTGCGGCGGTAAGCGATTTATTGCAACAACAGGGGCACAGGGCTATGTCCCTGCTATTGGATATTGCGGATGAATCTTCGATTGTTCAGTGCATAGCCTTACTTAAAGCGCGCTTTCAGGCTATCGATGTTTGGGTGAATAATGCCTATCCACGTACTGCTGACTGGGGAGTCAAACTTGAGGATATCCCTGCGGAGTCATGGCGTAAGAATGTTGACATGCATTTGATTGGTTACTGTTTGTGCTGTCAGAAAGTTGCCGAGCATATGAAGGTTTTGGGCACGGGCAGTATTATCAATATTTCGTCAATTTATGGTATCATTGCGCCTGACTTCTCTGTATATGAAGGTACTGCGATGACCTCGGCGGCGCCCTATGCTGCGATAAAGGGGGGCATTGTGCAGTTTACCCGTTATTTGGCATCGTATTACGGGCCGTCGGGAGTCAGGGTAAATAGCGTCTCTCCCGGTGGTGTGTTTGACAATCAGCCCGGTTCGTTCGTGAAGGCGTACATTTCTAAGACGCCGTTGCGGCGCATGGCAACAGTTGGAGATGTGGCGGGGGCGGTCCTTTTTCTGGGCTCGGAAGCTTCGGCGTATATTACCGGGCATAATCTTGTTGTGGATGGCGGGTATAGTATTCAATAAATTTTATGTAAAGATTTTGAATGGGGCCTGTTCGTTTTAAGGTTGAAACATGGAAACTCGTTTGGCGATCTATATGGGACAAGTATGAGAATTATTCCGCGCCTGGATATCAAGAACAATACGGTTGTGAAGGGCATTCATCTTGAAGGGCTGCGCGTTGTAGGCGATCCGGCGGAGTTGTCAAGGACCTATTATGCACAGGGTGCTGATGAGATCCTGTATATGGATGCCGTGGCGAGCTTATATGAACGCAACAGCCTTAAAGATATTATTCGTGTCGTAAGTGAGGATGTGTTTATTCCGTTGACTGTTGGCGGTGGTATTCGCAGTATCGACGATATCAGAGGGATCTTACGCGCCGGGGCGGACAAGGTTGCCATTAATACGGCGGCTATTCGTCGTCCCGGGTTTATACGCGAGGCTTCGCAGATATTCGGGTCGCAGTGTATAGCGGTTTCGATAGAGGCCAAGAGAATAGGCGATGGTGTTTGGGAAGCTTATGTTGATACTGGACGGGAGACCACAGGAATTGATGTGGTTGAGTGGGCTCAGGAAGTGGTGCGTTTGGGGGCTGGAGAGATTATTGTAACGTCCATTGACCGCGAAGGCATGAAGAATGGTTTTGAGATCGATCTAGTAGAACGGATCATGAATCTTGTTTCTGTTCCTGTGGTGGCCTGTGGCGGGTGCGGGCGGCCGGAACACGTGGAAGCACTATTGAATCGCGCTTCGGTAAGCGGTGTTGCTTGTGCGTCGATTTTTCACTATCAATTAAGTGATGTCACGGCTTTAAAGATGCATTTGGGTAAGGCAGGTATTCCGGTGAGAGCAGTCGGGAAGAATTTATGAAAGTTGTAATTATTGATTATGGGTTATGTAATTTGCTGAGTGTTCACAACGCGCTGAGGTCGTTTGGGGTTGATTCTACCGTAACGCCTGATCCGGAGAAACTTAAAGGCGCGGATGCCCTCATTTTGCCTGGAGTGGGTGCTTTTGAGGATGGGATGAAGGGTTTAAGGGACCGTGGTTTTATAAGGCCTATTGAGGAGTACGTGGCAAGCGGCCGTCCTCTTTTAGGCATATGCCTGGGTATGCAACTTTTGTTTGATAAAAGCTTTGAGTTCGGCGAATTTGAAGGGCTGCATCTTATTCCCGGGGAGGTTGTTCCGGTAAAGCCTGCAGGCTCAACAGGAGTTCCCTGTAAGATCCCGCATGTTGGCTGGAATGCATTGCTGAAATCTACGCGAGACTGGAGGGGTACCATTTTGGGCGATATCCCAGCGGGCGCGGAAATGTACTTCGTGCATTCGTATCAAGGTGTCCCTGAATATAAGGAGCATGTTCTGGCAGAAACGGATTACTGTGGGAACCGATTTTGTTCTGTGGTTGCTTGTGGCAATGTGTTTGGGTGTCAGTTTCATCCTGAGAAAAGCGCCGCAGATGGCTTAACAATTCTAAGAAGTTTTCTTTCAATAAAAGGAGTGTGATTTATGCCTGATTTAGAGGCGCTATTCGGACTTCCCCGGGAGGTTAAGTTTTGCAGGATTTGCAATATTACCAATCAGCGTCCGAACTCAGTTAATGAGTATGAGCATGTGCGCTCGTCGGTCAAGAGTACGATTCAGTTTAATGAAGATGGCGTTTGCGCGGGCTGTATTAACAAGGAGCGCCAGCATTTAGCGATTGACTGGAAAAAGAGAGAAGAGGAGCTGTGGGCGCTTTGTGATCATCATCGCAAGAGTGATGGCAATTATGATTGCATTGTGCCGGGAAGCGGTGGTAAAGACAGTATATATGCTTCTTGGCTTCTTAAGTATAAGTTCAAGATGCATCCATTGACGGTCACCTGGTCGCCTCATTTGTACACTGATGTAGGCTGGAGGAATTTCCAGTCGTGGATCCATAAAGGTGGATTTGACAATTTCTTGTTCACTCCCAATGGTAAGTCGCATCGCTTGCTGACTCGTTTGGCAGTCCAGAATCTTCTTCATCCATTTCAACCATTCATTCTGGGTCAGAAAACATTTGTTACTAAGATGTGCGCGCGAATGGATATTTCTTTGGCGTTCTACGGGGAAATGCCTGGAGAGTACGGGACTACAGGCATTCTGTCCGCTAGTGGAGAGGAGAAGAAATTCTCAGGTTACGCTGGTTCAGGCTTTAGCACGGATATGCTGGGTGGCAGGGATGTGATGGATCTCTATCTTGGCGGTGTCTCGGTTAAGGATATCGTGGAGAAACACGGTGTGGCCTTGGTTGATTTGAAAGCTTATCTTCCCCTTGAAGCTCAGATCGTTCGTGAGAAAAAGATTGATATTTATTTTACGGGCTATTTTGTAAAGTGGGATCCGCAGGAATGTTATTATTTCTCGGTTGAAAAGACCGGATTTGAAGCAAATCCCGTTCGTACTGAGGGGACTTATTCCAAATACAATAGCCTTGATGACAGGATTGATGGGTATTTCTACTATACTTCTTGGATCAAATTCGGCATGGGCAGAGCCATGCAGGATTCAGCGCAGGAGATTCGCAATAAGAAGATCACAACAGATGAAGGCAGGGCCTTGATAAAGAAGTTTGACGGGGAATTCCCGTTGCGGTATTACAAGGAATTTCTGGAGTATATCGGGATGACGGATAAGGAATTTCGTGATATATGTGATTCGTTCCGTTCGTCTCATTTGTGGGCTAAAGTTAATGGTGAGTGGCGGTTGCGGCATACGGCCAATAATGATGGGGTTGATGATTAATAATCGGTCGGGAAGTGCTGCAGGTCATCGCGGTCTCCTGTAAGGGCGGCATCTTTGAAGAGTATTAACACTTTAAATAGAGTTTCTTAACGGGGGAGCGAAGGTAATGCATAAGAACATAGATAAATGCAGAATCTGCGGAAATACGAACCTGGTTGAGGTCGTTGATCTTGGGATGATGATGTTAACGGGCGTTTTCCCCAGATCTGTTGACACTAATATCACGTCTGGTCCCATAAGTTTGGTCAAGTGTTCCGGAGGGGAGGGAGTTTGTGGATTGCTACAATTGAGGCAATCGTATGACCTGGGTGATCTTTATGGTATGAATTATGGGTATCGTTCAGGTCTTAATAAGAGCATGGTCGAGCATTTGCATGGGAAAGTTAGAAAGATAGAGAGCTTGGTTAACCTGAAGGCCAATGATTTGATCGTCGATATCGGCAGTAATGACGGCACAACGTTGGCGGCTTATCCCGAGGAAGGTTTGGACCTGGTGGGTATTGATCCCACAGGTTTGAAGTTTAAGAATTACTATAGACCGCATATTAAGCTTATCCCGGATTTCTTCTCGCGAGAGATCCTAATGAAATATTGCGGAAAGAAAAAAGCTAAAGTGGTTACATCATTCTCGATGTTTTATGATTTGGAAGCCCCTTTATTATTTATGAAGGAAGTGCGAGATGTCCTGGATGATGAAGGCATTTGGGTGTTTGAGCAAAGCTATATGCCTACAATGCTCAAGACGAATTCATTTGATACTATTTGTCAGGAACATTTGGAATATTATGCTGTTAAGCAGATCAAGTGGATGGCTGACAAGGCAGATTTAAAGATCATTGATGTTGAATTTAATAATGTTAATGGCGGTAGTTTCTCGGTAATGGTGGCAAAAAGAAGTTCGCATTATCCGCAGGCGCTTGATTTAGAGGAGTTGTTGAACGAAGAAATTGAAAGGGGATTTGATACGCTGGTTCCTTACCGTGAATTTGCTAAAGTGGCGGATAGGGTAAGAAACGAGCTTTTGGCGTTTATTGATCGGGTTCACTCCGAGGGGAAGACCATTTGCGGATTGGGTGCATCTACCAAGGGAAATGTTTTGTTACAGTATTGCGGCATCACCGCTGATCGTTTGCCGTGCATTGGTGAGGTCAATGCTGAGAAGTTTGGGGCGCATACGCCGGGGACATTTATTCCGATCATTTCCGAGAGTGATCTTTTGGCGATGAATCCGGATTATTTGCTTGTTCTTCCGTGGCATTTCAGGAGTTTTTTCACTAAGATACCAAAGTTTAGGAAAGTTAAGTTGGTCTTCCCATTGCCACAACTAGAGGTGGTGTAAGTTTAGTGCTTTCTAATGGGGGGGGAATGCATTCAGTTATTCCAGATAGGCTGTATAGACAGATTTTAAGGGTGATGCCAATTGCCTGCGTTGACTTACTTGTATTTGATCAGGTGGGTCAAATATTACTGGTTAGAAGAAACAATGAGCCGGTAAAAGGGCAGTGGTGGTTTCCGGGTGGCAGGGTATGGTTTGGAGAAATGCGGGAGGCCGCCGCTAGGAGAAAACTTAAAGAAGAGTGTGGGATTGACGCTAAATTAGTAAAAGAGTTCGGGACATATGATGTCATTCTTCCTGTGAAGGGAAGTTTTGTGCATGCTGTTTCAACGGTGTACCGTCTTTCGGTAGCGCAGGATTCGCGCGTGATTCTTGATCAGCAGAGTAGTGAGTTTCGCTGGCGTTCGGTAGAGGATTGGCTGAAAGATCCTATTGATGACTTTGTAAGAGGTATTTTGAAACAGGAGATTCACTGAAGTTAGGGCAGGATTGAATGATATCTTAACGTATGTTGCTTTTGGGAGCGAGGGTATGTCATTGAAGAAGATAAAGAAGATTGTATTAGTGGCTCATGATAATGAAGGGTCAGCTAGATTGTTTAATAGGGTTACGTCGAATTTTCCTGATGTCGAGTTTCTACTGGTCATTGGAGAGTCTTTGTATTATAAGAAATCATTCTTGGCTTCTGTAATTAAGCTTTTGCGAGAGGCCAGCTGGCTTTTTGTATTTGTTCGGTTTATTGAGCTCGTAAAGTACAAGATTATCGGTAAGACCCTGAAAAAAGAATGTTTGGATAAAGGCATTCGTTATATTTGTACCAGGGACATTAATGCGCCGGAGGCGCTTGAAAGTATCCGGGCATATGCACCGGATCTTCTTATTTCGTTGTTCACTATGCAGATCTACAAGGCATCGGTTATTGGTATCCCTCGGTACGGGGCGATTACGAGTCATCCGTCGATTTTGCCGAAATACAGGGGATTGGAAGTGTTTTTTTGGGTTTTGGCCAATGACGAGAAGGAGACTGGTGTCAGTGTTTTCTTTTTGAATGAAAAGATAGATGCCGGAAAGGTGTTTGAACAGGAGGTTGTTCCGATAACCGCAGGTACAACGGTCGCTTCTCTTTATAAGACCATAACCGATATCGGCGGAGATTTATTGGTAAAAGCTGTGATAGATATCGATAACGACGAGGTTCACTATATTGGTTCCGAGGGAGAGGGGTCTTATTATCCTATGCCTGATAGAGCTTCGGTACGGCGTTTTCTTAGGCTCGGGCGTAAATTCTTCTAAGGATTTGAACTCAATGACGAGGGGCTTTTTATGGCTGATGTGCTGGTTTATAAAGAATTTATTCCCTGGGCAAAGCCTAGTTACTGGGGAAAAGAGAAAGAGTACGCTTTAGAGGCGATTTCTTCTTCGTGGATATCTGGTGGGCCCTTTGTGGACCGGCTGGAAAAAGACATTGCCAGATATTATGGTTGTGGTCGGGCTTTGACTTCATCCAATGGTACGGCGGCACTTCACATGGCGTTTCTTTCGCTTGGGCTCGGACCGGGTGACGAAATCATTGTCCCCGGATTTGGTTTTATGGCGGCAGCTAATGTGGGTTCCTTGATGGGGATAAAGCCTGTTTTTGCCGAGGTCGATCCGGACACATGGTGTATGCGAGCGGAAGATGTCGAGCCTTGCGTGACCGAGCGTACTAAGGCGATCGTGCCGATACATAATTATGGCAATGTGTGTCCGATGGATACGATCATGGCCTTTGCTTCTCGAAAGGGTATTGCCGTTGTAGAAGATGCGGCAGAATCTTTCGCTTCCCGTTATGACGGCAAGCTGTCCGGCACTTTTGGGACTATTGGTACGTTCAGTTTTCACGCGACAAAGACAATTACCACGGGTGAAGGAGGCATGGCTATTACGGATCGCCAGGATCTTGGGGATCTGATGGCGCTATATCGGAGTCATGGGTTGCTGAGGAAACGTCATTACTGGCATGAAATTACGGGACATAATTTCAGGCTAACCAATATGCAGGCGGCACTCGGGTGCGCGCAGATGGAGAGACTGGAAGAGATCATTCGTGAACGCAAGAGGATCCATCTGGCGTATGCGGGCCATCTTGGTTCTTTTGACGGAGTGTCAATGCAGGTTTTTACGCCTAAGGTTGATCCTGTGCTTTGGGCCACAGCGGTGAAGATTGATTCTGTGGCATATCCTCAGGGCAGAGATATTGTACTCCAGCAGATGCTTGCGGCAAATATTGAAACCCGGCCCGGTTTTTATACGGCTTTTGGTATGAAGCATCTTCATCAAAGCGGGCGACTGCCCGTGTGCGAAGCGTTAAGCGGCCAGATCATCAGTTTGCCGACTTTTCCGACATTGAGTGATGAACAGATCGATTTTATTTGCACAAAGTTGAAAGGTCTCCGCAGATAATGATAAAGGTAAGGAATAATGACGATTTGTTATTGGCATATATGGGTATGGCACCGCTTGCGCTTGCTTTTGAAAGATATTTGGAGTGTCAGATATACCGGGATCTTGAGCTGGCTGATCCGGTGCTTGATATCGGTTGTGGTGACGGCTTGTTCGCGCATATTCTTTTTGATGGGCAGGTTGATACCGGCATAGACTTGAATCCGCATGAATTGGAACGGGCGCGTGTGTTGGGCGGGTATAAAGAGCTGATTACTTGCAGTGCGGGTGCGATCCCGAAACCGGATGGATCATACCGGACGATTATTTCTAACAGCGTGCTGGAACACATACCTGATCTTTCTTCTGTGCTTAAAGAGGCGCATCGTCTTCTTGTGCCGGGTGGAAGATTTTATGTGACTGTGCCTGCTCCCGAGTTCGAGGAGTATACTATCGGGAATATTGTTCTTACCGGGATTGGGTTGCGAGGGGTGGCGGCTGGGTACAAAGCCTTCTGTAGCCGTGTGCTTTGGCGACAGATTCACTATAAGTCGGTTGAGGGCTGGAAGGCTCTTGCGATGGCGCATGGTTTTGAAGTGCTGGATGGATTTGCCTATGATTCTCGGCAGGTTTGTCTTTTGAATGATTTTCTGTATCCCTTTAGCATTCTGGATGTGATCAAGAAGCGGTTGTTGAACCGCTGGACACTAATGCCGACTTTTCGACGTTTCTGGATGTATCCATTTTATCTTTTTGCAAAGAATTTCTTAAAAGGCAATGTCCGGGCAGATTCTGGAGGTTTGGTTTTTCTTTCATTAAGGAAGGGGTAGTGCATATGAAAGTATCCATCATTCTTCCCACCTATAACGAGGCAGGCAATATTGTTGCGCTGATCCGCGAGATTGTGCTTAATATCCCCCGGGAATGGGCACACGAGATTATTGTGGTTGATGACAATAGCCCCGACGGAACGTATCAGATGGTTCGGGATGCTTTCAGCGGGGATCCTGCTGTTGTTGCTCTTTTGCGTACCATGGATCGGGGCTTTGCACGGTCGATTCGTGCCGGGATCGATGCGGCTCAGGGAGATCAGATCATCGTTATGGATACGGATTTTACTCATGATCCTGTTGAGATCCCCCGGTTGCTTCATGTTGGCGTGGTTTATGATATCGTCAGTGCTTCGCGGTTTTGTTCTGGTGGCAATATGCAGGATGTGCAGCATTATATAGCCAGTATGTTGTATAATTGGGTTCTTCGGATCCTGCTACGTACCCAGGTTCAGGACAATCTGGGCGGGTACTTTACGATGAGGAGAGAAAAGCTGATGCAGCTTCCGCTTAACGATATATTTTTCGGATATGGAGAATACTTCTTTAGGCTGGTACGCTTTGCTAAATGCCAGGGTATGACTATTGTCGAGGTTCCCGCACTCTACAGGACCCGTCATGCCGGCAAGAGCAAGTCTAACTTTCTAAAAATGCTTTTTACCTATGGCATGGCAGCGCTCAGGTTGCGGCGCAGTTGCGCTCTAAGAAAAGAGAAGACGAATGGCTGGTGACATTTATTGGGGTTTTGTTGCAGTCGTTTCGGCCACTGTGGGATTGCTTACTGTTCTGCCTGAGATCTATGCGTGGTTAAAGGCGCCCTCAAGGTGGACGCCTGTCAATTCACCACCTTATATGCTCGGTGACGACTATCATTATTTCGCACAATTGAATGATATTCACCGGAAATGCCTTAACTTCTTCTATGGAACCCGTCTTTCTACGCGCCCGCTTACGGCGCTCTTCGGTTTTCAGTTGGCAGGATATTTCTTTAATCTGCTTCCGTATCATATTGGCTTTCTACTTGGAGACAGGCGTCTGGGTGTGTTGGTAGTTAGGGTGTGGAATCGTTCATTGCTGGGGCTTGCTACAGCAGTGTTTGCAAAGGGGTTCTTTTTGTTGATCGGCGTTACGCCAACGACAGGGTTACTTATTCTGGTTTTCTTGGTGTTTTTTATTTTCTTTCCGGGGCCTTTTGAGCTTGGAGGGGCGGATAGTATCGTGATGCAAATGGAGAATTCTCGGCATATCTATGACCGCTCGAACGCCAATGATCTTACCAGAGGGATGTTCTCGGAGACCACTGCGCCACTACTGTTAAGTGCCTGCGCTGTCTTGACACTTGTGATTGATGTGCGGCATGGGATGGTGGTAGGGATCTTGGGGCTTTTTTGTCTTGCAGTGCTTTTCTTTCATTATTTTCCAGCCGCGGTGGTTTTTGCTTGGTTGTTATTTCTCATCTTTCTTGTGAAGCATTATTTCTTGTTAGCCTTTGCCTGTGGCTTGCTGACCATAGGGCTTTCCTGTTTTTCTATGCATATGTTGTCCCGTAGCGATATTGGCAAGGAGCTTTTTGTGCAGAATGCCGGTACCGCAATATTCTCTTTTCGAAGAAGTTCGTTTATTGGGGTGGCATTTACTTTGTGCTTGGCGCTTCTTCTAGTGTTTTCTCTTCCGGTTACACCACAGACAAGCGTGCTTGTGCTTTATCTTGGATCCGTGTTTTTCCTGGCCGGGCTTTTCTTTGTGAAACATCAGGCGATCCGCTTTTGGAGCCGGGGTGCAGTGATCCCTTTTGAGGTTATGTCCACGGTAGTCCTTGCTACTATTGCGCTTCCTTTATTAACCGAAGGCTTTATCTCTGTATTCATCTTGGTGTGTTTTGGTATCCTTGTTCGTTATTATTACCGACAGGCGTTTTTCCTTTATCATGTTGGAGCCACGTTATTGGCCGACGGCATTGAGTTTGATCGTGACATTTGTCCTCGTGACGCGGGCAGGTTTCCGGCACGCAGCCGGCTAGTTGCGACTAATTCAACGGCATTGGCGGACTGTATTTGTGTTTTCAGTGCGGATGAGACGTACTTGAGAAACTATTCGATACAGTCTGTGGGTTATCGGGGGCAGGTAAGGTTCTTTTGTGCGAATTTCAAGGTGCTGGGTATTAGTTTTGCTGAATGTGAGAGGTGGCTGGCGATGTCTGTAGAGTATAAGGATTGGCTGTTCGCTCGGCCGTTTCAGAAGCAGACGCCATTCGCGGAGCTCTGTTATGCCCATACGCTTCAATATATGGTCAGCAACAGGGAGTATAATCAAGCGTTGTTGAGAGATGGAATGCATGACGGGACTGGATGGACACCGAAGTACAGGGACTTTTTGCGGGAGACGTGGGGAACGGTGGATCTTTCCATGATGGGCGATGTTGTCGGGGTAGTGGTAGAGCGCCCGTATTGATGTTTAAGGAAGAGCGTGTGGCTGACGAGTTGTCGTCTTTTGGTTTGATGGCATGATGAGAAAGAAGATCATTAAAGATACGTTATTTCTTAACATGGCCATGCTTTTGTGTCAGGGCATGGGAATTGTTCAGACCGTGCTTATTATGCGGTTTCTGGATCCGTATTACTACGGGATATGGATGGCACTTAACATTGTTCTTATGTATGCTGATTATTTTCATCTCGGCGTAGGGTACGGTTTTCCTATAAGGCTAACTTATTATCAGGGGCAGGGCAAGCCTGACGAGGCGGCCAAGATCGCGGATAGTGGATACTTCTCTTGGAGTTTGTTGACGATCATATGTGCTTTGGGAGTGCTGATTTACGGGGTTAGCGCACCGGGATTGCCGGGATTTAGCAGGGTGGGGCTTGCTATCATTGCGATTATTACTATCGCAGAACAGCAGATCTTTTTCTTCCTTCGTTGGCAGGCAGCAGCTTGTAAGGACTTTAAGATCTGCAGTGTTTTATTTGTTGCACGGGGTGTGTTTAGTTTCATTGTGCTGGTGCCTTGTTCGTTCTTTTTTAACGTCGCAGGGCTCATGGGAGCAACCATGATGGTTGCTATTGTTTTTGCATTGGTTTGGCGGGTTAAGACATCTTACCGTTTTCAGGGCCGGGTTAATTTTGTTAGTATTGTTGAAATGATAAAAGTTGGTTTTCCGACCATGCTTGTTTGTCTTGCGGGAAAATTGATCGAAACGGTTGACCGTATTCTGATAGTCTTTTTTCTTGGCTCTGTTAGTCTCGGGTGTTACGCTGTGACAGCAATTGGAGGAAATGCCTTGTATGGCTTGGTCGCACAGGCCGGGACTGCTATGGCACCTCATATTGTGGAGCACTTCGCGCTTAATAACGATTCCCCCGTATCATTAAAGAAGTTTCTTGTTGGTCCAACAATAGTGTTTGCGTATGTAATGAGTGCTCTTCTGATGGTTGTGGCGATATTGATTCCGCTACTCGTGATTACTTTATTGCCGAAATATGTTCCGGGGATTAGCGCTTTCTATTGTTTCTTGCCAGGGTTCTTTTTTCTTGGCGTCATCCTTACAGCGAACAATATTTTGAACTATATCCTTATTTCCAAAGGCCACCAGATGTGGTTGGCATATTTTCAGGTAGTTCCAATTTTTGTTCAGATCGGGCTAGGGTTTTTGTTTATAAAGATTGGTTGGGGTATAGCTGGCGTCGCTTTAGCATCAACTTTATCATATGCGTTGTATGGAGGTGGGCTCTTATGGTGGACTAGTAGACATGTATTGCCTGATCGGCAGGAAAGAAGACGATTTATGGGGGATGTGGTCTTGCCGTTTATTTATGTATTGCCTGTGGCGTGGTTAATAATTCTTTTCGGGCAAAAGTTTTTTCCCTATGATTTGATTCTAAGGGGCGTTGTTCAACTTCTGGCATGTGTTGTTTCGTTTGTTCCGTTTGTTTTCTTTCTTAATCTAAGAACAGGGATCTTTATTGACGCCAAAAATATTATTGGTTCGGTTATTCGCCGATTCCAGGGATCTCCCGAGATGTAATAGACGGGTTAAATGGTAAACATGTTTGTGTTGAGAAAGGCATGATGAAGACAGCCATTATAGGCGCCGGTCGCATGGGACGGCGTCATATGCAGGTGGTTCGTGAAATGGGGCTGGAGTTGGCCGGGATTTGTGATGTGAGTCAGCAGGCGCTGGCGCTGGCGGCGGCCGAGCATCAGGTTCCATCGGAAAGGCAATTCTCCGATGCTAGAGTGTTGTTTAACCGTACGCGGCCAGAATGCGTGGTGATTGCCACGACAGCTCCGTCACATTGTGAATATACGTGTCTGGCCGCTGAGAGCGGTGCAAAATACATCTTGTGCGAGAAGCCTATGGCGGTGTCCCTTGAGGAGTGCAATCGCATGATTGCTGTTTGTGAACGCGCAGGTGCGTTGTTGGCGATAAATCATCCAATGCGGTTTATGGAGCAGTACACTGTGGTCAAAAAGATCGTGGATTCTGCTGAGTTCGGAGGATTGGCAAGTACGACAGTTATTGCAGGTAATGTGGGAATCGCTATGAATGCTAGCCACTATTTTGAAATGTTCCGTTTTATGACCGGTGAGCCCGTTCGGGAGCTCACGGCGTGGTTTGCAAAGGCGGTTGTGCCCAATCCCCGAGGGCCTCAGTTCGAGGACAGGGCGGGAGAAGTGCGGGCGGTTACGGCTTCCGGAAAGCGGCTCTATTTTGAAGCTGGGGATGATCAGGGCCATGGCGTGCAGGTAGTTTATGCTGGAAGGCAGGGTTTGCTTTTTGTTGACGAACTTACCGGGTTTGCCAGGCTTCAGGTACGGGAAGAGGTTCATCGGACCATGCCGACTACCAGGTATGGCATGCCTTGGGTCGAGCGCGTGATTAGTATTCAGCCGGCATCTGTAATCGGACCCACACAAGCTTTACTGGCGGCATTGTTTTCTGCGCGGGGTTATACCACTGGTGCGCAAGGCCGTGCCGTGGTGGAGGCATTGGTTGCGGCGTATGTATCGCATGAGAATGGGCATATGGCGGTAGAGGTTAACAGTAGTTTACCGCAGGGCAGGGTATTCCCCTGGGCGTGAAAAGGGTATCTATGGCACAGTTCAATGAGTTCAGGGTTGTCATTATTGGTGCTGGATATACAGCGCGTGAACATATTCGTGCGTTTGCGGACCTTCCGGGAGTTTGTATTGTCGGAATCCATAGTCGTACTCGCAGCAAGGCGGAGGCTTTGGCAAAGGAATTTGGCATTGCTTTGGTATGTGATTCGATCGTTGATCTTTATGTAATGACTCGGGCTGACCTTGTTGTTGTGACGGTTTCCGAATTGTCCATGCGTGACGTCAGTACGGCCTGTTTTGAATTCCCATGGGCTGTACTGCTTGAGAAGCCGGCGGGATATGATTGTGCGGATGCGCGCCTGATTAAGACGGCTGCGGAAAAGAAAGAGCGGAAAGTCTTTGTGGCGCTTAATCGCCGGTTTTATGGGGGCATTTGTGCGGCGAAGGCCAGCCTGAAGGAGATTGGCTCGCCGCGTTTTATTAAAGTTCAGGATCAGGAGGATATGAGTGCTGCATTGGCCCTGGGTATTCCGTTAAAGGTTGTGAAGAACTGGATGTATGCCAACTCGATCCACATGATTGATCTGTTAAGGGTGTTTGGTCGAGGCAAGATCGTTGCAGTTGAACCGGTTATCCCATGGAACGCCGGCAATCCTGGTGTGGTTATGGCCAAGATTGTATTTGATAGCGGGGATATCGGCATATACGAAGGTATTTGGGACGGCCCCGGCCCTTGGTCGGTTGTTGTCAATACGCCTCTTAAGCGCTGGGAACTTCGGCCTGTTGAGCAGGCTGGGTTTCAGAATCGGGGTGAGCGCAGGCTTCAGCCCGTGGAGCTTCATTCCTGGGACCAGGCTTTCAAACCCGGGTTTCGTCTTCAGGCTGAGCAGGTGGTGTTTGCCGTCCTTGGCCGACCTTCGGAAGCGGTCTCCCTGGCCGAGGCCTTTGGGACAATGGAATTAATTGAGGCGATTTTTGAGAAATCATGAATACTGTTGAGGTTCTTCGTCAATCGGCTCAAATGGAGGTCGTGTATGCCGAGTGTCTGACCTTGCCCTGGATATTGAGGGCCTTACCTTCGTTAATGGCAGATGGTCGATCCACCAGTTGTATTTATTTCTTTGATGCCACCCTTGTTGCCCGATTGCTTGCAGCAGGGTTGAGTGTGTTTGGCCGTGTACGTTTTGAAAAGCTGCATTTTGAGGCTATGGATGTTCGTGATGAGGAGGGCCTTTGTATTTTTATTCGGCTTCTTTATCAGGATTTGGCGTTATTGCGCGGGATTATTCTAGAGGAACACCGCGCTATGTTTACTGCTCTTGAGAATTCAGAGAGGCTTGGGGAGTATTTGTTAAAAGCTCCGGTCTGTTCGTATGATTTTTATGGCCACAGGAAATATAGTGATCTATGGCATGTTCTAATGCTGGTGCAGGTAGCGTGCTGGCATGCCCGGAGGGAAGGTCACAGCCCACGTTCTCAGTTGGTTATTTTTACCCGGCCATTCGCTTCCGCACTGGAGGCGTATTCCTGCAAGTTTGGTGTGGACTTGCGAATGATGGGACGCTTTCAGCCTTTCTCCCCCGTTTTACAAAATATATTTCTCAGGTTTTCTAAATTTAATGTCAAATTCCTGAAAGGAATACTGAGGGACTTTTGTGTTCGTTTCTCTCGGTGTCGTGGCGTCGATGTCGTCGGTGGAGCTTCCGGGGATGAAGTGCGTATGATGGCTGAGTATTACGGCCAGCTCAATCTTGAACGGTCTGGCCTGGTTTCTGATTTGTTCTTTCTTGATGATAACGGGATCCGGGGGAAGGACGTTTGCCTGGTGTTTAATGGTAGTCAAGATCCGGTAGATGAGCAGAAATCGTCCGAAATGTGCCGGCATGGCGTGAGCGCGGTTGCTCTTACGCCTCAATCCAGCCTGGTGAGTGAGGACGTGGTTCCGGTTTTTCGCTATGTGTCTGAGACTGCGGTGAGTTATCCGGAGGGCTTGTCGCCGGAGTGGGTAGAGCACGCTGGACAATATGCACGTCAGCGGGCTTATTGGGGTGCATTCTTTCGCCGGTACAATCTTAGGATGTGGTATTCCTGGACCAAGTATGATTCCGGACATATTGCCCTGGCGGATGCGCTATCGGAGTTGGGAGGCATATCGGTAATGTATCAGCGGGCGCACGAAGCGGGATCTGCACCGCAGTTGGCTGTCGGCGCGGATTTGATCTTCGGGTTTGCTCCGAGCGGATATCAGACCGAGCTCGGAAGCGGCTCGAGGTTTCGTTATCATGTGGCGGTCGGTTATTGCGGTGACGGGCGTTTTCGGCATTTGCGTTTGCAGGCTCAAGAGGTCCGTGATCGTCTGATGCGTAATGGTGCTAGTCATATTGTCACCTATTTTGACGAAAACACGATTATTGATGGACGCTGGTTTCATGGTCATGATGTTGCCGGAAGAAATTATTCGTTCTGGCTTGAGAAGTTGCTGGCAGATCCGCAGCTGGGCTTGATATTCAAACCGAAACGACCGGTAAATCTTCGTCAGAGGCTTGGGCCTGTGGCGGCTCTGCTGAAAAGGGCAGAGAAGACCGGTCGTTGTTTTGTGTTCGAGGGAGGTCTTTTGCAGGGGGCATTTCCACCTGCGGTCGCGGCGCTTGCGTCGGATATTTCTGTGCATGAAGCCTTGAGCGCGGGAACTGCCGGATTGGAGGCCGCTCTGGCTGGCGGAAGAACGATCCTGATGGACCTTGAAGGTTGGCCGAGGAGTCCGTTGTATCGGCTTGGAAGTGAGGTTGTTTTTAAGGACTGGCCTGCGGTCTGGAGCGCTTGCAATGATTATTTCCGGGATCCAGGATCCCGTTCCGGCTTGGGTGACTGGTCGTCAATGATCAGTGAGCTGGATCCTTTCCATGACGGCCGCGCCGCTGAGCGGATGAGTATTTATTTGAAAGACTTGCTTGAGGGCTTACGCCGTGGGGAAACTCCGGCAACGGTTATGGATATGGCCGCTGAACGTTACGGACAGCGGTGGGGCAAGGACAAGGTCCAGCGCGGGCCGCATAAATAATATGGCACAGCTCTTTCGGATCAATGATCTGCAGGCGTTTCGGATTAAGGCGGGGAAAAGCAAGCCGCTGGTCATAGTTATTGACAGGCTTGAACAAGGCGGTCAAGGGCTTGAGCAGGGGGTGCTCGAGGGCCTCCCCGTTCCGGTTTATGCGGACAGTGACCGGTCGTTGTTTATCAAGGATTATATCGATTGTATCGCCCGTCTTAATGGTTTGTATAAGGATCAATTTTTATGGTGGGCCACCAATCTTTCTTCCAAGAACCGGTATCTTTGTCCCCTGCCCGATCTGGTGCTGGAGTTGCAGGAGATCGATCTGGCCCTGAGAACTTTTGCTGACTGCCATATTTTGATCGTAGCCCCGTCGCTTGCGATACAAGCTTCTTTGCGTAAGTTGTTGTCGGGAAGCGGCAGAACTGTTTTTTGGCAGTGTTCGGCGATCGGCCCATTGCGGGGATGTGTAATAAACAGCGTTCTTAAATCGGCGGGCCTCTTTTACAATGCGTTCAAGATCTTTGCGCGCAGCTTTTATGCCCGGGCGCTGTTAGGCCACCAGGCAGGGGAGTTCTTTGCCCAGCGCAGGCCTTGTTATGTGATAAAAACATTCTCATATGGTTCTTCGTGGGATAAAGCAGGCCAGTATACGGATCCTTTCTTCGGAGAGCTGGCGGGTTATTTGCGGCAAGAAGGCAAGAAGGTTCTGACCTTAAGTTATCATTGGCAGGGCTTCCGTCATTTTATTAAGCAGGTCAAGAGGCCTGGCGAAGAGTTTATCCTTCCGGTCGAGTTCTTTATTTCTTTGCAGGATATTCTCGGGGCTGTTATCCGCATTCTGTCTTTTAGGATTCCATTGCCTGGCAAGGTTGATTTCCGTGGCCTTGATATTACCGCTACGCTGGCTTATGAGCTCGCCTGTAATCTGAACGGTATCCAGCTTTTTCAATTGCTCCATTATGACGCCGTAAGGCGCCTTTCCAAATGTGTTGCAATAGAGACGTTCTTGTTCACTTTTGAGAATAATCCCTGGGAGCGCATGTGCATGCTGGCTTGCCGCCAGTGTAGTTCAACCACTTTCTTGATCGGCTATCAGCACTCGGTGGTTCCACCGGCAGCGCTTAACATGTTCGTTAGTTCGCTCGAGCGCCTTATTGTTCCTCTGCCTGACAAGGTTCTTACCACTGGGGAGGTGTCCGCGAGTATTCTGAAGCAGTATGGTGATTATTCGGCAACAGAAATTACCCCGGCGTGCGCGTTACGGTATGCCTATCTTGAGGGTGCCCCCGTAAAGCCCCGGGCCAGGAAGCGGCGGGTCCTGGTTGTTCTTGATGGCGTATTGGAAACAAAGGCGCTGGTTGATTATGCCTTGAGTCAGTCTGCTCTTATGCCGGAGTGGACCTTTGTCCTAAGGTCGCATCCGGCTTTGCCTTGGGCTTTCCTGGCGGGGCAGTTTGGGTATTCTTTGGGCAGGTATTCTTCTGTTCTGTTTTCGCAGGGTGTGTTGCGCGATGATATTGAGTCAGCGGATCTGATCCTGTACTGGCAGAGTGCGGTAGTTCTTGAAGCGTTGTTGATGGGTTGTCCGGTTGTTAATTTCTCCCCTGCTGGCATTCTTAGTTATGATCCGATTCCTGGTTGTTCAAATTTGAGGTGGAATGTTTCTTTGCAACAAGGGTTGAAGGATGTAGCTGAAGAGGTTTTTAACATTACGGAAGCTCAATACCAGGAGCAAAGTCTTCTGGCCGGTCAGTATGTTCAACGATACTTTTATCGTGTTACCCCCGAACGTTTTAGAGAGTTCCTGAGTCGCCATTTGCGTTCAAGTTCATCTTGATGCTATTTACCTCTGTGCTACAATAAGCGCTCATTTGAATAAACTGACGAATAAGAGGGCTTTGTGGATTCATTGATCTATAAGGAACAACAGGTTTGGGGACGTACCGGGAATGAGCTTTTTTTCCAGGGGACGCGAAGCCAGGTCGATCATTTATATCGTTCGGAGAAGTTTTTTTTGCCTCAACTGGTGAAGGAGTCTGCGTCTTTTCTGGACTTGGGCTGTGCCTGCGGGGATTTCAGCCAGATCGTCAGGCATTATAATCCGGAGATCCGTTATACAGGGGCGGACATTATTGACCGTTTTGTTCAGATAGCCCGGAAAAATTATCCGCAGGATGATTTTATTGTCAGTGACGGCATTAAGCTGGATTATCCCGATGGCGCTTTCGATCTGGTGCATTCTAGCGGGATCTTGCACCTGAATTCCCGGTATCAGGATATTGTCCGGGAAATGTACCGTGTTTCCTCCAGGCATGTGTTATGTGATTTTCGCCTGACGAACGGGCCTGCGGTTACGGGGGAGATGGATGTTAACCTGGCCGGCCAGAGTGAACAGCAGACTTTGCCATATTATGTGGTGAATACTGACGACCACCTGGCATTTCTTAAGAACTTATCTCCGGCGCCTTTTAAGATCACTGTTAAAGGATATGCGCATCCTCCTACCAAGGCGGCGCGCATCAGCGTGGATAAGGTTATGATGGCGTTTTTCCTTATTGAAAAGGGCCGTGCCGGAATCGGGCACGAAACTGTTGTTGAAATAAACCTTAATTCCTAATAAAAATGGAATGATTATGATTCAGCCAAAAAGATTATTGCTCAATATCTCACGGGCGCCGTCCAATACAGAGAATCGTCTGGGTAAGGTTATGCGCCTTGATCATAATGAGCGGACCACCCCGTTGCCGCAAGCGGTTCTTGACGCGGTATGGAAGACAGTGTCTCCCGAGGAGGTGGTGGCTTATCCGGCTTTGGAAAGCCTGTATCGCAAACTGGCCGCCTCTCTTGGGGTGCCGCGTGAATGTCTGCTGTTAACCTATGGGTCCGATACTGGTATCCGGATGGTCTTTGATACTTACCTCAACGAAGGCGATGAGGTTGTAATGCTTGATCCTGGTTATGGGATGTTCCCGGTTTATACGGACATGTTTGGGGGTAAGAGGGTGTTCGTTAAGTATGATGCCGATTTCAGTTTGCCTGTTACGCGGATTATTGAGAAGATCAACGACAATACCAAGTTGGTTATTCTTGCTAACCCTAATCATACCGGTACGGCAATGGCGGATGGGGACATCCTTAAGGTCATCCAGGTAGCTGCTACGCATAATGCGTTGGTTTTGGTTGATGAGGCGTATCATTATTTTTATGAGAAAACCATGATCGGGCAACTGCCGGCGTATGACAATTTGATTATCGTCCGGACCATGTCAAAAGCTTTCGGTATCGCGCCTTTACGGGTGGGGTATCTGGTAAGCCAGTCGGCGAATATCAATAATCTGATTAAAGTCAAGTTGACTTATGACGTGACGACTTTGTCGGCCAAGTTTGCCGAATACCTTATCGATCATCCGTCAATAGGTCTGGAATATGTGCGTGATGTTAATGAGGGTAAAGCATATCTGGCCGATGAGTTCAAGAAGCTGGGGGCAAAGGTGTTCCCATCGGTAACGAATTTTGTTTTTGTACGTTTACCGGAAGGCAGTGATGCAGTGAAGCTGGTGCGGGCGCTGGAAGCCCGGGATATCTGGATCAAAGGACCGTTCAAAGGGGTGCCGGTTGACGGGTATATCCGTATAACGGTTGGCCCCCGGGCGCAGATGGCCATCTTTATGGAGCATGTTAAGGAATTGATGGGGAAAAAGCATGAAGGATAAGTATAAAGGCAAGAAAGTCGTGGGAGTCATTCCGGCGCGCATGGAGTCGTCGCGTTTTTACGGTAAGCCGCTGGCCAGGATACTGGGCAAGGAAATGATCCAGTGGGTTTACGAGTATTGTATGAAATGCCGTAATTTGAAAGATGTTTACGTGGCGACCGATCACGAAGATGTCGGCAAGTTTTGTGAGCAAAAAGGAATGCGGTGTATTATGACTGCTGCGACACACAAGAACTGCTCTGAACGTTCGGATGAGGTGTGTCGGCGGGTAGGGGCGGAATATGTGGTTGAGATCCAGGGGGATGAGCCTACCCTGCGCGCGCAGGATGTGGATGATTTTATCGACCGGGCTTTTGATTTCGAGCAGTTTGATGTCGTAACACAATACGTGCAGATCTCTGAAGAAGAAGCCCGCGATCCTCAGTCGGTCAAAATCGCGGTGGGTAATGAGGGTAAAGCGTTGTATTTCTCGCGGTGTGCTATTCCGTACAATTTCAAGAACCGTAATCCTGAATATTACAAGCAGGTGGGGTTGTATGTCTGGCCGGCCGAGGCTATCAAGCGTTTCTCGCAGACTCCTAAGGGTTATCTGGAAAGCATCGAAGATACCCATATGCTGCGTTTGACCGAATACGGTTTTGATGTGCGGCTGGTATCGACCGATATCGCAACGGTGGGGGTGGACCTTCCGCAACATATCGCCCAGGCAGAAGCATTTCTAACAAAACGCAAGGAGGCTGGCGGTGAGTAAGGAGTTGAGGCTTGGGATCATCGGCTGCGGACGGGTGGCTTTTCATCATGCCGAGATGCTTAAAGGTTTGGATGGTATCAAGCTGGTTGCCATCTGCGATCTGATCGAGGAGAAAGCTCGGAAGTTATCCGAGAAGTCCGGCGCTAAAGTTTACATTAATTATCGTGAAATGCTGGCACGCGAGGAGCTTGATCTGGTTACGCTGGCTACTCCTACAGGTGCTCATTATGAGCATGTAAAAGATATTCTAGCTCATTGCGCAGTGAATGTTTTGCTCGAGAAACCAATGGTTTTGCGCGTGGCCCAGGGCCTGGAGCTTAATGCCCTGGCGGCAAAGAAGGGCGTGCGGATCTTCCCGGTCTATCAGAACCGGTTCAATAAAGCGGTCCAGCGGGTAAAATCAGCGATGGTTAGTGGCGAGTTGGGTGATGTGGTGTTGGGCACGGTGCGGTTGCGTTGGTGCCGGCCTCAACGTTATTATGATCTGGCGGCCTGGCGGGGCACTTACTCCATGGACGGCGGCGCGTATGTGAATCAGGGGATCCATTATATTGATATTCTGCGTTACCTGGCCGGTGAGGTTGAGGAAGTCAATTCCTGCCTGGCACAGCTGGGGGCCAAGCTCGAGGCGGAAGACACCGGCGTGAGCCTGCTTAAGTTCCGTAGCGGCGGACTGGGCCAGCTGGAGATAACCATGGCGGCCCGGCCTGATGATTTTGAGGCGTCTGTTTCTATCGTCGGTAGTAAAGGGCTGGCGGTCCTGGGTGGAATTTGTGCTAACAAGCTGGAAACATTTTCACCGAGTCCGGGTGAGCAGGCGATTTACAGTGAAGAGGTTGGCATGGCGTATGGCTTAAGCCATCGTCAGGTCTATAGCAAACTGATCACAGCGATCAATGAAAAACAGCCATCGCCGGTGGACTTTAATGATGGGCTTAATACGATCCGGTTATTGCATGCTTTATATCGTAGCAATGAAGACCGCCGCTGGGTGCGGCTCGATGAAGAAGTAGAGTCGAAACGCCTGGGTGAGCGAAACGATAAATTGCTGGCGGAATATTTGATATGAAAAAACCGTTGCGGGTTGGTATTGCCGGGTTTGGTGTGGTAGGCAAGGTTCGCCGGAAGTTTATCGACCAGCATCCGCGTATGCTGGTGACGGCGGTTTGCGATCAGTCTTTTGCCAAAACAGGCGGAAAACTCGAGGGGCTTTCCTGTTTCAGCAGTTACAAGCAGTTGCTGGCAGAACCGCTGGATGTGCTTTTTGTGTGTTTGCCGAATTATCTGGCGCCGGAAGTTACTATTGCCGGTTTGGAGAAGGGCTTGCACGTTTTTTGCGAGAAACCACCGGGAAAGAGTGTGGAAGATATTCTGGCGGTGATCCAGTGTGAACGGAAACATGCGAAACAGAAACTCATGTATGGTTTTAATCATCGTTACCATGAGTCGGTGCGTAAGGCCATGGACATTATCCGTAGCGGTAGTTTGGGCAAGGTTATTAATTTGCGTGGGGTGTATGGCAAGTCCAAGATCGTCAGTTTTGATTCGGACTGGCGTACCAAACGGGCTTTGGCGGGCGGCGGCATCTTTCTCGACCAGGGGATCCACATGGTCGACCTGATGCGCTTGTTTGCCGGCGAATTCACGGAAGTGCACAGCTATATTTCCAACGATTTCTGGAAACATGACGTGGAAGACAATGCTTATGCTTTAATGCGTACCGCCGATGGTGTTGTGGCCCAGTTGCATTCCTCGGCGACCCAGTGGAGGCATTCGTTCAATCTTTCCATTGCGCTGACCAAGGGCTCGCTGATCCTCTCCGGGATCCTGTCCAATTCGAAGTCTTACGGAGCCGAGACGATTACCATAGTCCGTGCCAGCGCGAATGACGGCGGCGATCCTTTCGAGGAGATGATCCGTTATAACGAGGACAATTCCTGGCGCGATGAAGTGTTTGATTTCGCTAGTGCGGTTATCGGGGATAAGAAAGTGACCGGTGGCACCAGCCTGGAGGCGTTAAAAACGATGAAGACGGTTTATCGTATTTATTACGCGGATCTCAAGTGGCGCAAAAAATATAATATTCCTGATCCTGATCGGAAAGTGTTTTCTAGGGGTGCCCCTAAGGCAGGTGCGACTTGAGGATATTGATTTATCTTTTGAGAGATATCAGGTATCGCCTATGGTGTTTGGGGGCTAGGATACAATGCGCGCATCAATTTGATTTTTATCCGCCACCAGGCACGTTGATCCGTCATCCCGAGAATATAACAATCGGGAAGCATTTCGCTTTGGCTGATTTTTGTCAGTTGATATGTCAGGATCCTGAGCGCGGTAGCCGGTTAGTGATTGGTGATCATGTGTCGATTAACAGCAATGTACTTATTATTGCTGATGGCGGTGGAAGGATCACGATCGGTGATAATGTGCTTATTGGTCCATTGACTGTGTTGAGAGCGGCGAATCATTGTATTGCTTCGGCGGACCAATTGATCAGGGAGCAGGGGCATGAGCCGGGTGTGATTACAATTGAGAATGATGTGTGGTTAGGCGCGGGTGTGACTGTGGTCCCTGGTGTTACTATTGGACGCTCTGCTGTAATAGGTGCGGGTAGCGTAGTAACGCGAGATGTTCCTCCTTATGCGATTGCGGTGGGAGTTCCAGCTCGCGTGATAAAGATGAGAAAAGTTGTTTAGATCTATTTCCGGGGGTTTCTATGAGTATGATGGAAGATGTTTATAAAAATAATAAAAGTGCCAGCGACTATTCAAAGGCGTACATCAGTCATCTGATTGAGACATTTGGCTGTCTGGATCATGCCACAGTAGCGCGGGTTATTGGCGTGCTCGAGCAGGCTCGTTTGGGAAAGAAAAGGATCTTTTTTATTGGTAACGGCGGGAGCGCGTCGACCTGCGGGCATTTTGTTAATGACCTGCATGCGGGCTCACTGCGTCATGGCGGCGGTGGTTTTCGCGCACAGGATCTGACCTGTAATGTCGCATCATTGACGGCGCTGGCCAATGATGTTGGCTACGACAAGGTTTTCTCCTGCCAGCTCGAGGGGGTTTTAGACGCCGGAGATGTAGTGGTCGCTATATCGGCTAGCGGTAATTCGCCTAATTTGGTTGGGGCGGTTGAATATGCCAGGGCGCAGGGAGCTGTTACCGTAGGGCTTTTGGGGTTCGACGGCGGGTCGTTGGCAAAACTATGCCATCATTGCGTGATCGTTAGTACAGAAAAAGGTGAGTACGGCCCGGTAGAAGATGTTCATATGGTTTTGGATCATTTGATATCATCTTATTTTTGTTTGAGCCGGAATTCCGAGAGAAAGTGTTCATAGTGTGACATTCATCTTTTTTGGGTGGATTCTTTTGCCACTGGGAATGGTCAGCAGGTATGCGTAAAAAGGATTTATTAAGATATTTGGAGCTTGCTAAGACCGCCGCTACGCAGGCCGGCATTTTTTTGTGCTCACACCAGTCTGCCTCGCAGGTTATTGATAAGAATATGGCACACGACCTGAAATTGCGAGCGGATAAGGATTCGGAGACCTTGTTGATCAGGTTGTTACAGAATGGTGCCGATTTTCCAATATTATCAGAAGAATGTGGGGCTATAGGCGGGTTGACCGACGGTCTGCGCTGGATCGTGGACCCGTTGGACGGGACGATCAATTATTCCAGGAAGGTCCCGCTGTCTTGCGTATCTGTTGGCTTGCGTGATGGGGCCCGGTCGGTTCTGGGCGTTATCTACGATTTTAATCGGAAAGAGTTGTTTTCCGGGATCGTCGGTCAGGGCGCCTGGCTTAATGGTAATAAAATCTCGGTCAGCCGGGTGCCCAGGAAACGCGACGCTATCCTGGCTACAGGGTTTCCGGGTAAGACGGATCTTTCGGGAAAGAGCATTGAAAGTTTTGCGCGCAATGTCCGCGTCTACAAGAAGCCGCGCTTGATCGGATCGGCGGCTCTTTCCATGGCTTATGTCGCCGCCGGGCGTTTTGACGCTTATGACGAGAAAGACATTATGCTTTGGGATATTGCGGCCGGGGCGGCCATTGTTGAAGCGGCCGGCGGTAAGGTAAAGATTAAACAGGCCGGACATGAGTATAGTTATCATGTCCAGGCGTGCAATGGCATATTCAGGATGTGATAATGGGTCATCATATTTACATAGCCAGTTCAACATTCTCTGAAGTTCCGGCGCAGGTCTTGACCGATAAAGGCTGGTCGCTTTCCTGGAACAGGACAGGTAAAAGGTTGAATTCCAAAGAGCTTGTTGAGCAGGCCCGCGGAGCTGAGGCGGTTATCGCAGGGCTTGAGGTATACGACCGCGCTGTTCTGGAAGCGCTCCCGCAATTGCGTTGTATCAGCCGTTGCGGTGTGGGAATGGACAATGTCGATCTTAAATTCGCTCGGGAAAAGGGCATTACTGTTTTTAATACGCCGGATGTTGTTATTCAGCCGGTTGCCGAATTGACCTTGGCCATGATCTTTGATCTTTTGCGTAAAGTGACCTTTCAAACCGTTATGATGCGTCAGAATGTGTGGGAGCGTCAGAGCGGTTTTGAGCTTAAAGGCCGTAAAGTCGGCATTTTGGGCCTTGGGCGCATCGGCCGTCGGGTGGCGGAGCTTTTAGTAAGGCTCGAAGCAGATGTTTCGGGGTATGATCTTTATCCTGATGACGATTGGGCTGCTACTGCGGGGGTCAAGCTGGTGTGTTTTGATGATATATTGACGGGAATGGACGTTATCAGCCTTCATCTTTCCGTGACTAGTGAGAATCCTTTTTGTCTTGGTTCGGGGGAGTTGTCCCGTATGAGGTCCGGAGTTCTCCTGGTGAATGTTGCCCGGGGGGCATTGGTGGACGAAGAGGCGCTTTATGCGGCCATCGTTTCTGAAAAGGTTGGCGGTGTTGCGTTGGATGTATATGCGCAGGAGCCCTATGTTGGCCGGTTAACTGAGCTGTCGAATGTTATTATGACACCTCATGTAGGGTCTTTTACCAGGGAAAGCCGGTTGAATATGGAAACGCAGGCTGTAAGTCATGTTGTGAACTTCTTCAAGACTTAGGGGGTGTTTGTGCGTAAGACTAAAGGGATAATTCTGGCTGGGGGCAAGGCTACGCGTTTGTATCCGATTACAAAAGTTGTTTGCAAGCAATTGTTGCCTGTTTTTGATAAGCCGATGATTTATTATCCTTTATCTGTTTTGTTGTTGGCGGATATTAGAGACATTCTAATTATTGTTAATCCAGATGACCTGCCTTTGTTTAAAGCTTTGTTAGGAGATGGTTCGGCATTGGGGCTTACTATTGAATACGCCGTTCAGCCGGTACCTGCGGGAGTTGCGCAGGCGTTTCTTATCGGGGAAGCTTTTATTGGCCGCGATAATGTTTGTTTGATCCTGGGGGATAATGTTTTTTACGGCCACGGACTTCAAGCCATTTTACAGAGTGCGAAAGATAGGGCAGGAGCGAGCGTGTTTGCTTATACTGTCCGGGATCCTGAAAGATACGGAGTCGTGACCTTTGATACTGACGGAGTGGTCAGCAAGATCGAGGAGAAGCCTGATATGCCTGAGTCATCATGGGCGGTAACAGGGTTGTATTTCTTCGATAATGATGTGGTCGGATTTGCCAAGAAGGTGCGTCCTTCCCTAAGAGGGGAATTGGAGATAACCGATGTTCTCAAATGCTATCTTGATGAAGGTCGGTTGAATGTGTTTCCTTTTGGCCGGGGATATGCCTGGCTGGATACTGGAACGTATGAGTCCTTGGTGGATGCGGCTGTTTTTATTAAGACGATCGAGGACCGACAGGGATTCAAGATCGGCTGTATTGAAGAGATCTCTTTTCAGAAGGGTTGGATATCGAAGGAGCAAGTTTTGGCGATTGCGCAGGGTTACAAAACGTCTTATGCCGATTATCTGCGTAAGATTGCTGGAGGAGCCATCGGATGAAAGATCTGGCTTATCAGATCAGGAGAATTATTCTGGAGCAGTCGTTTCGGGCGGGTGTCGGGCATATAGGTTCGGCCCTGTCTATAGCAGATATCCTGGCTTCTGTTTATGGGGATGTTCTGCGCGCTCGTTCACCTCGGGATAAAGAAAGAGATGTGTTTATTCTTTCCAAAGGGCATGCAGCGCTTGCATTGTATGCGGCCTTATATTGCAGGGGGTGGCTTTCGAAGAAGAACCTGGGTACTTATTGCGGGGATGGCACGTGTTTAGGCGTTCATCCGGAGCACGGGCTACCTGGGATCGAATGCTCTACCGGATCGTTGGGCCAGGGGCTTTCCATGGGGGTTGGCATGGCACTGGCATTGAAAATGAAACGAAGCAAAGCAAGGGTTTTTATTGTTATAAGTGATGCCGAATATAATGAAGGTTCCCTTTGGGAAGCCGCCATGTTTGCCGCGCATCATCAATTGTCCAATATTTGCGTTATTGCTGATAATAATGGCCAGCAGGCTTTCGGGTATACTCGAGATGTTTTGAACGTTGCGCCTGTTGAGAATATATGGAAAGCGTTTGGATGGGGTGTTTATAGTGTCGATGGGCATGACCGCTTAGCTATTACGAGGACGATTAGAAAATCATTGAAGGTAAAGAACAGTCCGCATGTTATCATCGCTAATACCCAGCTGGGGTATGGTGTTTCTTATATGCAACGGCAAATAAAATGGCATTATTGGCCGATGAGTGACAAAGAGTACGGGCTGGCCTTGGAGGATATTAAGAAAGTCGGACTGAAGAAGTCACATGGAATAGGACGTGCCTGATATGCGAGACTCGTTTATCAAGACATTGATTGATTTGGCGCATAAGGACAAGAGGATCGTGCTTTTGACGGCAGATCTTGGGTATACTGTGCTCGAGTCTTTTCGGGATGTTTTCCCCGGCCGGTTTTTTAATGTGGGGGTGGCCGAGCAGAATATGGTCGGGGTGGCTACCGGGATGGCAATGCAGGGATTGATCCCGTTTGTTTATTCTATCGGTAATTTTGCTGCTTTTCGTCCTTTTGAGTTTATTCGTAACGGCCCCGCAGGGCATGGCCTGCCTGTGCGTATTATAGGGGTTGGTGCCGGAGTAGATTATGGCACAGCGGGGAAGAGTCACTGGACTTTGGAAGACGTGGGTGTATTGCGGAATTTGCTCGGGTTGCATATTGTTGTTCCGGCCGATCTTTTTCAGGCTCAATCTGCCTTGAAAAAAACGTGGGATCTTCCTGGGCCGGTCTATTACAGGATAGGGAAAGGCGATAAATCGGCATTGATTCCCGAAGGTTCTTTTGATCTTGGGAGAATTAATGTGCTTGCCAGAGGAGAAGATGTTCTTTTTGTTTCGATGGGAAGCGCGGTTAAGGAAGTGGTTAATGCGGTAGAGCTTCTTAGGAAAGACGGCATTTCATGTGGTGTTGCTGCAGTATCGAGTTTTAATCCTTTCCCGAATGCTGATCTGGTGCGCGTGATGGGGAAGGTTCGTTGGGTGGTTACGGTGGAGGATCATGTGGTTAATACCGGGTTGGGGGGAGCTGTTGCGCAGGCCATGGTATGTGGCTTAAGCAAAGCCCGCTTGCTATCGCTTGGGGTTACTTCGGCTGATCTTCCTAAGTCCGGGAGCAAAAAGTATCTTTATGAGCAAATGGGGTTGTCTTCCAACAAGATAGCATCGGCGGTCCGTCAGATTTTGAACAGGGAGCGTGGTTGATGGGCCTAAAGGTTCTTTTTGTAATTGAAAAGATAGGTTTGCTGGATGTTATGTCCATTCCGGTCTTGGCGGCGGCAGTTAAACAGCATGGCCATCAGGTGCGATTGGCGGTTTATAATCAGGGTAAGATGGCGACTCGAGAGTTGTTGAGAACTTTTAAGCCGGATCTTGTCGCGTATTCTTTGACTTCAGAGGATTCGGGGCGGTATGTGGCGATCAATAGGGAGTTGAAAAAAGAAGAGAAATTCTTCGCAGTTTTCGGGGGGGCTCATCCGACGTTCTTCCCGGAATTTATACACGAAGACGGAGTTGACGCTATCTGCCTTGGAGAGGGCGATATTGTTTTTCCTGCATTGTTGGAGCGTTTTGGCTCCGAATCAATGTATGAGGTTGCTAATTTCCATTTCAAGAAGTCAGACGGGACGATACGGAAGAATCCATTATCCAATCTGGTGTCGGATCTCGACGTTTTGCCATTCCCGGACCGGGACATTATTTTTCAGCAAAACACCTTTCTGGCGCAGAATCCGGTCAAGGCGTTTTTTGCCGGCCGAGGCTGTCCTTTTCAATGCACGTATTGTTTCAATCATTCTTATAACGAATTGTATCGCGGCAAGGGCCGGGTTATCAGGAATAAGAGTGTCGGGTACCTTATCAAAGAAATTAAAAGCGTTGCGGAGAGATACCCGGTATCTTTTGTTAAATTCCATGACGATGTCTTTGGGTTTAATAAAGATTGGCTGGCTGAATTCACTGCGAGATATCCTCGGGAAATAGCCAAGCCTTTTCTCAGTTATGTGAATCCTTCTATGGTGACAGATGCGTATTGTCGGTCGTTAAAGGAGGCTGGATGTTTTTCTGTTTGCATGGCGTTTGAAAGCGGGAGCCGGCGTATCCGCGAAGAAATCCTTCATCGCCGGATGTCGGATCAGCAGATTATTGATGCTGCGGCTTTATGCAAAAGGCACGGCCTGCGGATATACACATTGAACATGATCGGGATTCCGGATGAAAGTGAAGCGGAGATTTGGGAAACGGTTGAGTTGAATCAGAAAGTGGATTCGGATTATGCTGATGCTTCGATCTTTCAAGCGTATCCTGGAACGTGGATCTCTACTTATTGTCGCGATAAGGGATTGTTGTCGGAGGATAAGGGAGGGTTTAACAGTCAGTTTTCGGGGTCGTCATTAAACTTCTCGCAAGAATACAAGGTTAAACTTGAGATCATTCACCGTCTTTTTCCAATGTTGGTTGATTTACCCGGATTAGAAAAGGTTTATCCTTGGCTTGGCACAAGTCGTTTTGTGAGGGGTCTTTTTCATTATTTGTACCGTTTTTATTACGGAGTATTCTTGCATCAGCGAATCTACGCGAATTCTATTCCGTTACGGCTGCAGCTTAAAGCTTTCATGACTCTTTTGTTTTCGAAGGACAGGGCTTAGGGATGATCCTGTGGATGGTAAATGGGGATTTAGTGGGACAAAAGAAGGGGATATATTTAATATGCTGATTTCGATTGTTCTGCCGGTCTACAATCAGGCGGATCATATTCAACAAGTGATTGAGGAATATATGTTCTCTCTTAGGAATCTTACAGTTCCCTATGAGGCGATCTTGGTGGTCAATGGTTCGAAGGACCGGTCAATGGAGGTTTGTCTTGAATTGGCAGAGAAGTATCCTGTTGTCCGCGTTGTTGAGTCGCCTAAAGCCGGCTGGGGGGCGGCGGTGAGGTTTGGCATTGCCCAGGCAAAAGGGGAGCAGATCTGTTATACGAATACGGCGCGTACTCGAGGAAAGGATCTTTTGTTGTTTTTGTTGTATGGCATGGCGCATCAGGATACGGTAATTAAAGCGAACCGCAGAATTCGTGATGGGATAAGGCGGCGTATTGGGTCGCTGTTTTATAATCTTGAGGGACGGATGCTTTTTGATCTGTATAATTGGGATATTAATGGTACTCCCAAGGTTTTTCAGCGTCGTTGGACAGCGTTGCTGGAGATGAAGTCGGAAGATGATCTTATTGATTTGGAATTTTGCGTTTGCTGCAGGGAGAATGATCTGATGGTTTTGGAAGTACCGATCTTTTCAACCAGCCGCAAGAGCGGGCGGTCAACGACAGGTTTATTTTCAGCTTTAAAGTTGTATTGGGGCGCTTACAAACTATGGAAGTCGCGGTATGGTAAAAGGGATGTGTGATGATAAGTTCGTCAGGAAATGATCAAGTGTGGCGTAATCCGTTGCGAGTGGTGAATCAATTGGCGGATAGCTCTTTGATGGTTACTAAGAATCAGTTACAGCATAAAGTTGATGATGGATTCTGGGAGGCATTGGCCGCTACCGGGCTTTCCTTACTGGTTAGCCGGGAGTACGAACATTTCCTGTTGTGCCTGGGGTGCGGGAATAAAGGTCCAGATATTTCTTATATGTGCTTGCCTCATCCTTCGGGGATAGCGGTGGATAAGGAGCGTAGGTGTGTTTATGTGGCGAGTACGCGCAATCCGAATTTGGTTTATGAACTTGCGGCTTCAGCGGGCCTCCAGTCTCGGGCCGACCTCGGCCGTTTTGGGAAGAGGGCCGTTGAATTGGAAGGGTGCCTTATTCCTTGGCGGATATTTGTATATCCTGGAAGCTTGTATATTCATGATTTGGCATTGATTAAAGGGCGCTTGTTTGCGAACGCGGTGGCGCATAATGCCGTGGTTCGTCTTGATGAGTCGGGGGGCGTGGAATATGCGTGGTGGCCGCGCTCGATGCAGCAAGGGAAGGGGCCTTGTACGGACCAGAACTTCCTGCAACTAAATTCTATTGCTGCGGGGCGGGATCTGGAGAGCTCGTTTTTTTCTGCTTCTTGTTCCGAGAAGGCAAAGTATCGTCCAGGTCATCGGTATTTTCGGGTCGATGGCGAGGGGGTTATATTCTCAGGAAGATCGGGAGATCCGGTATGCCGGGGATTGACTCGCCCGCATTCGGCTAGAATTCATCAGGGAAAGGTCTGGGTTGATAATAGTGGCTATGGACAGGTTGGTTTTGTTGATAAGGGAAGACTGAATGTGGTTGCCGCTCTGCCTGGATGGACTCGGGGATTGTTTTTTTGTGGGAATACGCTTTTTGTTGGTGTTTCACGTGTGTTGCCAAAATTCAGGCAGTACGCTCCGGGTTTGGATGTAAAAAAGAGCTTTTGCGGTATTTATGCTATTGATATTAATTCTGGTAAAACGATCGGCCGGCTTATTTGGCAAGAAGGGGATCAGATATTCGCGGTTGAAGGTTTGCCGCGGGAAATGGGGCGGGGGTTAATGTGTCCGGCCGGCCGGCCTTTGATGAACGAAGACGGCATAGGGAAGGCTTTTTACGGGTTCAATAAAACAACATGGAGAGGGTAGAAAGATGGGAAAAGAATTCAAGTTGTTAATGCTTGGGGCAATGTATGAAAATGGCGGTAATACCACTCATCGTTTTCTTGATGGACATCCGCAGATGTGTGTTTATCCCTTTGAGTCCCAATTGGGATCCAGACTGGTGGTTGATCAAATGTCAACGCTATTTCCCCAGAAATATCGCTGGCCGGTTTTTCCTCTTGATGGCACGGCCTACGGCGATTACAAGCTTATTATTGATGAGGAAGGGAAGGTGCGTTCGCGTACGCCTCAGGTTAGTAAATTCAGGCATGAGCCGTTTGATATGTCAGATGATGAGCGTTGTGAAATCTATCAGAAATATATTGCGCGTCTTGGGCGGTCCCGGGCGCATAATATTGAAGCGTTCTTTAGAAGCACTTTTGATGCCTGGAAAGATTTCAACCGGACAGGCAGTGAGCAGTTTTATGTTGGATATTCTCCTGTTCTGGTTGTTGATGCGGACAAGATCCTTAATGATGTCCCTGGGGCTCATTTTCTTCATGTTGTGCGCAATCCATGGGCGGCGTATGCGGACACTAAGAAACGTCCGGTGCCTTTGTCGTTGGAGAATTATATGTTCTGTTGGAATATCAACCAGTATTTTGCCTTGTTATGGAAAAAGAAATTCCCGGCCCGTTTTCATTTGATCAGGATCGAGGATGTTTTGGCTGGACCGCAAAAGACTTTGGGTGCGTTATGTCGCAAGCTTGGGTTAAAGACCAGCGAGACGCTCGGACGAGTAAGCTGGAACGGAAAAGTCTTAGAGGAAGTGTATCCATGGGGGACCATCCGTAAGCCTACAGCCGAGGCTAATCTCAAGACCGCTCAGGAGCTTTCTAAAGCTGAGATCCGCGAGATTGGCGAAAGGACTTGGCAGTATCTGGATGTGTTTGGGTATAAGGATTTTCTTAAATGAAGCGAGTTAAGAAAGTCTTGATAACGGGGGCAAGCGGGTTTATTGGCGCTAACCTGGCCCGGGCTTTGTTGGCTCAGGGGCACGAGGTTCATGTCCTGTTGCGTCCCCAAGCGAGTCTGTGGCGCCTGCAGGGGGTGATGGCCTGTTTGCAAAAGCATGCCGTTAACCTGCAGGACGGTAAAAAGCTAGGACCATTGTTGGGCAAGATCGCGGCTGAATGGGTTTTTCATTTAGCGACATACGGCGCGTATTCCAGTCAGCAAGATATCGATACAGCAGTGCTAACTAATATAACCGGAATAAATCATTTGTTGCCTGCTGCGCTTGATGCGGGTTGCGAGTCTTTTGTTAATGTTGGTTCATCTTCAGAATACGGGTTCAAGGATCATGCGCCTAAAGAAAATGAGGTTTTGGAGCCGAACAGTCATTATGCCTTAACCAAAGCGTATGCTACGATGTTTTGTCGGCATACGTCCCTTACACGGGATCGGCATGTTGTGTCATTAAGGCCGTATTCGGTTTATGGTCCTTATGAAGAGCCGTCGCGGTTCATTCCGCAGTTGGTGTTAAGCGGGTTAAAAGGCGGGTATCCTCCGTTGGTTGGTCCCGGGGTGGCGCGTGATTATGTGTATGTGGATGATTTTGTGCGGGCTTGTATCTTGGCCGCGCAGAAAACGGATCTACCGCGCGGCATGGTTTTTAATGTAGGTACTGGTCGACAGACCACGATTCGGCAGGCCGCGGACATAGCGCGTAAAATCTTCGGTATAGGGCGGTTGCCTGTTTTCGGCGGAATGGTGAACCGTGAGTGGGATACCAACGTCTGGGTTAGCGATAGTCGCTTGATCCGTCAATGGTTGGGCTGGGAGCCTGTGGTGGCATTCTCCGACGGTATCTTAAAGACGGTGGAATGGCTCGATCAAAACGGGGGCAAATGGAATGAATAGGGATCGTTGGATAGTCTTAACGGGGATTGTAGTTCTGCTGTCTTTTGCGATTGCCTGGGCTTGCCTGGCCGGGAGATTGACTCTTTGGTCCGATGAGCTTCCGCCTGTTCAAGCGGCTAAAGGTCTTTGGTTGACGGGCAAGCCTTTTTTGTATGATTTGGATATGGGTACGATAGGGGATAAACCCTATACACATGGGTACCCGATGTCCTTTCTGGGACAGTTTGTCTACCGGGCGCTGGGTCACCCAAGTCTTTTTTGGTTTCGGGTTATTCCACTTTCTTTCGGGCTTGTGACCATTGTTTTCTTTTTGTTGTTCTTGAGATTCAGCGGCCTGGTGAACAGAGTGAAATTGTGGTTGTTGATTGCTTTGTTCTTCTCTTGCGCTATCGTTTTTGATAATTTGCTGTTTTACCGTTATTACACCCTGATAGGGTTGTGCGCTTTGCTCAATCTGGTGGCTTTTTGGTATGGAGCGGCGGCGATCAAGGCTAGGTGTTGGTTGAAGGCGTTAATGTGGGCCCTTTTATTTATTGCCGCTTTTATTTATCCATTGGCCGGTCATTTGCAGATTGTCCATTGCGTGATTATTCCTGTGGCTGGGATTATATTGGCGTTCGGGTCCTCCGGCAGGTTGCGGGAATGGATCGTCTGTAGGCGAAAGATTCTGGTGTTTTTGGCGGCAGGCGCCGTCATTTTGTGGCCGCTCATTGTTTACGTGTGTGATCTTGGGCTTGCGCGTGTTGATGTCGGCGGAGGGGCGGTCTCCAGGACCTACATGACTATTTGGGATAATCTGTTCGGACTCGCACGGTTCGGTCTGGCCTTGAATATTGTGATCCTGGCGGCAGTCTGGTGGGTTCGTGACAGGCAGGACAAGGCCCTGAATTTGGAAACGTTTTTGTGTTTGACCGGTGTTATTTCGGGATTATTGATTGGATTCTGTAATCCGCATCATATGATCTTTCTGGCAAGATACTATTATGTTTCTGCCATGCTGGCTGTCCTTGGGGCTCCTGCGATACTGTTGGAAATGTGTCGTAATGGCCGCAAATTGGGCTGGTTGCTGGGGATGTTTCTTGTTATAAATTTTGCGTTAATTGCGGTGACAATGACACTGGAGCGTGACAATATTGATCGTGCGGTCTCTTGGGTTGAGCAGAATCTGAGGCCAGATGATACGCTTTTATGCGGCCTGATCGAGTTTGAAGTTCATGGCGGGACAAACTTGGTTGGGCGTGCCCACCGTGTTGAGGCGTCCGAAGACATCCGGTCGGTGTCTCGTTTGCGGGCATTCCTTGAAGGGCAACCGTCGACCAGGGTTCTTTTGATTTATGTTGACGCGTATCATCCTCGGGACACGCTTTATCATTGGACAACAGGTGAAAGTCGAGATCCGGTTTCTTCATTGGATGTATTTATGAGGATCAAGGCGGTTGGGAAGGATGCAGCTTATGGTCTTCGTAATTGTGGCGTGAGGGAATTTGACAGGCTGGCGCTGATTGATCAATTGCGCACGTTGGAGAAAACTGGGTTTGAGGCCCATTTTAAGGGCCTGGAAAAGCGTTGGGCCAAAAGGATATTTCAACATCTAAAGTTGTGGATCCAGGGGCGCTTCAACGGAGCACAATGATGAATAGTCATGCCTGGAAATATGCTTTGTCATGGCTGATCGGGTGGGCCTACTGCCGTTGTTGTGGTGTTGAATTGGACAAAGGCCTTCGGGTTTACGGGTTGCCTATATTGTTGCGGCATCGTAAGGCGAAGATCATTCTGGGCCGGGAGGTTGTCTTGAACAGTGATCCCCGTGTTAATCTGGCCGGTATTGTCCGCAGGGTCATACTTGCTGCGCCTTTTGCTGCAAGTGAGATCGTTGTCGGCGATCACACAGGCTTGTCGGGTGTGGTTATTTATGCCGCCCGCTCGGTCAGGATTGGAGCGCATGTTAACATTGGCGCGAATGCCTGTATTTACGATACGGATTTTCATCCATTGGATTGGCGTGCCCGGCGCGGCAATGATATTGCATTGGCGGTCTCGGCACCGGTGGTGATCGGGGATGATGTTTGGATCGGTGGAAATTCGGTCATCCTAAAGGGTGTTAATATCGGGCGCGGCGCGGTGATTGGGGCCGGGAGCATTGTCACCAGGGACGTGCCATCAGGGGAAATGTGGGCTGGAAATCCGGCCCGGTTTAGAAAGAAAGTTGTGCTTTAAGCGGTGTTGATACAATGCTAAGAATCGCTTTTATTATTCCGACGAAGGATCGCGAGTTAGAGCTTGGTAGGCTCCTGAGAAGTTTGCAGGGACAGTGTCGGTTGCCGGAGGAGATTATAATTGTTGACGCCAGTGCCGAGTTTAAGGGACAGGCCTATGTTACCGGAGGTTTCGGGCCGCTTGTGATTAAGCATATGAAAGCCCATCGCGCCTGTTTGCCGGCTCAGCGCAATCAGGGGTTAGAGCATGTAAGCTCTGGCATTGAGCTGGTGTGTTTCTTGGATGACGATATTGTGTTTTGCGAGGGCGCCGTTAAGGAGATGGCTAGCTTTTGGGATCAGGCTTCCGTCGATGTTGCTGGTGCGGTATTCAATATTATTAACGAGAAGTTTCCGACGGCTGGCGTGTATTTTAAAATGATCTTTGGAACTGGTTCAGTCCAGCGGGGTGCTGTGTTGCCCTCCGGGTATAATTCCCTGATGTGTCCTGCTATTGAGACGGCCTATGTGCAGTGGCTTTTTGGCGGGGCGACCGTTTGGCGGCGGAAAATATTCAGTGAGTTCCTTTTTGATGAGTGGTTCGAAGGGACCGGTCTGTGCGAGGATCTCGACTTCAGTTATCGTGTGGGGAGAAGATATAGACTGGTTGTGGTGGCTACGGCCCGTGTAGAGCATTTGTCCGGAGATGTCTCTCGTCGCCGTAATTTCTGGTTTGGACGTTCACAGCTCAGGAACAGGTACTACTTCGTGAAGAAGAATCAGCTGTCTATCGGCATGTGTTTATGGGCGAGTGCTGGGCAGATGCTGGAAAATATTGTGCTGGGGGTTGCGAGGCGTAATGTAGGATATTGGCAACGGGCTTTGGGTAATTTTACCGGATTCTTTGAATTATGGACGATAAACGTTGTTTCGGGACATCGTAAGCAGCAATCGTAATACGGAGTATTTTCTATGTTGAAACAGTGGTCAAGTTATTTCTGCCTTGCCATGATCGGGGGCGCTTGTGTTCTTTATGCGCTGTTTGGTTCGTCCTTTGCTGAGATGCATACTCAGTTCGCTTTTCTGGACTTTCCCGTCTTTATCGGGGAATGGTTGATGATCGTTTGTTGGTGCGTGCTCATCGGTCAGATTCTTATGGAGCCTGTCCGTTGGAGTAGTTGGCGCATATTGATTTTATGCTATCTTTTTTGGGTGATGGTTAAGATGGCTGAGGGCTATATTCAGTACGGTCCTTATGCTTTGCGAAATGCGGCGTTGTTTTACTATCCTGTTCTTTCAATTATGGTGGTTCATTTTCTGCGTAGAGTCAGGTTTGGAGATGGTTTGCGAGTTGTGTTTCTTGTAACTTTATTGTACATGATTTCTTGTCTTCCTGTTCAGGCAAGTGCCCAATATGCCTGTTTGATGGGGGGCTTCTTTGTGGCGGCCGCGTTGTCCCGTTGCTGGCTTCGCAATATTTTTTTCATTCTTCTTATCTTTCTCTTTTTTATGCGTATCGTTTTGTTGAGTACCGGACGCGGCTGTTTTACAGGCGCTTTAGTTGGTGTGTTATTTCTAGCGTGGTATAGCGTTCAGGTTTTGCGGCTTTCTGTCTGGAAACAGCTGTGCGGGATAGTGGTTTTAAGTGTATTTCTGGGTATAAGCTTATGGATGTGGGGAGACAGGAACGCGTTGCTTTCTTTGATCACGCCATGGAGAATTACCGAGAATTATCATCTTTATGTAAGTCAAATTGAAAAGAAACGAATGGGTTTTGTTCCGCGGCAGTTAAAGGCAAAGACATACCATGAGAATCTGTCCAGGGTTGATCTCGCTAAGATTGATTCAGTCAAGACATTGTCTCAGACGCCGGTTATTGTGCATGATGTAATTACCCCTCAAGCTGTTGATCCAGAGCTGGCAGTGAAAGGGCCGGTTGCTGGGCAGTCTTCGTCAGCGGTTGCGGTTGTTGCGCCTGAAGTTATTGCCAGTCAAGCTGTCAATCAAAAGTCGGCAGTGAAGGGTCAGGTCGCTGGGAAGTCTTCATTAGCGGTTGCGGTTGTTGCGCCTGAAGTTATGGCCAGTCAAGCCGTCAATCAAAAGTCGGCAGTGAAGGGTCAGGTCGCTGGGAAGTCTTCATTAGCGGTTGCGGTTGTTGCGCCTGAAGTTATGGCCAGTCAAGCCGTCAAACAAAAACCGTCAGTTAAGTCGCGGGGTGTTGTTCGGCCTTCATCATCGGTAATTGCTCCTGCAGTTATGGCTAAGCAGGTAGTTAATACTGAGTTCTCTGTTGACAATGAGATGTCGGGACAATTCGCACAGAGTGCAATTAATAATTTTCGAGATCTGGACGCTGCTTATGGTAATGGCGTCTTTCGGCTCCTCATTTGGAAGGATATGCTTCATGAGCTTTTGAAGTATCGGCCTTTGTTTGGGTTTAGTTTTGGTTGGCCGCAACGATCACCGTCGCTTGAGATTTTGCGCATGGGAGAGGTCGATTGGTTACGGGACGGCTGGATTACGCCGCATAATGTTTCTTTACATTTGATCTATCGTGGCGGTATTGTTGGTCTGGCAATGATCGCTATGGTTTTGTTCTTTATTGCCCGTATGACGCATGATTTTATACGGGCACGTTCCTGGCGGGGCGGGGTGCTGGTGAGCGCTTTAATCTCTTGGATTATCATTGCGCAGTTCGGGGTGATCCTCGAATTACCATATAATGCGATTCCGTTTTGGACTTTATTTGGCGTTGTTGTGGCTTATCGTAATCGGTTGTTGGAAGGGGCTTTGGGTGAGGAAGGATGAGTGAAGGTATGACGCAAGGCAAAGATTATCTTGTGACCGGTGGCGCCGGTTTTATTGGGAGTAATTTTATCAGATATTTGTATCAAAATGTCGAGGGTATTCGTGTTCGGGTCCTTGATAAATTAACCTATTCCGGCAATCTGGCAAATTTATTCGAGTTCGAGGGCCGTAACGGATTTGAATTCCTCAAGGGAGACATTTGCGACGAGGCCATGGTCCGTAAGGCCATGGATGGCGTTGATGTGGTCGTGAACTTTGCCGCCGAGGTTTCGGTAGACCGTTCGATCGACGATCCGCAATCATTCTTAAAGACCGATATCGTGGGCGTGTACACTCTTTTACAACAGGCACGAAAAATGCCGGGTCTGAAGCGTTTTATCCAGATCTCGACCGATGAAGTCTACGGGCATATCCTGGAGGGGAGTTTTCACGAAGCGTCCGAGCTGAAGCCGCGCAACCCTTACGCGGCCTCCAAGCTGGGCGGTGAACGGTTGGCTTACAGCTTCTTTGAGACCTATGGCGTCCCGGTGGTAATAACCCGGGCTTCCAATAATTACGGTCCTTACGCTTATCCCGAGAAAGTTATTCCTTTATTTATCACCAATCTGTTTGATGGCGGCACGGTCCCGGTTTTTGGCGCGGGCCGTCAGATACGGGACTGGCTTTATGTGGAGGATCATTGCCGGGCGATCAGACTTTTGGTAGATAGCGGCGTGAACGGCGAGGTGTATAACGTCGGCGGCAGTCAGGAGTGCGAAAACATCGACCTGACGCGCAAACTGCTTGTTCTGATGGGCAAGGATGAGCGCTCAATTAAATTCGTACAGGATCGTCCGGGCCATGATATGCGCTACAGTCTGGATTCTTCCAAGTTGCTCAGGCTGGGTTGGCAGCCGGCATACGATCTGGATAAAGGCCTGCAGGCCACTGTGGAGTGGTATCGTGCTAATGAAGCCTGGTGGCGGCCTTTAAAAGACAAACTTGATCCCCGTTACAGCAAGGGTTTCTGGGGTGAGAAGGGGGCCAAATGAAAGGCGTATTGCTCGCAGGCGGGACCGGGTCGCGGCTTTTGCCTTTGACCAAGGTCACCAATAAACATTTGTTGCCGGTTTATAAAAAGCCGATGATCTATTATCCGTTGGAGACCCTGATCAGCGCCGGGATCAAGGATATCTTGATAGTTACCGGCGGTGAACATATCGGGGATTTCTTTCGCCTTTTGGGATCCGGGAAAGAATGGGGCGCGCATTTTAGTTACGAAATTCAGGAAGGTAGTGGCGGTACTGGCGCGGCCTTGCTTTTGGCCGAGTCGTTTGCCCGGGACGAAGAGTTCATGGTTATTCTAGGCGATAATATTGTGATCGAGAATGTCCGCCCTTTTGTGGATGAATTCAAGGCCGGAAAAGGACATTTTAAGGCCAAGATCCTGGTAGCTAAAGTAAAAGATCCGCAGAAATACGGAGTAGTAACCATCAAAGGTGATCGGATCGTGGATATCGTGGAGAAGCCCAAAGAGCCGGCTTCGAATTACGTCAATACTGGCTTGTGGATGTTTCAGCCGGAAGTTTTTTCTTTGCTTAAGAATTTGAAAAAGAGCCCGCGCGGTGAGTATGAAGTTACGGATGTCCTGGCCAATTACGTTAAAGAAGGCCAATTGTCTTTTTCTATCCTTAGATCGGAGTGGACCGATGCCGGATCTTTCGAATCACTTTTTAATGCAACCGTTCTAATGCAGAAATTCGCGCCATAATGAAGATCCTGGTGACCGGGGCGAATGGTTTTATCGGGCGGGCTTGTGTGGCCGCGCTGGTGGCCCGGGGCCATGAGGTCGATGCGCTTGATCTGGCGGATACGGGTTGTTTTAGTACGATCGGGATCAATAGTTTTCATGCCTGTGACATTACTGCTCCATTTACGATCGCCGGTGTTTTTGATGTGGTGGTTCATCTGGCCGCTTACAATATTACTCATGTGGGAGATACCGATCCGGCTATCTACGATCGCGTTAATGTTAACGGGACGGCCAATGTCCTGGCTGGAATAGATACGCGCAGGTTTGTCTTTCTATCGACCAGCAAAGTTTATGGCCGGGATCAGGCTGTTATTACGGAAGAGAGCTTGATCGCGCCGTCACAGCCCTATGAAAAGAGCAAATTAAAGGCTGAAGGGTTGCTTTTAAACGCGCGCAAGGATGGCGGATTGGTGATCTTGCGTTCGGTAAATGTTTTCGGGCCCGGCCAGCCGGAGAAAGCGGTTATCCCGATATTTTGTGCCCAGGCAATGCAGAATGCTCCGGTTAAAGTGGTTGCTCCACGTGGTTCGTGGTTGCAGTTTGTGTATATTGACGATCTGGTGCGCGCTTTGGTCCTGGCGGCTTCGGCTGTTGAGTTAGCGGGGATATATAACGTGTCAACGGATGAGACCCTGCGGTTGGATGCTTTGGCGTTAATGGTCAGGAAGGTTTGCGGATCAGGGTCGGAAGTTATTTTTACCGACGAACGCTCTGTGTCGCTGAGCCGGGTTTCTTTTGACAAGTTAAAAAATAAGACTGGCTGGGAGCCGGCGGTTGCTATTGAGGAGGGTGTTCGGCGTTATCATGAATATTATGTCCAAAAGCCTTCAGCCTAAAGTTTTGGTGTGCGGGGTTCTGCCGCCGCCTTTTTTTGGCCACAGTGTGATCTACCAGATGCTGATGGCTTCCTCTTTTCCTGCCAATGTCCGGGTGCGGTTTTTAAATATGCATTTCTGGTCTTATCAGACTAACAAGAAGGTTACCGGCCAGAAGCTTGTAAAGATGGTTAAGTATTATCTTCAGTATGTCGCCGCAATTGTTTTTTGGCGGCCGCGCTATGTGCTCTATAACAGCAGTTTTTATCGTATGCCGTTCTGGAAGGATTTTTTGTTTTGTGCTACGGGGATCGCGCTTGGGCGTCGGGTCGTGTTTCATGATCTGGGTCAGTATGTGCGAGAATTGCATGATGGTTTGCCGGTCTTTCAGCGTGCGCTGTTGCGCTGGATGTTGCGTCATTCAGCGGGCAGTATCGTTATGGGTGAAAGTGTGCGGGCAACCTACAAAGGGCTAATGAATAATGAAAAGATATTTGTTGTGCCTGGCGTAGTTGAAGATACGAAGACTTTCGCTGTTGTGCCTAACCGCCCGGCAGGCTGGTTGTTAAATGTGCTTTATTTTTCGCATATGAGCCGTCCCAAGGGGATATATGTCGCTTTTGAGGCGGCGGCCAGGATCTTGCGTGTCCGTAGGGATGTGGCGGTAACCTTTGCCGGTCCACTTGAGGATGATGAGGTTGCGCGCAAACTGGACGAATTACAGCAGGCTTACCCTGGGAGGGTGCGTTATCTGGGTTACGTTGATGACGCTCGTGAACGCACAGCCATATTTCGCGGGGCTGACGTATTCATGTTTACAACCTTGAGAGATGTTTTCGGGTTGGTCCTTCTGCATGCCATGGCCGAGGGTTTGCCCATAGTGGCTTCTGATGAAGGAACTATTCCCGAGATCCTGCTCGACGAAGGTCATGGGCTTTTGTTTGCGAAGGGAGAGGCTTCGGAGCTTGTTGCGAAGATCCTTTGGTTGGCAGAGAATGAGGTTCACCGGAAAACCATGGGCGTAGCCAATCGGAAACGGTTCGAGGAAGTTTACAGCCTGGAACAATATGGCGCGATTATGACAAATATATTCAGAACTCTGGATGTTTGCACGTGAGATGTTACGATTTGAAAGGGAAAATGTGGACTTTTTGACTTTTTTTAGAGGGATGAAGAGATTTCGTATTCCATTAATTGTTACGTTAATTTCCGCTTATGCTTTTTATTTGCGATTGGTCCATTTAGCCGGTCATGACCTTTGGGTTGATGAGCTTTATCAAATCAGCCAGATGAATGGGACTTTCTTTCAGATGGTCCAAGGGCTTACCCGGAGTGAATATTGCGCTTATTTGTCTGCGGACTATTATCTTACGTATCCCTTTTATAAGATTTTCTCGATGAATAAGTGGGGGCTTGCCATTCCACATATGGGGGCAACCCTTCTTGGGTTTTATTTGCTTTATTTAATCTGTCGGCGTTATTTAAAGAGTGTATTGGGCTATGTTGTTACGTTCAGCATTGTGTGTTTTAACGCTACCTTGATCTGGCATGCTACAGAGATCAGGACGTACGCGGTTCTGCCCACGGTGGCATTGGCTTCTTTATATCTTTGGTTGAGGATAATTGACGCGAATGGTTATTTGAGCATGGGGAAGAAAGTTGTCGCGGGAGTTGTGTTCGTTTTTATACTGTGGTTCCATGTTTATGGGATAGTGATGTTCTTTTTCACAGGACTTTATGCCTTGTTGACAAGGGTGAAGGATAAGTCATTCTTTATTATTCTAAAGAATGTTGCTCCTTTCGTGTTGGTGGTTCTTTGTTTGGCCGCGCCTTTGTGGCTATTGAGCACGTTCGGTCCGCATCTTGCCAATCCCACCAGTAATAACGATACGTTTCAATTTATCCCAAGTCCTTCCAGGGATATGATCGGATTTCTTAAAGGCGTTTTCGGCAATCTTATCGGCGACAAAAGGCTTTATTTTTTGCTTCTGGGGGGTGTGGCGCCATTCGTTATTCCGTACAGGCAGAGGTTTCATCAGATCATTTTCCTGATAGTGCTGGTGGTGGTGCCTGTGGGGACGATATTGTCAGGAAATATTCTTACGCACTACTGGTTTCTTCAACGGGGATTTATATGGGTGATGCCTATCTTCGCTTTGTTCATTGGGTGGTCCCTGGAGTCTTTTGTATTGTATGTGAAGGATAAATGCCAGTCTTCTGGGCAACGGATCGCCAGGAACTCGGACCTGAGAATTGAATAGGAGCGATAATGGCTGTTAATATTAGAAAGCTTACAACGTTTGCCCGATTCGCAATAATTAAGGCGGCCCCTTTTTTGTGGCCTGTTATGGCACTTCGTCCGTATTCTGCGACGATCAATATTACGGATAATTGCTGCCTTAAGTGTGTGATGTGTAATCAATGGCAGACGTATCATAAAGATGAGCTGAGCAAGGATGAGTGGATGCGGATTCTGGGTGAGTTGTATGTCTGCGGGGTGCGGGAGATCAATTTGACTGGTGGTGAACCGTTGTGCCGATCCGATATTTTCGAGATCATTGCCGAGGCCGTTCGATTGGGGATCAAGGTCGGTGTGTCCTCAAATGGTGATATGATCGATGATGAGATGGCAGATCAATTGCTCAGGTTAGGGGTTAAGGATATTACTATATCGGTTGATGCGATAGGGCTCGAGTATGACCGTTTACGCGGGGTTAAAGGGGCGTACCAAAGGGTTTATCGGGCTTTGGAGATACTGTCTGCCTATAACCGGGACCGGAGGATGTCGGTGCTGGTGGCATTTGTTTTGATGAAAGACACGTTGACTTCCTATAAGGAAGTGGTGAACGCTGTTAGCCCTCTGGGCATTCCTGTTGTTGTTAATTTGTTTGATACGAGTCCGTATTTCTTTCAGATCAAGGGAGCTAGGGAGAGGTTTTGGGTGACGGAAAAAGAGATGTCGCGGTTGGCGGACTTGCAACAGTTTTTTGTTGAGCAAATCCAGATAGCTTCGGTGTTCACCAAGCATCGTTTTGTGGACATTGATTTCTTTAAACGCTATTTTCGGGATCCACTACAGAAGGATCTTCCTTGTTATGTTTCCCAAATTCGTTTGAACATAGGTCCTAAAGGGCAGATCTTTGGCGGATGTTGGTCTTTGGGTGTTCATGGCGATTTACGCAAGAATCGGCTTCAGGAGATACTCAAGTCCAAGGCTTATCGTGCGATCCAGCAGAAAATGTTCAATAAGCAGTGCCCGGGGTGTTCGTGTGGCTATATTACAACGTTAAATTATTCTTTAGGTAATTGGGTAAAGGAACTTGTTTATCGTGCTTTTCCATCGGCACGGAGGGGAATTTATGCTGGTGTCAAAAAATAAATGCGGAGTTTGGTCTGGCTGGGGAAGTATGTCGGCTGATGGTCAGCTGAATTCTTTCATCGGTAGCGCGGGCGTTCTGTTGGTGGCCATATCCTTGGGATGGTAGGGTTGTTTTCTACATGTGGAGAATGATGCGATCACTTGAAATAAAGCCGCATGGACTTATGTTCCATCATTTTTATAACGAGAAGCATTGCCGGGGGCAGGGGGCTATATCTATTGGCCAGTTTGAGGCTGTCCTGACTCATTACGAGAAGCACATCCTTTCGGCTGAGGAGTGGTTTAATAGGGCGGTGAGCAACTCGTTAAAGGATCATGATATTTGCTTGACCTTTGATGATGCGTTATTGTGCCAGTATGAGGTTGCACTTCCGGTGTTGGAGCGGTATGGTTTGACCGCGTTCTGGTTTGTTTATTCCTCCGTGCTGGACGGAGGTTTGGAGAAACTAGAGATCTACCGGAAATTCAGGACAGTGTGTTATGCATGTATTGATGACTTTTATTTGGATTTCTTCTCGCGGGTGAAGGCTTCGGCTTATAATGACGCAGTGGAGTTGGCGTTAAAAGGATATGCACATGACAATTGGAAGTATTGTCCGTTTTATTCTCCTAATGACACAAAGTTCAGGTATATAAGAGATGTTGCTTTGGGTGTTGATAAGTACCAGGAACTTATGGACAGGATGATTTGCGAACAAGGGATAGATTTGGCTTCTTTTGCTTCTGATCTGTGGATGACGAAAGAACATGTTAGGAGTTTGTGTGCACGCGGGCATGTCATAGGGTTACATTCGCATACTCATCCGACTGTTCTGGCTGATCTGCCCGCGACCGAACAGCAAAAAGAATATGGACAGAATTACCGGTTTCTTAGAGATCTTCTTGGTAAAAGCCCGGAAGTGGTCTCGCATCCTTGTAATTCTTATAATGTGGAGACTTTGAAGATCCTGGCTGCGCTTGGTATTCGGTTGGGGTTTCGGGCTAACATGGCAGATCATCAATATTCAAGGTTTGAATTCGCGCGGGAAGATCACGCGAATGTGATCCGGAGGATCGGGCAATGAAAGTAACCGTGTTTACTAGTAATCAGCCTAGGCATATCGCGCTCATTCATCGTTTGGCGACGGTTGCCGATGAAGTCTTTGCAGTTTTGGAATGTAATACTGTTTTTCCGGGACAGGTTCAGGATTTCTTTAAACGAACCAATGTTATGCAGGAATATTTTAGGCATGTGATCGAAGCGGAGAGGATGGTTTTCGGGTCCCTGGACTTTTTGCCGTCAAATGTAAGGTCTTTATCTTTGAGGTCTGGAGACTTGAGCTTGCTGGACATGAGCGCACTTGTAGCGGCGTTCCAAAGTGATTATTATATTGTTTTCGGGAGCAGTTATATCAGGAACGAGCTTGCTGATTTTTTGGTAGAGCATCAGGCGATTAATATTCATATGGGTGTGTCACCTTATTATCGTGGAAATAGTTGTAATTTCTGGGCGCTTTATGACCGGAAGCCGGATTATGTGGGGGCGACGATCCATTTGCTGTCCAAGGGGCTGGATTCTGGCGCTATGCTGTTTCATGCTGTTCCCGCGGAGCAGGCAGTGGATCCCTTCGAGTTGGGCATGTTGGCGGTTCGGGCCGCGCAGAATGGCTTGTTGCAAGCGTTAAAGACGGGAGAGTTACTGAAGATGGTGCCCGTGCTTCAGGACAAGAGTCTCCAGATTAGGTATACTCGTAATAGCGATTTTAATGACGATGTTGCTTCCGGCTATTTAAGAAGCTTGCCGGGGAAGAATGACATTGGCCGTGCGTTAAGAGACCGGGATGTGGGATTGTTGTTGCGGCCTTATATTGAATAGAGTTCGTTTCTGGATCAGGCGTACAAGATAAGGAGAGGAATAATGAACGTAGCTTTATTGGATCTCAACCATTTTACCCGCGGCGTGACGAATAACACGGTGCCTCTTGGTCTGGGTATGATAGCCGCCTTTTTACGCAAACGGATCGGGGGTGCTCTGGACATCAGGATTTTCAAGGATACCAGCAAGGCCCTGGGTGTGTTTGCATCCTGGACTCCTGACGTGATCGGTCTTGCGCAGTATGTCTGGAACAGTGAACTCAATTTGTCCGTTGCCCGCATTGTTAAAGACAGGAATCCGCGTTGTTTTGTCGTCGTTGGTGGCCCTAACCTGGATTTGTCTGCGGCCCGGCGGATGCAGTATTTTATTGACCACCCGTTAGTGGATGCCGGGATCCTTTATGATGGGGAGATCCCTTTTGCCGGGCTGGTTGGGAGGCTTATGGCCGGGGAGTCGCGGGAAAGCATCTGCCTGACCCCTTCGGCTGGTATGTACTCGTTTGACAGGAAAGAGAATGCTTTGCGGGAATCAGCCGAACCGCCGCCGCGTCTTTCCAGTCTTGACGAGATAGGGGCGATCTATGCCGAGGGCGTTTTTGACGAGTTTCTGAATGTTGGCTGTCATCCATTTCTGCAAACACATCGCGGGTGTCCTTTTACGTGTACGTTTTGCCATACTAGCGATTCCTATTATTCTCGGATGCTTTTTCTTTCCCCTGAGATATTTCGGCGTGAGATGGAGTGCCTGGGTAAACGCTATGCTGGCCGGCATGACGTGACCCTTTTTCTGGCCAACACGAATATGTCGCTTTTCCCGGAAGATTTTACGATCGCCGGGATCATTCGCGAGACTCAGGAGAAATACGATTGGCCGCGCAACATCAGCGTTAATTCGGGCAAAGATCCCAAGAAGTTGCTGGCAATGATGGATATACTCCGTTTTCAACCATCGATCGCACTTCAGACTTTGACGCCAGCTGTCCTGAAAAATATTAAAAGAATTAATATTCCTTTTGATAATTTTGTGTCTTTTCAGCGCGCAGTCCTTAAAGAGACCGGTGCCCCGTCGGTTACCGAATTGATCTTGTGTCTTCCAGGAGAGACCCGGGCCAGCTTTCTTGAAACGTTGTGCAGGGTGCTTAATTCCGGGGTTCAGTCGGTAGTGATCTATACGCTCATGTCGCTTAAAGGGACGGAACTGGTTTCGGAAGAGAGCATCCGTAAATATCGTTTCGATATTCGCCACAGGGTTGTTCCCCGGCAGTTTAGCGTTGTGTCTGGCCGGAAAGTTCTTGACACCGAGGCGGTTGTCGTAGCGACGGATACGATGTCCTTCGGAGATTATTTGGAATTACGGGGATTGTGTTTTACTGTGACCACGTTTTATAGTTCCCTTGAGTTGATGCCTATCAAGAAATTGCTCTTGGAAAGCGGTGTGGATGTTTCAGCTTGGGTGCTGGGCATTCACGCGCGATGTGCTCAGTTTCCTGATCTTGCGTATTATCATGATGAATTTATCAAGGAGACCCAGGCTGAACTATTTTTAACCCGGGAAGCGCTGACGGACTTTTTTGAGGATCCCCGGCATTGGGAGGATCTGTGCCAGGGGCTTTACGGGGATAACCTTACGCGTAAGTATAAACAGTTGGTATTGACGAAATGTTATAAGACGCTGCTGGAAGTTGCTTTGTCCGAGGCAAGGGATTTGCTAGCCGCGAAGCTCCTGCCTGATATGCTCGAAGATCTTTTGCGTGATCTTAGGTCTTATTTGTCGGTCAGGGACGTACGGGACATTTTTGAAGGGACTTTGTCCCTTGAAGACAGGGTTGTAACTGTTGCGTATAATATTCCGTTATGGATGATGAACTCCAATCCCGCTCTTGGAATGAACGATTTTCGGGGCAGGACTTCATACCGGGTGATTTATCCTGTTGATATAAAGGAGAAAGCCCAGGAATTCGCGAGGTCGAATAAAGACAAGGAGTTGTCGTTGCAGATCATGTATCGCGATGGACTTATCAGTGATTTCTGGCCAAGATGGATTGAGAGCAAATGACATTAATATCTGTAAGCCTCAAAAAGAAAGAAGTGGTTCGTTGAAGTCGATTGTTTGATGCCTGTTGGCACGATATTGGCTGGAAATAGGTCTGGGATTCTTTGATCTCGAGAAATATCTGCCCTGATCGTAAGACGGCGTAGTTTCGCCGGCAAGTTTGTTAAGTGATCAACGAAGAAGCTGTTTGCACAATCTAATGTAATGAGGTGTTCATGTTGAAGATTGGTAAGTTCTCTGTGTCGTGGATCATCTTTAGCGTTATTCTGGTTTCTTTATGTTACCGTATCTATTTGGCATGCACTACGAATATGATCATTTGCTGGGATTCTTTGGAATATCGGGACTTGGGGCGCTTGCTTCAGAATAATGACTTCCTGTCTTATTTTAAGGGAGGCCCTAGGCGGGAACCGATTTATCCTGTTTTGGTGTCGGTGGCGATGCATATGGAGTCGTGGAGTGGAATTGTTTACACCAGGATTCTGGCCGGTATCGGGGTAGGGATACTTTTTATTACACAGGTGTTGATGTACATTGTTTTGCGTAAACTTAATGTCCGCATCTGGATTTGCGCGTTCATTCTTTTATATTTTGGTTTTTCACCAGCGATAAACAATACTGCTTTCAGCTTATATTCAGAGATCTCAGTCCTGCCGTGGACGTTATTAAGCGCCTTGTTGATCGCGAAATCTTTTGAGACCATTATATCAAAGAATATTGTGCGAAGTTTCTTTGCGGGGGCGGGGATCGGATCGCTTTTTGTGATTATGACAATGATCAAGGCTCCTTTTGAGCTTGTTTTCTTCGTTTTTGTGGGGCTTTATTTTGTGCTGCTGTTGCGGGCGTTCATACAAAAGAACAGGCCTGTTATCATAAAAGCACTTGTTTTTATCTTTACACTTTGTTTGGTGTATGAAGTCCCGGTTACCGCTTACAAAATGTTAAACAAAGTTTTCAATAATAATTACGCTCTTACCGGAAGAGGTAGTTGGGCACTTTATGGCGGCGTTGCGCTTAAGACCGAGCCTATGACAGCCAGGAAGATATTGACTGCAATTGCGCATATTCCTGGTAATGGTGCCTGTATGCGTTTCTTTTCCGAGGAAGAATGTACTTATTGGGAAGCATTTTCTGCCAGTGATGGTTTTGGGTTAGGAAAGTATGGCCAGGTTAGTTCTACAACGCCAGCGGCCGATGTTGACAGGGTTATTTTGGGAGATTGCAAAAAAAGGATCCTGGAGCATCCTTTTCAGTATGTTTTCATGTCCAGTTTCGATTGGATAAAAATGTTTTTTTGGGAATCGACCAAGATAGGGTTCGTTGAATATCCGCCCTGGCTGGAAACATTGTATAATAAGACGATTTTTAAAGATGGTTTGCGTTTATTGGTGTCTCTAGGGTCTTTAATAGCTTTCATCATATTGTTGCTTTCTATTAGAAATCCAGTAAAGTTGACTGATTCGCAATGTCCGGCCACTAAAGAGCAATATTTGCGTTTTACAATTTTCGTTATCTTATTGTTCTACACTGGTTTACATTCGATGTTTAATACAGTAACGCGGTGGGCATTGCCTCTGGCTCCATTGTATCTTGTTTGCGTGGGTTACGCTTTGCAACTCTTGTGGCCAAAGCCTCGGAGCAAGTGATAATGTTGCCTTTTAACAATATTGGGAGCTTATGATCCATTTCATCTTCCCCGTTTATAACGAAAAAGCCAATTTGCCGGAATTGATCGCGGGTATTCGCCGCCTTATGGCTGGCAAGGCTTACCGCATGGTGGCGGTCAATGACGGCTCTACCGACGGCTCGCTGGAATTCCTGAAAGAACAGCAAGGTGTGGATCTGGTAATTACCGGTTCGGTCATCAATATGAATGTCGGGGCGGTATTCTCCTCCGGGATCCATGAAGCGCTTAAGGGTGCCAAAGACGATGATGTGATCGTCATTATGGAAAGTGACCAGACCAGTGAGCAAGAACTGGTCCTGCCGATGGCTGAGAGCATCGGCCTTGGAACTGCCGACATTGTTATAGCCTCGCGCTATGTTTCGGGAGGGAGATATGTTAATTTTCCTTTGCCGCGAGTGATCTTTAGCCATTGCGCCAATCGCCTTATGCGGGCTTTTTTCCCGGTTGCTTCAGTGCGTGATTACACAATATTCTTCCGGGCCTATCGGGCGGGCATCCTTAAGCGAGCCTCGGATTATTTCGGTCCGTTCGGCCTGATCCAGTCCAAAGGGTTTGTGGCCAACGCGGAACTCCTGGTAAAGCTGGCTTTCTTTACCGACCGTATTATGGAGGTTCCGTTCGTTTATAATTACGGCATGAAAAAAGGCGCCAGCAAGATCAACGTTCTGCGCACGATCAATGAGTACTTTACTCTGATAAATTATTTGAAACGCCTTATTTCGAAACATAGTGCTCTCGGGAGAAGAATATGAAGATCTTGATCACCGGCGGCGCCGGAATGGTGGGTTCGCACGCGGCGGAACATTTTGCCGGGCAGGGCAATCAGGTTCTGGTGTACGACAATCTTCTGCGTTCGCAGATCTTTGGGGTGGATACGCAGTCGGTCGAATTTAACTGGAAATATTTACAACGCTTCAAGAATATCAAGCTGGTCAAGGCCGATATCCGTGACCGGAAAACATTGGAAGCGACCTTACGGAAGTTCAAGCCCGATGCTGTTATTCATGCCGCGGGCCAGCCGGGTGTGGGGTTCTCCCTTAACGATCCTTGTGAAGACGCTTCCATTAATGCCACAGGTACACTGAACGTGGTCGAAGCTTTGCGTCAGGTTAACTCCAAAGCCGCGCTGGTTTACTGTTCCACAAATAAAGTCTACGGTGATAATGTTAACCTTTATCCCATCAGCGAGAAGAAGACCCGTTACGCCTTTCGGAACATCAAGGGTGTGCCGGAAACCTGTTCTATCGATCATTGCGGCCATACTCCATATGGTGTATCCAAACTTACCGGCGATCTTTACGCCCAGGATGCCGCACAGTCGTTCGGTTTGCGCACCGGTGTTTTTCGGATGAGTTGTACCTATGGCACCCGGCAATTTGGTTTTGAAGATCAGGGCTGGATCGCCTGGTTTGCTATCCGTTTTATGCAGGGCCGGCCGATCACGATATATGGCGACGGCAAACAGGTGCGCGATGTTCTATGGGTCGGCGATCTGGTTAATGCTTTCGATAAGTTTATTACACAGAAAGCGCCTTCCGGGGTTTTCAACATGGGCGGCGGAGCGGATAATACGCTGTCCTTGCTTGAATTGCTCGAGCTCCTGGAAAGCATTACCGGCCGTGCGGTCAAGATCGGTTTCGACGACTGGCGCAAGTTCGACCAGAAAGTTTATATTTCCGATATTGCCAAGGTAAAGCGCGCGCTTAAATGGAAGCCGACCGTAGGGCCTCGTGAAGGCGTAAGCCGCATTGTGCGCTGGATCCAGGATAATAGCAGGATCTTTTGATCAACAATAAACGGATTGAGCGTTTCTGATGAAAAGAGTTACCTGGTTGATCTTCCTTTCAGCTTTTCTTTTGCTTCGTCCATATAACTTCTCTACCACCGGACAAATGTATTCCGGTGATGATTGGTCTTATTTTGCGCATGCGTCCGCGTTGGCGTTTGGAGAATTCCCCTCTTATAGCAAGGAGTCCTGGATGACCGGAGAGGGTGTTCCGTCTCATTCGGTAGGTGCCGGAGTCCTGGCGGCCCCTTTTGTTTATCTGTTTTCGCGGTTAGATTTGCTAAATGGTAACGATATTGTTTCGGAACGAAAGCCGAACAACATTCCGGGTAGTTGGGCTTTATTCGGATTTGTGGTGGCGAGTTCAGTGTATTTCTGGTTAGCGTGTTTATTTCTTTTTCTTTCAGCTCGAATGTTCGTTAGCAGCACTGCCGCTTCCTGGGCGGTTATCGGGATGGTGTTGGTACAAGGCGCCCCGCTGTTTATTTTTCGTCGTCCGGTTTTCTCTCATGTTTATGAGCTGGTGTTATTGGCTTTCCTGGTCTGGTTGTTTTGCCGGGTGAAACAGGCCGGCGCGGTGTTCGGCCGGGGCAGTATGTTGGTGGCCGGAATAGCCGGTGGCCTTCTTTCTTTAACCAGACTGGATGATCTGGGTTTTGTATTAGGTTTTCAGATCTTGTTCGTGTGGCAAATGAAGGGGGCCGTTTATCGTAAAGCGTTGGCCTTAGGCCTGATGGTTTTCCTGGGAGCCTTGGTGGTGGCGGTATTTAAAGTCTGGCCGGAAATGCTGGTTGCGCATCATTCTTTACATGGTGTTGATAATTTGATGAAGCACCTTTCTGTTTTGGATTATATGCGCAGGTTGTGGCATATCATCGTCGGGCCCGATTGGGGTTTGGTGTTTACGGCGCCTTTTATTCTGGTAACTGTCGTATTTTTGTATACTTCGGCTAACAGTGTTCTCGTTCAGTTTAAATGGATAAGTGTTTTGTTATTGATCAAGCTTTGGGTAGTGATGCAGTGGATGACCCAGGGTGGTTGGTATGGCTATCGTTATTTGCTTTTGAGTGCGATGGCCTTGTTGACAGTGCCGTTTGCGGTATTTCTGGAAGAGAAGGTTCTGAAAGGGGCATTATGGCGGCGAGTGGCAGTTGTGTTGATCGCTTTACCGCCACTTTTGTCGATGTTGTTCTTTGAGGGTAATGCCGAGGGGTTGACCTTGCATATTGTCGAGCAATATTTTGCTGTTAGTGGATGGGGTAATAATATATATCAGTGGGAGGTGTGGAGAGCCTTATTGTGGACGCCTTTGGAGGCTGTTATGGTTTTGTGCAAAGGGGGAGTCTTGTATTTTTTCTATCTGTTCTGCCAGGCATTTTCTCTGGACAGCGTATTGCCAATTATTGTGCGTGGTAAATATCCGTCTTTTCAATGGGTCGTGCTGGTTAAGACTATTCTGGTTTATGTTATTCCGTTCGTTTTGTTTCTTTTATGGCAAGCCAGCAACTTTAAGCCCGGACGCAAAGCCTGGTTGCAAGAATAGGGCGATATAACAACCGCAGAACACCCAAGAAAATATTGTTTGCGTTAGGTGTGTTCCAGGATAAATAACTGGTTGGCGCCCCATAAAAAACGCTGATATGCGCCGATCTTAAGGCGGCATTCTTTCGTTAATTGATCCATTGCTGCCCAATCAAGATATTGATGATGTTCTTCTGCTGCGGAGTGGTTAAAGAGGCCCAGGCAGGCGCCAGTTTCGTAAATCTTCCTAAAGGCCGGATGTGGCGTTGTGATTATGATCTTTCCTTCAGGTTCCAGCTTGTCGGCCAGTTTATGCATAAAAGAGCCGGGGTCAGCCAGGTGTTCAATAACGGCCAGTAAAGCGATAGTCCTGAATTTTATGTTTGGGGGCAGTTCGGCCATCAGGTGGAAACAATGGCGCGGATGATCCTTTTTTGCGCAAGCGATGGCTTCGGGGTTGATATCTGTTCCGGTATAAGAATTGGGATCAAAATATTGGGCCAGATGGCCTTTGCCACAGCCAACGTCCAGTATGGCCGGAGCGAGAAAGGGTTTGGCGGTATGCAGCCGGATAAAGCGCAGATAACCGGATAGAGCCCCATCGGCCTGTTCATTCATGGGAAGCGTCTTTAAGTTGATCTTTCTTAAGGCGATATTGCACGTCTTCCATTATTCGCCGATTGATCGCGGAAACATCGGTAATGAACGCAGTGAGGATAATCTGAAATCCAAGGCCGAGCAGGATGGAGGCGGCTATCAGGGATTGAACATGGCCATTGCCGGAATGATGATAGAACAGCCACAGGAAGCGTATTATCATCAGGCTTCCTATTACAGCAAAAAAGGTTCCGATCGAGAAAAAGAATCGAAAAGGGTGGTAGTTTACTGATATCCTGATGATGGTTTGGAGAGAATTTAACACATATGAAAGGGTGCTTTTTGCCAGGCGTGAAGGGCGCAGGTAGCCGTTAACTCGGATGGGGACACTTACTACCGTCAGGTTCTTTTGTTTGGCCTGGATCAACATCTCCAGAGTATAAGTGTATTTGCTGAATATGTTTATCTTTAACGCCGCTTCCCGATTCAGGGCGCGAAATCCGCTGGTAGCGTCCAGTATATTGACTCCGCTTATCCAGCGGACTATTGCGCTTCCAATGTTTTGCAAAAGTTTTTTAGTGAAAGAAAAATGCTGTATTTGGCCGATTGGCCTGGTGCCGATCACTATATCGGCGTGTTTTTGTGTTATTGGGGCGGTAAGTTTATTAATATCTTCCGCGTTGTATTGATTGTCGGCATCGGTATTTACAATTATATCGGCGCCCAGTTTTACGCTGGCTTCCATTCCCATGGTGAAAGCGCGAGCCAGGCCCTGGTGAGAGGTCATTTTAACAATGTGATCGGCACCGTTCTGGCGGGCCACTTCGATTGTGTTGTCGGTACTGCCATCGTCTATTATCAACACTTTTACATCGCGACATCCGGTTACTGAACGCGGGATCTTGGCCAAGGTAACGGGTAGCGTAGCGGCTTCATTATAACAGGGTATTTGTATGAAAAGTTGCATGGCATTAATGATATTAAAAAAATACCTAAATAACAATGTTTTTCGGTACGTAATTATATTATGCTTTTATGCCAAGGCTTGATTTGTGTTGCTTAGTGACCGGTTCAAATGTTTTTTATGAATTTAATTTGTGCTGGCTGGCTTGATCGTGTTTGAAACTATAACGGATTCTTTATGACCACCTATAGCGTTCTGGATATTCAGGTTTCCGCGGTTAATCCCGACCTGGCGTTCTCTGTTATTCGCGATCTTGTTGCTTCCCGTGCTAAAGCTTATGTTTGCGTGGCACCGGTGTCTACTATTGTGGACGCGCGGCGTGATCCGCAGTACCGGGCGGTGGTTAACGCCGCGGCTATGGTAACGCCGGATGGCGCTCCGGTGGCCTGGCTGGGGCGTTGGCACGGGCATAAGTCCGTGCGCCGGACTTATGGGCCGGATCTTATGTTGCAGGTCTGCGCTGAAGGCCGTGCGCAGGGATTTCGTCATTTTTTCTATGGCGCAAGCGCCCCTGTTTGTGATAGATTGGAACACAATTTAAGGTCCCGGTTCCCAGGCATTCACATAGCGGGCAAGATTGCTCCGCCTTATATTAGTAAAGCCGCAGTGTTGGCGGACGCCGTGATCAAGGAGATCAATGCCGCGCGCCCGGATGTGCTGTGGGTGGGGCTGGGGTCGCCCAAACAGGATCTTTGGATGGCGCTAAACCGTGCGGCTTTGGATGTGCCGGTAATGATCGGCATTGGCGCGGCGTTCGACTTTATCGCCGGCGAGAAGCCGCAGGCGCCCGGCTGGATGCGGGCTTGCGCGCTCGAATGGCTTTTTCGGTTATGTTGCGAACCCCGGCGGCTCTGGAAGCGTTATCTGCTGGGCAACACCTTGTTTATTTTCTGGTTGATCAAGGACGCTGTTTTTAAACGCCGTTAAGAAAGCACCTTTAGGGAAATCTTCGGAGATAAGGCCTTAATGATCAGCCGCGCCCTTTCTTTTCTTATTCGCTTGTCCTATGTCCTGGTTGACATCGGGTGTATTTTCTTCAGTATCTTTCTGGCCTCCTGGCTCAGGCAGAACGCTTTCCCCATGACTTTGCAGGAATTGTTTTTTGATACCAGCAATCCTTTTCATCTGGTTTTCGTTATCTGGTTTGTGACCGTCCTGTTCTTTAATGGTCTGCATCATTTGTATCAGACCCGGCGGGAAGTGGTGGAGTTCCACGAGATCGGGCAGGTGGTGCGTTCGGTGCTTTTTGCGGCCGGGACCGTGCTGGTGTTTGTTTATGGCATGAAGATCGTGGGGTTTCCGCGGTCAGTCTTTTTTCTTATAGTGTTCTTCACGTTCGTGTTATTTTGTTTGTGGCGTTTCCTTAAACGTCTTTTCGTGGAATTCCTGGCGGCCAATGGTTACAACAATTTCAATGTCCTGATCGTGGGCGCCGGGCGGACCGGTATGATGCTGGCCCAGGAAATAAAGCTTCATCCGGGACTGGGTTTGCGGGTGGTCGGGTTCTTGGATGATGTCAAAACGGCTACCGAACTGGGTCCCGAACATAAGGTGCTGGGCAAGCTTTCCCAGCTGGAAGAGGTGGCCAGGAAGAATTTCGTGCACAAGGTTTTCTTTACCATTCATCCTCCGGGTAATATTTTCTACGATATGATCGAGACCGCCAAGGCCCTGCGTATCGCGGTCCGCGTTATTCCCGTGGCTTTCGACCGGGCGGTGGGTGAGATATTCAAATTCAATATTGGGTATATCCCGGTCCTGGAGTATTCCGGACTGGGTCATAATCGGGTGCAATACGGCAAGCGCGTTTTTGACCTGATGATGTCGGGGGTGGCGTTGGTTTTGCTCATGCCTTGCGTCTTTCTGATCGGCCTTTTGATCAAACTCGACAGCGTTGGCCCGGTGTTCTATTTCTCCAGTCGTTATGGTTGTGGTGGCCGGGTATTTAAGATGTGGAAATTCCGTAGTATGGTGGTGGATGCGGATGCCCGCCTGGCCGAGCTTAAGGCTAAGAACGAGGTCGATGGCCCGATATTCAAGATCAAACAGGATCCGCGGGTTACGGCTATCGGTAAATTCTTAAGAAAATACAGCCTGGATGAACTGCCGCAGATATTCAATGTTCTTATGGGGGATATGAGCCTGGTCGGCCCGCGGCCTTTACCCCTGGACCAGGTTGAGCGGGAAGATCCCAATCAGCTTAAGCGCCTGGAGGTCCGTCCGGGCATTACCGGTTTATGGCAGGTGCGCGGCCGCAGTGACCTGCCTTTTCATCGTTTGATAAAATGGGATACGTGGTACATAAATAACTGGTCGTTCATGCTGGATATCGGCATTCTGCTGGAAACGGTGCCGGTGGTGATAAAAGGAAAAGGAGCGTATTGATGGCGGTTAAAGTAAAGAAGGCTTTAATAACCGGGATCACCGGACAGGACGGTTCGTATCTTACCGAATTACTGTTAAAGAAAGGCTATGAAGTCCACGGCATAATCCGCCGGGCCAGTTCGTTTAACACTCAGCGTATCGATCATTTGTATGCTGACCCTCATGAAAAAGGGGTGCGTTTGCGGTTGCATTATGGCGATCTTAATGACGCTTCTTCACTGGCGCAGGTCATTAAACAGGTCGCACCGGATGAAGTTTATAATCTGGCCGCCCAAAGCCATGTGCGGGTAAGTTTTGACGTGCCGGAATATACCGGCGAGATCACCGGCATGGGGACTACGCGCATGCTGGAGGCTATCCGGGAAATGGGCGGCAAAACCCGGTTTTATCAGGCCTCGAGTTCGGAGATGTACGGTAAGGTTCAGGAAACGCCCCAGACCGAGCTTACGCCGTTTTACCCGCGCAGTCCTTACGGCGCGGCCAAGGTGTACGCCTATTGGATGACGGTTAATTACCGTGAGTCATATAATATTTTTGCCTGTAACGGGATTTTGTTCAATCATGAATCCCCCCGCCGCGGTGAAACTTTTGTAACGCGCAAGATCACCATGGCGCTGGCGCGTATAAAGCACGGGTTGCAGGAAAAGTTGTACCTGGGGAATATCGATTCCAAGCGTGACTGGGGCTTTGCCGGCGATTATGTGGAAGCCATGTGGTTGATGTTACAGCAGGACCAGCCTGAGGATTATGTAATAGCGACGGGCGAGACTTATTCGGTCAAGGAATTCCTTAAGATCGCCTTCGATCATGCCGGCCTGGATTGGAAGAAATTCGTGGCTATTGATAAACGCTATTTCCGGCCAGCCGAGGTCGACCTGCTTTTGGGTGATGCGGGCAAGGCGCGCAAACATCTGGGTTGGAAGCCTAAGGTGAAGTTTGCCGACCTGGTGCGGATGATGGTGGATTCCGATATGGCTTTGGTGGAAAAAGAAGTTTATGGCCTGAAGGGTAAACGATGAGCTTTTGGGCCAGCCGTAAAGTGGTGGTTACCGGCGGCGCCGGGTTCCTGGGCCAGGCAGTGGTGCGGGAATTGCGCGGCCGCGGTTGTGCTAATGTTTTTATTCCGCGATCGAGTTGTTATGACCTGCGCGAGAAAGAAAGCATTCTCCGGTTGCTTAATGACGCGCGGCCGGATATTATTTTGCATCTGGCGGCGGTGGTGGGAGGTATTGGCGCGAACCGTGCTAATCCGGGCAAGTTCTTTTACGATAATTTAATGATGGGTGTTCAGCTAATGGAGCAGGCCCGCTTGTCGGGCGTGCAGAAATTCGTGGCGATCGGCACTATTTGCGCGTATCCCAAGTTCACTCCGGTGCCTTTTAAGGAAGACGACCTTTGGAATGGTTATCCGGAAGAAACCAATGCGCCGTACGGCCTGGCCAAGAAGATGCTTTTGGTCCAGTCGCAGTCTTATCGTCAGCAATATGGTTTTAATTCAATTTATCTTCTGCCGGTAAATCTTTATGGTCCGGGAGATAATTTCGCGCCGGATTCTTCGCATGTTATTCCGGCTCTTATAAAAAAGTGCGTGGATGCCGCCCGCTCCGGGGCGGCGGCAATAGATGTTTGGGGTACCGGTCAAGCCACCCGTGAGTTCTTGTATGTGGCTGATGCCGCCCGTGGCATTGTGCTGGCGGCCGAGAGGTATAACGGGGCCCTGCCGGTCAACCTGGGTGCGGATTTTGAGATCTCGATCAAAGAGCTTACCGGTCTTATTGTGGAATTGTCCGGGTTTAAAGGTGCTGTCCGCTGGGATCCGGCCCAACCCGACGGCCAGCCGCGCCGCCGCCTGGATGTGTCCCGGGCAAAGAAAGAATTTGGCTTTTCCGCAGAGATGTCCTTCCGGGAAGGGCTTAAACTAACCATCGACTGGTACAAGGCCCAGCCTTACTGATGATAGCTATCACTTTTCTTGATCGGGCGATCTTTGTTCTACTTTGTCTTTTGGTTTTCTTTTTGCCTGCCACCAATGCTTTTGTGGAAGTGGCGTCTGCTTTGGCTATACTGGCTTTCCTCATAAAACAGTTTCTGCTGGGCCCCGCGGCTTTAAAACGCCTGCCGGGCAAGATGGTGCTTATTCCGGCTTTGTTGTTTTTTGTCTGGTCGGGGCTTTCCATTGTCTGGAGCCAGTTCCCGTTGTTAAGCCTGAAGGGTTTTCTCGGCAAATCTTTGCAGGCCGCTTTTTTGTTCATTATTAGTTATGAAACTTTGTCTTCCGGCAAGCGCTACTGGATCCTGATCGCGGTTTTTATGGTCTCGGCGGGCATTGTATCTTTGGATGGCTTATGGCAGGCTTATTCGGGGTTCGACATCTTTGTGCGCGCTCCGTTCTCGGACGGGCGGGTAATGGCGTCTTTCCGGCACCCTAATGATTTTGGGGCTTACCTTATCCTGGCGATCCTGCCGGTCATAGTGCTTACCATAACAGCCGGAGTGCGTTCTTTTACCGATTACAGTCTTAAGAACGCCATGTTGTTCTTTGGCGGTTTTCTCTTTGTGGGCGTAGCTTCAACAGCTTTGGGATTAACTTATTCCCGGGGTGCCTGGTTCGGCATGGTAGTGGCGGCGATCATTTTGATCGCCCATAACCGCCGTTTGTGGCCGGCGGTGCTGGCTTTCACGTCTTTGTTCATCCTTATTTTTCAGCCTTTATTGCTTAAGATCCGGGATGTTTCTTTTGTGGCGGATACGGTCGGCGGGCAGTCAAGTTTCGGGGTTTTTAACGGTAATGGTCGGCTGGTTTTCTGGCGCGACGCACTGAAGGTCATCGCCGATAACCCCATCTTCGGCACCGGGTTGAATTCCTACACTATGGTAATTAAGAAGTATGTGCCTATGTGGGCTATTTATCCGCATAACTGCTATTTGCAAATGGGCGCCGAGTTGGGGCTGGTGGGGTTGGCTTTGTTCCTTTGGTTCATGATTGCGCTAATGATCAAGATGTCGTCGGGGATCGGGCGTTTGCCCAAAGAGCCCGAGCGCTGGTTATTGACGGCTTTCTTTGCCGGCTGGTGCGGTTTTCTGGTCCATAGCGGGCTGGATACCTCGTTATATTCGTCCCAGTTGACCGCTATTTTCTGGGTCGTTACCGGAGCGATGGCAGCTTTCGGTAAGCAGATATCATGTCGTCAGGTATGATCTGAATGGTTTCTGGCGTTTGAATTGCGATTTGACAAAACGGGTTCAATAAATATAATAGGGAATCTTTTGGGGTGGTTAATGCTGTAGGTAGTGTGTCTGACGCTTCTTTACATTTGAAGAGCATTGGAAAATCGAGAATAGACCGCAATGGAGCCAAATGTTTTATTATTTCTCCATTTTCGATTGCTTCATTGCTCCAGTGTGGTGATTCAAATGTAAAGAGATATGTGAATCACCACACTAGCGGCCACTGGTCAAAAACGAACTCTTACCTGAAATAACTCTTAAGCGAGGTTTTATGAACAAGCAGACGGTGCGGGATGTGGTTTTAAAGGGCAAGAAAGTTATTATTCGCGTGGATTTTAATGTGCCGCTGGATGGCGACAAGATCACGGACGACATACGGATCAGGGCCGCTGTTCCGACGATAAAATATGTGCTGGATAATGGCGCCGCGAAGGTTGTCTTAATGAGCCATTTGGGCCGGCCCAAAGGCACGGGTTTCGAGAAAGAATTTTCACTGGCTCCGGCGGCTAAATGTTTGGCCGGGCTTTTGGGAACGCCGGTAAAACTTTTGTCCGATTGCATTGGCCCGGAAGTCAAGGCTGGTATAGCCGCGGCCACCGAGAAAGTGGTCTTGCTGGAAAACCTGCGTTTTCATAAGGAAGAAGAAAAGAACGACCCCGCTTTTGCCAAAGAGCTGGCCAGTTTAGCTGATATTTATGTTAATGACGCTTTCGGCACCGCGCATCGTGCGCATGCTTCAACTGCGGGTGTGGCGGCGTTCCTTCCGGCGGTGAGCGGCTTTCTGATCGAAAAAGAGTTAACTTACCTGGGAGCCGCGGTCAACAATCCGGAGCGGCCTTTTGTGGTTATCCTGGGCGGCGCCAAGGTGTCGGACAAGATCCTGCTTATCGAGAGCCTGCTTAAGAAGGCCAACACTATTATCATCGGCGGCGGGATGGCATACACGTTCCTTAAGTCACAGGGTATCAATATTGGAAATTCTAAGCTGGAGAAAGACAAGGTTGACCTGGCCCGGGGGTTGCTGGAAAAGGCCAAGGCGGCGGGTGTGCGCATTGAGCTTACCGAAGACTTTGTGATCGTGCCCAATTTTGAATCTAACGACGGTAAGATCTCGGATGTTATTCCGGATGGTTTCGAGTCTTTGGATATTGGCCCCAAAACGCGTGCCAAGTTCAAGAAAATACTGGATGGCGCCAGGACGGTGGTGTGGAACGGCCCTCTGGGGGTGTTCGAGCGCGATGCTTTTGCCAATGGCACCAAAGAGATCGCCCAGCATTTGGCCGCTTTGAAAGACAAAGGCGTCAAGACCATTATCGGCGGCGGCGATTCGGCGGCCGCGGTACTTAAGTTCGGCCTGGACGACAAGATGACGCATATTTCGACCGGCGGCGGGGCTTCGCTGGAGTATCTGGAAGGCAAGGAATTGCCCGGGATCACGGCGCTGAACGACAAGAAAGCCAAGGGTTGCTGTAGCGGCGGTTGCGTTTGTTCTTAAGGTAGTTCGGGGAAACGTTTTTAGTAAAGTTCAAAAATCTTGCGGAGATATAAATGAGAAAAAAGATCATTGCCGGCAACTGGAAAATGTATAAGACCGCGCCTGAGGCGCTGGAGCTGGTGGCGGCGCTTAAGAAGGAAATTGGCGGCGTGACCGCGGTGGATGTGGTGGTTTGTCCTCCTTTCGTTCATTTGGGAGCGGTGGTGGATAATTGCCGTGCCAGTTCGATCGCGGTTGGCGCGCAGAATATTTATTGGGAAGATGCGGGTGCTTTCACCGGTGAAGTTTCGGGCCCTATGCTGGCTTCGGTGGGAGTAAAATACGTTATTATCGGGCATTCGGAACGCCGTCAGTTCTTCGGTGAGACCAATGAGACCGTCAACAAGCGTACCCGGGCGGCCCTTAAGAATGGGTTAAAGCCTATTGTTTGCGTGGGGGAGAACCTGGCTGAGCGCGAGTCCGGCCGGACCTTTGATGTTATTCGCGATCATGTTACCGGATCGCTGGCGGGCCTCACCAAGGAAGACATGCTCAGGATCGTACTGGCTTATGAACCGGTGTGGGCTATCGGCACGGGCAAAACCGCCTCTGCCGCCCAGGCGCAGGAAGTGCATAAGTTCATCCGCGAAATATTGCTCAAGATGTTCGACAAGGCTACGGCGGACGCTACACGGATCCAGTACGGCGGCAGTGTGAAGCCCGAGAATATCGCCGAGCTGGTGGCCCAGCCGGATATCGATGGCGCTTTGGTGGGCGGAGCCAGCCTGAAGGCGGATTCTTTTGCCGCGCTGGTTAGAAATTCAATGAATTAATAGGGGGTATTGCCAGTGATCACATTTCTAACTATCGTTCATATCATCGCCTGTATTTTACTAGTGGCCACTATTTTGATGCAGTCCGGCAAGGGCGGCGGGTTGGCCGAAGGCTTTAGTTCGGCCGAGAATCTGCTGGGCGCGCAGACCAATGTGGTAATGGTGCGGGTCACTACCTTTATCGGGGTGATCTTTCTGGTCACTTGCCTGAGCCTGGCGGTTTTAACGGCCAAGCAGGGGACTTCCTTGATGAAAAAGATCCCGGCGCGGACTCCGAAAGCCAAGACCGTTGATGTGGACAAGCTTTTTGATCAGGCGCCTTCGCAGACCATTACTTTGAATGCCGAAGGCCCGGCGGGTGAAGCGGCGGCTGTGCCGGCGGAAAAGTCCGCGGCTCCGGTCAGTCCAGGGGTTTTGGTGAACACTACAAAATAATGAGATCTCTTCTTAATATCACAAGGAGCACGGCATGTTTATTGCTGTGCTCCTTGTTGTTTTCGGGGGCGGGCCAGGCCGCTGATGCCCGCTATGGCGGCGAGCTGGTGTTGGCAATAACTTCCGATCCGAAATCGTTTAATCCCATACTGGCCAAAGAAACTTCCACTACCACTATCACCGGGCATTTGTTCGAAGGCCTGACCAGGCTGGACGCTTTCGATATGACCGTCAAGCCCAATCTGGCCAGTCGCTGGCAGGTAAGCGCCGATGGCCTGACCTGGACCTTTGAATTGCGTGAAGGTTTGCGCTGGTCGGACGGCGCGCCGTTAACCGCCGATGATGTGGTGTTCACGTTTAATGACCTGATCTTTAACGACGCGGTTCCCAATTCGGCCCGGGATATATATACCATCAAGGGCCAGCCTTTGCAGGTTGAGAAGGTCGACGCTCTGACCGTGCGCTTTATTTTGCCTTTCCGTTTTGCGCCATTCCTGCGCAGTATGGGCCAGGAGATCCTGCCGAAACATGTTTTGAGCCCGGCGGTCAAGGCCGGACGGTTTGCTTTTACCTGGGGGATCGATGCGGTGCCGGGAATGGTAGTCGGTAATGGGGCTTTTGTATTGGAATCGTATTATCCCGGCCAGGAAGTTGTTCTGCGGCGTAACCCATACTATTGGAAGAAGTCACCGGCGGGGGGCGCTTTGCCTTACCTGGACCGGGTGCGTTATGTGATCGTGCCGAGCATGGATGTGGAACTGCTTAAGTTCCTGGAAGGTTCGATAGACGCCTATGGTGTGCGCGGCATGGATTTTCCCTTGTTGAAACCTTTGGAGCGTAAGCGCGATTTTCGGATCTTTGACCTGGGGCCGGATATGGGCGCGAGTTTTGTGGTCTTTAATCAGAATCCGGGCCAGGATCAAAAGACCGGCCAGCCTTTTGTTCCGCCGTTCAAGCTGGCCTGGTTTACCAATCGTGATTTTCGTCGAGCCGTGGCTTATTCCATCGATAAGGCGCGTATAATCGCGATCGTCAAGAACGGCCTGGGTTATCCGCAGTATTCACCGGAAAGTCCGGGGTCCGGCTTCTTTTATTGTGACCAGGTGCGTAAATACGACTACGATCCTGCCAAGGCCCGGGAATTGTTGGGCCAGGCGGGCTTCCGGGATGTTAATGGTGACGGGATCCTGGAAGATTTTGCCGGGCATCCTTTGGAGTTCACTTTGCTGACCAACGCGGATAATACCGAACGGGTGGACATTGCCTCGATCATCCGCCGTGACCTGGAGAATCTGGGGGTGAAGGTTAATTTTCAGCTGGTTGAGTTTAATACTTTGGTCGCCAAGCTTACTTCTACCTTTGACTGGGAAGTGGTAGTGCTCGGCCTTACCGGCTCGACCGATCCGCATTTCGGGCAGAATGTCTGGCTGTCATCCGGCCAGTTGCATATGTGGTCGCCCCGGCAGGCGGCTCCGCAGACCCGTTGGGAGAAACGTATCGACGAGCTCTTCGCCGCCGGGGTGCAGGAGTTGGACGAAACCCGGCGCAAGGCTTATTACGACGAGTACCAGCAGATCGTGGCCGAGGAAGTGCCCATGGCTTATACTGCGCTGGGTGCGCGGCTTACCGCGGTGCGCAACAAGTTCGGCAATTTACAGCCTGCCCGGTTTGGCGGGGTGTTCCATAATATCGAGGAACTTTACGTTCTGCCTGGTGAGGGGAGATGATGAAATATATTGCGCGGCGAATAGTTACGGCAGTTTTTCTGTTATTGGCCATGAGCTTTCTTACTTTTATGCTTATGCGCCTGACCCCGGGTAATTATCTGGATACGCTCCGGCTGGATCCGCAAGTGTCTGCGGAAACCCTGGCGCATTATGAGAAACTTTACCATTTGAATGATCCGGCCTTTATGCAATATGGTTACTGGTTGACCAATCTTTTGCGCGGTGAAATGGGGTATTCTTTTTATTATAACGTGCCGGTGGTGAATATTATCGGCGGCCGGATCTGGAATACCTTTGTGCTGTCGCTGTGCGCTTTTCTGGTTACTTGGCTGTTGGCCATACCGCTGGGGGTTTGGGCGGCTCTGCGGCGTAATCGTTTCTCCGACCGGCTGGTGCAGGTCTTGAGTTATGTTTTTCTTTCCTTACCGGGTTTCTTTGTGGCAATGATCTTTCTTTTCTGGGCCAGCCAGACCGGTATCCTGCCGCTGGGAGGGATGCATAGTCCGGGTTACGCGGTCTGGCCGTGGTGGCGCCAGTGGCTTGATCTGGGGGCGCATTTGGTTATACCGACCGCGGCTTTGTCTTTGGGTTCGGTGGCCGCTTTACAGCGGATCATGCGCGGCAATATGCTCGAGGAGCTGGGTAAACAATATGTTCTGGCCGCGCGGGCCAAAGGCCTGCCCGAGAACCGGATCATTTATGTGCATGTCCTGCGCAATGCGCTCAACCCTTTGATCACGCTGTTGGGTTATGAATTCGCCGGATTGCTCAGCGGTGCGGCGATCATGGAGATCATCACCAGCTGGCCGGGCCTGGGCGCGCTGATGCTTACCGCGGTACGGTCTAAGGATATTTACCTGGTTATGGCGAGCATGCTGATGGGTGGAGTGATGTTCATTGCCGGCAATTTGCTGGCTGATATCCTGCTGGCCAAGGCTGATCCGCGTATCCGGGCTGAGAGTGCTGTTTAGAAATCTACAGGTGCTATGAAAAAGATGACCGGCTTGTTTTTCAAGAATAAATGGGCGCTGGCGGCGCTCTGGGCTCTGGGTGTGCTATATGCCGGAGCTTTACTGGCCGATTTTGTGGCGCCGTACTCTTTTAAGGACGAGGCGCGGGACCTGTCTTATTGCCCGCCTACCGCGATCCAGGTGGTCCATGATGGCAAATTGCGTTCGCCCTTTGTTTATGGCCGCAAGTTGACGTTTAACGAATACCGCCAGCGGATATATGTAACGGACCAGACTGTTTTGTATGCGGTCAAGTTCTTTACTCCCAGGCTTTTTACGGTTGAGGCTCCGGGCCGGGTATATTTGCTGGGCGCAGATAGCCGCGGGCGCGATATATTGTCGCGCATTATTTATGGGGCGCGGGTATCTTTGACCATTGGTTTGATCGGCGTGCTGATCTCTTTTGCCCTCGGGTTGCTGGTGGGTGGTATCGCCGGGTATTATGGCGGACGGGTAGATAATGTGTTGATGCGGCTGTGCGAAGTGTTGATGATGGCTCCGGGTTTTTATTTGTTATTGGCCTTGCGTGCCGCAGTGCCGGATAACTTTAATTCGGTGCAGGTATACTTTTCTATTGTGATAATCTTGTCAGTGATCGGCTGGGCGGGTTTGGCCAGGGTAGTGCGCGGGATGTGCCTGTCTTTACGGGAACGGGATTATGTGCTGGCGGCAAAGACTTTTGGCTTGAGTGACTTACAGATAATTGTCCGTCATATTCTACCGCATACGGTGTCGTATTCGATCGCCGCGGTCATGTTATCGATACCAGGCTATATTCTGGGTGAGTCGGCTCTAAGCCTCATAGGTTTGGGGATACAGGATCCTTATGCCAGCTGGGGCAATATGCTGTCGGACGCGATGAGTATAGTGCGTATCAAGTTCGCGCCCTGGATCCTGTGGCCCGCGTTCTTTATTTTTGTGAGTGTGGTATGTTTTAATGTGATCGGCGATGCACTGCGTGATGTTTTGGACCCTATGATAAAGCGGGATACATGAATAATCTCCTGGAAGTGCAAGGTTTGTCAGTCAGTTTGCCGCAATCTGGCGTTGCCGGAGCCAGGAGTGTGCTGAGTAATGTTTCTTTTGCAGTGTCGCGCGGTGCTGTTTTGGGTATTGTGGGTGGTTCAGGGAGCGGCAAAACCACCCTGGGTCTGGCGTTGTTGGGGCTTTTGCCCTCGGTAATGGTCCTGGCGGGCGGACAAGTGATATTTGATGGCCGAGAGTTGACGAAACTCTCGCCGGAAGAATGGCGGGCGTTGCGTGGGGCAGGCATCAGCATGGCCTTTCAGGAGCCGATGAGCGCGTTTGATCCGGTGATGACCATTGGCGCCCAGATCCAGGAGACCGTGTTGGCACATGAAAAAATTTCGTCTGCGGCGGCGCGCGAGCGTGCTTTGGAAGCTTTGCGTCTTTCCGGGTTGGCCGATCCTGTGCGGATAGCCGCGGCCTATGCTTTTGAATTAAGCGGCGGCTTGCGCCAGCGCGCGATGATCGCGCAGGCGCTGGCCTGTCGTCCCGCGCTGTTAATTGCCGACGAGCCTACCAGCAGTCTGGATGTTAATACCCAGGAAAAGATCCTGGAGCTTTTTCAGGAGTTGCGCCGTTCTTTGGGGTTGTCGATAATTATCATTACGCACGATCTGGGGGTGGTGCGCCGGACGGCGGATGAAGTGGTGGTGTTATGCCGCGGCGTAGTCGTTGAGCAGGGCAAGGTGGCGCAGATGATGAGTGCGCCGCGTGCGGACTACACCCGGTTGCTGCTTGAAGCGGAAGGATGAAATTTCATGCTTTTGGAATTAAAGGATATCAGCAAGACTTTTTCTGACCGGGCCGGAGGTAAGGTTAAGGCCGTGGATGGGGTTTCTTTGTGTATAACGGCTCAGGAAAGCTGTGCTATCGTTGGCGAGTCCGGTTGTGGTAAGACCACCCTGGCACGGATCGCCATGGGCCTGGTACGGCCGGATGCCGGCAAGATTTTATTTGAGGGCCAGCCGGTCTGGGGTGACCGCAAGCGTGAGCAGAATTTCCGCCTCAAGGTGCGGATGGTTTTTCAGGATCCTTTCGCCAGCCTGGACCCGCGGTATTCGGTGCGGGCTATTTTAGACGAGGCTTTGCATCTTCAGGGGCGTATCAGTCGTGATGAGCGGAAAGTTAAAATGGCGGCCGTTCTGGAGGCGGTCGCTCTGCCTGCGGATATCCTGTCCCGTTATCCGCATGAATTCAGTGGCGGCGAAAGACAGCGCCTGGCGATCGCCCGGGCCCTGATGACCGACCCCGCCCTGTTAATCCTTGACGAAGCGGTTTCTTCGCTGGACGTAATTGTGCAGAAAGAAGTCCTGGATTGTCTGGCCGGCTTGCAAAGCGCCAAACAGCTTACCTATCTGTTCATTACTCATAATCTTGCGGCCGCGCGCCGTATTACGCGTAAGATCATCGTTATGCGATCTGGTAAAATTATTAACGTCACGGGCGCAAATGATCTATAGTAGTGTTTTGGCAACAGGAGGTTGTATTAATGGCAGGTTCGATCGTTCCGGGTAACGCAACGTTGCAAACCATCAATGATCGCCGCAGTACCAGGATGTTCCTGGACACTCCGGTTTCGGAAGATGATATCCGCACTATTTTGGACGCGGCACATCAGGCGCCTTCGGCGCACAATCAGCAGTCCTGGCGTTTTATTGTCATTAGCGGGGCGCAGAAAGACGCGTTTGCCGCATTGATCAATGATAAAGCCGCCGATTTCCCCAAGCCTTCCTCAACTTTGTTACGCCTGGCGTCACGCGCTGTTAATTCCGCTCCGGTGGTGGTGGGGATCGCCAATTCCGGCGAGCTGATCTCCCGCGGAGCGGGTTTGTTCAATCTGGATGATTCGGCGGCCTTCGATTTTTTCCGGGTCATGGAGATCCAGAGCTCGGCCGCAGCGGTGCAGAATTTATTGCTGGCCGCCACTTCCCTGGGGCTTTCCACGGTTTGGCTGGGGGTCCTGGTGCTCATTAAGGCTGATATCCTGAAGTTCATCGGCGAGCCTCAAGGTGAGTTCATGGCTGTTATCCCGGTAGGGTATTCGGTGCCGTCCACCAGCGGCCCAAAAAAGAAAGCGCTGGATATGGTTATTCGGCGTCTTGCATAACTTGAACAGGCGGTCATCATATGAGCATTGATTTCTTTCGCAAACTTAACTGGGCTTTCGGGCTGATCGCGCTGGGCATTTTGTTCGGCGTCATACTCTTTGCCGCTACGGTCGAGGTCAAAGACCTGGACCTTTGGCTGCATTTGAGAATGGGCGAATACATTGTCCGCTACGGCTATGTGCCTTCGTTCGATGTCCTTTCGGCTTCATTCTTTGGCCAGCCGTGGGTGAATCATGAATGGCTTTTTCAGGTGGTGGTCCATTTGGTGCGCCAGGGCTGGGGCATGGATGGGCTTATTTACATGCAGGCCGGGCTGGTGCTGGTTACGTTTTTGCTGGCTTTGTTGCTGGTGTACGACAAGGATCGTCAGCTGGTGCTGATCCCGTTTCTTTTTCTGGTCTTACAGATCTATCAAACTCGTTTTACGATCCGTCCGGATATCTTCAGCCTGTTCTTTTTTATCTGCTACATTGTGATCCTCTCGTCGCATTTGCACAAGCGCTGGTCGGTGTGGGCGCTGTTCATTTTGCAGGTAATTTGGACGAACATGCACGGGTATTCCTTGTGGGGTATCATTTTTGTCCTCATCGGCCTGGCCGCCGAGGCGCTCAAGCGCCGGGTGCCTTTGCCGTATCAGTGGAATGTGATCGGCCGTTTGACTGATGATGAGTTTCAGCGCCTGGGGCTCATTGCCGCCGCTTTGCTCGCCGCCATGTTCTTTAATCCGATGGGACTGGAAGGGGCTTTGTACCCTGTTCGGACGCTGATCGGTATCACCGGGGACTCCCGGGTGTTCTTCGACAGCATCACCGAGCTGCAGCGTTCGCTGTCCTGGAATACGCTTTTCAACATTGACGATCAGTGGGCTTTCAAGTCGCTCATTGTGCTTTCTTTCATAAGTTTTATATTTAACCGCCGCAAACTTGATATCAGCGCTCTGATGCTCTGGTTGGTTTTTCTGCTTTTTTCCATCAGCGCTGTCCGGAACATGACCTATTTTGCTTTTGCGGCTTTTCTGGTTACCGGCTATAACCTGGCCGAGGTCCGGTTTCGGGATGTGGTGCCTTTGCGTTTCCGGAACATCAAGTTCTTTTTCTTAACCGGCACGGCGGGGGCGTTTTTTCTGGCGCTGTATCTGGTGGACTTTGGCAATAATCTGGCCGAACGCGGCTATTATGATTTCGACAAATACCGTCAGAAGAGCGAGTTTCTGGGTGTTTCCCAGCGCAATTTCCCGGATAAGGCCGCGCAGTTCCTGATCGATAAAAAGATCACGGGTAACTTTTTCAACGATTTTAATTCCGGGGCTTATCTGGTAGGCCGCGTTTGTCCGGGCGTGATGGTTTATATCGACGGGCGAACCGAGTTGCGCGGGCCGGTATTCTTCAAAGAGTATCAGAAGATCTGGAATAACGGCGATGCCCAGGCTTTTGAGGCGGTAGTGCGCAGGTATAATCTGACCGGCGCTTTTATTAATACCTCCGGACATTTCGCCTCCGAGAAATTCCTTAAGATGCTGGCCGGTAAGCCGGAATGGAAGCCGGTCTATTTTGATTACGACGCGCTGGTTTTGTTAAAAGATGTGCCGGGGAACCGGCAATGGATAAAGCAGTATGGCATTAACCTGGCGTCCTGGAAACCTGTGGAGCTTAACTTGCAGGAACTGGGCCCGGCGCGCGTGGTGCCTTACCGTTATGTCCGTCGGGCGCGTACTTTGTATGATATGGGTTTTGTGGATCCGGCAGTGCGGGAGGCTCAGGCGGCGCTGAGGGTATTGCCGGCTTATGACGAAGCTTTCCGGATCCTGGGCGATGCGGCCAGTAAAAAAGGTGATATTATCAAGGCGTTTGAATATTATCGCCTGGTCTGTGCGCACGCTGGCGGTGATGCTTTGGCCCGCAAGAAGCTGGCGATGGCGTATTTGACCCTCAACAATCCTGCCAAGGCCGTGGAACAGGCCCGGCTGGCGGTAGAACTGGACGGGTCGAGCGTGGAATATAAATATGCCCTGGCCAGGGCGCTGGCGAAAAACAAGCAATTTAAAGAAGGTTATGATATATTAGTGCCGATTTTGGCGGACCAAAAAGACTCGTCCGGGATCAAGGAGAAGGCCGGGGTGCTTCTTAAAGAGATAAAGTTACATATGGAGAAGAAATAGTTATGTCCAAGCAGGTGCTTACATTCATTCTGGCGGGCGGTAAGGGCGAGCGGTTAAATCCGCTTACGCGCGATCGGGCCAAGCCGGCGGTCCCTTTTGGCGGGATATACCGGATCATCGATTTTACCCTTTCCAATTGCATCAACTCCGGCCTGCGGCGGATCTTTGTGCTTATTCAGTACAAGTCTTTTTCCTTACAGCGGCATATCCTTTCGGGTTGGGATGTGGTATCCAGCCAGCTGGGTGAATTTATCGATGTTATTCCGGCCCAACAGCGCCTGGGTGAGGACTGGTATAAAGGTACGGCCGATGCCATCTATCAGAATTTGTATGCCATCAGCGATTACGCTCCGGAGTATATCCTTATACTGGCCGGCGACCATCTTTACAAAATGGATTATCAGAAGATGATCGACGATCATATTAAAAACCAGGCCGACGTTACGGTGGCCTGTATCAAGATGCCCAAAGACGAGGCTTCCAGTTTTGGCGTGATCGAGGTCGATAAACATAGCTTTATAACCGGTTTTCAGGAAAAGCCGGCGGCTCCCAAGACCGTGCCTAATGAGCCCGACAAGATCTTTGCCTCGATGGGTATTTACCTGTTTAGCCGCAAGATGCTGATTTCGGAACTGGAACGCGATTCGCTGGATGTGCGCTCCGACCATGATTTCGGCAAGAATATCATCCCCAAGATGCTGGCCGGCAAGAAGAAGATCCTGGCCTATGATTTTGGCCAGCAATCGCATTACTGGCGTGATATCGGGACTCGCGATGCTTATTACGAAGCCAATATGGACCTGGTCAGCCTTAAGCCGGCGTTCAACTTGTTCGATAAAGTTTGGCCCCTGCGTACCCATTATTCACATTATCCGCCAGTGTTAATGCGGACGATCTGCGAGAAAGACCGTTGTGTTACCGGCATGGTGGTGGACTCGATTATTTCTCCCGGCTGTGTGATCGAAGGCGGCCGGGTGGAACGCTCCATACTGTCTTCCCAGGTGACTTTGCGCCGCGACAGCCTGGTGCAGGACTCGGTTATTATGGAAAGCGTGGTGGTAGGCGAAGGCGCGCAGATCAGGAATGCGATCATCGACAAGCAGGTGCATGTCCCGCCCGGCGAGAAGATCGGCTACGACCTGGAGCTGGACCGCAAACGTTTCGCGGTTACCGCTTCCGGCATAGTTATCGTGGCCAAAAGGACCTCGATCGAGAGCTGAGCAAAAATTTTATAAAATATTTTGCTTTCCCGTTATTTGTGGTATTATTCCTGACATTTGCAGGGTAGGGGTCTTTCTTCCGGGCCGGCTTTTCATGTATCCGGAGATGGATCAAATCAAAAACAGGGCTTTTTTGGAGAGGTTAAAATGATAGATTATCTTCTTACCGAAGAACAAACCATGATCCGGGATATGGCCCGTCAGATCACCGATGAAAAGATCCGCCCGGTGGCGGCTGAGTACGATCACACCGAGAAATTCCCATGGGATATTATGAAGGTCATGGGTAAATCCGACCTTTTTGGTGTTTATATCGATCAAAAGTATGGCGGCATGGGCGGCGGCGTGTTCGAGCTGTGCCTGGCTACCGAAGAATTCTCCCGGGGTTGCGCGGGTATCGCTATTTGCTATTCCGCTTCGGCCTTAGGCGCTTACCCTATTATCCTGCATGGTAGTGAAGAACAAAAGATGAAATATTTGCCCGCAATCGCCAAAGGCGAGAAGCTGGCGGCTTTTGGTTTAACTGAACCCGCCGCCGGTTCCGATGCCAGTGCTATTCAGACCACGGCCGAGAAAAAAGGCGATCACTATATCCTCAATGGTACCAAGCACTTTATAACCAATGGTGGTGAGGCCGAGATCTATACCATCATTGCCATGACCGACAAATCCAAGGGCCCGCGTGGCGCCAGTCTTTTTGTAGTGGAAAAAGGCACTCCGGGTTTTACTTTCGGTAAAAAAGAGGACAAGCTCGGCATTCGCGCTTCCGCCACCCGGGAGCTGATCTTTGATAATTGCAAGATCCCGAAAGAGAATTTGATCGGTCGGGAAGGTACCGGTTTTATTGCCGCTATGCGGACTTTTGATATGTCACGTCCGGGCATTGGCGCTCAGGCCGTTGGTATTGCTCAGGGTGCTTTGGATGCCGCGCTCAAATATGCCAAGCAGAGAAAACAGTTTGGCAAATCTATTTCGACTTTCCAGGGAATACAGTGGATGCTGGCCGATATGGCCACCGAGACTGAAGCGGCCCGGGCTCTGGTGTATGCTTCGGCCAGGGAAGTTAATGCGGGCAAGAAAGATGTTGGCACGCATTCGGCTATGGCCAAGTTGTACGCTTCGGATGTGGCTATGAAAGTAGCTACGGACGCGGTGCAGATATTTGGCGGTTATGGTTACCTCAAGGAGTATCCCGCCGAGAAATATATGCGCGATGCCAAAATAACCCAAATTTACGAAGGTACGAATCAGATCCAGCGCAATATTATCGCCATGGGCCTGATCAAAGAATCCGCTAAATGAATATTATAGTCTGCGTTAAACAGGTACCTGATACCACGGAAGTCAGGATCGATCCGGTCACCAAGAACCTTGTTAGAGAAGGCGTCAAGGCGATCATTAATCCTTTCGACATGTATGCTATCGAAGAAGGCTTGCGCCTGAAAGAAAAGTTTGGCGGCAAGGTTACGGCTATTACCATGGGTCCGCCCCAGGCCGAGGCTATTCTTCGGGAAGCCATTTCCCTGGGTTGCGACGATGTTGTTCTGGTCAGCGACCGCGGCTTTGCCGGGTCGGATACTTTGGCTACCGGATACACCTTGTCCAAGGCCATTGAAAAGATCAAGGATTACGATCTTATCATTTGCGGCAAACAGGCCATCGACGGTGATACCGCCCAGGTGGGGCCGGGCATCGCGGCAACTCTGGATATTGCCCAGATCGCGTATGTGCGCAAAGTCGAAGAGATCAAAGACGGCTACATTACGGCCGAACGGGCCACCGAAGCGGGCTACGAAGTCGTGCAGTCCAAACTGCCCTGTTTGTTGACGGTGGTAAAGGAGATCAATGATCCGCGCCTGCCTTCTTTGAAAGGCAAGATGCGGGCCAAGAGCGCGGTGGTTACGGTCTGGAAAGCGGCCGATATCCTGGCGGAAGAGAGCCGTATCGGATTGAAAGGCTCGCCGACCTGGGTGTTGAACATTTTCACGCCGCCGCCCAGGTCAAAAGGTAAAATCTTTGCGGGAGAACCGCAGGAAGCTGTTGATCAGCTTTTTGAATCAGTGAAAGGCTTGCTACATTAAAATGAGCGGAATAACAGTCTATAAAGATAAGTGCATCGGTTGCCAGCTGTGCGTAAAGTCCTGTCCTTTCGACGCTATTAAAATGGTTGAAAAGAAAGCGGTGATCGACCTGGATAAGTGTACCTTGTGCAGTTCCTGCGTGGAAGCCTGCCGCAAGACCGGTGCGATCGAGATCGTGCGCACCACCACCCAGACTCCCGATATCGAGAAATACAAAGGGGTATGGGTATTCGTGGAGCAGAGAAAAGGCGTTATTCAGTCGGTGTCGTACGAGCTATTGGGCAAGGCCCGGGAGCTGGCCGACAAGCTGAAGGTCGAAGTGTCTTGTCTTTTGCTGGGAGCGAATGTTACGAATGTCGCCCAGGACCTGGTGCACCGCGGGGCCGATAAAGTTTATGTGGTCGACGACGCGCGCCTGGAAAACTTGCTGGATGAGCCCTACGCGCGTATCGTATCTAATCTTATAAGAAAGCATCGTCCGGAAATCCTTTTGTGCCCGGCAACCACTATCGGCCGTTCGGTCATCTCTCGCGTTGCCGTTCAGTTGCGTGTGGGTTTAACCGCGGATTGTACCGAGCTGGATGTAAATGTTGCCGAGCGTTATCTTATGCAGACCCGGCCGGCTTTTGGCGGCAATATCATGGCCACTATTCTTTCCAAGCATCATCGTCCGCAGTTGGCGACGGTGCGCCACAAGGTGATGAAAGAGGCCGAAGTTGACCTGAAGCGTAAGGGAGTGATAGAGGCTGTAAAATTTGACAATTCTTTCTTTGCTTCCAAGACCAAAGTGCTGAGCGTGGTTGACGAGGTTACTTCAACTATCAACATAGCCGAAGCCAATGTGATCGTTTCCGGCGGACGGGCTATGGGTAAGGCCGAGAATTTCAAGATTCTCGAAGATTTGGCCAAGGTGTTAAACGGTGCGGTGGGTGGTTCGCGTGCCGCTATCGACGAGGGTTGGCTGCCGTATTCGCACCAGGTGGGCCAGACCGGTAAAACAGTTTGTCCAACTATTTATATCGCTTGCGGCATCTCCGGCCAGATCCAGCATTTGGTCGGTATGCAGTCATCCGACATAATTATTGCTATTAACAGGGACCCTTCCGCACCTATCTTTAACGTTGCTAACTATGGCATTGTAGGCGATCTTTTCGAGATCGTGCCTATGTTGACCAAGCGTTTTAAAGAAGTGCGTTAACCCCGGGGCGTTAAGTCCCGGTTAACTTAAGCCCATCGGGTTTCTTCCATAACGAGAATGATTATTTCTTTGTGCGCAAAACTGTATCGCGGCATTGTCCGCGGTATTATCTTTAATGTGCATGTTTTGCACGTATAGAGATCGCAATGTAACAAGATGGCACTTTTCGCGTGGACGGTTCGGTGATTTCTTTGGTCAAGTTTTTGGGGTAGAAGCCGGGTTCTCGTCGTTGATTTGGGTTTAAGTGCCGGATTGGCGGTGCGGCATAAATAAAATATTAAACTTCCGTTGACGCTTTTCAGTTCTTTTATTAAAGTATCATCGTGGCAAAAGTTTTATAACAGGGATGTATCATTAAACAGGGAGGCTACATACAATTATGGAAAACAACAAGCCTAATATCGAGCAGATCGGCAGTTTGATGACTATCGATGAAGTGGCCGGTTATTTAAGGGTTAAGAAGCGCACGGTTTACGACTGGGTGAAAAAGGGCAAGATCCCGGCTATGAAAACGGTGGGCCTGTGGCGTTTCCGCCGCGACCGCATCGATCAGTGGCTCGAAGCGGATGCCACTGTGGAAGCCTGATCTTTGTTTGAGCGTTCATACCAGGAAAGCCTTGCATGTATTTTAAACGGTTGGAAATATTCGGCTTTAAGTCGTTTGCAGAGAAGACTGTCTTTAATTTCGAGCCCGGGGTCACGGCGGTAGTCGGCCCCAACGGCTGTGGTAAAAGCAATGTCTTCGATGCTATCCGCTGGGTTCTGGGTGAACAAAGCGTTAAGCAATTGCGCGGCGGCGAGATGCAGGATGTTATTTTTAACGGTACCGACACCAAGCTGGCCTTGGGGTTTGCCGAGGTCAGCGTGGGGTTCAGTAACACCACGCGCACGTTGCAGATCAATTCTGATGAAGTGGTGATCACCCGCCGTTTATTCCGTTCCGGTGAGAGCGAATACCTCATAAATAAAGAACCTTCCCGCCTTAAAGATATCACCGAATTGTTCATGGGTACCGGCGTGGGCGCTGAGTCCTATTCTCTGGTCCAGCAGGGCCGGGTGGACCTGGTGGTCAGCGCCAAAGCCGAAGACCGCCGGATGATCTTCGACGAAGCGGCCGGCATCACCAAATACAAATCTAAAAAACGCGAAGCCCAGCTTAAGCTTAAAGAGACCGACGATAATCTTTTGCGTATCAATGATATTGTCGTCGAGGTTAAGCGGCAGATCTCGTCCATTGAGCGGCAGGCCCAAAGGGCCCAGCGTTACAAGGAAGAGTTCGAAAAGCTTAAAGGCCTGGAGCAGGTGCTGGCGTGTTATCAGCTGGATGGCTTTCGCCGGGAGAAAGACGAAGTACTGGCTTTCCTGGCGGAAGTGCAGGGTAAAGAAACCACCGGTTCGCTCGAGCTGGATGAATACCGTCAGGTAGTGGAGCGCGAAGCTTTGCTCGTGGAGGACTTGGCGGCGCAGGTGCAGTCCTTGCGTGAGCAGGATATAAAATTACAGAACCAGATCGACATGGCCAACCGCCAGTCCGGCTTTGATGAAGAGCGTTTGACGAACCTGGACCAGAATGAAGAACGCATTGCCGCGCAAAGAATAGTCCTGGCTGAGAAATGCCGCAATCATCAGGAAAAGATCACCGAGCTGGAGGCGGCGCTGGGTCTGTTCGACCAGACAGTTGCGGAAGCTCTGGCCGGCTTGAACGAGAAAAAGACGGCGCTGACGAATGCCGCCCGGGCTATCGAAGAGTGCCAGGACGCCATGCGCAACGACGAGGAGAGCATCCTGGGCATTACGTCCCGCCAGGTGCAGAATGTTAATGCTTTGACGGAAGTAATGAAGGAAACGCAGGGGTTCCTGGCGCGCCGCCGCCGGCTGGAAGTGGAGCAGGCCAAGTCGCAGGGCGAGAAAGAAGATATCGACCGCCGGCTGGCCGGAGTGTCACAGGGCATGGTGGATGTTATGGCCCGGCGCGACCGTTTAAGCCAGGATCTGCAGCGGGAGAAAGCCCTTTTGGCCAGCCAGAATGAAGAGCTGAATGCCCTTTCTTTGTCTATCGACGGGCTGGAGAAAAAGAAATTTTTCCTGATCTCGCAAAAAGATTTTATTGAAAAGATGCATGTGCAGTACCAGGATATGCCGGATCCGGTGATCGACGGGCGTTTCCTGTCGGGCAGTGTGCCGGTGGCCGGGCAGACCGGGTTTATGGGCAAGATCAAGGAAGTTATTGCGGTGGATCCGGCCCGTAACGAGAATTTGCAGAGCCAGTTAAGCCGTTTTACCGGCCCGGCTCTTTACGAAATCATTTGCGAAACCAAATTCATCGAACTGGACCCGCAGTCCCTGGCGGCGCAGATCAGCGCTATTGAGGACGAGATCAAGTCGTTGGTCATTGAGAAACAGGTTAAAGTGGCAATGGTCTCGGACCAGTCCCGGCTGGTGGAGCGGGTGCAGGCTGATATCCATGCCGAAGAACGCCGTTTGTCGGTGTGTGAAGCCCAGCAGAATGATATCGGCCTGGAAGCCAGAAAGATCATGGACGAGATCCAGGCGGTGGCTTTGGAGGTGTCCGAGGTGGAGCAGGGTTTGCTGCGCCTTAAGGATAGTGATGACCTGTTAAAAGCCGAAGCCGCCCGGATCGACGAGGAGCTGGCTTTTATCCGTAACGGGCTTAAAGGCCGGGAAGAATCGCTGGCGGGCAAGCGTCGGGAACGGGAAGAGGCCGCGGTGGCTTGCGCCCAGATGGAGAGTGAGCTTAAGGCTTTGAAAGATAAAGAACGTTCCTGGCGCGATAATCTGGCGATGTTCCGGGAGAGCCTCAACAGCTGTCTGGATGAGATCAGCCGGTTGCAGGTTGAAGCGGATTCCTGCGGCGAGCGGCGCCTGAAACTTAACGAGGACATTGCTCTTCTGCAACGCAATATTGAGGAGTTCAAGGCGGCGAGCCAGGAATTACGCGGCTCATTGGGCCGCCTGGAGGCCGAGGAACAGGATGTTTCCCAGCGTTTGTCGAGCGTGCGTACGCAGATCATGATGATGGAAAAAGAGATCGCCGACAATCGCGATATGGTCCATGAAAAAGAAATGAAGGTCCAGCAAATAGAGTACCAGGAGCAGGCGGTCCGGGAGCGCGTGTTCCAGAAATATAACATTGACCTGGCCGTGGCTATGGCTTCGCCGGGTGTGGCTTTGGACCTGCCTGGTTTCAACGGCGTGGATTCCGAAGGGACTGCGGGTCAGCCGGCGGCCGAGCCGCAGATCGATAGCGAGGCCCTCAAGCGCGATATCCAGGCTTTGGCCAAGCGTTGCGAATCTTTCGGCGGTGTTAATTTGATGGCGATCGAGGAATTTGAAGAGCTGAAGAACCGCTTTCATTTTCTGACCAAACAGCAAAGTGACCTGTTGGCTGCCAAGGACTTGCTGGACCAGACCATCCGCAAGATTAATAAAACCACCCGGCAATTGTTCACCGATACTTTTGTGAAGGTCAACGAGCAGTTCCGGATGTATTTCCGTATGCTGTTTAACGGCGGCGAGGCCCAGCTGGTTTTGCTGGACCCCGAGAACGCCCTGGAGTCCGGGATCGAGATCGTGGCCCGCCCGCCCGGCAAGAAATTGCAGACCATCAGCCTCCTTTCCGGCGGCGAGAAGACCATGACGGCGATCGCTTTGATCTTTGCGGTATTCCGTGTTAACCCCAGCCCGTTCTGCGTGCTCGACGAGATTGATGCGGCTCTCGACGAGGCCAATGTGGACCGTTTTGCCAGTGTGCTTAAGGAATTCGCCAAGATAGCGCAGTTCATAGTTATTACGCATAATAAAAAGACTATTGCCCATGCGGATGTGATGTATGGCATTACCATGCAACAGACCGGCGTTTCCCGAGTGGTGTCGGTGAAATTTGCCGAGAAGGCCAAAGAGCCGCTGGGTGCCGCGGCGATCGAAACGGCAGCGTCCGAAACATCTCCGGCAGTTGAGCCTCAGCAGGAAACCGTCTCAACTCCGTCGGTGCTCCCCGAAGCGCCAGCCCAGTCCCCGTCCGAAGCTTTCGCTGAAGTATAAATTCTTTCAGTTAATTAGCTTGGGGCATTGATCAGTTTTTGGCTGTAAATTCGTCCTCCCCTTGAAATTTCCCCTTTTATAGTGTTTACTTACCAGTAAATGATGGCGCTAAGCTTCCGATTACGCAGGTGGGTGTCTTTTTTTGTCTTTTGGGCTTTCCTGGCCGCTGAAACGGTCTCGACGGCACGGATGGCTCCGGGCCTCGGCCTGTCGTCGGAACCGGCTTTGGTGAATTTAAGCCGGCCGGTTAAGCCGTTGCTTAAAGGTTTACAGCTGGATCCGGCTCAGCCGTACAAGATCAATTTCCTGGTGGATAAAGGCGGCCTGGATAATGAAGGTAACAAATCCCGGGCGCTGGGTTTTCGCCGGGATACCGATGAGCTGGTGAAATATTTTCTGGCCGGCCTGACGGTTCCCCGGGGTGAGTTCTGGGTTAACCTTTCGCCGTATGAAGTCCGCAGGATAATCCCCGATGGTTTGGGCCGGACCGGTCTGGGCCGGGTTTTCCTTGAGCAGGACCTAAGGCTGAAGAACTTAACCGCCAGCCTGTTGTACCCGCAGAGCGTTACCGGTCGAAAGGTCTGGGAGCAGATCTACGCCGCGGCGTATGCAAAATACGGCACCACCGAGATCGGGATGGATATATTCAACAAAGTGTGGGTAGTGCCTGATGATCCTATGATCTATGAACGGCCTTTGCCGGCTGCCGGCGCGGGCTTGGAGACGGCGTATATTACCCGCGCGAAGTTGAAGGTTATGCTGGATTGCGATTATGCGGCGGCAGGTTCCGCCGAGGCCCGTGCGCAGGCCGCTATTGATCCAGGCCAGAGCGGGGCCGTTGTAAATGCGGAGGTTTCTTCAGCCAGTGATCATGAGCTGGCCAGGAATATTCTGCGTAATGTTGTTATTCCCGTGCTGGAACAGGAAGTAAATGAAGGCGCTGGTTTTGCGCCATTACGGCAGGTTTACAATGCTTTGATACTGGCGGGATGGATGAGAAGCAAGATCCAGGCGCGGGAATTGGCTGCCTATGTTGATGCCAATAAGACTGCGGGGGTGGAAAATGGCGAGCCGGGCCTGAAAGAACGGGTCTGGAACAAGTATGTTGAGACATTCCGAAAAGGTGTTTTTGATCTTATACAGGAAGAGGAAGATCCCGCAACGCATGAACTTCTGCCGCGCAAATATTTCTCCGGGGGTTTTGATCTCAGCCAGGCGGCAGTCCCGCGGGTCAGTCACGATCTGGACGCCTCGGCGCTTCCTGTGAGACAGGAAATGGTGACGTATAGAATTAATCCGTTATCAGGCAATGGGGTGTTTAATATGGCGGACCTGGAGCGTCAGAAGAAGCCCCGGAAAGTAATTACTGAACAGCCCGCTGATTCGGACTCATCGGCAAATGCATTGGCAGATCTGTCAATTGAGGCAGATGAGCTGGTCCCGGAGCAGGTGCCTCTCGGTTCTAAAGAGCGGGAGCAGTGGATAGCTGGGCATATGGTGCCAGATACGGATCTGGAATTTAGTCTTGGGCGTAGGGCTGTTTTTGCCGATTATGTTAAAGCCGCCCGGGAAGCTTTTGCGGTGAAACATCATTCCAGGCAGTCGCGCTTGCGCGCAGGCGACTTTGGAGTGCAGGCACTTAATGTTCTTGTTCAGGAGTATGCGGCCAAAAATCGTTCCGGGATTATCGATGTAGGAAGCTTGATCCCGATGTTGGAGAGTTTTGCACCACTGGCGTATGACACCGGGTCTTTACAAGCCGTAGTGGATTTTATTAAAGTTAATTCATTGATTGATCAGCATAATATCGGAGCTTTGGCAAACCTTTTGCAGTCAGCCAAACTAGTTGGTTTGCGGACCGAGCTGTCCTTCTGGTTTCTGCAAGAAGAGATCCAAATGGATAATTTTATGACTAATATGCAAAGCCTGTTGTTTGCCTTGGAGAATCAACCTGCAGAAGCCTTAATGAGTAGGCTGGTTGGGCGAATGGGCTGGATTCAGGTAATGCATAGTACTGTTCGGCGACGTATTCAAGAAAGGGTCAAGCCGAAGGGTATAGGGATCCGGCAAATTATGACTGAGGCTGAAAAGGCGGTCTGGCGGGGTTTTTTTGTTGAATTTGAACAGATATTAAATGATGGTGCTTTGCGGTCGTTCTTTGCACAAAGTTCATTTGAGGATATTTATGATGATGTGGTTTTTCACATCCATAATGTTTTGTCTTTAGTTGAGCGTGGAGAATTGCCGTTTATGACAGAAAACGGGACTGTGGCGGAGGCGATCGGGCGGGCGCATATTCCGGCAGAAACAATGTTCTTGCATATCAGCCCGGTTGTTAGGACGGCAGGAATAGAAAATCTTATTAAGGTCTTAAGATCCAGAGACAGGGCTTTTTCGGATGGTGAACTATATTTTCTGGATCGGTTAGGGAAAAGATATTTTGTCCATAGTTTAGGAACTGATATTCGGGGATATTTTCCGGTAATTTCTGGCTTGATCGGCTTGGTTTCGCGTTATGTCAATGGGGGTTTTGAAGAGGTTCGGGAGGTGAATGATTTAGGGTCGGCTCAGCAGATTATTGGAGAATTGAATACCATTGCGAACATGCACGAGATGCGTCATGTGGCAGATGTGGCAGATGCATTGTCGGTTTTCTTGGTTTATGGTATTACTGCCAGGCCGGAAGATCAGGCGGTTTTCGATCTGTTGGAAGAGCGGCGTTTGGCGATGTGGGACCTGATCAAGGCCTTGGCATATATGATCGGAAACTTTAAGTTGGAAACCGACCGCTCGGTCTCTGTGTTCTCTTTGGCTGAGATTAAAAGAATGTTGCTTGCTGTTGAGACATTGAATGCTCAGCTGGTTAAACATTTACAGGATTATGAGGTGCCAGAGGATTCTTTGGAGTTAATGTTGGAGTCTGTGGATTCAAGCTATGACAGCATGTTTAGTCTTGAGCGGATTATCGAGCTTGCCGGATCAGGCGTGGCTAGTCCTGCAAGGGGGGCTTTCCGGGAGATACTTCAGGAGGTTATTAAGCAGATCTCCAAATCTCAAGATGGTTTCGCCGGAACAATAGAAGGGGTACTTCCTGATGTGCGGATCCTTCGTTACGACATTTATTTATTGCTTAAAAATCTGGTCGTTAATGCCAAACAAGCGGGGGCTCGAAATGTGGTTTTGACGGCCCGGGCGGTTGGCACTGAAGTTTCAGGATCGGGATCAAAAGGTACTGGGCTGGAGCTGGTGGTTAAGGATGATGGGCCGGGAATGGCTGAGGAACAAGTTTCCAGGATAATGAGCCGGCAGGGTTTTTCCACCAAAGAGCTGGGCCAGGGAAAGGGCCTGTTGGGTGTGTGGCAAATAGTGGATCGTTATAACGGTGTGATGAAGGTCAAATCAGCCCCGGGTCAGGGGGCAACGTTTACGATTGTTTTTCCGGAAAGCGCATCGGCAGGCGGGGTGCGCATTGAAGGGCAGTCAGCATTGCTACCGTTAAGTGAAGATCTCGCCGGTAATGTGGCCGATCACGCCGCCCAGTCCGAGTTGCTGGCGCAGTTTCCGGAGGAGTATTTTGACCGTGAGTCAATCATTGCCCGGTTACGCGGTATGCCCGGCCCGGAATACAGTATTGCCTATGAGCCGTTTGTGGTAATGGGGGAAGGGCGGGAGGTCTCGGTTAAAGTTGCCTGGAACATCATTATTAAAGGAACGATGAGAAGCGCGCATTTGACAGTGAGGTTAAACGGGCAAGGAAATCAATATTATGAAGTGGATTATGATTACAATATCAGTGCTGGTGTTGAGCGTTTAATAAATGCTCATGAGTATGCCAGTTTTGAGAGAACTCCGCGAATGAAGGGCCTACTTAAAGCGTTGCGCTTCTTGGCGCTTGATCGAAAGGTGCCTGTTATAAATGTTAGGTTAATGAATTCAGAAACTTTAAGTCTTCTTATGAGTTTCGATAATATGGGAGCTGCACATTCTCAGAAGGCAATTTCGTTAATAGGCAGAACGACGCCAGCCTATTTCTTGTGGTGGGACATGACTGCGTTTGAAGATGTGTATTTGCCTAGCGGGTTGCGGCTATCTATCGGGCGTTATTGTTTTAATTTTAATCAATTTGGTTCTTCGGAGAAAGCCGAGCGTTTGCAAGGGATGTTCCGTCAAGCCACGGAGGTCGAGCTGGCTAATTATGCCGGGCCGGTTGATATTAAACTTGCACCGGAACGCCGCGATCTGTTGCGTGCCCGATACCCCGGCCGTGGCGCGATTGAAGCCCTGGCTGCTGTATTCAAGTATGAGCGAAAGAAGGTGCCGGTAAATGGCGATGCCTACGATCGCATTCTGTCCTCGGCCCTTCAGCGTCAAGAAAAGCGCTTGCGTTCTATTGCCGCCGCGAGTCTCAGTCAAAAGGAAATGGCAATTAACCCGGCGGCTTCGGTTGTGGCGGATAAAACAAAAGATTTCTCCGCGGCTCAGGAGGCGTTTACGGCACGATTCAAGCCTGTTGAGTTTAGCGGCGCAGGCAGGCTGGTTCGGATGGAGACATACGTAGATGACTTCTTTTACAAAAGTATTTTGAAGAACGGCTTTGTCCCCAGAAGCCTTAGGGCTGATCCTGGTATTGGCGTAACGTATTTTCCGGATAATGTATCATTTCTCTTGTTGTTCGATTATTTAAAAAATCTGGGCATGCTGTTATCAACGAATAATTCCGGGGATGATGTTTCTAACATTATTTACCTGCTGGATCCGCAAAAGGTTAAGGCGGGCCGCCAAAGTTTTGAATTGGCGGGAAGTTTCTTTGCTGAGGATTCTAAGCGTGACAAAGTATTCAAACGGGGTTTGGCAATGCTGGGCTATACGGAAAATGACAAGTGGACTGGGCGCTTAAATGCGGCGCCCGATGAAATTCAGGCCCGCGACAAGGAGATTGTTCCGTTTGATTATGTGGATAGCGTGGTTGTTCACCCGGACAACTTCGATACGGTTGTGCGCTGGAATGCCCAGATGGGAAGAAATGATCTGAAGGTATATGTTTTTGATCCGCAAAACAAGCGGGAATATGTCCTTTATGAGCCTAAAGAGCTTTCGGCAGGTTTGTTGCCGGAAAAGCCAGGAATCCAGGCTGATTCGGGTTTGATCGGGTTGGAGGCGTTGAGTGCGTTGTTAAAAAGCCCTGGCGAGCGTACGCCCTTTCCTGTGGAGGCGTTTGACCTTCAGTATAATGTCAATAAATTACGGGCTCTGAGGGGAAGCAAGAAAAAGAGCGTTTCTTATTGGCCGTTTAAAGTGGTAGCGGGCGGACGGGAGGTTTTAGTTAGCATTGTTTGGGAAAGGGGAGAATTATTAACGGGGCAGGAGCATTTCTCTTTTAAAATTTTCTTTGATGGAGAAAAGACTGAAGGTTTTTGTTTGAATTTTTCCTACGGGAATGGCGTTGACCAGAAGCAAGGGATCATTGATAGCAATGCTTTGTCGTTGACGAGAACACCTGAAGCCGGGGAGATTGTTAAAGTGTTAAGCCCTTTGATTTTGGCTGGTTCGGGGGGTGTGCTTGAAGGATCAGAGACTAAGTCTGCCGCCCAGTCCGAGTTGCTGGCGCAGTTTCCGGCGGAGTTTTTTGACCGTGAGTCAATCATTGCCCGGTTACGCGGTATGCCTGGCCCGGAACGCAGTGTTTCCTATGAGCCGTTTGTGGTAAGGGGGGAAGGGCGGGAGGTGTCTGTTAAAGTTGCTTGGTATATGTCTTTATCCGGAGACAAAGAATTAAAGTATCGTTTGAGCATTATTCTTAATGGGGATAAAAAACAATATTACACGGTTTATTACGACTACTATCGGACTATTGAAGGAAGGGAGAAATTAAGGTCGGTTGATGAGTATGCCAGTTTCAAAGATGCCCCGCGCATGGCCGGATTGTTTAAGATATTGCGTTCTTTAGCGCTGGACCGGAGTGTCCCTCTTATTGATGCAAATATAACCAATCAGGAAAGCCTCGATCTGTTAAGAAGTTTTGCTTATCCGGGGGATAATGTTTTAGGGGTGGCGCATTCGCAGGAAGCGGTCACCTTGATAGGCAGAGTGACACCGGAATATTTTCTATGGTGGGATATGACTTCTTATGTTGAAAACCTATATTCACTAGATGGGTTTAAGTTTTCGCGGGGGCGTTATTGTTTTAATTTTAATCAATTTGGTTCTCCGGAGAAAGCCGAGCGCTTGCAAAGAATGTTTCGTCAAGCCACTGAGATCGAGCTGGCGTATTATGCCGGACCGATTGATATTAAGTTTTCGCCGGAACGCCGCGATCTGTTGCGTGGCAAATACCCCGGCCGTGCCGCTGTTGAAGCCCTGGCCGCTGAATTCAAGAATGAGCGAGCGCAGCTGCCGGAGAAAGGCGATGCCTACGATCGCATTCTGTCTTCAGCCCTCGAGCGGCAGGAAAAGCGTCTGCAAGTTATTGCGTCCACTTTGGACTTTGCCGATAGAGCGCAGGTTCCAGAAGATGCATCGTCATCCGGGGCGTCTGCTGAGGCTTCGGTTGTTCCTGGTGGTGTGGACATGAACGCTGCAATGGCGCCGGGTGTTGGCGGGCCAGCCGCGGAGACTATTAGTGAGGCGAAGAGTGGTGCAACTGGCGATATTCTGGGTTTCGAACCGGTCTTCATTGGCGTTAAGACTGTCCATGACCTGCCGGCGTTTCTGGCTCCTGCCGGGCTCTTGGCGGAATGATCAGCTCCAGGTGTTTTGTCAGCCAATACCTTGACATTATGTATGTTATAAGCTACACTTATGAATGACAATGACTAAGACAATCATTTTCTATCAAACGCTGACCGGAGAAGAACCAGTAATGGAATGGTTCCTGTCTTTTCGGGATAAAATATATCGGCACCGTATTCAGGCAAGGATCGACAGAATAAAACAAGGCAATTATGGAGATCATAAACGTTTAAATGGAATCATAGAGATTAGAATGGACTTTGGTAAGGGGTACCGGCTCTATTGTGGAGAAGAAGGTCAAGTTCTTGTAATATTACTTGCCGGTGGAGACAAGTCAACGCAAGGCCGGGACATAAAAAGAGCCTTGGAATATTGGAGGGATTATCATGATCAAAAGAAAATTTAGAACATACGATGAGGCTATGATTGCACATTATAAGCAACATCCCGACGAACTTAAAGGGTATGTAAGTGTTGCTTTGTCTGAATATCAGAAAGACGGTGATGAGAAGGCCTTTCTTTTAGCTCTTTCTCTTGCAACGCAAGTTCATGGTGGTTTTAGCAAGCTTTCCAAAGCTACTGGCTTAAATCGTGAAAATCTTTACAAAGCATTGTCAGTGCGCGGTGATCCACGCCTATCAACGATTATGCAGGTTATGGGAACCCTGGGCTTGTCATTAAAGATCGGTTGAGCATAAACAAATATCGGAGTTGTATAAAAGAATATGTCTCGCGCGGAAGCTAAAAAGAATAGTTGAACGATTTGCGCTGATCTGGCGCCAGAATTCCTATATGATAATTTGCGTATTTCTCTTTCCTGCCAGTAAGATCGTGCTTGAGTGATGCTTCGCGGTAATTTCTGCAGTGTTTGATCCTGTTTCTATTTGTTCGGTCACTTAGCAATCAATTTCCCTTCGACCAGTTTTCTTTTGATCCTGCCCAGCCTTCTCCTTTTGGATATCTTTTGCAGTGATTGGCAGAATGATGATTCATAGTGTACACTTCATATAAGTAAAGGGGCGCGTTTAGTGTAAAGGAAGATTATGGATAGTATGGAATGTAATATAAGGTGCGTATTCCGGTCAACTTCGCTCACCCATTCCGATGAACCTCGCTCACCCATT